>CAKQMS010000009.1 GCA_934254985.1 uncultured Prevotella sp. | reverse complement strand
CAAATTTTATTAGTTATATTACGTTAATTAACTCCCTCATTTTCAAACGATTACGTTAGAATTAACAGAGTATTGATAGTATGAACAAACTTTTACTTACCTGCGCTTGTGCAACCGCACTTGCGCTTTCTGCCCCACAAACAGTTAGTGCACAAGACTATATCGAACAGGATTTCAAAGATTTCCCAATCATAGACCCTGACTTTGGTGAGGCTACGAATGCCGCAGGCTGTTTCCAACATGTATCATCAAACGGCAAATATGCAGTAGGCTACGATGACTCACAGATTATCTTCCAATTAGGTGGCGCTTACCTTTGGCAGCTCACAGACCCTACAGAGCTTACTCCACTCGGAACTACATGCAACCGCATCTCTGCATGCGACGTTTCTAACGACGGTATCATCGTTGGTAGCTTCGAGCAGCGCGAAGACGAGGAGAAGAAAAGTGTGGCTTATCCAGCATGGCGCACTATAACAGGCGATTGGCAGCAACTTCCTGTACCTGCAGGCTACTCTTTAACGCAAGCTAAAACCGAGGACTTCTCACAGGAGGCTCGCGCCATAACTGCTGACGGCAAGTATATCGCAGGTCATGCAAGTATTAAGGTTGGCGAAAAGACTATCCTTGAAGGAATGGTTTATGAAATCATGCGCGATTGCCCTATCCTTTGGGAAAAGAAGGGTGATAGCTATGTTATCAATACTGTATTCAGCAACCTCGGACAAGCTGGTCACAACAAACTATATGTAGATGGCAAGCTCGTTGAGCAGGCTGACTCAGCAACTTTCACCCAGTTCTTCGTTCGCGACATCAGCGACGATGGTAAGACTATCGTTGGTTTGAATGTTGCTGGTAGCGGTGGTTTCAATCCTGCTTTCATACGCGATGGCGAACTTATACAGCTCTTCAACTGTGGTGAAGAAGATAATGGCGAAGAAGAGGAAAGCGAGACACAGGAAGAAACAAACTTCAACGGAGGTACTATTCTCTCTATCGATGGCGAGGGCAACATGTATGGCTACTATGCTGATGCTGCAGGCTTGGTTAACCCATTTATATTCACCAACGACAACAAGCTCGTTTATGTAGACGAGATATTTACTTGCGGTGGTGGCGGCAAGCAAATCGCTAATACAGATTTATACCCTGCAATGTGCTGCAGCAACGATGGTAAGGTGATTGCTGGTGGCGGTTTGACAGGTGATGCTTCTGGCGTTACATGGAACTACCCTGTTATCAAATACGAATCAGACGTTAATGCTGTTAAGAACATCGAGAATATTCGCAACCACGTAAGCATCAGCTATGCAGGAGGCAACCTCGTTTATATCAATGGCGAATATACTTCTGCTAAGGTTTATGCTGCCAACGGCGCTCTCGTAGCTACCGTTGCTCAGGGCACACCTGCAAACCTTGCTGGCAAGGCTGCTGGCACATACATCGTGAAGGTTGAAACCGCTAAGGGCGAAAAGACTTTCAAGGTTGTTAAGTAAGCTATTACAACGAATATAACCCAAAACTCTATTATGAGCTTTATATCAAATAACAAAAAGAGAATCATGGGCGCTGCGCTCATGGTTCTTTTTGGTATTAATGCGTATGCCGACACAGCAAATACCACGCTTATCATAGGCAACAACAAGAAATCGTCGGCTGGTTTGGAATCGGTGAAGGGCGCTACCGACGTAGGCTCTGCTATATTCTTCGATGCTGACTACATGTCGGCATACAAAGGCTGTAAGCTCATCGACATTCAGATAGCTTTTCCTGACACAACAGCAAATGGAGCTATAACAATATTCCTTAGCCACGACCTCAACGGTGAACCTTTCTATAAGGAGACTGTGGATGCAAAGAAGGCTAAATGGAATACATTCGAGCTTGCCAAGCCTTACACCATCGATGGTTCTGCCCTGTATGTTGGCTACACCATCAAAGAGAGCCAATATATATGCTACGGCACTCAGCTGGTGAAGAATCCTGAATATATCAAGGGTAAGAATGGCAAATGGACATTATACGAAGACAACTATAGCGCATCATTACTTGCCACAATAACTGGCGACAACATGCCTCAACATAATGTGAGATTAGGCGTAACCAATTTGCCTGCCTACGTAAAGCCAGGGCAAGTAATCAATTACTTCGGCACATACCAAAACCTTGGTGTTGCTCCTGTAAACAGCCTCACCTTTGCCCTATACGATGGCGACAAGGAACTATGCTCTGAGCGCGTGGAAGGTCTGCAAACATCATCACGTCGTGAGGGTTCGTTTGAATTGTCGCAAATGAAAGTGCCAGAAAATGGCGACTACAACCTCCGCCTCTGCATAAAGAGCGTGAACGACGAGGCTGATGCTGTGACTGCAGACAACTGGTCGGAGAGCGTGCTGACTAAATGCCGCGACTCTTATCAAGACCGCAATGTGTTGTTGGAAACATTCTCTACCGAGAATTGCTCGGGCTGTCCTGCTGCCCACTTGGCTATCAACAACGCTATAAAAGACATGACCGACATCATAGAAATTGGTCATCATGCAGGCTTTATGGCAGATAAATACACCATTCCTACAAGCTCGGAATATGAGTGGTTTTATCCTTCTTATCGCACTTTTGCCCCTGCCATGCTCGTAGACCGTAGCGACTTCCGCAAAACATTGCCTGAGATATTCAAGTATGAAACCCCTATCCTTGAAGCCTCTGCAGAAAACGTTTTGGAGGCATACAAAATGGCTAAGCAGACCCCTGCGCTTGCAACTGTAAACATCACTAAGGAGCTAAACACTTCGACAAGAAACGTAAGCATACAGGTGGAAGGCAAACAGTTATTGCCATTGGCTACTCCCGACAGCGTTCGCCTATATGTTTTCCTTACCGAAGACAGCATCTTTACAAAGCGACAGACTGGCGCTAAGGGTGGTTTCTATCATCGTCATTCGCCACGCGTGTCTTTGACTCCTACTTGGGGCGACAAGATAGACATCGCAAACGGATATAAGTGCAACTACACCACCACTCTCGATGAAGCTTGGGATATGACAAAGATGAATGTAGTGGCTTTCGTTGCCAACTATAATCCTACTAATCAGTCTGACTGCTACGTGCTCAACACCGAGGAACTTGACCTTTGGGATGCAGCAACAGGAATAGATAGTCCTAAAGCCGAGGCTACAGCCTTCACCTCATGGATAATAACAGACATGTATGGCAGAACCATAAATTCAGGCAACGAAGCCTCATCATTATCTGCTGCCTACAGCTCTCTCAGCCATGGCATTTACGTTGTTAGCCTAAGCGGAAATAATGGCAACAAGAAGAGCTATAAAATAAGCAAATAAAGCCTCTTAATTGCATCGTCTGTACCAGCTTAGTGTTACTGCGATACCACCAAGGTGAAACTCCAGTACCAGCAAGGTGAAACTCCAGTACCAGTTTACCGTTACTCAAATCGGTACTGAGAGCGTTGTTCAACGCAGATATTTGCATACGACAAAGAGTATATATAAGAGCGCAAATAAAAGAGCTCACAGAAAAAGAAACGGCATCCGCAATGTGCGAATGCCGTTTCTTTTATTTATTTATCTAATAAGGCTGAATGCCTTATCGTAGATGTTTGTTTACTTAACAACGATCTTCTTGCCGCCTACTACGTAGATACCCTTAGCCAAGCCCTTAACAGACTCACCTGCACCAAGAACCTTAGCTCCGTTCAAGTTGTAAACGGCAGCATTCTTAGCAGCAACCTCAAGAGCTGAGATACCATTAGGAGTAGCAAACTTATAAGAAATTGGGCAGAATACGTAAGTTTCAAGATCCAAGAATACTACACCAACAACGCTCTCAAACTTAGCAGTCTCTGGCATATCCTTTGGAAGAACAACGAACTGGTCTGCAAGTATAATAGATGCATCATCCTGCTTGATTACAGGAGTATCATCTTCAACAGCGAAATCAACATTCTTAAGTTCAAACAAACGTAAGTGGTTCTCTGCCTTCTGAATATCAGCAATCTTAGCCTCGGTAGGAACGATTGTGGTAGGAGTAACAGTAATCTCAGACTTTGCAGTCTCAGCATTAACTACCAATCTTGGGAAGAATGAGCTATAGTCAACAATAACATAACCATTGAGAGCAACACCTTCCTTAAGTTCACCATTGAACCAATTGTTTAGTTTAGCCTTAGCTACGAGATCAGAGATTTCAACAGCACCAGTCTCGTCTTCAAGCAATGCATACATTACAGAGTATTCTGGAGGAACGTCACCTTCAGTATTCTGAACATAGGTAATCTTAGCGTTCTTCAACATGAGCTTAACGCTTGGATTCTCCATTTCGCCACCTTCAATCTTGCTGAGAGCAGCAATGTTCTCAACAACAGGAATTTCTGGAACTGCTGGAGTTTCCTCATAAGATAAAGGAGTAAAGAAATACTTAGGAGTTTCCTGATCTAATGATTCGTACTCTGCATACAAAATACCTGTAACACTCTGAAGCTTTTCTGGCATATTGCTTCCATCAGAGAACCATAATGCGAAAGCATCACGAAGCTGTATTGACTGTTCACCCTGACAGAAATCATAGTCTGGAGCATCCTCTGTACCTACTTTCTTAATAGTTACATCTTGGAGTTTAAATACGCGCAAATCGTTCTCTGGCTTAATAACTTCAGCAAGAGTAGCCTCGGTAGGAGCTACTGTTGAAGGAGTGATTGTAAGCTCTGAATTTGGAGTATTATCCTCGTCTGCCCAAAGAGAGTTTGGCCAGTTATATATAGCATAGAGAGTACCATTGAGCACAGAACCTGTCTCAAAGTTGCCTTCAAGCATACCTGACATAGTTGCCTCCATCATAAGATCACCTATAGAAACTGCACCTGTAGCATCTTCCAAAATAGCGAAGTCTATCATTTCCATGCCATAGTCACTATTCTTGTGCAATACAGTAATCTTAGCATCGTGAAGGTTAATCTTAACTGGAACTTCTGCATATTCCTCCTCAACCTTAATAGCACGCAATTCAGCGATGCTGTTAACCTCTGTGTAAGCAGGAGCCTCTTTTGCCTTATAAGAAAGGAGTATAAACTCAGCATCTTCGCCAACGACACGGAGGAAACCTGTAACGCTTACTACAGTAGCCATCATTTCTTCTGAGAGCTGATGTGTAATGTCTGAAATACTTACCTTAACACCATCCTGAACAAGTTGGAACTTATCTTCCTCGTTCTTGTTTACTGTAACATCCTTGAACTCATAGAGACGATAATTGTTCTCTGCCTTCCAAACGTCAGCAAGCTGTGCTTCTTTAGCAACAACAGGAGCTTCTGTAACGGCGATTTGTGATTTTGCAGTATTTTCCTCTGATACTTCAATACTACCAGGATAGCTATACAAACAATAGAGATCGCCATTGAGAACAGATCCTTGCTTGAAGTTGCCTGTCAACATTTCCATACCCATAGCTTCTGCAAAGAAATACTGAGCATTAAATGCGCCAGTTGCATCTTCGATGAGTACCATAGAAGACATAGTTTCATCTGCATATTTAATCTGGGCATCAGTAAGTTTAAGCTTGATTTCTGCACGTTCCTTATCAGAAGTGAGCTTGCACAATTCGGCAATGCTGTTAACCTCAAGAATCTTTACAGCAGTAGCAGCAACGATATCCTCAGCGCATGTAGGAGCAATCTCTACGACAACATCAGTAGAACCTTTTGCTACAAAAGGAATGATGATACCGCTAATGCTTTGGATATTTTCAGGAAGAGTATATTCAACTTTGAACTTGTTGAAAAGCTGAATCTTGTTTTCACCACTTACGAGGTATGTATTACCATCAGCCTCTTCGATAGCAAAGTCAGCAAGTGTGACATACTTCAAATAAGAAGTAGCCTTCATAGCGTCAGCAAATTCCATTGCTACAGGAGCTACAGCGTCGCCATCAGTAATGGTAAGAGCTGCAACGTCGGTATTAGCAGTCTTTGCAGCCTGTGGCATACCTAAGAATTCATCATACTTAGCCTCAACAACACCATTGATTACCTGACCAGCAGTAGCTTTAACACCCCAGTTATAGAAGTCGATAGCACCTGTAGCGTCTTCAACTATCAAGTCTTTGCTTCCAGCATAAACCACCTTACCATTGGTAACGGTAAGCTTAACAGCCTTACCTATCTCACAAGTCTTGAGAGAAGCGAAGTCTGCAATCTCTGGCAATACTACAACTTCTTCAGCTTCGCCTGGATCTGCGATTGTGAGGACAGCCTTCTTAATCTTATTTGTAGCAGTTGCAGTAAACTTCACGGCATTCACCTGTTCTTTTGGCTGTGCCCAGGTTTTAGAAGAACCATCATAAGTACCTGCATCAGCTGTAGCAGCTACAGTTCCAGTAAACTCAATTTTCTCTATAACCTTACCTTCAGGAGCGGTAAAAGTGAATGAACCGCCACTCTTATAAACTCGGAAGTCAATAGCACTATTAGTTACCCACATCTTGGTTTTGTTACTACCATCAGTAGTTGTCAGAGTTACTCCATCTTGCGAAATTGGAGATGTAATGGCACCCTTGTCTACTTCGCCAGAAGCACTAGAACTCAAAGGCAAATTCCAAGGATTAGCTGCAAAATCAAAAGTCACGGTAGTTCGAGCCAACAACCCAGCTGGCATAGCTAACAATAGCATCAAAATGCTAAGAAACGAATACGTAAATTTCTTCATGTCTCAATTAAATTTGTTAGTCATTGCGTCTCCGTCAATAGGCACAATAATAAAGGTAATTGTCGAGTAGAGACTTCCGTTGACGGTTTACAATTCTTCTCGTCTTAGGAGTAAGAACGGAAGCTACATAAAACAAAACTGCTGTTTGAGTGTCAAAATAACATATTTTAATTCATAAAACTGCCGTAAAGATAGCGATTATTATCAAGACTGCCAAATAAAAACAGGTTTTTGTGTTTTTTGTATCATCTTTGCATCACAAATCCTTAAAAAAAACAAAAATATAGATATATAATAAGGTATAAGCAAAAGTTTTAATTACTTTTGTGCCCCATAATTTATACATTTCGTAGTATGCAAGAAAATCTAGTGATTGTAGAGAGCCCCGCAAAGGCTAAGACAATAGAGAAGTTTTTAGGCTCCGACTTCAAGGTGATGTCGAGCTACGGACATATTCGTGACCTCAAGAAACGTGAGTTGAGCATTGATGAAAAGACTATGATGCCTCACTATGAGATTCCTGAGGAGAAGAAGAAACTCGTTGCTGAACTAAAGAGCAATGCAAAAAAGGCAAAGCAGATTTGGTTGGCATCCGATGAGGACCGCGAAGGAGAAGCCATCAGCTGGCACCTTTGCGAAGTATTAGGATTGGACGAGGAGAAGACTAAGCGAATAGTGTTCCACGAGATTACCAAGTCGGCTATTCTTAAGGCTATAGAGACTCCACGCCTTCTCGATATGAACCTCGTGAATGCACAGCAAGCTCGCCGTGTGCTCGACCGTATAGTAGGTTTTAAGCTCTCGCCAGTATTGTGGCGCAAGGTTAAGCCATCACTCTCTGCCGGACGTGTGCAGAGTGTGGCAGTAAGACTCATCGTGGAGCGTGAGCGCGAGATGCAGGCTTTCAAGAGTGAGCCATACTACAGAGTGAATGCCATATTCCAGGTTACTGGAGCCGATGGCACAAAGAGCGAGCTAAAGGCAGAACTCGACACTCGCTTTAAGACTCACGAAGAGGCTGTGGAATTCTTGAATCAATGCAAGGATGCTCACTTCACCGTGGCTTCTATACAGAAGAAACCTTTGAAGCGTATGCCTGCTCCTCCTTTCACAACATCTACACTTCAGCAAGAGGCTGCCCGCAAACTGGGCTTTACTGTTAGCCAGACCATGATGGTGGCTCAGCATCTATATGAGAACGGACGCATCACGTACATGCGTACCGATAGTGTAAACCTATCGCAGTTGGCACTCGACGGTAGCGAAGCTTTGGTGAAGGAGCTTTATGGCGACAACTTCTCAAAGAGACGCAACTACCACACAAGTTCTAAGGGTGCTCAGGAGGCTCACGAGGCTATCCGCCCTACTGTTATGGATCAGCAGACCATAGAGGGAACAGTACAGGAGCGCAGGCTCTACAACTTGATATGGAAGCGCACCATAGCATCGCAGATGGCTGATGCACAGTTGGAGAAGACAACCATCACTATCGATGTGAACAACTCTTCGTATAAGTTTGTTGCTAATGGCGAGGTTGTTACATTCGACGGTTTCTTGAAAGTTTACACAGAGTCTACCGACGACGACAACCAGAATGCAGAAGAGTCAGCGTTGCTTCCTGTTATCAACGAAGGCGACGAACTACAGCAGGAGGAGATAACATCTACAGAAAGATTTAGCCAGGGTCCTACCAGATATACTGAAGCAAGCCTTGTACACAAGCTTGAGGAATTGGGCATCGGCCGTCCTTCTACCTACGCTCCTACTATCTCAACCATCCAGCAGCGCGAATATGTGCAGAAGGGTGACAAGAATGGAGAGGAACGCTCATACGTGATAGACACCTTGAAAAATGGCGTTAAGACATCGAAGACCAAGACCGAGATGGCTGGCTCTGACAAGGGTAAGCTGTTGCCTACAGATATCGGTATGGTGGTTAACGACTTCTTGATGAAGAACTTCCCTGAGATTATGGACTACAACTTCACCGCACGTGTGGAGGAGCAGTTCGACCAAATAGCCGAAGGCAAAGAGGAATGGTTGCAGATGATGAAGAGCTTCGACAAAGACTTTGAGCCTGTGGTAGACAAGGTGATGAACGAAAGATCGGAGCATAAGGCTGGCGAACGTATGCTTGGCAACGACCCTAAGACTGGCAAGCCTGTATATGTGAAGATATGCCGCTTCGGACCAGCTGTGCAGATTGGCTCGGCTGAGGATAACGATAAGCCACAGTTTGCTCAAATGCCTGCAGATAAGAGTATAGAGACTATCACACTCGAAGAGGCTCTTGAACTATTCAAGCTTCCACGCACATTGGGCGACTTCGAAGGTTCGCCTGTAGTTATCGGAGCTGGAAGATTTGGACCTTACGTATTGCACAACAAGAAATATGCTTCGCTGCCAAAGGGCGAAGACCCAATGACAATATCTCTCACAAGCGCTATAACCATTATCATGGACAAGCGCAAGCAGGAGCAGCAACGCCATATCAAAGCTTTCAACGAGGATACCAAGTTGGAAGTGCTGAACGGACGCTATGGTCCTTATCTCGCCTACGATGGCAAGAACTATCGTTTGCCAAAGGCTATGCACGAGAATGCAGCAGATCTTACCTACGAACAATGTATGGAGGTGATAAACGCTGCACCAGAACCAAAGGCAAGAAAGAAATAAACGAAAACTATCATGACGAGGATAATCTTCATAGGATATATGGGGTCGGGAAAGACTACCGTGGGCAAGGCACTAAGCAAGGAGCTTGGATTGCCTTTCTACGATCTCGACTGGTATATAGAGAGCAGAATGCACAAAACCGTAAAGCAACTCTTCGACAGCGTTGGCGAAGAGGGGTTTCGCGAGATAGAGCGCAATATGCTTCATGAGGTGGCAGAGTTTGAGGATGTTATCATTAGTTGTGGCGGAGGCACTCCATGCTTCTTCGACAATATCGATTACATCAATCAGCAGGGCGACACCATCTACCTAAAGGCTTCGCCTGAGGTGCTATACGGACATCTGAAGATGGGAAAGACCGTACGCCCTTTGCTCCAGAACAAAACTCCTGACGAGGTTCGCGAGTTTATCCACGACCAGTTGGAACAGCGCAAGCCGTTCTATGAAAAGGCTAAATACACTCTCAACGTAGACCTCATGGACAACTATGAGAAGATAAAGATTTCTGTAGAAAAAGTAAAAGAACTGCTAAACATCGAATAAAAGAAGAATGAAGAAATGGACTATCGAAGACTCGCGAGAGCTTTACAACATTAATGGTTGGGGCGTTTCGTATTTTGGAGTCAACGACAAGGGAAATGTTTATGTCACTCCTTGTAAGGACAAGACACAGATTGACCTCCGCGAGGTTATGGACGAACTGGCATTGCGCGATGTCACATCGCCTGTGCTATTGCGTTTTCCAGACATCCTCGACAACCGTATCGAAAAGACTGCCAGCTGTTTTGACTTGGCAAAGAAGGAATATGGCTACAAGGGTGAGAACTTCATAATTTATCCTATCAAGGTTAACCAGATACAGCCTGTGGTAGAGGAGATAATCTCGCACGGCAGAAAGTTTAACCTCGGACTTGAAGCTGGTTCTAAACCTGAGCTTCATGCAGTATTGGCTGTGCAATGCCAAAGCGACTCGCTGATAATATGTAATGGCTATAAAGACCAGGCATATATAGAGTTGGCGCTGTTGGCTCAGAAGATGGGCAAACGTATCTTCATCGTGGTTGAGAAGCTGAACGAGCTTGAGACTATTGCTTCAGTAGCAAAGAAGCTCAACGTGAAGCCTAACCTCGGTATCAGAATAAAGCTTGCATCAAGTGGTTCTGGCAAATGGGAAGAGAGTGGCGGCGACGCTTCTAAGTTTGGTCTTACCAGCGCTGAACTGCTGCAGGCACTCGACATCATGGAGAAGAAGGGATGGCACGACTGCTTGAAGTTAATCCATTTCCATATAGGTTCGCAGATAACAAAGATTCGTCGTATACAGACTGCTCTTCGTGAGGCTTCACAATTCTATATCAATCTTCATAAAATGGGATATAAGGTGGAGTTTGTTGACTGTGGCGGTGGTCTTGGCGTTGACTATGATGGCACTCGCTCATCAAATAGCGAAAGCTCTGTCAACTATAGCATCCAGGAGTATGTCAACGACTGTATATACACCTTCGTAGAGGCTGCGGATAAGAATGAGCTTCCTCATCCAAACCTCATCACGGAGAGTGGACGTTCGCTAACAGCTCATCACTCGGTATTGGTGATTGACGTATTGGAGACTGCAAGCTTGCCAGAGATGCCAGAGGAGTTTGAGGCTAAGCCTAATGACCATAAGCTCGTAAAAGACCTCTACGACATATGGGACAACCTTAGCGCTCGTTCTATGCTCGAAGATTGGCACGATGCTGAGCAGATACGCGAAGAGGCTCTCGAGCTCTTTAGCCATGGCATCGTAGACTTGAAGACAAGAGCAGAGATAGAGCGTATGTATTGGAGCGTGGCTCACGAGATAAACGTATTGGCAAAGAATATCAAGCATGTGCCAGAGGAGCTGAAGAATCTCGACAAGCTGTTGGCAGATAAATATTTCTGCAACTTCTCGCTATTCCAGAGTCTACCAGACTCTTGGGCTATCGACCAGTTGTTCCCTATCGTGCCTATACAGCGATTGAACGAGCGCCCTACTCGCAACGCTACATTGCAGGATATCACTTGCGACTCAGATGGCAAGATTGCAAACTTTGTGGCAGAGGGTCATACATCTCATGTGTTGCCTATCCACAGCTTGAAGAAGAACGAGTCGTATTATCTCGGCATATTCCTCGTGGGAGCATACCAAGAGATTCTTGGCGATATGCACAACCTGTTTGGTGATACCAACGCCGTACATATTTCCGTTAAGGATGGCAAGTACCATATCGACCAGATAATAGATGGCGAAACCGTAGAAGAGGTGCTCGACTATGTGCAGTACAACCCTAAGAAGTTGGTTCGCCAGCTTGAGACATGGGTGACAAAGAGTGTGAAGGAAGGAAAGATTAGCCTTGAAGAAGGCAAAGAATTCCTTGGTACCTACCGCTCTGGCCTCTACGGATATACATATTTGGAATAATAAAAGCATTATATCCCTCTCTGCAGCATAAGCAGAGGGGGATATAGCTAAAAGAATAACGACAATGGAAAAGATTACTGTTGTAAAAGTAGGTGGTGCGGTAGTAGAAGACGAAGCGCAGCTGATGCAACTGCTTAAGGACTTTGCTGCCATCGAGGGCAACAAAGTCCTTGTGCATGGTGGAGGTCGAAGTGCAACAAAGATTGCAGCACAGCTGGGTATAGAAACCAAGATGGTGAATGGCAGACGCATCACCGACCGCGAGATGCTGAATGTAGTAACTATGGTATACGGCGGATTGGTAAACAAAAACCTCGTGGCAAAGCTACAGGCTGTAGGCGTAAACGCTCTTGGACTAACAGGTGCCGACATAGATATGATACGTTCGCATAAGCGTCCGTTGAAAGATGGAGTAGACTTTGGATATGTTGGCGACGTAGATAGTGCCAACGGCAATATGCTTCACGCCCTCGTAGAGGCTGGCATAGTACCAGTTATGGCTCCTTTGACTCACGATGGCAATGGCAACATACTAAATACCAACGCCGACACCATAGCTTCGGAAACAGCAAAGGCTTTGGCTCCATATTATGATGTAACCCTGATGTTCTGTTTCGAGAAAAAGGGTGTACTATCAAATCCTGACGACGACGATAGCGTAATCCCTTCCATCACTCCAGAAGAGTTTAAGGCTCTTGTTGCCGACGGAACTGTGGCTGGAGGTATGATTCCTAAGCTTGAAAACTCGTTTAACGCCATCGAACATGGAGTAAAGCAAGTGGTGATAACCCTCGCTTCTGCCATCGACGGTAAGCACGGCACCATACTGCGAGGCTAACAACATACGCCACGTGAATATACCTCGGTTATAATATATAATTTCAGCAACGCTATATATATTATATAAGGTATAGGACATAGATAAAAAGTAGAGAAATGCTAAATAAACGTTAAAATACAGTTCTTACTGTAACTATCCTCATAACCAATCGTCAATTAAACAGAGAACAAGATGAAAAAGGTCAGTTTCCGTAACGACATTCTGCCGATGAAGAACAATCTCTATCGGCTTGCTCTCCGCATTACATGCAATAATGCAGAAGCTGAGGATGTGGTTCAGGATACGCTGATAAAAGTCTGGAACCGACGCGAACGTTGGGACGAGATAGAATCGATGGAGGCATTCTGTATGACAATATGCAGAAACTTAGCCTTAGACAAGATAAAGAAAATGGGAAACCAACACGATTCGCTCGACGACAGTCAGCAAGATAGACCTTCTGCTCTAAACAATCCTTACGAGGAAATGAACCAGAAAGACAGAATACAACTGGTGAGAAGAATCGTAGACGAACTGCCTGAAAAGCAACGCACATGCATACAGCTTCGCGACTTTGAAGGTAAATCATATAAGGAAGTGGCGGAGATAATGCAAATAAGCGAAGATCAGGTAAAGATCAATATCTTCAGAGGCAGACAAACCATCAAACAACGTTTCAAAGAATTAGACGACTATGGACTATAAATACATCAACCAACTACTCGAACGCTATTGGCGATGCGAGACTTCCATCGAGGAAGAAGACATCCTGAAAGCATTCTTCAGCCAAAAGGACGTGCCTGTAGAGTTGCTTAGATATAAGGACTTGTTCACCTACGAACTTTCCGAAACTAAACAGGATGTATTAGGTGAGGACTTCGATGCCAAGATATTGGCTATGACAGAAGAGAGCACTCCTGTAAAGGCCAAGGTCATCAGCATGACACAAAGGCTTCGCCCTCTTGTAAAGGCGGCAGCTGCAGTGGCAATAATACTAACACTCGGCAACGCTTTGCAAGTGCCATTTGCTAACAACAATAATGGCAACGCTATCAGCTATTACGATGGCTACGATAGCATAAAGCAGGGCACATCTATGGCAATGGGCGATAGCGCTGTGGTTGACTCCATGAAGCGTAGCATCGCAGACCCACAGTCAAGCCAGGTGTCAAACATCTTAAAGTAGACTATATTTCTATGCTTTCTCTATAATTAAATCATGTTTAGTAAAACAACATTCACGAGGCTGTGAAGTTTCGTTTTCTCTCAAATTTCATAACATATTAACGAAGAAGGAATCATCTATCTCGATATACTGAGTAGATGATTCCTTCATTTTTATACATATACGTGTACTTGTTTCTTATACTCTCCGTAAAATTATTCGTAGCTTACTTTCTTAATCGCTGAGCAAGCTGGAAGAGACTTGGCAGGAATATGCAGAGCGAGAAGCCAAGAGCCATATACACGCTACGCTGATTGCCTTGGAATATATCTATCAGCTTGCCGTCGGCAGCCTGGTGTATCATGTTGTATGCCACAAAGGCTATAGTGTTGTTTATCCAATGGAATAGCATTCCTGGTACTATGCTGTTTGTACGGCTATACATCCAACCAAGGAGCACACCTATAAGCGCTGCGTGGATAAACTGCGGACCATTGGCATGCAAAGCTCCAAAGAGTAAGGCTGAGATGATAATAGCAAACCATTTTCTGCCTTCTCCCATCACTTCGAGCAGACGACGTAATATTGCTCCTCTAAACACCATTTCTTCGGCTACAGGCGCCAATACGCCTACTGCCAGGTATCCCCAAGGTGTGCCTAAGAGCTTGGTCATAAGCTCAAGTGTTTCTTTTGGCATGTCTACATCTAATACTTCTATCATCCATTGCGAAGGGATGATAGTGCCCCAAGAAAGCAGAACTACCCACACCAAGGCTGTCCAAGGGCGTGTGGCAATATATTCTCTTGAATATGGCGACCATCGTCTCCAAAGGAAAATTACAATGGTAATCAATCCACTCAAGGCTGTTCCTGCAGCCATTGTAATAGCAGAATCTATACCATAATGTTTGCCCATGAGATCTGCTCCATTTAGGAATATCACTTGCAGCAACACAAAAACTATCAAGTAGAGCACGATGTCTACTGCTGCCTTGACATTATTATTCTTCATTATATTCATAATCAAAATAGTTTTGAGATTTCTTCTTTATCCTTCTTTAGTTGGGCTACCAACTGATCAATATTATCAAACTTATGTTCGCTACGTATGCGCTTACAGAATGCTACTCTGATATTCTGACCATATATATCGCCTGCAAAGCCAAAGATGTTTACTTCAATGCTCACATCATTGCCTCCGAAAGTAGGACGAGTGCCAATATTCAACATTCCTACCCTACTCTCGCTTTCGCCATCAAGCCAAACCTTTACGGCATATACTCCACCTGCAGGAGCGAGCAAGCAGCTTGTTCCTAAGTCGATATTGGCAGTAGGAAAGCCTATCTTTCTACCTTCATGATATCCACTCGTAACAATGCCATGCAGACCATAATAGCGACCTAAGCATTTTGCAGCAGTTTCCACATCGCCATTAGATATAAGGCGACGAACCACAGAAGAGCTAACCATAATGCCTTCGACATCTAAAGCTGTGTTCTGAACTACTTCTATGCCCATCTCCTTGCCATAGCGCACATAGTCGTCGAAAGTCTCGCTACGATTATGACCAAAGCGATTATCGTAGCCTATAAGGAGCGTTGCTACACCAAGCTTAGTGCGCATTATCTTATCCATGAAGTCATAAGCCGACAAAGCAGCAAGGACTTTCGTGAATGGCAACACCACGCAATGGTCAATACCTGTTTCTGCCAATAGCTTAAGCTTGTCGTCAAGTGTAGTGAGGAGCTGTGGCTGATAGTCGGCATTTAGCACCTGGCGCGGATGCTTATCGAAGGTTATAGCCATCGACTCCATACCATTCTCGCAAGCAAGTTCTACGACATGCTTCAGCAAGAACTGATGTCCCCGATGCACACCATCAAAAAAGCCTATTGTTGCAACAGCCTTATTTTCAAATATAGTATCTTCAGATAGTATCGTTGTCTTCATTTATATTATTCACCGATATTTCGTTCAGCTGACAAAGTTACGCAAATTCAACTTAAACCGCAACAATATCCGCTCATTTAGATACTTTTTACAAAAAAAATTTGGATATTTGAGATAAACCTACTACCTTTGCATCCACAAAACTTTTAGGCACCTTTGTCTTTAAGTCGGACTTGTAGCTCAGTTGGTTAGAGCAACAGACTCATAATCTGGAGGTCCCTGGTTCAAGCCCAGGCTGGTCCACACTTCTATTACAGCGACTTACGCTTCAGCGTAGGTCGCTGTTTTTCTTTCTTGCGTAAACAATGCGTAAACAAACTGTTTGAGTTTGGGGGATGTTTATGCTGTGATATTCTCTGAACTCCCCATCATTCCATAAGATGTTATATCGTGTCTTGTTTTAATGTGCGGTTGAAGAATTTTGCTTCATTCCAATAAATTTTTCATTGAAACATGATACATTGTCATGCAAAAGCCTTACCTTTGCGATGTCTATACTCATACCGAAAGCCTCGACGGGCAGTGGTAGGGCAGACATATACATATAATAAGGCGTAACTGTACGCTTTGGTTTTGACTTGTTAGAACTTCGCAAACTCTATGGATTGTCAAAAACAAAGCAACGGAAACGCCTCATGGGGTGTATTGTATACAGCCCTCATTGGCTTCGGACGACTCTGCCGCTCGTTGTCATTGAGGGTGAATTATATACTTACACTAACGTGGGGCTTTCAACGTTGCTCGTTTCGACAATCCGGGCAATGCGAAGGCCTTAACAAGTGGAACGAGTGACAGAACTGGCTCCACGTTTTCTTATTTTTGTATATCAAACTATATAATAACGTTTAACTCTCCTGTGGGGCAAGGGTGTGTGTTGTACTATGGAATGTAAAAATTGTGGAAAAGAAATTCCTGAGGACTCTACTTTTTGCCCGAATTGCGGAAATATAACCAATTCAAATAAGAGTAATAAGAAGTTTCAGTTAAAGACATTGTCCTTGAAAACCATTTTGATGGCTATAGCTGTTGGCATTTGGATGTTAGTTCTTCAGAATTTGGGAGTAATACCAGTTGCTCAAGATGTTCGTATCAAAAAAACAGTTAAGGTTTCTGGAAATGTAGATGTAGACAATACTATAGACGTTAATCTTCAAGAGATAAATGGAAGAAGCGATGTATTTTTTAATAATCCCAAACGAGGTGA
This sequence comes from uncultured Prevotella sp., assembly GCA_934254985.1. Classification (GTDB taxonomy): domain Bacteria; phylum Bacteroidota; class Bacteroidia; order Bacteroidales; family Bacteroidaceae; genus Prevotella. The sequence continues at coordinate 65,406 of CAKQMS010000009.1, read as the reverse complement.
CGACAACAAATACTATCTAATTCCTGTAACAGTTGAGTGATATGGGAAAATTATTCAAGTATATAATTGTCTTACTTATAGTCTGTACACTCATAGGCATCTTTATCGCCTTAAATATGCCTCGTCCAAAGTTGACATTCAGCGACAAGATGAAATTGTCTCAAATTATCGCTGAATGCAACGCGAACTTGCCTCGTGAAATAGGAACGATAGGCTATTTGGACAGCATGTCGTTTGCTGATGGAACAATAACTTATGCCGTCAGTGTGAAAGGTGACGACAGAATTATGCAAGTATATTCAGACAACTATGATGAATTTAAGGATATGTTGAAATACTCCTTTATAGAAATGAATGGTCAAGGAAACTTAGGAAATACTTTCGCGCACAGTTTGGAAACTAAAGGTTTGAACATCTGTTTCAAGGTCTCAACGGAGAACAAGAAATCCATGTCATGGAATATTACAGGCAAAGAACTTAGCACATTTGTTGATTTTTGCAAGTTATCTCCGACAACTGCTTTGAAGAAGGTGATTGATATGCAGATTAAAATTGCCAACCTGAAATTACCCGTCACAACAAGTGACTTCCCCAAAGCAACAACGGTGGCGATAAATAGTATCGTTGGAGATGTAAAAGACGAAAGTTGCTTGTTACAATCGATAAAGTACGAAGGAAATAATCTCCTTTTTGAATATAAGGTCAATGAAGAAGGCGCGAAAGACATAAAAAGACTAAAAGACAGAGAGGAAGATTTGGACTTTATGGATGCCTTCGTCCAAGAACTTGCACAAGACAAGGACGTACTGGAATTCATTGGTATGCTCGCATTATCCCATTCTAATATGGTATTAGTCTACCGAGAAAATGCTTCAGCCAAACAATTTTCTCTCACACTACCATATACCATACTTAGGAACCATTGTAAAGTACCGCAGAACTTATTATCAATCAACTAAAAACATTCGAATATGCTACAAGATCAATTTATCAGTCGTCTATTGCTTATCGTTGTCTTCGGTGTAGCTTATATCTACACAATGATGAAAATGGCAAGTTGTAACTCTGTGGAAACATCACCACAGAAACACATTATATTAAAAATCCTTGGTGGTATAAATGTTCTGTTAGGCGTTTCTTGCCTTGCCATGGGCATATTCTGGCTCACACAAGTGCAATACCCTGAGCAAACAATCGACATCTCTTACAGTGTAAACCAAATCGTTAGAACTTCTGACAAATATGTTATGTGGGGCTATCCGACTTCAGAACAGAGTAGTGCTATTATGGGCATAACCAACGTATTCTCAAGCTTGGCCTTGGCTGCATATTGCTTCTACTACAAAAAGTCAGATAGAAAATGGTGGCAGAAAATTCTTCGATTCTTTTATGGATTACTGATGTATGCGTTCTATTGCTCTGCAACGAACTTTCATTATTTTGATGCAACCGAATTGGTCGCACCAGGTCTTTTCTGTTTGATGTTAGGTTATGCAATGATGAATTCAAAGAAAGGGAAAGTGCTGTTAACCGATAAGCAAGAAATTACCGACATACATAAAATGGAGGACGAAGAATCGGAAACGTGTTCTAAAACAGAGGAAGAAATACGATTTATGCCTCTTAAGAATGTGTTGGACGTTGATAAAACAAACGAAGAAAGCGAAGTACAACCTACGGACAAGCCAACAGAGATGAACCATCCTGTAACAGAACAAAGCAAAGAGGATGAACTCTCTTCTAACAACTGTATAAAAACTGTTAAATATTGTAGACATTGTGGAAGAAAAGTGGACTACGACAGTTCTATTTATTGTAAATTCTGTGGAAAAAAGTTGTAAAATATGTATCATGCTCTATTCAAATTATAAACACAATAGTCATCATGGATAAGAAACAGGTATATTGCCGCTACTGTGGCAGACTCATAGATGAAGATGCACAATTTTGCACTTATTGCGGCAAGCCACAAGGGGATGTGAGACAAGGCATCCTTGGTATTAAAAGAAAGGCGATACAATATATGGAATTTGGGGCTTCTGTTATATTGTCCATATTAGGCTTATTATGCCTCCCTTTCAAGAAACTTGCAAACATTCGCTTTTCAAATGATCAAAAAAATAAGTTTAGGCGAGTAAAAGGAGTCGTTTTACGCTATTTTATCATAATTATTGCAATTTGTGCAGTTGGTGGTGGTGGAATAGCTGGATATTCGTACTATTATAATGAGTATCTTCCCCAAAAATATGAGAAAGAGGCATATAATGATATAATAAACAGGTTCAATACTTCCAATGATTCTACGAAATTGGATTTGGCTATGAAGATATGCCAATCTTTTTATCCTTGGGAAAAAGAATATCCCAAGATTGAAGAAGGACGTATGCCTGTTTTACTAAGATTTGAGGATAAGTCGACAACAGACGGATATTGTGGAAAGGCATGTGACTTTATAATTGCGGAAGCTAAGAAAAATAACGCAAAGGCGCAATATATATTGGGACTGATATTGCTCGGTGGCGAAAATTCCATTTGGCTATCAGACACAACACGAGCTGTGTATTGGTTTAATGAGTCTGCAAGGAATGGCTATCCAAGAGCATTTGGCGAAATAGGAACTGCATATGAACAAGGAATAGGTGTTAATTGTGACACAATTAAAGCTGTAGAATTATTCAAAAAAGGAGCATCCTTAAAAGATCCAAAGTCTCAATACAAGTTGGGATGCATGTATCGTGATGGCATATCTGTAGAAAGTGGTTGGCATTGGGAAACAAAATCAACTACTGAATATATGAGCGACAAAGACAATGTAATACGCGAGTATTGGGACAGCCAAAGATGCACCAGTGTGTATATTTATCGTGAAAAAATTACAGATTATGAAACATTGGTACCAAAAGATATAGCCCAAGCTAAATACTGGTGGAGAAAAGCTGCTACTCAAGGGTATGCAGATGCATCTTATAGCCTTCAACAAGTTTATGATTAGTTCTTTCTCATTATGACACAATGTATTGTGAAGGATGAGGCGACTTCAAATCGCCCATCCTCCGCTTATTTGTCTATGTATGATGCAACAAAATAGACAATCGAAATGACTGTATAAAGAAAACACGGCAAGAATATCGAAAGCAAAGTCTTAACCCAACCATTCGACAGCCACACGCCTTCATTCCTTGACATCATATTAGACATATCATAGAAATGGCGAGAGAGAATTTCTTTATTCTCCTTTCGGTGGTCTTCAAGAAGTTTGGACTCATCGCCAATGAGTTTCGTTCTGTCATCTGTCAGTTTCTCAATGTCGGCATTCAAGGCTATATTCTTGTCGATGACATCCAGACTATTCTGAGGAATCTCTTGCGCAAACTTAGAAAGGAAGGAAAGATTAGCAACACCACTATAGCTGGCAATAAATCAACTTGGGCGCTTGTAAATGGCTAAAATTTACAAGCGCTTACAAGGTTTTACACGCGGTTTTTACTTGCAATAGAGGAAGCACCCATAACGTAAGTACCTGATTATCTGAATTTATTATTATACAGTGAGAGCTTGTAAGGAATAGAAAATTCCGTGAGGTTTCCGTGTGTAAACCATCAAAACAGACTCTTATTATGGAAGACATTCAAGAGAAATACAACCATCTTCTCCTGCAGAATGAGGCTCTTCTTCAAGAAAACGAAGAGTTGAAATCGCTTCTACATGCGCATGGCATTTACGTTGTTAGCCTAAGCGGAAATAAGGGCAACAAGAAGAGCTATAAGATAAACAAACAAAGCCGTTTAGTTGCATTGCCAGTACCAGCTTACTGATACCCAAATCGGTCATTAGAAAATGCTTCTTATCATTTTCTAATGACCGATTTTCATTTCTTACTATAAGCTACTTCTTCTTTATATCATATCCTATTTTCTTGAAAGCCTCAACATAGTCATCGTATTTGGCTTTCTTGCAGTCGTAGACAATAGTAACCTTCTGGTCTTCTACAGATGTGTCTATTTTCTTTGTACCCTTTACGAAGCGAATGTTGCTCTTGATTTTCTTCTCACAGTTCTGGCAGTGCATCTGCGGCTGAGTGGTTACTACCAATGTGTCGGCTGATGTCTTGGCAAAAGTGTTGCCGGCAACTACAAGCATAAATGCTACTAAAAAATTCTTCTTCATATTATCCTTATATTAATAATGTATGTTTTATAACTTCTCTAATTTGAATCTAATGCCTACGTAAGCCATCGCTCCAGTGACGGGTCCCCACACCTGAGTGGCATCGAAGGCCGTGCTCCATGGATGATGGGAGTGGAGCACGGGATTGTCTATCTTATAGTTGGTGAGGTTCTCGCCACCTAAGTAAAGACTAAAGTTGTGGAACTCTCGTGTAACTTGTGCCTGCAGCTGAAAATAGGCAGGATAGCGGCTTTGGTCGTAAAGCTCGCCACCACCATTCAGTTGACCAGTAACATCAAACTGCCAAAGTTCGAGTGGCGTCTTATACGAGAGAGTGAGCAAACCTTTATAGTGGGATGTGAGAGGCTTCTGGCGAAGCTCGCCATCATAAGTACACTTAACATCGTTCAGACGGAAGGCTACTGTGGCAGACATGCCACTAAACAAAGCGTATGTGGCATCCACTTGGAAAGTGTGGCTATAGCTCTTGCCGTCGAGATTCTCAAACGAGAGTGTGTGAGCGCCTTTGGCTCCGTCGAAGTTCATTACCATCTGATGCTTGAAGTCGGTGTAGTAATACTCCGCATTCAGCTCCAGATTCTTGCCAAATAGAGGAATGTTGAATGCTAAAGAAGTTCCCATGTTCCATGCTTCCTCCTGCTTAAGGTCAGAATCGATGATAATCTGTCTGCCGCTTGCCAATAGCGACACATTCTCAGCCAAAGCATGAGGCGAACGATAGCCCTTGCCTATCGAAGTGCGTAGCGTGACCATATTGGATGGAGAATACTTGATGTGCAGACGTGGCGTGAAGAAACTGCCGTAAAGATTGGAATAATCCCAACGCACACCAGGCATTACAGTAAGCCTTTCGCCCAACTTATACGTGTACTGAGCGTAGAGACCTGGAGTGGTTTCCTTTGTCACCTTGCTTTCAGCTGTAGGCAATGTTCCCAATGGATTGAAGCGTTCGTCATAGTAATCGTGGTTGAGCGACGCACCTAAACTAATATTATTATTTTCCGTAATATCTGTCTCAAACATCAATTGGGCATAACCATTCTTCTGAGTGACATCATATTGGGTAGTTCCAAACATATTGTCGGCATCATGCCATGAGCCATGCAGCATCAAGGCTATTGACGTGTTATGGTCGGCATTCAGCGTAAAACCGTTTTTCCATTGCATCTCATAGCGGTTGGTCTTTACTGATGTAGAATAGAGAAGTTCCGATGAAGCAGCATTAGCGTGCTTACGACTTTGCCCGCCTTCGCGCTCATCATGCAAGCCACGCAACATCAACTGACTAATCCATCGTGGCGACACATATGCCCATCTGTGCATCAAGTTATACTGTCGCAACTTGGGCATATCCATAAAGCCGTCGCCATTGCCATCATGATCCATCTGTCGGTTCTCGAAGTGAAGAAGGGTTGCTGTAGAAAGACGGTCGTTGAGATGTATGCTTCCGTCAAGGTTTACCTCCGTCTTCAACTCGCTATCCTGATATACATTAGCACGCACACCATCAGTGCCTTGTGGCTTAAGAAATTCTATGTTTATCTGACCCGTAGTGCTCTCATATCCGTTTTTCACACTCGACGCTCCTTTGCTCACCTGTATCGACTGCATCCAAGGTCCAGGCACATAGCCGAGGCTATAAGGCAAGGATGCGCCACGCAGATTTGGGATATTCTCCGTGAGCATCTGCACATAGGTGCCACTAAGTCCAAGCAGCTTTATCTGCTTTGCGCCAGTGGCAGCGTCGCTGTAGCTCACGTCGACCGAAGGATTGGTAGTAAACGACTCACCAAGGTTACAGCAAGCAGCACGTACCAGTTGACCTTGCCCTATTATCTCGGCATTGTCAACACGGTATTTCAACTTAATACCATTAGTGGCTCTTACAACCACATTCTTCAATTCGTGTGTACTGGCTATGCTATCTGTCTGCGCAACCATCTGCTGTGACACAAACGTATATCCTAATAAACCTATCAATAATTTTCTCATGTACTTAACCTTTATAACAATCTTTTAACCTTATTACAATGCATCCAAGGGTGTTCTGCCAGGTTTCTCAAGTTCACGAAATTCCTTTGGAGTCATACCCGTGACTTGCTTAAACTGCGATGAGAGATGTGCCGGTGAGCTATAACCAAGTCTATATGCTATCTCACTTGTGGAAAGCTGACTATAGCATAGTAGTTCCTTGACATATTCTATGCGATGCAGAATTGAGAACCGCTCAATGGTAATGCCTCGCACTTCTGAGAAAAGCTTACTCATGGTGCTATAATCTTTGTTGAGATTGCGCGACAAATAATCGGACAGTTTAGGACGCTCCACAGGCATTCTTACCCATTGCAGCACGGCAATGCGTATCTTTTCCACCAACAGCGAGCGTGGGTCGTCAAGCAACTCAAAGCCTATGTCGTGCAACTTCCTTGCAAGAGAAAGACGTTGTTCGTCAGTAAGTTCTCCCTCTATCTCTGCATCGCCCAAACTTATTGAATTCACCGTCAGACCTTCCGACTCAAGAATATCCTTCACCGCAGAGATGCAGCGCGGACAAACCATGTTCTTTATCAATAGCTTCATCGGCGTATATATTTATCTTCTTTGATTACGGTGCAAAGTTATAGATTTTCAACAAATTATTTATATAAAATTAAGGAGAATGCTTACATTTTTATGGTACCATAAAAAATGTTACCAGATCAGTGGATATTTCATGGGGAATAGTCACAAAGAATCGCAATCTCTACCATAGGTGCATCATCTGACTCTGCATTATAGTCTTTCTTCTACAGCGTAAACTTGTATCCCGCTGTAATATACACAGCATGGTTGCGTACCACAGGTGAGTCGACCATGGTGACCCTTGGGGCGTTTGACTTCAGATTTATGGCCTTCCTCACTTCGAAGCAATATGAAGCAGCAAGGGTGATATGTCGCCACTCATAACTCAGACCAAAGGGAATGCCTATCACGATGTTACGAAAGTTGCTGCTCACACTCTCCGATTTCTTCTCTTTGTACGATTCCCATAGATACATAGATGATGTGCCGTCGCCAAGGTTCATGGTGCGAATGCTATTTATGGTAATCTTGTCCTTTGCCGAGACGAGCAAGCCTACCTGCACACCTATATGGGTAGCCAGTCCTTTCACATCCGAGAAGTAAGACTTTAGTTGTAGAGGCACGGATATGTAAGTCACGTCAAGCTTTTCATTGACAGATGCGTATTTCTCTTTCTGCTCCTTGAATCCGGTGCCAATAAGACTGAAGTCAGCTCCTGTCGTCAACGAATAATACTGCGACAAAGGTATCTCTACACTTGCTCCAAACGTATATCCTGCTTTCCACTCCTTCGATGCCGTTAGTGCCGAGCCGTCCATCTTGGATATGGTTACACCTGCATGTGGAATGATTGACACACGGTGACCTTCGTTCTGAGCCGAAGCCCACATAGGCAGCAGCGATATGACAACGGCAGATATGATATTTTTTATAGTGTTCATTTTCTTTTGTAAGTATATATTTCAGTTGTATTACACTGTTTACAGGTGAGCTTCATTTTGTCTTCTGTCTTGTCGCTGACGGTCCAGGTTTCTGTATAAAGACATTCGGGTATAATGAGTGCATTGATGTCTCCGGATTTAGTTATGTTTTCACCGTCCATTGTGAACCATTGGTCAGAGACAACAGTTCCAAATCTGTCCCATTTGTACGTTTTATGGTTATCCATAAAAGCGAGAGTATGGTAGAACAGCGAATTCCAACTGTCGTCATTCTGAGTGTCCATATCCGTGATACAGTTGCCATCCACAATGTAAGTATAGTGTGTGGTTACCCACTTGCCCAAGATGTATTCGGGCACAGGTTTCTTCATTATCTCGTCAGCCCGCAACATCTCTTCGGGCACGCCTTTCTTCACAAAGTGTTCCACACTATTATTATTGTCGCCATTGGCAAAGGCAAGCAATGAATTGTTACCCACGGCATACACATTCCAATTGGTTCCTAATGAGAGAATTGTGCAGTTGTTGTTGTCCAGTTCCACCTTAGCCGAATGATACTGCACGGTATGATGAAAAGTCCCACTCCATATCAGTGTTATGTCGGAGATATTGCCTTCTTCGTCTACGTAGAATCCACTGCCAGACTCATTGTCCTGTTCCCAATAGCCAGTGAAGTCGGTCATGTTGAATCCCGACATCTTCATGCCTTCAAGTTCGCTTATCATCTTGTCGCCATCGCCTGGTAGCGATGTGAGTCTGTAGAAAGGTACTACTGATGTCTTGCCGTTATATGCGAGATACATCTTTTGGTCATCGTTTCCAGCCACGGTCACGTTGTAGTATTTACCGTAGCCTTTGGGTAGCTGCATCTCATAGTGGTTGCCGTTCACGCTCCACTTGCCCGTCTTGTATCCCAATTTATAAGGATTGTCTGTGACGTTGGTATACATCCATTCTGTCACAGTATTGTCATTGTGCACTACAATGCCTTGAATGGCACCGTCGCCATTGATGTCTTCACCGGCTATCTGCCAATAGCCAGTGATGGGCACATTGATATCGGGCGACACTTTAGGTGCTGTGAATGCAGGGTCGTCGCTGCATGATGTCTCCATAACGACGGTGAGCAGGCATAATGAAAGGGTTGTGAAACAAATGTGTTTCATTATTTTATTAGGTATTATTTAGTTGTTAATATGTTGTAAAACACCGCAAAGGTATATTTTTTATTTCTGATAGGATAGATAATGATTAAAAAATAAAAGAAAAAAGATTGTTAGTGTGATTCTCGTCTATAAATATAACATTCGACAGCAAGCAATATATAAAGATTCTGTGCGTTTATAATATGACAAACATAAAAAACGTATTATGAAACAGCTTTTATTTCTTTTAATGATGATTACTGGCGCTTGTACATTTACAAGTTGCGACAAGTCGGATGACACAGTAGACCCTATAAAGGAAAATCTATTTAATAGCAAATATATAGTCAACGATGCCGGATGTTGCGTACTTGATGGTTTACAACCAATAAGAGCTGAAATTATCAATGATGAAGTGAAAGGCTATGGCTGGAAGGTTGTTGGCATATATAAAATAATGGATAATGGCAAGCTATCACAAAAAGACTATCGCGATATGGTGTATGGTAGCGGATATACAGACTATTGGTTTAAGGCAGACAATAACTTGATAGGCTTCCTTCATGGCGATGTGTCTGGTAAAAACTACATAAATACCGAATGGAGCTATGACGACAGTAAGGGATACATCATGCGCTATTCTGCCGATTTAAGCATATCTGAACGCTACATGCAAGTGCTGTACGTCGCTACACTTCAAGGAAAAGAATTCTATCTTTACACCATTCAGAAGCTTGGCTACACAACCATTAAGAACGATACCACAAAGCCTTTCTATGGCTTGGTGATATATCAGCGCATGACAGACAAAGAACTTGCAGAAATAAAGAAAGAGTATAAATACGTGACGAAATCGAATTATTAAGGTGTTTAGCCTATTGTAATTATTGCATCAATATTATGGAGTTTTAAGTATTCCATTTTCTGTCACCAACAAATACATCCGACAGTGTCGGACATTTTAAATATCAATAACAAAAAATATATGGTGACAACTTTCCCTCCACAAAGCGAAGGCTGCAGAAAATAATAGAGACGTAGAATTTAATGTATAAAAGTTGGTGGTAGTTCCAGCTTTTTTATATAATTTTGCCAACCGTTTAGGATGGCAAAATATATTTAGAATATGGAAAATATAGAAGTGATGGTGGTACTCTTCATCATCGTAGTGCTTGGCTATGCCATGTGCAAATTGGGATATATGGGCGACAAATTCGACCAAAAACTATCATCTATAGTTATAGACATCACTTGTCCAGCATTGATACTCTCATCGGTAATGGGAACAGAACTCCCAGACCGCAGTCTTATTCTACCACTATTAGGAGTAGGCTTTCTCACCTATATCCTATTGCTCGTATTCGGTTTTTGGGTACCTCGCTTTATCAGCAAGAACCACGACGACCAAGGCATGATAGGTTTTACATTGATGTTTGCTAATGTAGGCTTCATCGGCTACCCTATCGTCTCTTCCATATTCGGTCCAAAAGCCATTTTCTATGCCGCTCTCTTGAATACTCCTAACACATTCTTCATATTTACAGCAGGAGTAATGCTTGTTAAGGGCGAATATAGTCTTAAAAGTCTAAACCCGAAGTTGCTTTTCTCGCCAGCGATGATAGCAGCCTTCATTGCCGCCATACTCGTTGCTTGTGGCGTACACACTCCAAACATTATAGCTCGTCCTATCACCATAGTGGGCAACATAACTGTTCCTGCCGCTCTGATGATTATCGGTTCTTCTATGGCACGCCTTCCACTACGTGAAATAGTGGGCAGTCCAAAAGTTTATGTAACATCATTTTTGCGTCTCATCGTCGTACCGCTATCTGTTTATTATCTATTCAAAGTTTGTGGAGTTAGCAACATTGTCAACAACATAAACACCGTAGTGATAGCCATGCCTGCAGCCTCTTTTGGTACAATGTTTTGCATGAAGTATGGTCGCAACCCTTCTCTCATCACCGAGATAACCTTCATCACTACCATAGGTTCCATCCTCACAATTCCTCTGATAACGATGTTGTTCTAAATGTATTGATTTTCCTTTTAGGGAATTTCCTATCAACCTATAGGGATTCATACCTTTTTTCTGTCAATCATACTTGCTAATTTTGCAATCTGAAAAGAAAAAAATAATAACCCTCAATAAATAGCAGAGCTTATGAAAAGGAATGAATGGATGGCACTTATTGCCACAACCATATTGATGTTTGCCGTATGCCTTTCTGCATCGGCAAAGGATGTAAAGAGTGTGGAGCGTGGAATGACCAAGCAGGAAGTTATTAACATATTGGGCAAGCCAAAGCTAACGAGCTTTGATGCTTATGGCGACAAGTGGGAGTTTATCAAAAATACAAAACAGATTACCGTAAGCTTTGATTTAAACGGAAGGGTTGTTGCTTGTAACACGAATTATGTTGTAGATGTCAACACTAACCATACAGTAGATGCAAACCATCAGCGCCATACCCCTCCATATACAATATATCCTAATGCGTCGATGTATTACAATTGTTGTCTCGACGAAACTTCCTTTGCCAAGCTGTATAACAAAGTGAAGAACGCGAGCTTCGACGACAACAAGTTCGACCTACTTGAGGTTGCCAGTCTCGGATGCTTCTACTCATGCAATCAAGTTGCTCGCATGATGAGCATATTCACATTTGGCGATAAGCAGTTGAAAGTGCTCAGCATGATGGCTTCTCACATTGTTGACCCTCAGAATGCCATAGCTATCTACAACGTATTGACATTCGACAGCGAGAAAGCGAAAGCTGGAGAGATTCTAAAGAATTCAAGAAAACATAAATAGCGGAGGTTGGTGACCTCCGCTATTTATATATATATTATTTTCTTATTAGAGTTGTCTAAAACAAGAACGTTGGAAATCTCTTTGTATTGGCTTCCTTCTGCTGAAGTTCTTCCTTCACTCTCTTATTAGCCATTTTAAAGAAGAATTTTATTAGATGCTCATCCGTTGCCTCCGTACGAATATATCGGAGTGACGAAATATATTCTTGACGGCAATCAGATGGTATAACTATCTGCGGATGACCCATACGAAGTAGGATATAGTTGCTGACAAGGCGCCCTGTCCTGCCATTACCATCACGGAAAGGATGCAGATATTCATAAAAGCCATGGAAGCGAGCTGACAAAACTACAGGATGCACATTGCCAGCAGCAATAGCCTTTTCTGTAGATTCCAACAATCTCGGAACCTTAGCAATCAGTTCTTCATGATCACCAAAAACGGTATCACCTGCCGCCATATCAGTAGTGGTATATTCACCAGGAATGGCATCAGGAGCACGATAGGTGATGGTATGAAGCGTAACACGCTTATTGATTTCTTTCAGGAAAGTCTCATCAAGCTGATGGTCTACATTTTTTATCATATATTCATAAGCATCGAAATGATCCAGCATCTCGAAAGCTTCAAGCAAAGACTTGCCCGAAGGTATCATTCCTAATCCTTTTTCTTTTAAATCACGAGTGTCGTCAATAGAAAAAGAATTACCTTCTATGGCACATGAATGTGTGGAGAAAAGTATCTCGTTATACTTGATATACTCTTCTCTATCCATTTTGTCGACAAAAAGTTTTTGATATTTCTGTCGCAAAGCCTCATATTCTGCTATTTCCTTTTCGAATGTCATATGCAAATACGTTCTTGTGTGCAAAGATAATGCAAACGAGCGCAATGTAAGCTTGCTTACAAATTGCCGAGTGCAGCTTATCTTCTGCAAAGATAATGCAAACGAGCGCAATGTAAGCTTGCTTACAAATTGCCGAGTACAGCTTATCTTCTGCAAAGATAAAACAATTATTTCTAATCTTCCCTCTTAAAAAGGAAAGAATGACGACATTATGTTAAAAAAGCACCAAAACGCATTGATATAAATAGCTAAAACATAATGATTTTGCGATTTTATTTGAATAATGTTAGTAGATTATTAAAAAAGCACTATCTTTGCATAAGAGATATATTATATATATGTGAGATATATATGAATGTTAAACTAAGTTTGTTTTTATATGCATATAAACTATTTATCCCCAAGTGCCTACCGCTTGATTCTGTTAGGCTGTTGCTTTACCCCTCCTTTCTTTAGTTCTGTATGTGCACAGAATTCAGGAGAGTTTGCAACAACTCAAACAGAAGTATCGGTAAAGAAAGGGTTTGTAGAAGGAAAGGTCTTAGACAATGGAGACCATGAGCCTATGATTGGCGTAACGGTGGCTATAGAAGGTACCACCAACGCCGTAACTACCGACATCGATGGTAACTTCTCTCTGCCTATAAAGGGAGAGTGCAACATCGTATTCTCATTTATCGGATACAAGAAGTTAGTAGTCCGATACACAGGAAACAACCAAGCTGACTTTGCTCGCATCTTGATGAAGACCGAAGCACTCAACATCAAGGACGTGGTGGTGACGGGAGTCTATCGCCGTAAGAAAGAGAGCTTTACTGGTTCTTCCAGCACCTTCAAGGGCGACGAGCTCAAGAGTGTAGGTGCACAGAATGTGCTTCAGAGTTTGAAAACCTTGGACCCTTCGTTCAAGATTATGGAGAACAGTCTTTCTGGTTCCAACCCTAACAAGATGCCGGATATTGAAATCCGTGGTAAATCGAGTGTGGCTGGACTCAAAGAGGAATATGGCTCCGACCCTAACCAGCCTCTCTTTATCCTTGATGGTTTCGAAACAACTTTGGAAACTGTCATGAACCTCAATATGAACAGAGTTGCGTCAGTAACTTTGCTCAAGGATGCTGCGTCTACAGCTATCTATGGTTCTAAGGCTGCCAATGGTGTTGTGGTTATCGAAACCAAGGCACCAACAAAGGGTAAGTTGCAGATTTCATACAAGGGCGACTATAGTCTCGACTTTGCCGACCTTTCTGATTACAATTTGATGAACTCGCGCGAAAAGTTGGAGTTTGAAAAGTTGGCTGGCGTATATAAGGACAACACCAGCGACCCATTCAACCAGATAAAGTTGGATAATCTCTACAACTCTCGTCTCCGCGACATCGAGCAGGGCGTTGATACCTATTGGCTCAGCGTGCCTTTGCGCACAGGCTTCACTCACAAGCATAATGTATATGCCGAAGGTGGTGAAGGCAATGTGAGATATGGCTTGGGCTTGAACTATGGTATGGTGAATGGTGTAATGAAGGGTTCCGACCGTGAGACTTTGGGCGGTAACCTCGATTTGATTTACCGTACTGGTAAGTTCCAGTTTAGCAATAAGCTCTCTATCGACTATCTCGAGACCAACAATCCTGCCGTAAGCTTTGCAGAATATGCACAGGCAAACCCATACTACAAGAAGTATGGTGCTAATGGCAAGATAAACAAATATCTTTATTATCCTGAAGATGGTTTGAACGACAATCCTGTTTCAAACCCTCTTTGGAATGCTCACCTCAACAACTATGATAAAGGTCAGCGCTTTGGCTTCACCAACAACTTCATAGCAGAATGGTTTGCTACCGACGACTTGCGCGTGCGTGCTAAGTTTGGTATCACCAAATACGACGACACACAAGACGAGCGTCTGTCGCCAGAGCATACCGACTTTGACGATAAGGAAGCCACACAGAAGGGATTGTTTAAGCATAGCCTACAGAAATACCTCTACTACGAGGGCGACATCTCGGCTACATATGGTAAGCTCATCGCTAAGAAGCATCAGCTCAATGCGGTATTGGGTTTCAACTTCAACAATACCACAAGCAAGACCAATGGCTATTCGGCAACAGGTTTCACCGACGACCAGTTTGCAGCACCTTCGTTTGCCAACAACTATCCTACAGGTGGCAAGCCAAGATATTCTGAGAATATTAAGCATGCGTCGAGCTTCTATCTGAATGGTGGATATGCTTACGACAACCGCTATTTGCTCGACTTCAACCTCCGTAACGATGGAGCCTCTATGTTTGGTACCGACAACCGTTTCCGTACCACATGGTCTGTCGGCTTGGGTTGGAATATCCACCACGAGAAATGGCTTGAAGAGAGCGACCTCTTCCAGTTGTTGAAGCTTCGTGCCTCTGTGGGTAACCCTGGTAACCAGAACTTCTCTGCATACCAAGCTTACACCACCTACATCTTCAACAGCTTGATGTCTAACATCTTCGGTACTGGTGTTATCATCAATAGCCTTGGCAACAACGATTTGGCTTGGCAGGAGACCATCAACTACAACTTTGGTGCCGACATCACCACTTTGGGCAACCGTCTGAACTTAACTCTTGATTACTTCATCAAGAATACCGACCCATTGCTCGCTATCATCACCACTCCTGGTTCTATGGGTGTGACAAGCGAAGCTCTTAATGCTGGTAAGCAGAAGACTAATGGATGGGAAGCAACCATCAAGTTCTCGCCTATCTACATGCCACAGCAGCGCATCAACTGGAATATCTCTTTGAGCGCTACTCACGCTAAGTCGAAGTATGCCAACATTGGTAATGCCTTTAGCGCACTCAACGAGAGCGGAAAGACATCGCTCCACAACACCACTCGCTACTACGATGGTGGTAGCCCTACAGCAATATGGGCAGTTCGCTCTGCTGGTATCGACCCTGCTACAGGTAAGGAATTGTTTATCAAGCGCGATGGCACATACTCGTTTACCTACGATGCAAGCGACGAGGTTGTTTGTGGCGACACAGAACCTGATGTAGAAGGATTGTTGGGAACAACATTCTATTACAAAGGCTTCTCATTCAGTTGCTACTTCCGCTATCAGTATGGCGGTCAGCTATTCAACAGCTCTCTCTTCGATAAGGTTGAGAACATAGGTACTGCCGACGTTTACAACAACCAAGACCGTCGTGCTCTCTACGACCGTTGGAGCGTAAACAACCGCAATGCTCTCTACAAGGGTATCTCTATGGTGCAGAAGACCGACAAGTCGTCACGTTTCGTGATGGACGAGAACACCCTCACCTGCGAGTCTATCAACATCGGTTATGAGTTCCCACTCAACATTGCCAAGAAATTCGGCATGCAGGCCCTTTCTATTCAGGCCAACATGAACGACATCTTCCGTTGTTCTACTGTCAAGGCGGAACGAGGCATCGACTATCCTTTTGCCCGTACCGTTTCGTTCTCAATAGGTGCAACATTCTAAAACCGTCAGACGATGAAAAAAATAATATATACAATGATAATAGCCTGCACCACTCTGTTTGCTTCATGCGACAGCTGGCTGGAGGTGAAGCCTTACGATCAGATTGCTGAAGGCGAACTTCAAAAGTCGGAAGAAGGCTACCAGAAAATGCTCAACGGCATCTACATCGACCTTAATAGCGATGCGCTATATGGTCAGACTCTATCTGTAGAGATGATAGAGGTGATGGGTGGCGCTTATACCATAGGTTCCGACAATAGCGTATGGGGCAACTACAAGGATTTGTCATCATACCAATATAATACCGAATATTGGCGCAACCGCCTTGACCAGACATGGAATAAGGCTTATGCGCTGATATTGAACTGCAACAAGATTCTGGAAACCATCGATGGCAACAAGAATCTGTTTACTGATGGCAGCTACTATATCATTAAGGGTGAAGCTTTGGCACTTCGTGCTATGTTGCATTTCGATATGTTGCGTCTCTTTGGTCCTGTATATTCTAAGGATAGCGACAAGAAAGCCATACCTTACTATACCAAGCAGACCAACTCTCCAGAGCCTATTCTCACAGCTCAGGAGGTGATGGAGAAAATAACTGCCGACTATGAGGATGCTCTCAACTATCTTGCCAACGACCCTGTGAAAACAGAGGGCACCATGATGAGCAGCACCGAGGATGGCTCAAGCAACTTCTTGCGCTATCGTGCTTTGCGCCTCAACTATTATGCTGTAGAGGCTCTCATGGCTCGTGCTTATCTCTACATGGGCAACAAGACCGAGGCTTTCAAGTATGCTACCGACGTTATCAAGACTGCCGACCAGAATATATTCCCATTCGTGGATAAGAATTTGGTTATTGGTTCGCCTGCCGACCCTGACCGCATATTCTCTTCTGAGGTATTGTTTGCTTTGACCAACACCAGTCGCGGAACTATCCACAAGAACTTCTTCGACCCTTCACGTTTGCCGAACTATGTGTTCCGTATGGACGACAGCATGATGAGCAATCTCGTGTATGGTGGTGCTGCTACCACAGGTGGTTATCAAGACGACTATCGCTATCGTGCTTGCTGGATGGCAACAGGTAGCAACCGCTATTTCTATAAGTATAGCGATATGGTGGCTAACGGAAGCATCCAGAACACTATGATTCCTATGGTAAGATTGGGCGAGATGTTCCTGATAGCTGCCGAGAGCCAGAGTGGCGATTTGAAAGCTGGCGTACAGTATGTAAATGCTTTGCGCAGAAACCGTGGCGTGGCAAGTCTCACCACATTAACTCCCGACTTGCTGAAGTATGAGTATATCCGCGAGCTATATGGCGAGGGTCAGCTATTCTATCTCTACAAGCGTTTGAATAGCGACATCATCACTTCTGCCACAAGCAGCAAGAACCCTAAGGCGAGCGATTTGATATTCGTGGTTCCATTGCCTGACACGGAGACTGAAAACAGATAAACATCCTTAACCATATAAGACTATGAACAAGATGAATAATAAGATAAAAACCATGCTGATTGGTGCGATGGCTATCGTCGGAGTATGCTCATGTAGTGAGCAGACTCCTGAAGTCTTCGACAATATCGACGGCATATATCTCAACAATCGCTCCAACACCAACATCTTGCAGGATTCTACCAACGTAACCTTCGTTTATCAGAAGGGCGACGAGATGCAGGTGCCTGTAAAGATACAGTTGTTGGGCAGACCATCTGACAAGGCTCGCGAGATAGCCTTGACTGTAACATCCAACGATGCTACTGAAGGTATAGACTACATACTGCCAGAAAAGGCAGAGTTGGCAGCAGGCGAGACTGTGCTCAACTACATGATTACCCTGAAGCGTACTGCTGTTTTGAAGACATCGCAGAAGCATCTGCAGATAGCTCTGCAGCCTAATGCCAACTTCACCTTGCCTGTAACCCAAGAGACTACTGCCAATGGCGACACGGTGACAACACTCTCTTACAAGATTGTATTCTCCGACCAGTTCACTACTGCTCCTAAGGCTTGGGAAAAAGGTTTGCTTGGCGTATTCACCCAGCAGAAGTTTGAATTGGCTTGCAAGGTGCTCGACCTCAATCCTGCCGACTTCAACGACGACTCTAAGATGACTCTTGCCATGCAGTCGTATATTAGTGCCGAGATGCAAAGCTACGTGAAAGAGCAACAGAAACTTCGCAATAATGGCGAGGCATACGATGCTAATGCTTTCGATGCTAACGGCAACGCACTACAATATTACGAGGTATAAGTAAGGTGAACATTATTATAAGGTTGAATCGTAAAAATTAAAACTCATGAGAAATAAGATAATAATGGCAGCTATGTTCGTGATGGCATTGCTGATGTCGGGATGCTCACAAGATGAGGGCAACTACGACTACCATAGCCTCAACGAACCTACTATAACAGGTGTGCCTGAAAACATTTCGGTGCTCACCCTTTCTACCATCGACCTCGACCCTTCTATGGGCGACAACATCACCGACCTTGATGCCTACACCTATGAGTGGAAGGCGATAAACAAGTCGGGCGACAACGAGGTAACAATCCTTGGCACAGAGAAGCACTTGCTGCAAGAGGTAACGATTCCTGCAGGCGAATATACTCTCTACTTCACAGCTACAGAGAAGAAGACAGGACTATTCTGGCAGAAGAGCTATTCGCTTACCGTTAGCGACACATCATCTGAAGGATGGCTCGTGTTGTGCGATGTAAACGGTAAGACACGTCTCGACATGGTATCTAAGGTAACCGACAAGACTTATCTGGACATCTTGAAGAATAATACCGAGATGCCAGAGCTCAACCACCCTTATCGCATACAGTATATGCCTAAGAGCGGATATAGCGATTCTCCATTCTATCTCTTAACAGCCGATGGAGCTACACGCTTGTCGAAGAATGGTTTCGGATGGCAGAAGAACTATAGCTTCAAATACGAGGTGGCTACACAGGCCGACCTTCATCCACAAAGCATAGTTTGCGACTATAGTGGCATGATGAGAATATTTGTAAGTGGCGGACAGGCATACTATGCACAAAACATGGGTATACAGGGACTCTTTGCTGCTGCCAACAAGCAACCAGTATTGGCACCTTACGTAGGAGCACCTATTGGAGTAATGTCTTATGCTTCTATTTATCTCTTGTATGATACTGTGAACAAATGCTTCATGTCATGCTCTCCTTTATTGCCAGCTCTTGGCCTTTCTGACGTTGCTTATCATAGCATGACCGAGATGGAAGAAATTGCTAAGGGCTATAAAGGCTCGGATATGGTTACAGGAACAGCCTTTACCGAATATCCTACAGGCTTAGACTTCGTGTATATGGAGAATACTAAGTACGACCCAGGTGCAGGCAAGATGGGCACAACATACACCTTGCTTCGCGATGGCAACAAGTATTATCTCTATGGCATACAGTTGGGCGATATGCTTCTCTATTCGCCAGACGAATGTACCTTCGGTATAGGCAAGGCTTACTATGGCGACTTGAGCAATTGTACCGACATCAGCAAGGCTTCATGCTATGCTTTCAGTTCGCTTAAGAAATATATGTATTATGCTGTAGGTAGCACAGTATACCGCGTAGACCTCTCTGAGTTGCCTCTCAAGGCTACCAAGCAGTTCTCTCTCAATGGCGAGACTATCACCATGATGAAGTTTAACCTTTATCAGAATGAGACCTCTACACACGACTACGACCTCATCGTGGGTTCTGAGAGCAACGGTTCTGGAACTCTTCGTATCTACGACGGTATGAAGACCGAAGGCGACTTCTCGTCTGTAGCTCCAACAACCTATACAGGCTTTGCCAAGATTGTGGATGCTATCTATCGCGAGCGTACCAACTAATACCTTATATTATATATATGGTATAAATAATAAACTAAAAAGAAACAATATGAAGAAGCAAATATTTTCTCTGCTGATGTTGCTGCTTGCTGCTATGAATATGCAGGCTGCCGACGGCATCACAGTTAAGTTTGATGTCAAGAACCCTGTTCTTACAAATGTGGTATTGGTTTACCACATGAGCGTCAACGAGTATGCTCTTACCGATGGTAAGGCTACTGTTCAGCTCGATGGTATGGATGCTCTATATGCCAACGTGTATTATGGCGAGAAGTTCAAGATTGTATATCTGCAGAAGGGCGACGATATGACAATCTCTTTTGATGCCAACGATTTCGACAACACCTTCGCTGTGAAGGGTGGCAACGAGAAGGCTGTAGACTATCTGAACAAGATTCAGCTCAGAGGCTTGGCAGACGATGCTTACAAACTTCCTTGGAATGAATTCAAGACTACTGTCGACAAGAAGATAGCTTCGATGAAGCGACTGCTTAAGGCTCGCAAGTTTGCTGCCGACGATAAGTTCCAGAAGATGGAAGAAGGCAGAATAACATACTTCTATGCCAACGCATTCTTGATGTATCCTGTTAGCCACCTTTATCTCACCCAAGACTCTACTATGGTTCTTGGCGACGACTACTACAACACTCTTCGCCAGTATGTTAAAGAGGACGATGATTTGGCTGACGTAGATGAATATCGCAACTATATGATTGAGACTTCTCACGTGTTCGACGAAGAAGGCAAGAACATCCGCCAGTTCTATCCTAAAGTGTTGGCAGAGATGAGCTATATAGGCGAGAATATGCAGAGCGAGAAGGTTCGCGAGGCATTGATTCATTTCTTGGCTTTCACCTATGTTGAGGGCAATGGCGTAGAGAATATCACCGACTTGCAGAATCTCTACTACACCTACGTCACTTCACCACGCCTCAACGACATCTTCAAGAAGGCTTGCGCTAAGTGGGACAAGGCTGCCGTTGGTCGTCCTTCGCCTATTTTTAAGGGTGTAGACGTAAATGGCAAGGAGATGACATTGCGCGACTTCCGTGGCAAATACGTATACATAGACATGTGGGCAACATGGTGTGGACCATGCCAAAAGGAGTTGCCATTCCTTAAGAAGCTCGAAGAGAAGTTTAAGGGACGCAACATCGTCTTCGTAGGCTTGTCGATAGACCAGGATAAGGCTAAGTGGGAAGCACGAGTAAAGAGCGGAGCTCTCTCGGGCACTCAGCTCTATATTGGCAAGGGTTCAAAGTTCCAGAGTGACTATCGCATAAGCGGTATTCCTCGTTTCATTCTCCTCGACCCTAACGGCAGAATCGTTAACCCTGACATGACACGCCCATCGAGCGAGGATACGGAGAAGATTCTGAATAGCCAGCCTGGACTATAAACGATTGTCACAATCGCTAAAGACAATAAAGGAAAAGAGAGTTTATATACATATCTTTATTAATTAACCAATTAAAACCAAAACATTATGAAGAAATTGATTTCTATGATGCTGATGCTTTGTGCGGTTATCACATTCTCAGCATGTTCATCTGACGATGATGGACCAAGCAACCCTGTTTCAAACCCAACTGTCCCTCAGTCAGCTAAGATTGGTGCCGAGGTTACTATCCAGGGCACAGGTTTTGCTGCAGGTCAGACTCTTTGGCTCGTTCCTGAGTATGGTGAGGCTGTCAACGTAAATGCAAAGATGGCAACAAGTGGTGCTAAGTTCACCGTTCCTTACACTCTCAACAAGGGCAAGGTAGAGGTTGTTTTGCAGGTCGAGAACAACAAGTGGACATTGGGTTCTATGACTCTTCTTGCAGCAGAAAACCCTATCACAGCGATTTCTGTGCCAAGCGGTCTCGCATTGGGTAAGGAAGTAACTATCGCAGGTATCGGCTTCGCAGAGGGTGACAAGATTGTATTGATTCCTGTTGCCAACGCTGCTACTAAATCGTATATGACCGATAAGACTCCACAGGGTACAACTGTTGGTACAACAGTTGCAGCAGACGGCGTTAAGTTTACTGTTCCTGCTGATTTGGCAGAAGGCGAATATACAGTATTTCTCGTTCGCGGCAATTCCACTTGGGCTTTGGGCACAACAGCAGTATACGTAGATCGCAGAATCGAAAGCATCACTATTTCTGATCATCCGATGCTCAGCGAACCTCTTACTGCTACATTCCACTACAACAATGATGGTGCATTGGAGAAGATTACCACAAATGATCAATATGTGTGGGAATTTGCATACAGCGGAAATACAGTAACTGTAATACCTGTAACTTTGCCATTGGAGAAATTAACTTATACTCTTGACGAGAATGGTCGTATAACCAGCAGCACAGGTTTTAGCATGACAACAGGAGATGAGGTTGTTTATGCTTGGAACTACGATGCTGAGGGCCACCTTGTAGGTATCCTGGACAAAGCAAATGCAGAATCTCAAGAGAACCTAACTGCGAAATATGAGAATGGTGATCTTTCTGAATATAATTTGATTTTCACCAACAATTTCACAACAAATAAGAGCATCCGCGTATGCCCTAACACAACAGAGCCTGCATACTTGGTTAACATCTTCGCACTCATGATGACTCGTGAAGACTTGTTCCTTGGCTTCCTACTCAACCGCAACGTAACAACTTCTACATATGTTCCTAACAAGTTGCTTGCAGGTGACTACAATGAGAATTACGAGATGATTCAGAATGAAGCACCTATCGAAACAGGATTTGAAAATAACACCTTGACATTGAAGACCACAGGTATGTATATTTCTGCTGGTCAGTCAATGCTTTCTAATACTGTTGTAGTTAAGTATCAGAACAAGTAAAATTCCCCCACTCTCTTAATATTATGGCATTAGGATATTGGCAAAACAATATTCTAATGCCTTTTTTATTGCCTGTTGCTATTAACTATAGATTCCAACGCAATAAGCTGCGTCTTTCGACTAACCAAGGTTAGTAGGTAAAGTAATATAGCTTCGTAGCCCATCGAAGCAGGCTTCGATGACCGACTAACCGCGGTTAGTCGAATGATGCAGTTAACTTCATTATTTAAACAAACAAAACTCGCAACTTTAGTATATTAACCAAAGTTGCGAGTTATTCTTTTTAGATAGGTTTATTTATTTTCTTATTCTTTTAAAGAAGTTCTTGTGTAAGCCCTTAGCATGCTTATTATTCATCATTACCGACTTTGCTGCAGTCTCAGAACCAGAAGAAGTAATGTTGCCATAAACCATAGTTCCACTCTCTATTCCATTAAACGTATTGACGGTTCCGTCACTATTCAGAGTGTAGCTACATGAGTAGGTCTGTACATTTGTTCCTTCATCATCTGTATCGGTAACCTTACAGCTTGTAGGCAATACAGATGGACCCTTTCCATAATAACCTAAATAGAAGAATGCAGCTATCATATCATCGTCAATGATTGCCGGAACATACTGGCATGTAACATTCTGTACAGCATCGCTTCCGTAAGTGTATTCAACGACTGTAGACTCCGTATCATCTCCCTCTACAAAATTATAAACAGCCTTCACCAGCTTTCCGCCATCCCATGTGAATGTATAATCACTCTTAGATGTATAATTATACTTTTGACCATCTTCTTCGATAGAACCACTACCTTTGAAAACGGCACGTGTCAAATGACCACTACCATCATAGCTGAAAGAGCCATTTCCTTTACTTACCTCCTTCTCTTCTTTACTGGTATATACTCCTGATGTGCTGACGCCCGAGATATAACCATTATTATTCAGAGATAAAACGAAAGAAATTGTTTCCTCAAAACTTGAGCTCTGGTAATGACTTGACAACGTAAATGGATTATAGGTAGCATTAAATGTCACATCACCATCAAAGAAGGAAGCAAGAGAGCCGTCGCTATTGTATGAGAAGGTATATTCTCCAGCCTTAGCCACTCGTACCGCTCCTCCTGTTGGAGTTTGAATCACACCCGACTCAGTATTGCCTGCAGACGAACCACCACCGCCAGCTTCATCACCATCGTCGTCGCCACCACAAGATACTGTACCTAACGCACATACAGCCGCTGTAGCAAACACAAAGGCTGTCTTGTTCATTCTAACAATAAAATTACTAAAAACCTTTTTCATTCCTTTTTCCCTTTCTTTTTGTTTTAATGTTATACAAGCAGGTTACTTTTTGCCTTATTATTACTAAAAGACGTTGCAAATATAAGAAATTGATTTTATGCTAACAAATGCTGTTTACACCTAAAATGGCATAAATGTACACACAGCAGGTTTAAGCGGTTAAAAGAAGTGTTTAAACGGAAGATTTTTTTTCATTATCATCTATCAATATTCAAGAAAAAATAGTTTTTTACATGAAAAAGAGAAAAAACTTTCAACAAATCGAGATATATTCGATTATTAGTTGTATCTTTGGAGCAATATAAACGAACTAACCTTTCAAATAACAAAACAATTATGAGACAACTAAAACTAATATGCCTTTTGGCATTATCGCTGGCTTTAGCATCATGTGAGAAAGTATCGCTCGACGAACTACTAAGCAAAGAACCACCAACATCTCAACCATCTTCTGACGGCAATGCGAGCCTATCTATACACATAGGCGGAATAGCTGACGCAAACTATCAGAATGCTGCAGCAAAGGGCACACGCGCCATAGAACCTATAGGCAAAGTCTGTACGAAGCTTACCATATCTATTTACAACGTAGAAGGACAACGTGTATACTCTGCAAATAAGAAGTCTACAGACGCTGATTTTGCTAATGTAACTATGAAATTGGCTGAAGGAAAATACCACTTGGTTATAGTTGCTCATTCAAACGAAAAGAATGCTACAACGACAGATATAAACAAGATTACATTTGAAGGCAACAAACTATCGGATACTTTCCATTATTATGAAGAGATTGAGTTGGTGGCTGGCAGCAACAATATAGATGTAGTAATGGAAAGAGTTACTGCCATGTTCCGCCTCGAAATAGCAGACCAGATACCAGAGAACGTTAAGCAACTGAAGTTCTATTATACAGGCGGCTCGTCTACCCTAAGCGGTTATACAGGAGCAGGATCTGTGAACAGCAGACAGACGGAAATAAGAAACGTACAGGCAGGTGTAAACACATACGAGGTTTATACATTCCCACAATCGGATGACAAGAAGCTAAAGATGACCATTACAGCCCTCAACGCTTCGGGCGAGACTGTATGTACAAAAACCTTTGAAGACGTTGCTGTAAGCAAAAATATGATTACACGCTATAAAGGCAACCTCTTTACCAATATAGCTCCACCTTCAGCATCCGATAATTATAATTTCAGCATATCTGTCAATACCGATTGGAAAGGAGAGAATGTTATAGAGTTTTAGTAGAATACCTATATTATATAGGTGGCAATAATTATAGAGAGACAATATTCTAAAAAGAAAATCGAATCATGCAAATAGCATAATGCTATCCGCACGATTCGATTTTTTAGTTTGTTATTATATCACGTTATCCTGAACACGTTACTAATATTAAACCTTAATGCAATATTTGCTTTATGAAACGTCCGTTACGCTTAACGATATTAAATCCCTTAGTTGGTGCAGAAAGCTTTCTGCCTTGTAAATCGAAATATAGAGCCTTAGAGTCATTAGTTGAAGCATTAGGAGCGAAGATTGCTGTAGCCTTACCCGTAAACTCAGCACTTGTTATAGCTGCAGAGTTTGCTACATCACACTTTGTTTTGTCATCTGGATCATAGTCGTGGATGAAAGCCAAGATGCCGAGGTTGTCGAGAATATAGTTCTGAGTGTAAGGGATAGAGCACTCGTAGGTGTAGTCATCACCATTCCACTCTAACACATCACCCCAAATGCTGTTTACGCGTCTACCTACATTATAGTGAGTATAATCGCCACCAGCACCAGCCTGAGAAATAGCTGCAAGGTTGGTTTCTGTAAGCACAACAGTTATACGAGCAGGATTCTTTGTGAAGTTCTCCTTTGCACGTGTACCAGTAACCTTAATGTTTATCTTCTGGTTTTCACCATCTACATCGGCAGATACTTTCAAGCTTACGAAAGCTGTTTCGCGCAAACGCTTGCGAATACCCTCAAACAATTCGAGCTTGCTATTAGGACAAGTAACAGCAGTAGCCTCACCATCTTCAGCATGACGATCATACAATACTGCAGGAGCATATTGATTATCGTAGAACCATGTCCAATCATTATGGAATGTTGCTGTGAATGAGTCGGTATAATATCCTGCATGATTCTCCATAGTGTTGAGACGTCCCTGGAATTCAGGCTCGTTCATTGCATCATGTACATAGCTTGCTACACGTGGGCAGTTGGTACATTTCTCAGTAGTAAACTCTTCCAAGAGCACGTTGCGGACAAAGCTATGAAGAGTAACATTGAAAGTGCCCGACAAAGTATTGTCGCTTGGTATTTCGTCTTCACCCTCAGTAAGGTTGGTCAAAGTTACTGTGAGCGTACGAGTAGCAGGAACCATAGTCTGAATAGCAGTAGGACTGATAGTCATTGTAATGGTCTTAGACTCGTTGTAGGCAATAGAAGAATCGCAATGTACGGTATATTTATCATCCGAACCATCAACTGTACATACTGCATCAAATCCGTTAATAGTCACAGTAGCATTGTTGAATACCTGCATTGTGAATTCAAGATTGCCATTGTCGACAACATAGTTCTGCTGCACATCGAGAGCGCTCAAAGTCAAATCGTATTTAGGCAACTTGTCGCCATATACCATAGCCTCAACACTAACAGCATAGTCGTTGCTATAATCCTTCCACTCATCGTTACCCGAACGGATGAAGCATGAATAGCCAGGTTCTGGAGTCTTTGTGCAGCTCATAGCCTTTGATGTACTCTTCTGATGGTATGAATAGCCCACATACAGAGTCTGCATATCAGAAGTGATATCTACAGGCTTGGTAAGAGCAACTGTACTCCATCCCTTGGCAGGAGCTACTATAGTATCAGTACTCAGAACTGGACCATCAAGGCTTTCGCTAACCCATACAGCAAGCGAGTCTACATTAAGCTTAGAGATAAGACCAGCATGGATTTCGCGAATCTGATTGCCTGCAAGACTATTAATTCTCTCTTTCTTAATAAGTATGGCACCACTTGTCCATGTCTGCTTCTTTGTAGAAAGATCAGAGAAATAAGTATCTGAAGTTGAAGGGAAAGGACCAAGTTTGCCATGGCAATAGCCTATGTTCATTCCTGAAACCTGAGCATTGCTCACCTCAAACGAGGCAAGCAATGCAAAGAGTGATAATAATATCTTTTTCATCTTTTTTCTTTTTTTGCTTAGATTATTATATCTATTAGCTTAGATGTTTTTATCTATTATCTCAACACCTTACGTACAACGACTGTACCATCTTCCTTCTGTGAGCGAACGATGTTGATACCCTTGTGCAAGCTGTTAGTCTGACGACCATCTACAGAGAAGTATCTTACAGAGTTGCCAGCAACATTGCTGATAAGGTTAGAAACACCATTTGAAGTATTACGCTTCACGTTGACATCGTCGAGACGAAGAATGTACTGTCCGTTGCAATCATGATGACGGAAGCAGATTACCACCTGCTTACCAGCATATTTAGCAAGGTCGAATGTGCGGAGAGTCCATCCATCTTCAGCACCATTTTCTTCTTTCAGAGTTTCCTTGATAAGAGGCTCTGTTTCTGCTACAGCATTAATATCAAGTGTATTATCATCGTAAGGCTGAACATACATGCTATATGTTTCCTCAAAACGCTTTGGACTGAAAGCAGCAACATAGTAAGAGAGCTGAGCACCATCTTCTGGGATTGTTATTACAGGCGACATTGTCCAGTTGTCAGGAGTTACTGCACCAAGATTATTGCTATAAGAAATAGAAGCTAAGCACTCTTTACCACTATGACAATATTGAGGCTGGTCACCCCAAAGGTTGTAGCCAAGGTTCCATGTTTCGCCATCGCCATCTAAGTCTGCAGTACTCCAACCATAAGCCTGGTTCTCAAAGTCGCCTAAGAGTACGTAGCCTTCCTTCTCAGCATCGAGTGCTACACCGCTACACTTTACAACAACATCACCAGCACTTGTCTTCAAGGTAAGATCTTTATTGAATTCTCCAGCCTCATCAGGATAGAACCAAAGAGTTACATCAATAGTCTTGTTGAACTGTGCAATTTCAGTTGTTTCTATGCCATAGAAAGGGTCGTTTGCAGTTATCTCTTCGACTGTAAGATCCTTAGATCCTGTGTTGCGAAGAGTAATCTTTGCTGTTGTGTATCTGTTGTAGCCAACATAAGTGGTATCGAATTTAACCTCAGGAGTTTCAAGCTCAACGCCCTCGTCTTTAAAGTCAATAACATGAATTCTGATATCAGAGATTTCTGCGCAGTCGCCTTCAGGAACTATACCATCACCATTATGGAGCCATCCCCATCTATAAGAATGAGTTCCTGGCACACATACAAGATGGTCTGCCCAGCTTTCATCAGCCTCAAGAGTTGAAGAGCTTACATCAACATCTGAGCCATAGGCTGCAGCAGTTCCTGCAGTTGAAGGATGAGTCATTTCAACCATGATATAGCTACTATATAAGTGAGAATAGTTTACTTCGTCTATAGGACGACCATAGCATCTACCCTTCCATGATACATAAGCAAGTTTACCCTCTGGGATATTGAGGTTCATTCTGAACCAAGCAGTCTCGTTTACAGAATTGTCGCCAGCATTCTTGTTAACAGCCTTGCCATCCTTGATAATGAATGGAGCATCAGGGTTTACGTCCCAACTTGTGATATATTCAGCACCCTCCTTTACAAGACTACCGAAATCAGGCATTGTCATAATAGAAGCCTTAACAACGGCTGTGAATGTACCAGCAGAGGTTTCAATAGTATAAGTAGCAGACTTTTCGCCTGCAGTCTTTGTTTCCAAAGTTACAGGAATGCTTATTTCTTCCATAGTAGGAACAGCCTTAAGACCACTAATATCGGTAGTAAACTCAGCATTGTCAGCAGTTACCTTCTTGATGACAAGATTATTCTCACCCTTGTTCTTCAATGTTATCACGCCAGTCTTTGTGCATGAGCCACCAGCAGTAAGCACATCTGTACCAAGAGATACCTCAGGTGTTAAAACAACAGCTGCATCCTTTAAGAGGTCTGATTCTTTATAATCAATATCGTAGACATAGAGGTGGTTGTCTTCAAGACCAGTATAAGCCTCGCCATCATACTGGAAGCGGATAAAGTGAGCACCAGGAGCAAACTGCCAACTACCAGACATATCTTCGTTAGCTCCTGTCCAAGAAGCCTTCACACCTTCAAGAGTATCTACGAAATATCCACCAGCATTCTGATACCAATTGCTTACGTTGTTGCTGATACCCTTCCAACTTACAGTAGCAAGCTTACCTTCAGGAACAACAAAGTCAAGACGGAGCCAAGAGCTACCACGTTTACCATGAGTACCAGACATAGCAACCTGTGTACCATCCTCAAGAGTTGTCATCTCGAATGGGAACTCGATGTTGGTTGTAACATCAAACTTATCGCTCTTGAAAGCAGCAGAATAGTCAGGATAAGCCTTAGCTGCACCAGCAAGGTCGAATACCAAGGTAGCTTCATCCTCTCCATTATCGTAAGTCAAAGTAGCAATACCCTCATAGCTACCAGCCTTTGACGCACAGAATGTAACAGGCAAATCCAATGAGCTATGAGCAGGCACAACACCAGTAGTCATCGTTGAAGTGAAAGCATCGTCTTCAGCCTCAATTTCCAAAGCGAACTCAGCATCACTACCACCAGTATTATAAAGTGTAACTGTCTTTTCAACCTTATTATTTATGAAATCTTCTCCAAAATCAAGAGACTCTGTAAAAGTCTTAAGATTAGCAACACCTTCTACAGGCAAGTTGGCTTTGAACGATTTGTATACACGAACAGTACCATACTGATATTTTACAGCAAAGTTTGTTCTTGCTGTAAGAGTTGTGATGTTACCTGCATCATCGGTAGTGACATCAAATACCAACGACTCTGCAGGGTCGATAGTACCAGAAGTACTTACATTACCAGCTACAAGATATGTATCATAATAACCGCCATAGTTACCACATACAATACCCTCCTTTGTAGTAGGGATGGTGATGGTCTTAGCGTCTGCATCATATGTACCATCTACAGGGTAGTCGTAGCTACGAGCCCATGCAGTAGCACTCTGATTATACATATCAAAGAGATTTGTGATAGTAGCCTTTGTGCCATTCAGAGCAAGACCTATATTATAGCTGTATGTCTCACCACCTTCATAAATAAATGTATAGTCTTTGTGGAAAGACTGAGCTATAGCAAAATACTGCACAGTATCTGTAACGGCAGCATCGCGACGTGGCAATCTTGCTATAGTTTTAGGCTTCTTTACTTTGGCAACTCCCTGAGTAGGGATGATGCCGTCTACATTTTCTGGTACTGCGAGAAACGAAACGTCATTCTTGTTGAGCGTCTTCTGTAGCTCCTTGACGTTTACCTTCTGCATACCCTTTGTTACCCTTTGAGCCGAAACAGGCAATAATGCCACAAGCATCAAAGCTAATGAAAGTAGTGTTTTTTTCATACAGTAAACTTTTAGCTGTTTTACATTGTGTTACTAAATACAGTTGCAAAAGTAGCATTATTTAAGCAAACAAGACGGTTTTATATACTTTTTGCTATACATTTTCAAGAAAATGGATGAAAAACTGGCATTTTATCGTTATCTTTGCATCGTTATAAGCAAAATATGAATACAAAAAGGCGATAGCTTTTTAATTTTATATTCCAGTAGTTTATACTATCTTTGCATAAGATAGGCTGCACTCAACAATAAAAATGAATTTGCATTCATTTTGTATTGTCTTCGTTTTGCACTATCTTTGCACTATCATAACAAAATTTAATCGGTATCTTACCATATATAGAACAAAATGAAAAAGCTTCTAAGCATAATATTGGCATTCATATTCCCATTCTGCTATATGTTTGGAGAAACCAAGAAGGCTACAGATAGTCTGCTTTCGTTGGGGCATGAATACTATAGCAAAGAAAGATATATGGATGCTCTCGATGTATTATCGAAAGCCGTTAAAGCAGCAGATAAAACTCACGACGACTATGCATATATACAAGCATATGTATATATTGGTAACATATATACTATATTCGACGACTATGAGCAAGCTCTACATTATTACAAAAAGAGCTTGGAGAAGGCTTATGAACTAAAAAATAAGGAATCCATCACAACTGCTAAATGCAATATGCTATTGTGTTATGCCAACCTCGGTATGGCACGCGAAGCTCAAATTTGTTACGAATCCATCGGTACAATCTCGATGGACTCCAAAGAAAAATCACGCTTTTATACTTATCTAAACCAGGCACTTCTGGCTAAAGCTAAGAAGAACTATAAAGCCGCTATATTTTTCCATACTCAAGCCATGGAATATGCTAAAACTCATGATATGGAAGAGATCTTCGTGGCTGCAGAAATGGGACAGCTCGGAGTGATGCACGAAGAAATCAAGGACAATAAGAAGGCAGAAGAATGGTTCTTGAAATGTGTAGATGTAGCTAAAAAAGGAAATTGTATTGGTCCGCTTACTTCGGCATACGAGCATTTAGCAATTGTTTATGGCAAGGAAGGCAACGATAGTCTATCATTACATTACCAAAAGCTCTTTGCGGCTATGCGCGACTCCTTCTTCCTACAGAAAGAATTCAACTCTAAGCGTAGCCAGATTGCTAATTACGAAAGTCAACGTAGTGACATGCTGATATCTTCATTATCCAATCGCAACACATTCCTGGTATGGGTGATAGTGATATTCGTGGCTTTGCTTGCCACTCTCATTGTACTCACATATTATATATATAGGAAAAACCGTCAGCTTGTTATCACTCAGCGCTTGCTCATTCAGAAGCATAAAGAATATGATCAGCAGTTGGCTATACAGAACGAAATATTTGTAAACAACCAAAATCAATCTGAGAACGAGAGCGTAAATGAAGCAGCTCAAGAAACTGACGACCCAGACTTGCTTAATAAGCAACAAACGGAACGATTATTGCAGCAGATAGCGCATGTGATGGAGGATAGTAGATGTATTTGCGATCCAAGCTTTAGCCTACAGATGCTTGCTCAAAAGGTGGAATCGAACACCAAGTATGTATCGTGGGCAATAAATAAGACCTACAACAAGAACTTCAAGACCTACCTGAATGAATATAGAATCAGAAAGGCTGCAAAGATGCTTACCGACAAAAATCATTATGGCAACCTTACCATAGCGGCTATAGCAGAAAAGGTGGGATATAAGTCACCTACAAGCTTTCATCAGGCTTTCAAGAAGGTATATGGTATGACACCTATGGAATATCAGAGACTCGACAAGATAGGCTCACCCGATAAATCTATGGGGTATTAATTATAACCAGTCAGGAAAGTCACAAAGACCAGCCTGAAAGGAGAAGCAGTTATGCTGATTATGGTGAATGTCGAGGTAAAACCCTCCAGGCTATTGTCTGCTTGATCTTCCTTTCCGAGGGCATTGCCCCCGGTTACCTACATCGCAAGCGATGTGTATTGCCTTCCAGGCAAATCTTAGCTGTCCCCCTGATTTTTCGGATTATCCAACTTTTTATCGTCTATAAACGACAAAACTCTTCATTTTTTATCGTCCATAAACGATACTTATACAATAAAAGACCACGTAAAGCCTTCTAGGGAGGTCTGCTATTGATACTCGCGCAGATGTTTGTCGGGTGCGCTATAGGCTCTATAATATAAACAAATAAGTGGTAGCTCGAATGATTCGAACTACCACTTATTTGTTTATTATAAAAGCTATTATTATCTACTTGCCCAAAGCATGCTCTTGCCAGCAGCTGAAGCTACCTCGTATACGCCAGATTCGTCGAGAGCAACATCCATAGACTTGCCGTTTACATTAACCTTGATAGTACCATCATGGTTGAAACGGAACATCTCTACAGTCTTGCCATCAACAACCTGCGACCAAGAATCAGTATTCTTGTCGTAAAGGAAGTTTGTTATTTCGCCTGTAGGAGCTTTTACTTCATAACCATTCTTAAGATATGTCACAGCATAATATTTGCCGTCCTGACCCATTACGTCGATTGTCTTGCCTACATTATGTGCCATAGGGTTGCTACCTGTCCAGAACTCGATAGAGTTGAAAACAACAACATCAGCAAGTGAGCAAACAGCATAAGCTGGAGATATGATGATGAAGATGATTTCGTTGAGGAACTTAGAGCTTGTAGCCGACTTATTCCATTGAGCTAGTTTGTTGAAAAGTCCGAAAGAACCTACGCAAGAACTTGCAAAGAAAGATGTAGCAAGAATCAATGCTGCTACAGAAAAATGTCTTGTTTTCATACCGATATAGTTTTTAGTTAATAAATATCGGCTGTAAAGTTATATAATTTTTTTTAATATCAGCAAGTTTTTGCAAAAAAAATATCTAAATGTATAAAATTAAGGTATTTATCCTATCATTCAGCTATAAGAACAACACAGATTCGTTTCCTTCGTTAAAAAGAAGGTCGAGGATAGAAAGGTTTGGCAAGAAGCCATGCTTCTGGCTAAACACCTGATAATAAGGTTTTGGAGAGAACTCAAGGTCTTCTAACGGACGTTTAGGACGGATAGCATCACGGAAGTCGCTAACGACATCGCCGTTAGCCGATGATTGCGTAAGAGCATCTGCCGACAAATATTCCTCTGACAGCACGATATTAGGCTCTATATCCAATAGTTCACACATTTTTGCTGTGGTCTCCATATTAAAATCAAGCAAAAACGTGTATTGCTTCTCAAAGAACGGACGAATATCATCCTCGTAATATTCAAAGAAAGGGCTCTCGCCATAAGCTGACAACAAAGCATTCCAATGTAGATGGCGCCAGTTGCCATGATCGCTGATGCGGACATCCTTCATTACCACCTTTCCGCTTACAGAAGTTTGCGGAGCAGGTTCTACAGGTATCGACAAAGCCTGTGGGCCTTGCGTAGCCGAGATAACACAACGGTTGCGATAAGTCTGCTTAATAAAGTTGTCGTGCTGTTCAACTATACAACGCTGGTATCTAAAAAGCTTCTGATACCATTGTATAGGACCGAAATATGTAGATGAAAGGAGAGCTGTCTGCATGAGTTACAAAGAAATAACAATAGTTATTATGAGGAAATATAAATAAAGCACTAATAAAGTCGCCATGCCTTGCCAAGCATGTCGTGTTTCTGCACGAGCATCTCTGTTGTGCCTACATTAAGTAAGTAGGTATGGCAGTCGGTACTCTTGCAACGATGGCAACATTGATGAGGAATGAGATACTTTTCACCATTCACAACAACCGAGTCGCCAGGCACCGCCTTTATCTTTCCTATCTGCTTTATAGAGTCGCCAAACACCACAACATCGCCTCGTTGTATGTCAGAACAGAGCCAATGAAGCACCCCTACGCGGTCGCCCCTGTGAATATGGTTGTCCACATTCACGGGTACCGTATAGATGGTAAATACATAGGCGCGAATGGCGAGCATCACTATAGCTGCCACCAATAGCGCCAAAAGTGTTTTGAGCGCTTGGTTCAAAATATTTATTTTATATTGTCTACAAAGTTAAACAGTCGGCTCCAGCGAATGCCACCAAAGCCATTTCTATCAGGGTCGCTTGACCACCAGATGAATATTGGTTTACCAACCACATGGTCTTCTGGCACAAATCCCCAATAACGAGAGTCGGCAGAATTATGACGGTTGTCGCCCATCATCCAATAGTAATCGAGCTTAAAGGTATAGCTGTCGGCAAGTTTGCCGTTGATATAAATCTGTCCGTTCTTAACATCGAGGCTATTGCCTTCGTATACCTTGATAGGACGCTCGTAGATAGCGATGTTGCTCATAGAGAGATGAACAGTCTCGCCCTTCTTAGGAATCCAGATAGGACCATAGTTGTCGCGAGTCCAACCAGTTACGGCATTCTGAGGATATAGCGAACCAGAAAAGATATCCTTGTCTGTGACCTGACGAATAGCAGAAACAATCTTTTGCTTCTTCAATTCGTTGGCAGCACGCTTTGTCAAAGGCATATAGCCATCAAACTGCTGCAAGATAGCGCCATTGAGCAGATAGCGACTATCTACATCAGAACCATGAAGGCGTGACAACGAGCTTATGTCTTCGTTGGTGATACCAAGGTCTTTGCGAAGCTCATCATATTTTTCTGCCATGAAATCAACCATCGACATATTGTTGAGCTTGATAAGATATGTATACTGAACATTCTCTGGTTCCTTGTTGGCCTTGCCATCAAGATAAACAATCTTGTTCTTTATCTGCAGAGTCTGACCTGGCAAACCTACGCAACGCTTAACATAGTTCTCGCGACGGTCGGTAGGACGAGAGTCGATGCTACCATATTGCACAGGATTGTTGGCAATATAGTTGCGTCCCATAGCATATACGGTCTTAAAGTATTCGTATTGCTGAGCAGGGTTTAGGTCGGCAGGTGATGGAGCGTCAGGATAAATCTGACGATACAAATCTTCACCAAAGCCATAACACATATTATAATAGTCGTTGGCATAAGCAGGCTCGGTAAGGATAGAGTCGCCAGCAGGATAGTTGAATACCACGATATCGTTGAGTTTCACATTACCCAAACCTTTCACTCTACGATAGTCCCAATGAGGATATTCGATATAGCTCTTGCAGTTGAAGATAGGCAAAGTGTGCTGTGTCATAGGCATAGTGAGCGGAGTCTGCGGAATGCGAGGTCCGTAGCTAACCTTAGAAACAAACAGATAGTCGCCTGTGAGAAGGCTCTTCTCCAAAGAAGATGATGGGATTACGAAGTTTTGGAAGAAGAACAGATGGATGAAATATACTGCCACAAGAGCAAACACAAGAGCGTCTACCCACGACATGATGAACCTTACTGGTCCTTCTGAGTCTTTCCACCATTGCCAACGAATCTTCTTAGTGATATAAACATCGAAGATGAAAGGAACTACGAGAAGTCCCCACCAACTTTTCACCCACAATAAGAAGAGTAGATACAAGGCTAACACAATAGACAACTTGGTCCATTGCACCTTCATATTCAGTTGTTTCTTTTGCTTATCAATCATTTCTGTTTTATAATGTGCTAAAGAGCAATATATTATTGTTATGAAGCCAATCCACTATCGTTTATCAATATTGATGAGTGGAAGGCTAATTGGTATTAAAACTTAAACAAATCGCTTGTTGTAAGCAATCCGTTGTGATCCTTGGTATATTCAGCTGCCAATACAGCACCAAGAGCAAAGCCCTTACGAGAGTGTGCGTTGTGGCAGATAGTGATGGCATCTGCATCAGAGTCGTAGGTTATCTCGTGAATGCCTGGCACCTCATCGCGACGAACAGCATCGATGACAAGGTCTGTAGGCTTAGCCTCAGTAGCAGCCTCATTCTTCTCAGGAGAGTCAGGCCAGTTGACAGCACCTTTCACCCAGTCGGTCTTTCTATCGAGATTCTCAACAATCTCTTCAGCAAGAGTGATGGCAGTACCACTTGGAGCATCAAGCTTATGGATATGGTGTGTTTCCTCCATCTTCACATCATACTGCTCGAAGCCATTCATAATCTTTGCCAAATATCTGTTTACGGCAGAGAAGATGGCTACACCAATAGAGAAGTTGGAAGCCCAGAAGAGAGTCTGACCCTCTTCGGTACACATACGACGAACATCGTCGCCATGCTCTTTCATCCATCCTGTAGAACCAGAAACCACCTTCACGTTGTGTGCAAAAGCACGAAGATAGTTGCCGTAAGCAGCCTGTGGAGCTGTAAACTCTATGGCAACATCAGCCGAAGCAAATTCTGGAGAATCGAAATCCTCTTGGTTGTCTACATCTATAATGCTTACTATCTCGTGTCCACGGTCTTTGGCAATCTGCTCAATCATCTTGCCCATCTTGCCGTAGCCTATCAATGCAATTTTCATGTTTATTGTGTTTTATGTTCAATATTGTTTGCAGACATATCCACCTAACATGCGATATGTCAGTATTTTGCATGCAAAGATAAGCTAATTAGACGAAATAGCAAAAGAAAAACATACAATAAGTCTTTACTTAAGGATTATTTTTTGTATTTTTGCAACATTATTAACATCTATCGGTTTATGGAACAACTACTGCACTACTGCTGGAAACATAAACTTTTCCAACCTTACGACCTCACTACGACCGAAGGCAAAGAGGTAGAAATAATTGATACAGGACTGCATAACACCAATGCAGGTCCCGACTTCTTTAATGCCAAAGTGAAGATTGATGGCACCATGTGGGTGGGAAATATTGAGATACACGACAAGTCGACAGACTGGTATCAGCACAATCACGACAAAGATCCAAGATACGACAACGTGATACTACACGTGGTGGAAGTTGCCAACTCGGCTGTGGAAACTTCCGACGGCAGACTACTGCCTCAACTTGAGATAAAGGTACCCAAGAGCGTGGCTGACAACTACAAAGACTTGCTTTCTACCGACAGCTATCCGCCATGCTATAAGATTGTGCCGGAGCTAAGTTCGCTAACCATCCACTCGTGGATGAGCGCCTTGGTGACAGAACGATTGGAACAGAAGACTGACGCCATAACGGAAAGGTTGAAGAAGTGTAATGGTTCGTGGGAGGATGCCTACTTCATTACCCTTGCCCGATATTTTGGCTTCGGCATAAATAGCGATGCCTTTGAGACATGGGCTGAGAATGTTCCACTATCGAGTGTGGCTCACCATCGCGACGACATAATGCAGATAGAAGCTATATTCTTAGGTCAAGCAGGACTATTAGACCCAAGAGCTATACCCGAAAGGTATAGAGAAGAGGCTGCTGCAGATGCTCACTACATAGAATTGTGCAGAGAATATAAATATCTGTCGCACAAATTCTCGATGAAACCTATAGACTACAAGCTATGGCGATTTCTAAGGCTTCATCCGCAGAACTTTCCGCAGATAAGAATATCGCAATTGGCAAATCTCTATTTCGCTCGTAAGGCTAATCTTAGTCAACTGTTGGAATGTAAGGATATCAAGGCTCTGCAATCTCTATTTACAACCACGCCTACCGACTATTGGCAGACGCATTACAACTTCGGACAAGAAAGCACTAAGAACACCAAGCAAATGTCGAAGCAATCGATAAATGTGCTAATAATAAATGTTGTGGTTCCAATATTGTTTGCCTACGGCAGATACAAAGGTAAAGAGGAGCTATGCGACAGGGCTTTCGAATTGCTCGACCAGCTGAAGGTGGAGAACAATATGGTGGTAAGGATGTGGCAAGAGGTGGGACTGCATGCCGATACAGCTTCCGACTCGCAAGCATTAATACAACTAAAAAAGGTATATTGCGACCGCAAAGACTGCCTACGTTGCCGAATAGGATATGAATATTTGAAAGGTAAAAGGGTAAAAAGGTAAAAAAGTAAAAGGGTAAAAGGGTAAAAAAGTAGAAAAGTAGAAAAGTAAAAAAGATATGAGTAAATATATATTTGAAACAAAAATTGAGGTTCGCGACTATGAGTGCGACATCGAAGGTATAGTAAACAACGCCAACTATCTACACTATATGGAGCATACGCGCCACTTGTTTCTACGTGAAGCAGGACTAAGCTTTGCCAAAATGCACGAGAAGGGTGTGGATGCTGTTGTGGCACGTATGAACTTACAATATAAGGTGCCTCTACGTTGCGACGACGTGATGATATCGAGGCTCTGGATAGAGAAACAAGGGGTGAGATACATCTTCCACCAAGATATCATTCGCGAGGCAGACAACAAACTATCTTGTCGCGCCACGGTAGAATTGGTATGCCTCATAAATGGCAGATTAGGTAATAGCGAGGAATACGATAAGGCTTTCGAACCTTATTTCGCATCTTCTATGGAATAAAGGCTCCACCACTATCATCATGGATATAGATATCAAAGAAACGCTAAATGCGATGATCTTGTCGCGCATCGGCTACTATAACCTCACGGGGCTACACGAGCTGTATGCGCAAGCTGGCTCGGCAACGCAGATTATCGAGGCAAGTGGCGACATCAAGCAGCTGATACCTGAAGCTA
This sequence comes from uncultured Prevotella sp., assembly GCA_934254985.1. Taxonomy (GTDB): domain Bacteria; phylum Bacteroidota; class Bacteroidia; order Bacteroidales; family Bacteroidaceae; genus Prevotella. The sequence goes on along the minus strand of CAKQMS010000009.1, from coordinate 26,323 downwards.
CGCCACGCCTGGTGAAAGCTTTCAAGAATGCTGAGAGCCACAGGAAATGGGCTGAGAGCGAACTGCAATGGGATTTGGATAATGGCATCAAACCGCTTGCCATAAGTTCCCCACTCTATCCTCAGCGCTTGGCAGAATGTCCTGATGCTCCTGTGATGCTTTATTATATGGGCAATGCCGACCTCAACGCCAAACGAATAATCTGCATCATAGGCACTCGCCATGCTACTGCCTACGGTCAGGATATCATTCAGAAGTTTACCAAAGAGCTGCAAATAGCATGCCCCGACACGTTGATAGTTAGCGGACTTGCCTATGGTGTAGACATCTGTGCCCATCGCAGCGCTTTGGCTGCAGGCATGGAGACTATAGGCGTATTGGCTCATGGTCTCGACACCATCTATCCTTCTGGCCATCGTGATACGGCAGCCAAGATGGTGAAACAAGGAGGACTGCTAACAGAATTTCCTATCAACACCAATGCCGACAAGGTGAACTTCGTTAGGCGAAACCGTATCGTGGCAGGAATGAGCGATGCTTGCATCATAGTAGAGAGCGCAGAAAAGGGTGGCGGACTTATCACCACGGGCATAGCAAACAGCTATGGCAGGGATGTGTTTGCATTTCCAGGCAACATAGGATTGCCTTATAGCATAGGTTGCAACAACCTTATCAGAGACAACAAGGCACAACTGATAACTTCGGCACAAGACTTCGTCAACGCCATGGGCTGGGAGAATGATGCTAAGCTCAGAGAAGCCAAGAAGCAGGGTATAGAAAGACAGCTGTTCCCCGACCTTTCTGCCGACGAGCAACATATAGTAGACATCCTTACCACAACCAACGACCTACAGATAAATCTGCTGTCAGCAAAGTCGGGCTTCGCCATAGGCAAAGTGTCGTCGCTAATGTTTACTCTCGAAATGAAGGGCATGGTGAAGAGCATGGCAGGTGGTGTGTGCCATCTGATAATGGCATAAAGACAGTCGGATTTAAGGAAGTGAAATGACTGCCCATTTGGTGATATGAAATAAAAGCCTTACTTTTGCAGTTGCATAATACACATAGACAATTAAATGACAGAAGATTTCGACATACACGAAGAAAGACTCAGCAAGGGAGAAAAAGAATTTGAAAATGCCTTGCGACCTCTGAGATTTGACGATTTCAACGGACAGCCCAAGGTGGTAGAAAACCTTGAGATATTCGTTGAAGCTGCCAAATATCGTGGCGAGCCTCTCGACCATACCTTATTATATGGTCCTCCAGGACTCGGCAAGACTACTCTTAGCAATATCATAGCCAACGAACTTGGCGTAGGATTTAAGATAACAAGCGGACCTGTATTAGACAAGCCTGGCGACTTGGCAGGTATACTAACATCGCTTGAACCTAACGATGTGCTATTTATCGACGAGATTCATCGTCTGTCGCCTATAGTGGAAGAATACCTGTATTCTGCTATGGAAGACTATCGTATAGACATCATGATAGACAAAGGTCCATCTGCACGAAGCATACAGATAGACCTAAACCCTTTCACCCTCGTTGGTGCAACCACACGTAGCGGTATGCTCACAGCTCCTCTGAGAGCTCGTTTCGGTATCAACATGCACTTGGAATACTACGATCCCGAAACGCTACAGCGAATCATCAAGCGTAGCGCCATGCTTATGCGTGTGCCTATCGAAGATGATGCAGCTTTAGAGATTGCTCGTCGCTCACGTGGTACGCCTCGTATTGCCAACTCCCTACTCCGCCGTGTGCGCGACTTCGCTCAGGTAAAGGGTAATGGCACCATAACTTGCGATATTGCCAACCTCTCTTTAAGGGCATTAAACATCGACCAATATGGTCTTGACGAGATAGACAACAAGATTCTCCTCACCATCATCGATAAGTTCAAGGGTGGTCCTGTTGGATTGTCTACCATCGGTACTGCCATTGGCGAAGATGCAGGAACTATAGAAGAGGTATATGAGCCTTACCTCATCATGGAAGGCTTCATAAAGCGTACTCCTCGCGGACGTATGGCTACACCACTTGCCTACGAGCACATGGGACGCAACACATATTCTGGAGGATTATTTGAATAGTATACGCCCAAATACAGACATTATTATAAAGAATCATTTTAATATACCTAATAAGCCCCACATTGCCTACATATTTGTTAAGGCAATGTGGGGCTTGCTTATTATTGCAGTTGTTAGCTTAAAATCGATTATGCCACAAACTTTATATTTCCCCGTAATACAAATTCTTTAAGTTGATTCCCAAATTCTTTGAAATATGGCATACCATAAGGATAATAATCAGTGGATTGAAGCGTTTTGCCTTGTTCGTCTACAACTGCTCTATTATTGCCTAAATGGTCTTTGTAATAAAAACCTAAATGCAAATTCATTGTATCAAACTGATCTGTTATGGTGGCTTCAACAGGCGAGCTTTGAGTCGGCTGTTGCTTATGATTTATTAAATGTATGGATTTCATATATTTTGCCCATAGTAGTCCACCATCGAACTGAAGATGAGCAAAACGACCATTTGAGGAGCATAATGTATATCGCACATATAAGAGTCGGCAGCATAATCTAAACGTATAATGCGTTTGTCAATAGTCGTAATCTTAGATAGTCGCCAACATGTTGCCATGATATCGCCTTTCACTTAATAGCAGACTTCTTAACTTCACAGATTGCGACAACAACGATAATATCATATGTCACTTAGTTTGGTAATTATAATCATAAGTATTAAGTATTTCCATTTTTCCATTATGCATTCTATATACTTCTGTAAGCCTACCTAAAGGATCATATCTATACCAATTCCGCATTCCTTTAGGATCTGTCTTATACATAAGATTTAGCATATAGTCATACTCATAAGTGTAGACGAATGCGTTAGGGAGTTTTTCTCTTAGAATGTCTATCGAAATTGTTGGTCGCGACATTGAAGAAAAATCTTCTATTGAGCAATCTAAGACTTTTGCAACATCATCATACGAAGCATTTTGAATCGATGCTACCACCTTTTGTCCGTAATGCGACCATATCATGATGGTAGTGATGCCATTTTCAACATAGACTATGGGATTGCCGTATTTGTCTGTTTTTTCCACCCTATAGTCCTCATGAGTATCTGTGGCATCATTGACCGACAGTATGGTTTCCTTTTTGGAAACATAAGGCACAGTATCTACAGTCCAAGCGTAAGTGAGCACTTCATTTTGCCCACTCTTGTTTTTTCTTTTTACGTTAGTCAACGGCATTAAGATATTCTTAGCTACGAAGCGAGCACTATCATGACCTTCGAAAGTGTATTTATAAGACGTGGTCTCTGTTTCGCCATTGGCAGTGGTTACCTTTTCTTCACTCAACAAGCCAAGGGCATTATACTTATATTGACATGTTCGTTCAAAAGTTCCATTCGTCAGCATCTCTTGCTCACGTTTTGTGGACACCAGATACCTATTGGCGAAAGTCTTATACATATAGGAATATCCAAACAAGTTAAGGTTGGCATCAAGATGATATTCTTGAGCTACTGTGGAATAAGGTTCGCCTGTGGAGCGCACATATTCGTAAGAGGCTCGCTCCATGAGCTTACCCCTTGCATCCATTACCTCTTTCTCTACTAATTTTCCTCTTTCAAATGCCATACTCGTAAAGCTTGCGCTGGCATAAGAGCCATAGACGTTGGCGGTATAGTCGGCTGGCTTGGCGAAATGGGTTTGGTTGTTTGTGTCGGCGTCATAATTGGTGTATTGATATTTCGTGCGCGACATCAAGTTGCCGTCGCCATCCCTCAATTCCTCAAACACAGTTGAGTAACCGACATCTGGTGTGTTAAAATTCAAAGGATAGGCAAGCATATTGTCGAATGAGTAGAAATCTAAATATTTACTCTGCTTTTCATTAAAATATATTCTATCGTAGAAGCATGGCCTACCCTTAGAGATACCACTGCTTTTGCCACCTATAGTATTCTTGTAAATATAATCTTTTGTATAAAGTAGCGCACCTGATATATCATAGTTAGATATTGTCTTTATGCGCAATCCTCCCGAACTATCAGATTTATCACGTATGCTATATGTCTGAATATCAAACTCCTTAGAATAATCGTTAAGTTCATATTCAAAATTCGTTCTTCCGCCTGTAGGATATATTATAGTCTTGAGTGTAAACTCTTTGGTACTCGACAGCAATGGTGTTCGAATTATAAAATCATTGTTAGTATAAATCTTTGACATTTGCCATTCGCCCAAGTTTTTAGGGTTAAAACCACTACGAGAATAATAGCCCCACGAATCGGTGAACGTAAGTGGATTTCTATTAGGCCATTGTTTTGTAACATCCGAATTCAAGTAATATTCAAACTTATATTCGAATTCCTTGATTTCTTTAGGGGTGTTTATGCTACCTCCTATCACTGATTTATCGCTATCGTAAGGTTTAACCAACACGTTCTCAGGTGATGTATTAGTTGCCATTTTATTGATATTATTTGCACTCGAAAAATGTATATATTGCTTATCATCTTTCATAAATTTGATGCTTGACAATAATTGTCGTTTTTGCACCAGCTGATAGTCAAAATTGAGCGAAAGCACTTTTATCTTCGACTTTCTTATAGTTATATTTCTTAGATAGTCGTGTGTTATCTTCTTAGCAATAGCCTCTCGTGTTACTTGTTCTGATTCTAAAGGTTCTACCCCAGTAAAGAGAGAAAACTTATGTTTATCGAAAACGTCTTCTTTTGAAGCATACATATATCTAACATTTTCGTCATAATATCCACTCTTCTTCTGCCAATATAGGCAACCTGTATTGGCAAGAAATAAGTCTCCATACGCATTATCCCTTTCATACGAAAAGGTAATAGTTTCATCTTCGCTTGATATTTTCATTAAGCGTGAAGGCATTGTCAAAAAACCCGTATATGCAGTACGTCCAAAATTATATTGTCCCACAGAATCATTTTTGCTCTTGAAGAATTTCATCATTTGAGGAGCATAATGTATATCGCACATATAAGAGTCGGCAGCATAATCTAAACATATAATGCGTTTGTCAATAGTCGTAATCTTAGATAGTCGCCAACATGTTGCCATGATATCGCCTTTCACTTGATTGTAATATGGTACACTATATTCTGTAGCATTATCGCCACCAAATTCATAACGAGTTCCATCTGGAGTTACAAGCGTAAACTTATCAAAGAAGCGTTTGTTTGAATCCTTGTTATAGTATTGGAGAGAGAACCCTTTTCTCAAATCCGTTATGGACTTGAAACCCGTGACCTCGTCAAACTCCACCCTTATATTGTCGTCTGATACGACTCGCCACTTGCCATCCTTGTCCATGAAGAAGCTGCCACTATAGCCATTGAAGCTAAAGGTAAACTCGTCTGCCGACAGCTCAAACCAACCATTTCCTGACAGCTTCGTCTGTTGCTTCAACTTTGCTGCCTTGTCCGAACTGTTTTCTATAGTGTCTATCTTGTCATGGTTGAAATAATAGCCAGGCTTGCCGTAAGCTGCTTCTTTCTCGTCTTGCACTCCTTTCACGTTTCGGGCTATATATCCGCCTGACGAAAGCACCCAGCCAATGCCGAGGCTTGAGGGTGGTGTATGCGGTTTCACATTGGACGTGTGGTAGATAGTCTCAATCGGTATCGACAGGTTTCCTACCGACATAGTATACAATGGGATTGAGATATTTGGTGTACCTGTATAAAGACCTACTGGAATGCTTCCGAAAGTCCCCAAATTTGCTACCTCGGGCGATGGAGCATTGCGAATTTCCCTTACCTGACAGAAAGCACTAAGAGCTGTCAGAAAATTGATTGCTAATAGCAGACTTCTTAACTTCACAGATTGCGACAACAACGATAATATCATATGTTTATAATTTTAGATTACATTTAAATTGAACTATTTCAATACCTTTTAAGATAATTTTGATATTCCTTATATGTTTTGAAGTGCATTACATTGTTTATCATTTTTTTTGTTTCAACATCAACAAGCGATTTCCTATAATCTACGCCTCTATCTTTCAAGAACTTTATAACCTTAAGTTTGTCTTTATATTCTTGCGAATCTAAAGGATAAATACATTGTCTTAACCTATACAAAATATCTACGTCCCTACTTCCTCCACCAGAAGATGGGGCACAGCTTCTAAACTTATAGTTGTAATCAGCCCCATGCTCTAACAGATATAATGCAATATTCATACGATCCAATAGAAGAGCATCCATTAAAGGCGCATCTTGAAAATCCCCATCATAGTTATTAACATTAGCACCTGCTTCAACAAGGATTTTAACCTTTTCTATTTCCCCCGAAATAGATACAGCACAGCTCAAAGCAGAACTACGAGCAGGAATCCAATCACCATCCATATCATAATTTCTACCACACTCTGTAGAATTAGGATTACCACCATATTTCAAAAGTAATTTAAGTATTTCTATAGAAATATCGGAATATCTACTAGCAATAATTACAGAATTATCACCTTTATCAGATATACTATCCGTAGGAATATTTGGGTCTGCGCCCAATTCTAACAACACTTTTACTGATTGAATATTATTATTAAATACGGCATACATTAATGGAGTAAATAGTTTTTTTCTATCCTTTGTATCTATAGGAACTTTCAATACAACAACTTGACGGCGTATTTCTCGTATGTTTTGGTCATCAATTGCCTTAGCCAAATTCCACGCTTTTGTGCCTTGAAACCTACAAACATCCCAGCCACGATAAGAATCTTTTTCAACTGGAATATTTCTATTTTCAAAAAAATATAATAACGCCAACAAAAATGCTAACATTTTAAGCCATTTCTTATGCATAACATTTTAGATTAAAAAGTGAAAGGAGAAAAGGAACTACTTTGTATATACAGAGATTGAATACTCTTATAATACTGATTAAACACTTTAGAATCAGAAGAATAAAAATTTTTTATACTATGACCTAATAGCGAACGTCTACCATAACGCCAATGAAAATTACCATTGGCTCTAACTTTGAAATTTCTCATTTGAATGTAATAAAGTTCATCCCCAATATTTACATAGGCATCAATGTTTGCATTTTTCATAATAGAATTTGGCACTGTACTTGAACTCACCCACGCTGCATTAAATGTCATTGCCAATCTTTTTCTATTAGAAGTATTAGCAGCATTTGCTGCTGCCAAACCGCCACCTAAGGAATGTCCAACAAAAGTTAATTCCCTATCATATAACGCATCGGATATTTTTTCTGCATTATACTTAGAGATTTTATATTGCTGTGATTTTCCCTCAAATTGTTGAACATTATTTTTCCAATCTTTCCAACTTAGTCCATCCGTTCCTGCAGTGGCATATACATATTCCGTCTTTCCATCAATTGTTCGTTCGTAAAGCTTAGATTTAAAACCAGATCCGTCGTCTATATAATTAACATTTTCGAACTTTCGTTTAGACACTCTCCATCCACCAATGAGCATTACATCGCCATTCCCATACACATGGTCTGCTATCCTCGCCGCCTCTTCTTCCGTAGGTTTATACCCATCCAAGTCTATCAGCATCGTTGGTCTGCCAAGACAATAGGCATAGGGACTTGTATGGTAATCGTCCTCGCACAATGGGTCTACCCTATCCCACATAGGTATGGCTGAATAGTATTGACGACCGCCATAGTCGTAGGTATTCAAGCCCGACATCATGTCGAGTTCCTTGCCATTGTACTTGTATGGCTGAAGGATCGCCTGCAGTGGCGAGTGCCTGTCGAGATGGGGCGTGCCATAGGGATAGTAGTCGGTGGACTGGTAGGTATTGCCGCTCTCGTCCACCACCTCGCGGTTGTTGCCCAAGTGGTCCTTGTAGTAGAAGTACAGGCGCAGGATTGTCTCCATCTGGTCGTCGGATGATGACGATGGCGTGCCTATCTGAAGGCTTTTGCTTTTGCCGTTGCCAAGCTCTCTGCCCGAGCCTGGCCATAGCTGAACCTTCAGTGCATAGTTTGCTAACAGGATGCCGCCATCGAACAGCAGGTGGGACAGCCTGCCGTTGGTACAGACCACATTTCCGTCGAGCATATAGTCGGTGGAGTCCACATACAGGTAGTCAGAAGCGCCATATCCGCCTGCAAGGCTTGGGCTTGGGCTGTCGCCCTTGAAAGACTTGTAGTGGATGGTGCGCAGCTTCTGTCCTGCGGCTGAGTACACGTATCTCGTCATGTCACCGTTGTCGAACACTATCTGCTTGGGGTTGTTGCCTGCGTCGTATTCGATGCTCACGATGCCACGGCTTAGGTCTTTTATCAGCGAGCCGTTGGCGTTGTACTCGATGCCGTCGGAGCTTCGGCTTACATCCATGGAGCCTGCGTAGAGCACGGGCTGAGCCAACTCCAAAACGGACTTCAGCTGGTTTCCGTTGTATGACAGGCGAAGGCTGTCTATGGCTCCATACGTGCCGTCTTGGCGCAAGCCGTTCCTCACTATCCTGGTGATGTTGCCGTTGGCATCATAGTACACCCCCTCGTCGTAGCGCCCGAGGTTGTTAGAGAACTCCTGCTCGCCATACTCCGAGCTTGCGAGCCTGCCTTGCCCGTCATACGAATAGCGGTAGCCTTTCTGGATGGAAGAGGAGGCACGGCTCCATGCCACGCCACTGATGTTGCCGCTGTACGCAGGCATGCCCTGCCCGTCTTCGTAAAAGACGCACTCGCTGAAGCGCTTGCCCGTGATGCTGCGTGTCCATCCGTGTATGTCGTAGCCATAGTCCACCTTGTACTTGCAGTCGCCACGGAGATCCAGGAGGTTTTTCGGACGATAGGTCGTAGACAGTCTGCCATGCTTGTCATATAGATAACACAATGTCCAGTCCTTTATTGCCGACGTGTCTGCCTTTGCTCGGTAAGAGACACTCATCAGCGCATCTGTCGTTGTGCTGTATTCGTTTCGTATGCTATAAGTCAAGGTCTTGCCAGACATTGGTCGCAGGGCATATTCCAAGGTGGCAGGCTTATTGGTATAAGTATAGGTATTGGTCTGTGTCTCCATGCCGCTGCCGAGCGCTCGGCTTTGAGTCTGCGTCTTGTTGCCAAGCAAGTCGTAGGCATACACCTCTGCCGTCGTCTCTCCGTTAGACGCAAGCCGCAATGTACCTGTGAGCTGTCCCTTCGACACAGACGAGTCGGGACGGCTGATGCCTTGAAACTGAGCTTTGTTTGTTCCGTCCAAAAAACTGTAGTCATCGTAGTAGTTTACGATTTCCATTACGTCTATCTTTGAGTTCCTAAATAGTGGTACTATCGCTCCTCTGTAGTCCGTGCCGCATATTCCCATGCGGATGTTGCAGGCATGGTCAACTACACTTAAGCTGCCACTTACGAGGTTGCCGTTCGCCAATCCTTGCAGGGCAAGTCTGCCCATCTTGTCGTAAAGCATAAACCTGCACTTGCCTTTCTTTCTCAGTTCACCATCCTGTATGGACACACAGCGATCGTATTTGTCGTAAACGTACTCTATCGCATCGCAGCCTGGCAACTTCTTCTTTATTAAATTTCCACGTAGGTCGTATTCATACAGATAGGCATATTTGTCGGCATTAGCTTCTTGCTGATACATGGGCTGGAGTACAAAAGTGAGCCGTCCTAAGTCATCATATACATAATAGGTGTCGCAACCATTGCCACGACGTTCCAACACTTTTCTATCGAATGCATCGGTATACGTGCTGATGCTTACACCATCCTCGTCAGTATAGCATATACCATGCAAAGTGCCTTTAGGGTAATAGCCATTGAACACCACATTTTTAGTATTTGATGCCGAGATGAGGTATCTTTTCACGTCATTAGCTGCATTTGTAATATACGTCGTTGTCGCAGGCTTGGACTTCCATGCTTGCCCTGCCTTGTGATGCCGTATAGGTCTGTTCAAGGCATCATATTCGCTATCGTCATAGGCATAGCTGTCGGAATAATCCGAAGAGGCTGCTCGTTGTATATCGTCGATGGTTTTAGTTTCTATCGTCTTATTACCTAACACTGGCAGCCATTGTTCTACAACATTACCTTCGCCACTATGTTTCTTCAATGTATAGGAGAATTTGCCACTGCCATCAATGCCATTATTAGCTGTAATGGTCGAACGACCTAAACCATCGAAAAACTCATACTGCTGTATCTTTGAAGATTTTGATAGGTAAGTCTCTGAAAGTATATAGTTTGTGCTGTCTTGGGCTTTGCAATCATCAACGCCAAGAAATACAAAACCAAAGATACATAGAACAAGACTTACGTTCTTTGTCTTATTAAAAACATCATTCAACTTACTCATTGCTTTATGGACGATATTATTCTACACCTTTATCTTCTCGCTATAAACAACACCGTCAACATTTATGTAGACGACATATACACCAGATTTCAACCCATTGATGTCAAAAGCGAATTTATATCCTGTACCCTTCGCCAAGTGCGACCTCTTACTATCATATATCATACCCATATTGTTTGCCAACAGCATAGAAACATAAGCATCTGAATCAAGATTAAAATTCACAATTAATTTGCTTATTGTCTTTTCAATATCATAATGTATTATATCTTTCACATTAACATTCTCCAGACTATCCAAACTATCTTTGCTTTGGATATATTCTTGCATATTGCTAAAACCTTTAGGCATACAACAATAGGAGCGATAAGATGTAGATATTGGCATGAGATTTACATATTTTGTGGTAGTAATAGTAGAGTATAATGGAAGAGGAACATCTTTCACATACCATTCATAACGTTCTTCTATCACCTGCTTCAAGTGCATAGAGTCAATAACGGGGGAGTCTAAATCCATAGCCACTGCATAAGCTTTCTGCTTATACACACGAAATAGATTTCGAAGGGTATCTGCATCTGAGAAAACAATATCGCCTATACCATCCACCACCACCTTGTAAGAACCTTTCTCCTTGAGATAATGATCGCCACAATAAACACCATTACCTTCAAACTCATGGGATATAGAATCACAAAACTCAATCGGAACTTTTAAGCAACAAATTGGCGAGGTATATTCAAGTATTTCCAAAGGCGACTCCTTACCCATCTGCCAAACAGTGTCGCCATTAATGGCATAATATGATATTTGTTTGTCATCTGAGATTTCAATCTGTCCTGCAGAGTCTACTTTGCACAATAATGTTTGCGTAGATTTTGAATATTTCAAATCTGAAAAATCCCAAACACAGTCTTTGCCACTTTCGCCTACAACAAGACCTTTTATAGGCATTAACAAGTATTTTCCCGTCGTCAAGGAAGACATTTCTTGACTACATTGTGATTTCATATTAAGACTAATGCCTAAAAGCAATAGACATAAACACATTCGAATTATAATTTTTGTCATATAAAGTAAAATTTAGTAGACTTTACGATTTGAAAATATACCTTAATTCCGCAACACTATTGTAAATTAAACATTTTAAGTACCTGAGCAACAAAAAGTTGCCCAGGATTTTGCCATATCAGAGGATTCACTTAATTTAGTGTTGCAAAAATAATCAAACAAAACCTCATCAGGCATGGCAAAAATACAAATAAAATCCGAGAAACTCACTCCTTTTGGAGGAATATTTTCGGGTCTTGGAGCAATTTGACTCCACATTGTCATCTGTAATCGACTCTACCCTCAGTCTATATACAACTTCAGATAGTCTTTAGGCTATTGATTTTAGAAAATATAGTTGAATTCTGCAAGCTATATAATTGAATAAAACAAGTCTTCCAGTACCACTTTTAGTACCACTTAGGTGGTACTGGAGTTTCACTTAGGTAGTACTGGCAATGAAACTAAATGTCTTTTTTAAGGAGGTTAAGAGCTATTTTTATCTATTGCTGTCCGCTGAGCCCACTAATCCCCTATGTTTGTTGGATGATCCTAGTTTATTTTGTTAAAAAGTAGCATTTTTATATCTTTGCGGCAAAATATAAAAGAATTAGAAGTAAGATAGTTGTCTTAGATTAGACGAAAAAGGAGACCCTGTCTTCGCGACAAAGTCTCCTTACGGAATGATCGTCATGTTTGTCTGCATTATAGCATCAAATTTATTAATCCTTTTTTTAAATTACGATACTATTTGTTTTGAATATCAGTTTGAAAGAGTATTAGTGTATCGTTTTAAAGTCTAATCATTCACTATTATCTATCAGAAATCTATTTATCTGAAATCGAGAGAATATTAAAGAGAGAATATTAATATGATGCAAAGATAGAGAATTGTTGATTAGCCAAGGTGTCAATACGTAAAAAACAGCGTAAAACGTTGTAACGGACAAATTGTTACACGTTGAAATGGGGGAAAAAATAAAGATATTGGGCTATATAAATATAGATAATAGGCTATAAAAATATAGATAACAAGCTATAAAAATGAAGTAAAAAAAGATGCCTGCAATAGCTTATTGCTACGCAGGCATCTTAAAGGATATGTTAACCTATTGTTGATTAATCGATATCGGAATTGCGATCGAGGCTGTCGTTAAAATCCTTTGGCTCACGATTTGCCATTGGATCATGATAGTCCTCACGGTTGTTGTGCTCGAAGCGACGTGGCTGACGACGCTCCTGACGCTCACCGTTGTTGTGATCAGGACGAGGACGACGCTCACCACGCTCTGGACGTGGACGACGCTCACGCTCTACATACCCCTCTGGCTTTGGAATAAGAACCTTGTGAGAGAGCTTATACTTACCAGTCTTAGGATCTATTTCGAGGAGCTTAACTGTGATCTTGTCACCCTCCTTGATACCTGCCTCTTCTACTGTCTCAAGACGCTTCCAGTCGATTTCTGAGATGTGGAGCAAACCATCCTTACCAGGAAGGATTTCTACGAAGCAACCGTAAGGCATGATAGAACGAACAGTACCCTCGTAAACCTCGCCTACCTCAGGAACAGCTACGATAGCCTTGATCTTGCCAAGAGCTGCATCGATAGAAGCCTTGTTAGGAGCAGAAACCTGAACCTTACCTACGCCATCAGCCTCTTCGATAGTGATTGTAGCGCCAGTATCTTCCTGCATCTGCTGGATAATCTTACCTCCAGGGCCGATAACAGCACCGATGAACTCCTTAGGAATCTCGATAGCTACGATACGTGGAACCTGTGGCTTCATCTCGGCACGTGGCTCAGAGATTGTCTCCATCATGCAGTTGAGGATGTGCTCACGACCAGCCTTAGCCTGCATCAAAGCCTCCTCAAGAATCTCGAAGCTCAAACCGTCGCACTTGATATCCATCTGTGTAGCGGTCAAACCATCGCGGGTACCTGTGGTCTTGAAGTCCATATCACCCAAGTGGTCCTCATCACCGAGGATATCACTGAGGATAGCGTACTTGTCCTCACCTGGGTTCTTGATAAGACCCATAGCGATACCAGAAACTGGCTTCTTCATAGGAACACCTGCATCCATCAGGGCGAGAGTACCGGCACAAACAGTAGCCATAGAAGAAGAACCGTTAGACTCCAAGATCTGGCTTACCAAACGTACTGTGTAAGGGAAGTCTGCAGGAATCTGGCCCTTCAAACCACGCCATGCCAAGTGACCGTGACCAATCTCACGACGGCCTACACCGCGCTGAGCCTTAGCCTCACCTGTAGAGAATGGAGGGAAGTTATAGTGAAGGAGGAAGCGCTGGTAGCTCTTCTCGAGCACACCGTCGATAAGCTTCTCATCCATCTTTGTACCAAGAGTACATGTAGAGAGAGACATAGTCTCACCACGCTGGAAGATAGCGCTTCCGTGAGGCATTGGGAGTGGAGATACCTCGCACCAGATAGGGCGGATTTCTGTAGTAGCACGGCCATCAAGGCGCAAGCCCTCGTCGAGGATGCAACGGCGCATAGCATCGCGCATTACGTCATCATAGTAACGGGTAGCCTCAGCGTGCTTCTCCTCCAAGTCTTCCTCAGAAAGATCGGTATGAGCAGCGTCATACTTCTCAAGGAAATCAGCCAAAACCTTGTCGAAAGCATCCTGACGTGCATGCTTCTCCAAAGCCTGATGATTGATATCATAAGCTGGCTTGTAAAGCTCAGACTTGATCTGCTCACGGAGTTCCTCGTCGTTGATCTCGTGGTCATACTCACGCTTCACGTCAGTACCCTTCTCCTTAGCCAACTCATACTGGAGTTCGCACATAGGCTTGATAGCCTCGGCAGCAACCTTGAGGGCACCAATGAGATCCTGCTCAGAAACTTCCTTCATCTCACCTTCTACCATCATGATATTGTCCTTGGTAGCACCAACCATGATATCCATGTCAGCCTCTTCCATCTGCTGGAATGTAGGGTTAACAACATACTCACCATTGATACGAGCTACACGAACCTCAGAGATATAGTACTCGAAAGGAATATCTGAACAAGCCATGGCAGCTGAAGCAGCGAAACCTGCGAGGGCATCTGGCTGGTCAACACCATCGGCTGAGAGCAACATTACCTGTACGTAAACTTCTGCATGGTAGTTAGAAGGGAAAAGTGGACGCAAAGCACGGTCCACAAGGCGAGAGGTAAGGATTTCCTCATCGCTAGCCTTGCCTTCGCGCTTGGTGAAACCACCAGGGAAACGACCAGCAGCACTGTACTGCTCACGGTAATCTACTTGCAAAGGCATAAAATCTGTACCCGGAACTGCATCCTTTGCTGCACAAACAGTTGCGAGAAGCACTGTGTTACCCATGCGGAGAACCGCAGCACCATCAGCCTGTTTTGCAACTTTTCCGGTCTCAATTGTGATGGTTCTTCCATCAGGCAATTGAACTGTTTTCGTAATTACGTTCATCTAAAAATCTTAATGTTGTTGATTGTGTCAAACATCTAAAAATATAAATCGTGCAAATATACCTATTTTATTATTAATAAACGAAGAAATAGGAATAAACATGTGATTTTTTTGATTTCTTGCTCTGATTTAACGTCTTTTTTGTCGATTGTTTTGCCATTCCACTCTTTTGCACTATCTTTGTATCGGAAGAAATATCTGTCTGAAGAAATATTTATCGAAAGAAATAAATGAATATAAAAATGAATATATCAAAAACACTTTCTGCTCTCGCAGTTTCATTAATGATGTTGGGAGCAGTTTCTTGTAGTAACAAGAAATTTGAGGTAAGCGGAAACATTACCGACGCTAAGGATTCACTATTGTATTTTGAGAACATGAGCCTCAACGGAGCTGTTGTTGTCGACTCTACTAAGCTTGATGCCGACGGCAACTTCTCGTTTGCTGTAGATGCTCCTTCTGCACCAGAGTTCTATCGCTTGCGTATAGCTGGTCAGATTATCAATGTTGCTGCCGACTCTACGGAGCATGTAACCATCAAGGCAGCCTACCCTACCATGGCAAGCCAATACGAGGTGTCGGGTTCTGACGAATGTTCAAAGATTAAGGAACTTGCAATAGGTCAGATGGCTCTTCAGGCTTCTATTAATAATATTGTAAGAAACACCAACCTCAACGACGATGTTATGCGCGACTCTATCAGAGTTATCCTCGCACAATACAAAGAGGGCGTGAAGACCAACTACATCTTTAAAGAGCCTATGAAAGCATATGCCTACTTTGCTCTATTCCAAACAATTGCATTAGGCTACGAGAATGCTTTGGTATTCAATCCTCGCAGCAACGAGGACGACGTAAAGGTGTTTGCTGCTGTAGCTACAAGCTGGGACACTTATTATCCAAAGGCTGAGCGCGGACTAAACCTTCACAACATAGCTATCGAAGGATTGAAGAATATCCGCATCATGAAGGCAGAACAGCAGCAGACCGTAGACCCAAGCAAGGTGGAATATACTGGCGTTATCGACATCGCTTTGCCTGACAACAAGGGCAACATCAGAAAGCTATCAAGTCTAAAGGGTAAGGTGGTGATGCTCGACTTCCATGCGTTTGCAACTAAGGAGAGTACAGCTCGTATCATGCAGTTGCGCGAACTCTACAACAAGTATCATGCTCAGGGCTTCGAGATTTATCAGGTAAGCGTCGACCCAGACGAGCATTTCTGGAAGACAAGTGTGGCAGCTTTGCCATGGATATGCGTTCATTCAGACGACGGCTTGAATGCAGCAGAACTTGGTATGTACAACGTAAGAGACATCCCTACATACTTCCTTATCGACAAGAACAACGTTTTGCAGAAGCGTGATGTTCAGATAAAGGATATCGATGCTGAAATTAAGGCTTTGCTGTAAGAGAGCCTAAGCGTACAGGCTATCACCACTAACATTATCAAACAATATGAAAAAGTTCGTTCTGCTATTGGCTTTAGCTCTCACAGGCTTTGCTGCCAATGCACAAATCAAAAGACCAAAATTGGTAGTTGGCATCATCATCGACCAGATGCGCTGGGACTACCTTAATTATTACTACGACCAATATTGCGACGGAGGTTTTAAGCGTCTTATCAACGAGGGTTTCTCATGCGACAACAACATGATTAACTATCTGCCTACGGTAACGGCTATTGGTCATACAAGTACGTATACAGGCGCCACACCTGCCATTCACGGCATAGCTGGCAACAGCTTCCAGATAGATGGCAAAGATGTGTATTGCTGCAAGGATACTACCGTAGAGTCGGTAGGTTCAAAGAATGATGCTGGCAGAATGTCGCCATGCAATCTGCTGTCAACAACTATTGGCGACCAAATTCGCCTTGCTACCGACTTCAACTCCAAGGTTATTGGCGTAGCTTTGAAAGATAGAGCAGCCATACTTCCTGCCGGTCGCTCGGCAAATGCTGCATACTGGTACGACTCCAAGGCAGGCAAGTTTGTTACAAGCACATACTATATGCCACAATTGCCTAAATGGGTAGACAAGTTTAATGGCAAAATAAAGATTAAGCCAGGCACAGACCCAAAAATGATACCAGAAGGTGCTACCATGACTTTCGACTTGGCTGAAGCTACTGTAAAGAATGAGCAGCTGGGCAAAGGAAAGTATACGGATATGATATGCGTAAGCATCTCGTCGACCGACGCTATGAGCCATAAATATGGCACACGTGGTGAAGACAACAAGTCTGTATACATGGCTGCCGACAAGGGATTGGCACATTTCCTCAGCTTCCTCGACAAGGAAGTGGGCAAAGGACAATACCTATTGTTCCTTACTGCCGACCATGGCGGATGCCACAACCCTAACTATCTTGCCGAGCACAAGATTGCAGCTGTAGGCTGGGATGGCTATAAGGTTGTTGCCAACATAAACGCTAAGCTTGCCGAGAAATATGGCAAAGAGGGCAAATATATCAGCTCTATCATGGATTGCCGCGTTTACTTGAACCACGGATGGCTCGAAGCAAACAATATCGATGCCGACGAGGTGAAGGCTTTCGCGATAAAGCAACTGAAGAAGGAGAAGGATTTGCAATGGGTTGTTGACATGGAGCATGCCGCAACAGCAAGTGTGCCACAGATAGTAAGAGAGCGCGTGATAAACGGCTACAACCTTCATCGCTCTGGCGACATCATGGTGTTGCCTCGTCCTGCTGGCTTCACATGGACCTACGACGACAAATATCGTGGTGCCTCTCATTACAACTGGAACCCATACGATTCACATATCCCTTTGATTTTCATGGGATGGCACGTGCGCCAAGGTCGTACAGCAACTCCTACTCGTATCGTTGATACAGCTGCAACCATCTGCGACCTTCTGAGAATTCAGATGCCTAACGGATGTATCGGCGACGCTATAACAGAGGTGGAAATCGACAAGAAGTAAAAATGCTATGAGCTCCATAGACATATTTAAATATTGTCCTTGTTGCGGAAGCAGCAGATATATAACCAACAGCTTTAAGAGCAAGAAGTGTGAAGACTGCGGCTTTGAGCAATTCTTGAATCCAAGTGCTGCCTACGTGGCTTTGATACGCGACGCAGAAGGACGACTGCTTGTAACAAGAAGACTCTACGAGCCTGCTAAAGGCACATTAGACTTGCCTGGCGGCTTTGCCGATATGGGCGAGACGGCAGAAGAAGGAGTGGCAAGAGAGGTTAAGGAAGAGACAAACTTGAAAGTGACATCGTGTCGCTTTCTGTTCTCACTACCCAACACCTATTTATATAGTGGGTTAAACGTCCCTACCCTCGACCTGTTCTTCGAATGCAAAGTTGCCGACACCTCGCAGCTAAAAGCTATGGACGATGCTGCAGAATGTATGTGGCTTGAAACAAAGGATATCAATCCCGACGACTTCGGACTGAAGAGCATAAGCGAAGGAATTAAAAAAGTGAAGAGCGATAAACTCTTCACTTAACCATAGCCAAGGCTTTATTCAAAATAAGCCAAGGTATTTTTCATCAAGGCAATTAACAGCCAAAGTATTACTTAATAACCAAGGTGGCGAGGGAATCTTTATCGAAGATTTCTTTCGCCACTTGTTGTATCTGCTCGGCTGTAACGGCATCAATCTTCTGATATAGCTTTTCTATATCTTTCTCGTCGCCAAAATGCAGGAAGCTCTTGCCAAAGTCGATAGCAAAGTTCTCGTTGTTGTCGCAAGCCACAGCCAACTGTCCCTTAATCTGCTTCTTGGCAGCAGCAAGAGTCTTCTCAGACAAAGGCTTTTCCATCAATCGCTTGAACTCGCCCTTTACCAATCTCACGCATCTATTCACATCGTGTGGGTCGCAACCGAAGTATACTGCCCACAAGCCTGTATCGCCATAGCAAACCATGCTACTCTCTACAGAATAAACCAGTCCGCGACGCTCACGCAGAATAACATTCAGGCGAGCATTCATGCCAGGACCGCCAAGCATATTGTTGAGCAGATATAGAGGTATACGCAAAGGATGAGTGGCAGAATAAGCGCGGTTGCCTATCATCACATGTGCCTGATGTGTGTCGTGGTTAAGTATCGTTAGTTCGGGCAATCTACCGTTTGCCACCGCCAAAGCCTCATCGACCAAGCTTTCCTGCTGTTGCTTTGGCGTTAGCTTCTCCAAGGTCTTAACCAATCGCTTGAAATCGATATTGCCATACACAAAGAATATAGCATTATCGGGGCGATAGTATTGCTGAGTGAAGCGCATAGCATCGGCAGTAGCGAAGCTTCTCACTCTATCTGCTGAGCCAAGGATGTTGTGACCTAAGGGATGACCTTTGAATACCAGGTTCTCAAACTCGTCATAAATGAGTTCTGCAGGCGAATCGTTGTAGCTTTCTATCTCGTCGCATATCACCTCTACCTCTTTATCTATCTCCGCCTGTGGGAATATGCTGTAGAAAACAATATCCGAGAGTACATCCACAGCCTTGGCGAAGTGCTCTACAGGTATGGCAGAATAGAAAACGGTATCTTCCTTATTAGTAAAGGCATTAAGGTCGCCACCCACACTCTCAAGCTTGTTTATGATGGCTGTAGAAGTGTGAGTTTGAGTACCCTTGAATGTAACATGCTCGCAGAAATGAGCCAAACCCTCGTCGCCTGGCTTCTCGTTGCGAGTACCAGCCTTTATCTGGTATCCGCAATATGCTATCTTCGAGGTATTTGGCAAATGGATTATTCTAAGTCCATTGTCAAGAGTTGCAATATTATATTTCATCATATCAAAAAAGGGACCCACAAAAGGTCCCATATTTTTTTATATATCAATTATTATATCCAAAGTCAATATTTCTACTATGTCGAGAAGAATAATATCTACTCATATTATCTTTGCTCGAGTTGCTGTTAGGGTTATCCTCGTAATAGCCCAAATTGGTATCAGCATTCTTACTTGTATTAAACGATGGCAGGCTTTCCCTATTATTGATAAATAACAGTATCAATACTAATACTATCAAGCACAATACGAAATTGCCTAAGCTTTTATGTTCTCGAGTCATTTTGTCTAGTTTATGGCTTAGTTTTTAGGTTATTGACGTAAAATCACATCTTTTATTTATTCTTCTGCAAAAGTAACTATTTTTTCCTAAATTGCAAAACTATTCTTCTTCAATTAAAACAATAAATAAAAA
Organism: uncultured Prevotella sp.; assembly: GCA_934254985.1. Taxonomy (GTDB): domain Bacteria; phylum Bacteroidota; class Bacteroidia; order Bacteroidales; family Bacteroidaceae; genus Prevotella. The sequence continues at coordinate 6,269 of CAKQMS010000009.1, read as the reverse complement.
AAAGGTCCTTTCTTTTGTCATTTAATGAGACAGGCTACACTCGGCAATTTGTGAGCAAGCTCACATTGCCCTCGTTTGCACTATCTCTCCGTTCACTTGCACTATCTTTAAATAAGATAGGCGGCGTTCAGGAATGAAAAACAAAAACTGCGTATTTTGTTTTGTCATTCCGTTCACTTGCACTATCTTTGCAACCACGATAATAAAGACAAAACCATGCGTAAAGTAATAGGAATAGGAGAAACCGTATTAGACATTATCTTCAAAAATGGCAAGCCTATAGAGGCTGTACCTGGCGGTTCGGCTTTTAATGCTATGATATCGCTCGGACGCTCAGGAATAAACACCACGTTTATCTCTGAGGCTGGCAACGACAGAGTTGGAGACTATGTTATCAATTTTCTAAAGGAGAATGGGGTTAATGCTGACAACGTCAACGTATTTCCCGACTCTAAGTCGCCTCTATCGTTGGCTTTTCTCGACGAGAACAATAATGCCGACTATATATTCTACAAGGATCATCCACACGACAAGCTGGAATTCTCGTACCCTGAGATAAATCGCGACGACATCGTGGTATTTGGCTCGTTCTTTGCCATCAACCCCGTGGTGCGTCCACAAGTATGTGGCTTCTTGGATTATGCTCACGAGCGTGGCGCTATATTATACTACGACGTAAACTATCGTGCCTCGCATCGCAACGAGATAATGAAGATTACGCCAAACCTCATCGAGAATCTTGAATTCTCAGATATCGTTCGAGGCTCAAGCGAAGACTTCGGCATTCTCTACAAGATGCCTGATGCCGACAAGGTTTATCAAGCAGAGATATCGTTCTATAGCAAGAAGTTTATCTGCACTAATGGTGGCGAACCAATAATCGTTCGTGGCGACAACGGATTCCGCAAGGAATACCCTACAGCCGACACCAAGGTGGTGAGCACTATCGGAGCTGGCGACAACTTCAACGCAGGCTTCGTATATGGTCTTATCAAAGAGAATATCACCAGAAGCGATGTAGACAATGGCCTCTCGGAGAGCCAATGGGACAAGCTAATAGAATATGGTCAAATGTTCTCTGCCGAATGCTGCAAGGATATATATAATTATGTGTCTAAGGAGTTTGGAGAGAAAATAAAATAACAAGGAGAAAAGATGATTACAAGCAACATTTATTATGTAGGCGTCAACGATCGCAACAAGCATCGTTTCGAGGGTCTTTGGCCTTTGCCTAATGGAGTAAGCTACAACTCCTACATCATCGATGATGAAAAGGTAGCATTGGTAGATACAGTAGAGGTGGATTTCTTCACACAGTTCCTCGAGAATATCCACGAGGTGATAGGCGACCGCAATATCGACTATCTCATCATCAACCATATGGAGCCTGACCATAGCGGTTCTATCGCACTCATAAAGAAGTATTATCCTAACATCAAGATTGTGGGCAACAAGAAGACTCTCGGCATGCTCGAAGGCTTCTATGGCGTAACAGAAGATGTTGTAGAGGTTAAGAATGGCGAGACTTTGAACCTTGGCAACCACGAGCTTTCGTTTGTGCTCATTCCTATGGTTCATTGGCCTGAGACCATGGTCACTCTTGATGCTCAGCACAAGGTGCTCTTCTCGGGCGATGCATTCGGATGCTTTGGCGCGTTGAATGGCGGAGTTATCGATACCGACATCAACTGCGACACTTTCTGGCTCGAAATGGTGCGCTACTATTCTAATATCGTTGGCAAATACGGTATTCCTGTACAGAATGCGTTGAAGAAGTTGGCGGGTGTAGAGCTCGACTACATCTGCTCTACTCACGGTCCTGTATGGCACGAGCATATCGCTAAGGTTATCGACATGTACGACAAAATGTCGAAATACGAGACGGAGCCAGGTCTCGTTATCTGCTACGGCACCATGTATGGCAATACCGAGCGTATGGCAGAGATTATTGCTCAGGCTGCAAGCAAGGCTGGCGTTAAGAATATCGTGATGTACAACATCTCGAAGACTCACCATAGCTACATCCTGCGCGACGTATTCCGCTATCGTGGCTTGATTGTTGGTGCGCCAACATATAATGCTGGTCTATATCACGAGATGGAGGTTCTGCTCTCAGAACTTGCCAACAAGGACATCAAGAACCATCTCCTCGGCTGGTATGGCTCTCATTGTTGGGCAAGCAAGGCTGTTGCCAAGATTCAGGAGTGGAACGACAACCACCTACACTACGAGGCTGTAGGCGAGCCTGTAGACATGAAGCAAGCCATCACCCCTGAAGTTCGCCAGCAATGCGAGGCTTTGGGTAAGGCTATGGCTGAGAAGCTATTGGCAGAATAACAGATTTCTTATTATAGAGATTAAAATCAAGAGCGGAAAGGCAACTGGGGTTACAGTTGTTTTTCCGCTCTTTCTTGTGTACCCCCCCACATCTCCCTCTTTTGCTTTTTTCTCTTAAAACTTTGGCATTATCAAGTAAAAAGTGTACTTTTGCTGCAAAAACATGTGTCTTGACACAAAAATTTTCAATGAATGATATATTTTGAACGCAAGGGATATCTAAGTAAGCTCATCTCTGCAGAAGGCAATGGGATGATAAAGATTGATGGTCTTTCTTTTTGAATTCTATATAGTTGCAAATTAAGCCTGTTGAAACATGCTTAATTTGCAAACCTTGTTTTCATTATTGATACTCAACAAGTTACAAGTGCATATTAATCTACATAATAGGTAAATCTTAGCTTCATTCTCCTTAATATGCACGTTTTTGTCTTCATTTTACCCTCAAATTGCAAATTAAGCCTAAAAATTCAAGCTTATTTTTACCAAAACATACATATTAAGAAAATTATCTGTATATTTGCGGTCTAAAATAGATAAAAATATGGAATATACGGCACTTTTAGAGAAACAGATAATAGGTAGGTTGAAGATAGACAATCCTTGGTGGACGGAAGGCAGAATACCTTCTTACTATCAGGAGATGAGTCCTCGTCTCTATCTCGACATCTTCTATCCCCTGGTAAAAGATGTCAGCATTCAGCGTGCCCTCATCTTGATGGGACCTCGCCGAGTGGGTAAGACAGTAATGCTCTACCATTCCATCCAACGCTTGATAGACGATGGCGTGTCGCCTCAGAATATCATCTATGTTTCGGTAGAAACTCCTATCTATAACAATATCCTCTTGGAGCAGTTGTTTTCTTTGGCAAAACAGATATTGAGTAAGGAAGACAGCAAGGAAGAGTTTTATGTTTTCTTCGACGAGATACAGTATCTCAAAGACTGGGAAATAAATCTGAAATCCCTGGTAGACACTTATCACAACGTGAAGTTTGTGGTTTCCGGTTCTGCTGCTGCGGCATTAAAAAAGAGCAGCAACGAAAGTGGAGCGGGCAGGTTTACCGATTTCAATCTGCCGCCGTTGCTTTTCTTCGAGTATATCCATCTTAAGAAATATGAGCACCTGATGCGCCAATCCAAGGTAGAATGGCAAGGAATAGAGAGCGATATCTATAGCACGATAGATATTGATAAGTTGAACAGCCTCTTCCTCGACTATATCAATTATGGCGGTTATCCTGAGGTGGCCTTTTCTTCCCGAATACAGGAAGACCCGGGACAGTTTGTTCGCCACGATATTGTTGATAAGGTATTGTTGAGAGATTTGCCGAGCCTTTATGGTATTTCTGACGTACAGGAATTGAACTCGTTGTTTACGATGATTGCTTATCATAGCGGCATGGAGTTTTCGTACGAGAGTATGTCGAATGAATCGGGAGTAAAGAAGGAAACCATTCGCAAGTACATCCAATATCTTGAGGCTGCTTTTCTGATAAAGATTGTGACAAGAACTGACGATACGGCAAAGCGATTCCAGCGCCAAACTACTTTCAAGATTTATCTAACGAATCCTTCGCTTAGATGTGCACTATTTGAGCCTATCAAAATGATAGATGGCAATATCGGAGATATGATAGAAACAGCTATCTATTCGCAATGGATTCCAAGAAAGGGACACATCGCTTATGCCAACTGGAAGATGGGGCGTTCGCAGGGTGAGGTAGACTTGGTAGGCATCAATGATGCTTTACAAAAGCCTTATTGGGCGGTAGAAATCAAATGGTCGGATAGGTTCTTCGACAGACCTTCTGAACTTTCATCCTTACAGTATTTTATGGAGAAGAATCATCTACCCCAGGCTTTGGTTACTTCCATCAGTAAGGGAGGAGCAAAGAATATGGATTTTGGAACGCTTCATTTCATCCCTTCTGCCTGCTATGCATATACAGTAGGAGAAAACACGTTGAGGCAAGCCAAAAAGAGCTTTGGATTATAACGCTATTGCAAAAGTTTACTGGGCTAACCCATTTTGAAAAATGCCGTTAGCGTAGTAAACTCTTCATCAAAAACTCGAAGAATGAGAGTTTGCCCAGAATAGGGTGTTTATCTCTCGGTTTATGTTTTTTATATGCGAAAGAAATATTAGCGGAAAGGCAACTGGGGGTTACCAATTATTCTTCCGCTCTTTCTTTTTATTTGAATACTCCGTTTTATAGGTTCTAATTCTAATTAATATTAAAAATGTGCAAGTTTGCCACTTTTTAATATTAAAAATGTGTATTTTTGCCGAAAAATCATATTAACGAAGGAATTATGGCAGAAATACAAAGAGAAATATTAGATAAATTGAAGGCGTGGAAGGAGAATCCGCGTCGCAAACCATTGGTGTTGCAGGGCGCACGCCAAGTAGGCAAGTCGTGGGCATTGAAGAAGTTTGGCAGGGAATCTTTTGAGGATATGGTTTACATCAACTTCGATACGATGCCAGCCATGAAAGAGGATTTTAAACGTACCAAGGAACCCTTGAAACTCATTAAGTCGATGGAGTTGATGACGGGGAAGAAAATTTCTCCAACTTCCACTCTGATTGTCCTTGATGAGATTCAGGAATGCAATGAAGCATTGAATAGCTTGAAATATTTCTGTGAGGATGCTCCTGAGTATGCTGTTGTGTGCGCAGGTTCACTCCTGGGAGTGGCTCTTAATCGTACAGGAGCGTCTTTTCCTGTGGGCAAGGTGGACTTCATGACGCTTTATCCCGTATCGTTTGCTGAATATCTGAGGGCAGCAGATGCTCAGCTCTATCATTCTTATCAGATGATAAACGAGGTGATGGCTGTGCCCGAGGTGTTGCACCAGCAGCTGATAGATGCTTACAAGTTGTATCTTGTGTTAGGAGGAATGCCCGAGGCGGTAAGTGCCTACATCGACACTCGTTCGTGGGCGGAAGTAAAGGTGGTTCAGGATGCTATCCTCCAGTCTTATTCCCTTGATTTTGCCAAGCACATCAGCAACAAGGATATCCCACGTGTGTTTCAGGTTTGGGGCAATTTGCAGAATCAGTTGGCTCGTGAGGATAAGAAGTTCCGTTATGCAGATGTTCAGAAAGGGGCTAGGGCACGTGAGTATGAGGGAGCCATCGAATGGTTGTGCCTGGCTGGATTGGTGCATCGGGTTTCGGCGATAGAAACTCCTCGCTTGCCGCTTTCTGCCTATAAGAAAGACAATGCCTTTAAGCTTTATCTCAATGATGTGGGCTTATTGGGGCGCAAGTTTGATTTGGATGCTACTACGGTATTGATGGGCGACAATCTCTTTACGGAGTTCAAAGGGGTGATGGCAGAAAACTATGTCCTTCAGGCTTTGGTTCGCCAGTATGGCAGTCAGCATTATTATTGGACTTCTGGCAATACGGCAGAAGTGGAGTTTCTTTTGCAGGATACAGGTAAAATCATTCCTATCGAGGTGAAGGCTGATAAGAATGTCACAGCGAAGAGCCTGGCATATTACCGCAAGCAATATCTCTCCAAACTATCAGTTCGCCTTTCTACTCTTAACATGAGGAAGGACGATGATTTGCTTAATCTTCCATTATATCTGGTTGATAAATTGAAAATGTTTGTGGAGAGTATTGAGCTTAATGAATAAATGGCAAGCCAAAAAGAGCTTTGGATTATAACGCTATTGCAAAAGTTTACTGGGCTAACCCATTTTGAAAAATGCCGTTAGCGTAGTAAACTCATTTTTTCCTTCTTTCTTGTGAGCCTTCACATTTATCTTTTTGTCTTTGTATCAAAAAAGATTCTGAAAAAGGTGTTACATTTAAAATATTTTAATTACCTTCGCAACCAGATACCCATTCTGCTCAAACAGAGTTGAAACATCCTCTCCTTGTTGTTTATAAATCAATCGTTTCACATTAAAAAGTA
>CAKQMS010000008.1 GCA_934254985.1 uncultured Prevotella sp. | reverse complement strand
CAAATTTTATTAGTTATATTACGTTAATTAACTCCCTCATTTTCAAACGATTACGTTAGAATTAACAGAGTATTGACAGATGGGCAAGGTTATTAATAAACTCAACGAAGAGCGCAAAGCTAAGGGAGCAATTCCTTTCGTATTCAACATTTGCGAATGGGGCAAGACAGAGCCTTGGACATGGGGAGCTGAAGCTGGAGGCTCAAGCTGGCGTGCTACGAGTGATGCTCGCGAAGACTGGATAGGAGACTACTCACTCCCTGGCGTGATAGGTGGTGTGGATGTAGTGCGTAGGTTGTGGATGTATGCAGGAGTGAACCGTTTCAACGACCTCGATATGATGTGCATAGGACTTCATGGTTTGGGTGGTCCAAGCAACTATACATTAGGTCACCAGCAGAATGGTGGCAAAATAGTAGGCTTGAATGATGCTCAGTCTCGTTCGCAAATGTCGTTGTGGTGTATGCTTGCAAGTCCATTGGCTTTGACTTGCGATCTTCGTGAAACTCCTATGGGCGAAGCTAACAGCAACCAAACAATGCCTAATCCTTTGATTACAAAATCAGACATCGAGACATTGACCAATGCAGAGATACTTGCCATAAATCAGGACCCACTTGGACAGCAGGCTGAATATATGGAGGCTATCTCAACAGGAAATACCAACTACTCTAACCATGGTTACGACGTTTATGTAAAGGACTTGGTGAATGGTCGCATTGCTGTTTCTATAACTAATCGTGGTGGTTCTGAAATAGTTGTTCCCGCCATTAACCTTACCGATATTTATCTTCAGGCAAACGTTGTTTACACCGCTCGTGAAGTATGGTCTAAGAAAGAAGCAAACATTAAAAAAGTATTGAATGTAGGTTCCCTCAAGCCATACGAAACAAAAGTGTATGTATTAGCCATTTGCCATTAGCATTCAAAAGTTAGCAGACGCAGCCTAACTTTTGAAGTAAATGGAATTGACTGATATTTGTCATTTTTTTGCTTATTATTACATATTTCTCGTAATAAAGTAGTATATTTGCTACAAAATAAATCTTTGCATAACTGCAAATAAAGTCATCAAATTAAGTAGAGATATATCAGAAACTGAATTACTAATTCTTAAGGCAGAATATGACCAAGAGAATAGGTAAGCTACTGAGTGACGAGATAGATGTATAAAAAATCAAGACATTATGACCGAAAAAGAATTACGCGACATAATAGCCATAGACGAGAGTTACCGCATAGAGCGAACCGTCTCGACAGGTAATATGGATAAATTCCAAGAAGCCATTTGTGCTTTTGCCAATGATATGCCAGGAAAGAGACAGAAGGGGTATCTGCTGATAGGAGTATATGACGATGGTCGTCTCAATGGCTTGAAGGTGGATGACACTTTGATGAAGAAGATAAGTGGTATTCGCTCTGATGGCAACATTTTGCCTTTGCCCGTAATGAATACAGAAAAAGTAGAAACATCAGAAGGTGACGTGCTTGTTGTAGAAGTTACACCTTCGTTTGATACTCCTGTGCGTTACCGCGGTAGGACGTTCATACGCATAGGACCACGCAAGGATATTGCGACACTTGAGGAAGAACGTATACTAAGTGAGCGTTGTGCAGCTGCATTGCCTACGTTCGATACACGTCCGTGCCGTGAAGCAAAACTTGACGACATAGATGTGGAACTTATTCAAAAAGAGTATATGCCACTAGCAATAGATGCTGACGTTCTTGCAAAAGATTACCGTCCGCTTAAGGAACAACTCGCCTCTTTACATCTTTGGAATATACAATGGGATTGTCCTACGTATGCAGCTCTAATCATGTTTGGCAAAAATCCTCAGTATTTCATGCCCGGTGCATACATCCAGTATGTCAAGTTCAGTGGCTTTGACAATGGAGGACAGATAATGAATGAGCGCAAGTTTGATGGCAATTTGTACCATCTGTTGCCACGTTTGGAGAATTTCATCAATGATGGTATCATTACTAAGCGCCCCATTCCGGTCAGCACTTTGCGAGAAAAGGATATTTACAATTACCCAGAAAAGGCTATTCGTGAGTTAGTTATGAATGCCGTCATGCATCGTGACTATCAATCAAATACCCCCACACGCCTCTATCAATATGACGACCGCATAGAAATTATGAATCCAGGTGGGCTTTATGGCAATGCACGCCCAGACAATTTTCCAAATGTTAATGATTATCGTAACAACGTTGTTGCAGGAATACTGAAGTCTTTTAATTACGTCAATATGTTTAATCACGGTATACGCGATGTACAGGCTTTATTGGCTGAGAATGGAAATTCTAAGGCTGAGTTTAATGTAGATTACATCACGGTATTTCTCGCAACGGTCAAAGATGCAGAAACGCTGGAGGCAGAGAACATAAGGCAGCAATTATTTGAAAACTTACAACCTAACTTGCAACCTAACTTGCAACCTAACTTGCAACCTAACTTGCAACCTAACTTGCAACCCGACTTGCAACCCGACTTGCAACCCGACTTGCAACCCGACTTGCAGGATGTGGGCAACAAGTATAAATCGCTGATTCTCAGCATAGATATATACGAATTTAACGCAAAAGAAATATTACATAGATATTTATCTTGCAACCATCATGCAACCCAACTTGCAACCTTAAGCAGACAAGCTTTTTCTAAGTCTGTCTTGCGACCAGCAATAGATTGTGGCTATGTAAAGATGTTATATCCAGACAAGCCGAATAGCAGAAATCAGAAGTATCAATTGACAGAAACCGGGCTACAAATTCTAAAGGCTTTATATGAGCAAGAAAACTGTCAAACTGATAAATAGTAATAGACACTTTTTTAATTATAAAAGAGGCTATAGCTGTCCGGCTTCAACCTGCAGAACCACACGCTCTGTGAGGCGGTCTACACCATTAGGGTCATAATCTTTCTTTAGGCTTGCACCAAAAGCCCAAGCAAAAGCTTGGTAGAAACCAGCCTTTACTGGTCCGAGGAAAGCCTGCACGAGATTATACGAGCTACTATTACACTCACGATAAACTAATTTTATAAGAAGCTTACCTTGCGAATAGGTAAGCTTTTTCATTCTTGGAGTATATTCTTTCTTAATGCTCTTTTCTACAAGCTTCATGTGCTCGTCCTTAGCTTTCTTGTTAGGCAAAGTTTCAAGATATTCGTAGGTTTCCACGATTATCTTGTTAACCTCCTTAGCTATAGGCAACACCTTTTTAATATTATATACCAAGCGGTTGTAAGCCATGCGCTGTTTCTCGTTTTTGAAAACAGGCTTAGGATATATATAAATATTATTAAGCTCTACATATTGTATAGAGTCGCGACCTTGCAACACCTTTCCAACTCGCACCATAGGAACAAAGGTAGGGTCGTCGAGGTCTACATCCCTATCTTCGGGATTTACCCTTATAGCCCCATCAACTTGAGCCGTAGCAGTAGAGGCTATAAACATCATTATAGCTACAGCCAATAGGCGAATATGTATGGAAACGTATGCAAACATGGCGCAAAATTACATCTTTTCATACAATTAGCAAAATATCTTTCGCTTTTCTCTTGCTATTTTCACGCTTTTATGCTAAGTTTGCAATTGTTATGAATACTAATCTAAGAAACAAATATTTCATATTTATCATCGCTATGCTGTCTGTATACAATATACAGGCACAAACAGACATTATTGATTGGGAAAGCTCATTCCAAACGATAGAGGATGTTGACGAAGAAGAAGTGGAAAACTGGGAAATGCAGTACGAAGAACTTAGCGACCTTATAGAACATAAGATAGATATCAATTCTGCCACCAGAGAAGACCTTCTGAGACTTCCTTTTCTTTCCAACCAGCAGGTAATGGACATCATGGAATATATGTATCGTTATGGTTCTATGAAATCGCTTGCCGAACTGGCGATGATAAGATCTATAGATTATGAAACGCGACAATTGCTTGCTCAATGCTTATTTGTTGGAGATAAAAACGAAGAAAAGAAGTTTCCTTCGCTATCTAATATTGCTAAATATGGTAGGCATCAGATTATTGCCACAGGCCATATTCCATGCTATGACCACAAGGGCGACAAATGGGGCTATTTAGGATATAACTACAAGCATTGGATAAAATACGAGTTTAAGTATGGCAAATGGATAAAGGCAGGAGTCATGATGTCGCAAGATGCTGGCGAACCATTCTTTGCAGGTAAAAACAAATGGGGCTACGACTATATGTCGCCATATATGCTAATAAAAGACCTTGGAAAGGTGAAGACGTTGGCAATAGGCAGGTATAAGGCTCGCTTTGGCATGGGTCTGGTTATGAACAACAGTTTTTCGATGGGTAAGCAAGCTTCGTTGGCTTCTATAGGCAGAGTGTCGAGAGGACTGTATGCCCACGCCTCACGCCAAGAAGGCAACTATATGCAAGGCATAGGAGCAACTGTGGAAACCATACACAACCTCGACGTTACAGGATTTCTGTCGTATCGCAAGATTGATGCCACGATAAATAGCGACGACAATAGCATAAGCACAATTCTCAAAACAGGCTACCATCGTTCGGCTACCGAGATGCTACGCCGTAGGAATGCCTCGCAAGCGATAATGGGAGGAAACGTATACTATCATGTGAATGGTTTTCATTTCGGCATAACAGGCTATCAGACATCATTCGACAAACCTCTGCATCCTGATACCACTAAGCTATACAAGCTGATAGCGCCATGGGGAAAACGCTTCTGGAATATAGGTGCCGACTATGCTTATCTGAGCAGAAGGATATCTATAAATGGTGAAGTGGCAACAGGCAACTCAAAGGGTATAGCTACGATAAACAGCATCAACTATATGGTGAACAGCAATCTAACATTGGTGGCTATACAGAGATTCTATTCATATAAATACTATTCATTGATGGCGTCGAGCTTCTCGGAAGGAAGGTCGGTACAGAATGAAAGTGGCGTATATCTTGGAGCAAAATGGCAACCAATATATCAGCTAACATTCTCTCACTATTTTGATTGGGCTTATTTTCCTTGGCCTAAATATCTTGCTACTGCCACCACACGCACTTTCGACATGCAGCATTCTGCCACATGGAGCAATAAGACATGGAGTATCACGGCTCGCTATCGCTTGAAGACATGGAACAAAGATAGCAAAGATGACGATGATAATAAATTCCTCGACCGTATCACGCAACATCGCATACGCTTGACCATAACGAAAGATAATAAGCTATTATTCTTGCGCACTCAAGGCGACATAAGCCTTTATCATAAAGACGACAACAGCTTTGGCTACATGGTGATGCAACAAGTGGGAATAAGAAAGAATAAGATGCAGGCATATACCTCGTTGGCATATTTCAAGACCGACGACTACAACTCAAGAGTGTATACCTACGAGCGTTCCACACTCTACAACCTCTCGTTTCCCGCACTCTATGGCGAAGGAATAAGGTTTGCCGCAACCATACGCGCAGATTTCTCATCCAACCTCATGGCTATAGCAAAGGTGGGTGGCACACATCGTATTGACAACAACAAAATAGGCTCAGGACTACAGGCTATAGAAACAAAAACGCCTATAGACGTAGACCTACAGCTACGCTGGAAATTCTAAGCCATATAGGCAATAAAGCTCATTACCATCAAGACTATTGCCGTCGCGATATACGCAGCAAGCACAAACCATGGTTGGCGGTCGGTAGTAAACATAAGGTTATATTTCTGGAGCAGAGCTATACCAAAGCGAGCTATGAAGAAGCCTAAGAGCGAACCACACAAGATATCGCCAGGGAAATGAACTCCAAGATATATGCGCGAATAGCACAATGTGGCACCAAAGACTATAAACAGCACTCGCGACAGATGTGTGCGGAACATATAGCAAAGCCATGTCACTATGCCCACGATATTGGTAGCATGACCCGAAACAAAACCATATTTGCCACCATGATAGTCGTTTACATACTGCAAATATGGAGCTATACTATCATCGTGCGAAGGACGTAGGCGCTCTACCAATGGCTTTATTATTCCTGACGACACTTGGTCGAGCACTAATACCAATAAAGCAATAGAAACTATCAAGAATAGCTTTTTGCGCAAGTCGTTAGGATTGTATACCCACATAGTAGCCAACAACACTACCACCATAGGTATCCATGTGCCAAGCTTAGAATAACGATACCAAAACATATCAAAACAAGTATGCTGACGGAAAGTCAAAGCAAGCATCACACTCTTATCAGCATCAACGAGAGTGGTCAACAACGATGAGCTAAAGCATGCACATACTACTATTGCAATAACTACGAATAGAGAGATAAAATATGATTTTGGTAAGTTCATGAATATAAATGGTTGTGATTTTGGGTGTGCAAATATATATATTATTTTTGATATTTTCATAGCATAAGCCATTAATATCTTTTTTTTGTGTAATTTTGCAACATACAACATCATCTTGCATATATATATGATATCAATACTTATAAATATCCTTGAGGCATTATTGTTATTTGCCTTTTCAAATGGTATTTACAGAATTTACAATAAAGGTTTGTCGCACAAATCGCGCGGCCAACAGCTCCGTCGCTATCTCATAGCATCGTTGGTAACGATGATACCATATTATTTCGTTCGCAACTATTGGTCGGCAACTATGATAACAGCTCTTTTTGTGGCTGTGATGTGGATATGCACATATAATATATTGTATGACAAGACATACAAGAAGAGTTCGCCCGACTACGACAACCGTATGGATATTGCTTTTGGTATCTATCTCTTTGGATGGCTATCGGCTATTGCCATTCTTATATCTCCTTTAGGTATAGTTGCCACAATAGTGATGACGATACTCGAAATGGTATTGGTGATATTGCCTTTGGCGCAGATAGGCTATTATCTCACCTATGACACATGCATAGACCATAATGGTATGCAGGTTATAAAGGAAACCAACTACAACGAGATAATAGAATATCCTAAGTCGCTCGGATTCATGAAGATGTCGATTATTACAGTCGTCATCCTCTTGGTAACAGCAGGAATAGCCATAGGCAACAGCTTTATTGCCGACTATAATATATGGAATTTCGACAATCCATTATCTATAGTAGCCCTTGGCGCTATAATAATATTCTTTGGCGCTATATCAAGAATGCTATGGAAGGGTGGCGATGTGTGGGCAAGAAGTCATGGACTCTTTGTAAGAACGGGTATTGCCATGCTATATCGCGAAGTGAAGGAATATATGGAAGGCAACAAGAAGTATAAAGAGAATGTAGACAAGCGAATGGCTACGATATCTGTAGATATGAGCAGAAACACATTGCCTAAACCTCACACCATAGTAATGGTGATAGGCGAATCTTGTTGTCGCGACTATATGAGCATATATGCCGACCAAGAGGGTAGGGAGACTACACCTTGGCAGTCGGAGATGAAGAAGGATGAAGAGCATTTCTTCATCTTCAAGAACGCATACTCTTGTGGCATACAGACTGTTCCTTCGCTCGAAAAGGCACTCACGGAATATAATCAATATAACGATAAATCATTCATCGACTCTGCCTCTATCGTAGACATGGCTCATAAGGCTGGCTACAGAGTGCATTGGTATAGCAACCAAGGACACCTTGGAAGTGCTGATACGCCAGTAACTCTCGTTGCCGAGACATCGGATGTAGCTAAGTGGACTAACCAGAAGTTGGGAAAGATGCAGTATGACGAGGCTTTGCTCGACTTCCTTGGCGAGGTGGATGGAAATGTGAACAACCTCTTGGTATTACACCTAAAAGGCAACCACTTCAACTTCGCTAACCGCTATACTCCAGAATATGCTGCTGCCAACAATCTTCCTGATGGCGACGACGTAACGACATATCGCAACTCTATACACTATAACGACCATATCCTGCATTCGTTTTACGACTATGCCACAAAGCATCTGAACCTTGCAGCTATGGTGTATTTCTCTGACCATGCAGCCGTACCGGATAAGCAACGCTCCATACAGTTTCAGAACTTCGGCATGACTCGCATTCCGCTATGGATATATCTCACGGACACTTACGAGAACGCACGTCCTGAAGTAAAAGCGGCATTAGAAGAAAACAAAGCTAAATACTTCACCAACGATCTCGCCTACGAAATGATGTGCGAGATAATGGGCATAACATCCGACCATTACGACCCTACGAACTCTATAGCATCGAAGGAATATAAGTATACTCGCGATATGCTTGTGACATGCGATGGAAAGATTAAGATTGCTGACGACAAACAATAATTCTTATGAATAATAACATCTCTATAAGCCAACATAGCAACATACAAAACATTAAGGAGCAATGGCTTATGCTCGATAAAATAGCAGAAAACCAGACTTCTGCATACATCAACTACACATACTATCAGACTTACGAATGGAACAACTTCCTGTCTCATCATTCTACAGATGGGTTAGGAAAAATGACTACCGCTATGCGCTACGATTTAGTAATGGTAGACAACAAACCTTTTGCTATAATTCCTTTTTCTGTAACCCGCTCGTCTAAAAAGGCACGAATACCATCATTCCGGGTTGGAGGAGTATTGAATATGGTATGCCCATATACATACGAGGGCAACGAGGAAATAATGAAAGCTATTGCCGACCACCTTGTGGAGTCGTGCAAGGGTATGACGCTAAGCCTTGCTGATGTGCCATGCCAAACTCCTTTTGCTAAAATAATGAAGCTTATCGACGATAACACTATTGAGCGCACAAGCTTCCATGTGCCATTAACGCAGTTTGCCACTCACGAGGAGTATGTGTCGTCGCTACCAAAGAATATTTATAAGAACATCCGCAAGTCGTATAACCATCTTACTACAGATGGCAAGAAGATGGAACTAAAGGTGTTCAACCACGACAACATGGCTTCAGATAGCTACCTGCGCTATCTTTGGCATTTCTATTTCAAGCGCAAGATGGCATGGCGCCACAAGAGTTATAATGCTTTCAGCAATATCACCACATACTTGAAAGCTGTATACGAAGTGAAGAGCGGGTGCGCTACAGCAAGCTTAAAGAAACTGAAGGATGCTCAGCTATACGTATTGGAGATAGACCAAAAGCCTGCTGCATTTATGATTGTTTACCGCCACAACAAACATCTGCTTATGCCACGTCTTGCCATCGACACCTCTTTTAGCCGCTATTCACCAGGTATATTGCTTATCCTTGAAGCCACAAAGCTATGGATGAACGAAGGCATAGTAGACTTCGACATGTGTCGCGGCGACGAGAGATATAAAAAAGAGATGGGTGGCATCAACGAACCACTTTGCCGCATTGAAAAGCGAATATAATATATAGAACAACAACTAAAAACCTAATCACAATGAACCGTAAACTACTATGTCTTTCTGTATTAATGGCAGGACTCACCACGATGGGTACTGCAGAAAGCTATGCTAAGGTAACAAAGATGCCTAAGAAAACAAGAACGCTATCAAATGCCGTGAAGTTGAAATTAGACAACCAGGATGTCAGCATAGAGTTTTATTCTCCTTCTATCGTAAGGGTGGTGAAGGCAGCTAAAGGTAGTAGCGTAAAGAAAAAGAGCTACTCAGTAATAATGACTCCTGAGGTGTTTGAAAACTTCAAGACCACTAATACTGTTGATGGCATAAGCCTTGCTTCCGACCGCATTACAGTAAACGTAAACTCTACTACTGGCGAGATAACATTTGCCAACAGCAAGGGCGAAACTCTGCTAAAAGATACTCGCCCCATGCTTACTCCTCGTACCGACGAGGCTAACAAGGGTAAATATAAGGTGGCACAGACTTTCATTCTCGACAAGGATGAAGCCGTATATGGTCTTGGTCAACTTCGCGACACGTACATGAATCAACGTGGACGCAAAGTAGAACTATGGAACAACAATACTCATATCTATATTCCTTATTTCACAAGCGAAAAAGGCTACGGACTTTATTGGGATAATGCTGGTAAATCATATTATGAAGACAACGAGCAGGGCACTACCATGACGAGCGAAGTAGGTACATGCGCCGACTATTATTTCATGTATGATGATGGTTCGCAAGATGGTGTTATCTCTGCCATTCGCACACTTACTGGTCAGGCTACTATGTTTCCACTATGGACTATGGGATATTGGCAATGCCGCGAACGATATAAGACAAGTGATGAGCTGGCAGGAGTAGTAGACAAATTCCGCGAATTGCAGATTCCTCTCGATGGTATTGTGCAAGACTGGCAATACTGGGGATGCGACTCTAACTGGAATGCTATGAAGTTCCAAAATCCTTACTATATTAATAAGGTTAACGACCCTGCATGGACAAAATATATGCCTGAAGACCTTAAGAAACTAAAGGCGCAGGGCGAACCACGACTGAAGAGTCCGGAGGAAATGGTGAAGTATGTGCACAACAATAATGCTCACTTGATGATAAGTATATGGGCAAACTTCGGACCATGGACAGAACCTTTCAAAGAGCTAAAAAAGATAAATGCTCTTTATCCTTTCGACACTTGGCCACGCAAAAGTGGTACTATGCCTTATGATGTTTTCAATCCTAAGGCAAGAGATATTTATTGGAAATATCTTACCAATCTCTACAATATGGGAATGGATGCTTGGTGGACAGACTCTTCAGAACCCGACCACTTTGAGAAAGCTGGCGATGAGAACTATCAGACTTACGATGGTTCATGGCTAAGTGTGAAGAATGCGTTTCCATTAGTACACAACAAGGGTATCTATGAGCACCAACGAGCTATGAAGAACAACAATAAGCGCTCATTCCAGATGACTCGTAGCGCATCGTTTGGTATTCAGCATTATGGCACACACTCATGGAGTGGCGACATACAATGTTCGTGGGACGAGATGAAGAATCAGGTGCCTTCGGGATTGAACTTCTCTCTATGCGGAATTCCTTTCTGGAATACCGACCTCGGAGGCTTCTTCTATTGGGATTATCGTAACGACCCTAAGAACCCAGCCTTACAGGAAATACATACACGATGGTTGCAATGGGGCACCTTCATGCCGCTAATGCGTAACCACAGTTCGTCGCCTATGCAAAGCGAAATATATAAGTTTGGCAATAAGGGCGAATGGTGTTACGACGCTATGGTAGACGCTATAAAGCTTCGCTATCGATTGTTGCCATATATCTATAGTATGGCTGGCGACTGCGTACAGCGTAGCGGCACTATGATGCGAGCTTTGGTTATGGACTTTAAGAATGACCAAAAGGCTACACGACTGAACGATGAATATATGTTTGGTCGCAACTTGCTCGTAAAACCTGTAACAGATCCTCTATACACATGGCGCGACAACAAGAAGAATGGTCATACCATTTATCCTGACATTAAGCAAACTGCCGCACCTGTGAAAGTATACTTGCCAAAGGGTACAAAATGGTTCGACTTCTGGGACAATAGCCAATATGATGGAGGGCAAGAAGTATTGCGCCCATGCCCTATCAATATTATGCCAGTATTCGTTAAGGCTGGCTCTATATTGCCATTCGGTCCTGAAGTGCAGTATGCAAGTGAGAAAGCTTGGGACAACCTTGAAATAAGAGTATATCCAGGTGCCGATGGTTCGTTCATTCTCTACGAAGACGAGGGCGACAACTACAACTATGAGAAGGGAGCATTTAGCGAAATTACCTTTACATATAATGATGCCACCCATGAGCTTACAATCAGCGACCGCAAGGGCAACTACAAGGGTATGTTGAAGAACAGAAAGTTCAACATCATCTTGGTAAACAAGAATTGCGCAGCAGGCAATATCGTAGCCACAGGCAAGAGCGTAGATTATAGCGGTAAGGCTATAACTATAAAGCTATAAAGACAATATTGAAAAGTTATAAAGACAATAGTTAGCGTAGGTAAAATCTATATTTCGTAGATATTTACCTACGCTTTTTATTTTATAGTATTATCTTTGCAACATAATAACTAAACTAACTACAGAATGAAAAAACTAACAACCTTTTGTCTCTTGCTGTGCATAGTTCTTGGTATGCAAGCAAAAGCAGTAAAAACAACAAAAACATTAGAAATAAACCACACACAAGCCCTTAGCGACAAGACATGGGAAAAGTCTGTATGGTTATCGGCATGCGATGCGCCTATAATAACAGGCAGAGTGAACGATCAGACGCGTGCAGCAGATGGTGCAAGTTGGTTTGTATCAACTATAAAGAACCATAAAAAGGTTGTGAAGGCTGTATGGATGACAGCAGGACTGGGGGTCTACGACATTTATGTAAACGGCATACGCATAGGCAACGAATTTTTAAAACCAGGTTTTACTCATTTTCAAAAAACCAAACGTTCGTTTACCTACGATATAACAAAGGCTTTTGTAACAAAAGCTAATGGCAAAAACACATTAGCTGCCGAGGTAACGCCAGGATGGTGGGCTGATAAGATTGTAACAGTTAGCGGCAATGATGGTTTTAATGGTAAGAAGTGCGCTTTCCGTGGAGTATTGGAACTAACCTTCGCTGATGGCACAAAGATGCTTTATGGCACTAACACCAAAGAGTGGAGTGCAGGCATAGCTGGCAAAATAAAGCATGCTGCTATCTTTGATGGCGAAGAGTATGACGCAAGAGAAAAAGATGGTTTTGCTGATATAGAAAAGTTATCTACCCCAGAAGTAAACAGCGAATTTAAAGGACAAATACTGCCTTCGCAAGGTGCTGAGATTTATCTTCGCCATGACCTTATATTGACCCCCGTAAGAGCATACGTATGGAAGGATGTAGAGGGCGTTAAAGATAAAGAATATGGCAAGGTGAAAATAATTCGCGAATATCAGCAAGGAGAAACTATAATAATAAATGCAGGCGAACATTTGGTTATCGACTTTGGACAAAATTGTGCTGCCGTGCCTTCATTTGTATTCAAGGCAGAAGAAGGAACAAAACTTACTTGTCTGCCTGCCGAACTACTCAACGATGGCAATGGCAAACAAAGCCGCGGCATGGATGGTCCTGAAGGTAGTGTGCATAGATTAAACCTCCGCATACATCAAGAGAGCATACGAATGGACTATACTTTCGCTAAAACCAAGGATATGGCTACCTATATGCCTCGTCATACCTTCTTTGGCTACCGCTTCTTGTCGTTGAGCGCTACAGGAAAAGTAAGCATTAAGAGTATAACTTCTGTGCCTGTTTCGTCGATATCAAAGGAGATGGAAATAGGCAATATCACCACAGGCAACAAGGATATAAATAAACTCATATCAAACACTTTATGGGGACAACGTTCAAACTATCTTAGTGTGCCTACAGACTGTCCTCAACGCAACGAGCGCTTGGGATGGACTGCTGATACCCAGGTGTTTGCAGAAACAGGAACATTCTTTGCAAATACCAAGGATTTCTTCCATAAATGGATGCGCGACTTGTGCGATTCGCAAAGTCAGTATGGAGGTTTTCCAGGAGTGGCTCCATACGGACAATATGGTAGTAGCAACCACGAGATGATGCGAGTAGGCTGGGCTGATGCAGGAATAATAGTGCCTTGGACTATATGGAAGCAGTTTGGCGACCGCAAGATTGTCGACGACAACTGGCAGGCTATGGAGCGATACATGGATCATATCAACGCTACAAAATATGACCACCAGGCTTTAAGCAAAGAGAATGGCAACTATCAATGGGGCGACTGGCTGAGCTATGAGCCATTAGAGAGCCGTAGCGAACAGTTCAAAGACAAAAACGGCAGAAAACCTGAAGCTATAAGATATTGGAGCTATCTATGCGCATCATATTGGGCTATCGATGCTCGAAATATGTATGATATGGCAAAGGCAACTGGACACGATGCTGCAAAATACAAAACTATGGCAAAGGAGGCTACAGAATATCTCAAAGAGCAGTTTATGAATGCTGATGGTACCTTCAAAGATTCTATCCTCAATACCATGCAGACTCCAGCCCTCTTCGCACTAAAGAATAATCTGGTAGAAGGCGAAGCAAAGGAGAATATGAAGCAACGCTTACGCAACAACTTCAAGGCTCACGACAACTGTCTGCAAACGGGTTTCCTCGGTACATCAATACTCATGAATACCCTGACAGAGAATAATATGAACGACATAGCCTACGAACTATTGTTTCAACACAAAAACCCAAGTTGGCTGTATTCTATCGACAATGGTGCAACAACAATTTGGGAACGTTGGAATAGCTATACGAAAGACCGCGGTATGGGACCTCGTGGCATGAATTCATTTAATCATTATGCCTATGGCGCAGTATGCGAATGGATATGGAAGACTGCTGCAGGAATAGCTGCCGACAACAACAATCCAGGTTTCAAACATATCATCATGGCTCCACAGCCCGACAAACGCTTAGGATTCATAGATGCAGAATACCATTCTGAGGCTGGCGTTATTAAGAGTAAATGGAAATACGAAGGTAATAAATGGATATGGACTTTCACTATTCCAGATGGGTCTACAGCTTCGGTAATTATTCCTGGCGAGAGTAGCAAAACAAAGGAATATAAAGCAGGCACTTATACTATTGAAAAAGACGAATAGCCGCATGAGCAAACACCTATAGTCGCATGGCTTCACACAACTATAGGTGTTTTTTTCAGACTTCGTCACTATTAGTGTGACCAATATTTCATTTTACACGCAAACGCATCAAAGCCCATATATACATCTGCTTTGTTACTTTTGAAAGTATATAAGGATTAGTCTTTTAGACAACTAATTGGTATAACGTAAACACCATCTTTTCTTTGATATGCATACTTGCCAACACCTATAATAACAGCCATAAATGATGGGGCAGACATTTTGTTAGTATCTATATTATTAGCTAATGCTAACAAGTTAGCAGCTCCTTCATTAATTCTGTTTTCTCCACCAATTTTGACTTCAAGAAGAGCATAACTACCATTGCGTCGATGAAGTACGGTGTCGCATTCCAAACCACTACTATCCCTGTAATGATAAAGTTCACCATCCAAAGCCTCTGCATATACACGTAAATCCCTTACTACCAAATCTTCGAAAAATAACCCAAATGATTGTAAATCGTTGATTAAGTCTTTGGGACCAAGTCTTAATGCTGCGGTACCAATGCTCGGGTCGACAAAATGACGTGTGTCACTAGTCCTAATAGCTGCCTTACTCCGAATATTAGGATTCCATGCTGCAAGATCTTCAATGACAAATAGTTTTTTCAATGCCTTTACATAATCAGCCACAGTATCCTCGTCTAATGTACTGGCATCGTTTGCGAGCATATCTTTTCGAATAGTCGCATACGATATTTGTTGTGAGATATTTCTTGCATATGAGCGTAATAAAAGTCTTGCTCTATCTGGACTACGCTTGATTTTATCCACACGTTGGATATCTTTCTGTACAACAGAATCAACATAGTCGAAAGCTTGGTCAAGTGCAACTTCTTTTGGTATTAATGTAGCCCATGGCCAACCTCCACGACAGATGAGATATGCAAGTTCGTCAATATCCATTTCATTTTGCAATACTTCAAAAGACTTGCCTTCAAATAAATCTGAAAGACTGATACTGCCTGTTGATTCGCCAGATTCATATAAACTCATCGTTCTCATCTTGATGTATGCAAATCTACCTGTTCCACTATGAATGGTTTCTTCAGCTTCGGGAAGAACTGACGACCCCGTTAAGATAAATTGTGATGGCTCTCCTCTTCTGTCAACCTCGCTGCGAATGCAGTCCCAAATTGTAGGTAAAGCTTGCCATTCGTCAATAAGTCGTGGAGTTTTTCCTTCTAATAAAGCCTTAGGACTAATTTCTATCAGCTGTGAACTTTGCATAAGAACAGATGAGTCTCCCAAATCAAGGATACTCTTTGAAAGTTGTTTAGCTGTTGTTGTCTTACCACACCACTTAGGACCTTCGATTAGAACAGCTCCCTTTCCTAAAACTTTTCGCTCTAAGATCCTATCAGCTATACGATGTTTATACTTTACCATAACTATATTATTTTAAAGGCAAAAATACAAATAACATTTTAAACTAACAAACATTTTAATAACATTTCGGTTATTTATTGTTTATTCATTCGGTAATTTATTATTGTTTCATTCGGTAATTTGTAGAACATCACTTTTTAAAAGACGTTATTAAAAGGTATAAAGGCAATACTATTCCGAAAGGGTCTACAGCCTCGGTAACTATTCCTGGCGAGAGTAGCAAAACTAAGGAATATAAAGCAGGCACTTATACTATCGAAAAAGACAAATAGTCGAATGAGCTTACGCGAATAGTCGCATGAGCAAAGATGAATAGTCGCATAAGCAAAGATGAATAGTCGCATAAGCAAAGATGAATAGTCGCATGGCTTCACACGACTATAGGTGTTTTTTTGTGTCATTTCTTTTGTTATTCCACTCGTTTAAATAAATTTCTCACACTCAAGAATGCAAATACCTTTGCATTCTCTTCGTTCAATCGAAATTTTGCATTATCTTTGCAACTAATTACTATTATAATAAGGTATAAAGAAGAAAATGGAATACAATTTCAGAGACATCGAGAAGAAATGGCAACAGAAATGGGTAGAGAATAAGACCTACCATGTTGTAGAAGATGAAGATAAGAAGAAATTCTATGTACTCAACATGTTCCCTTATCCATCAGGAGCCGGACTACATGTTGGCCATCCATTAGGATATATAGCAAGCGACATATATGCACGCTACAAGCGTCTGCAAGGTTTCAACGTTTTGAACCCTATGGGCTACGACGCTTACGGACTTCCTGCTGAACAGTATGCTATTCAGACTGGTCAGCACCCTGAAAAGACTACCGTTACAAATATCAACCGCTATCGCGAACAGTTGGACAAGATTGGTTTCTCATTCGACTGGGATCGTGAGGTTCGCACTTGTGCTCCTGACTATTATAAGTGGACACAATGGGCATTCATGAAGATGTTTAACAGCTTCTATTGCTACTCATGCCAAAAGGCTCAGCCAATAGAGAAACTCATTAAGCGCTTCGAAGAGAAGGGTAGTGCCGACCTGAATATTGCTCAGAGCGAGGAACTATCGTTTACTGCTGAGGAGTGGAAGGCTATGAGCGAAAAGGAGCAACAGCAGGTGTTGATGAACTATCGTATCGCTTATATGGGCGAAACTATGGTTAACTGGTGTCCAGGACTTGGTACTGTGCTTGCCAACGACGAGGTAGTAGACGGAGTGAGCGAGCGTGGTGGATTCCCTGTAATCCAGAAGAAGATGAAGCAATGGTGTTTGCGCGTTAGTGCTTATGCTCAGCGCTTGCTCGATGGTTTGGACACAGTAGATTGGACAGACTCTATAAAGGAAACTCAGCGCAACTGGATTGGCAGAAGCGAGGGTACAGAAATGCAGTTTAAGGTGGCTGACCAGGATATCGACTTCACTATCTTTACCACTCGTGCCGACACCATCTTTGGTGTTACATTCATGGTATTGGCTCCAGAGAGCGAACTTGTTCAGCAGCTCACAACAGCAGAGCAGAAGGCTGAGGTTGACGAATATTTGGCTTACGTGAAGAAGCGTACTGAGCTCGACCGTATGAGCGACCGCAAGGTTACTGGTGTATTCTCAGGTTCTTATGCTATCAATCCTTTCACAGGCGACAAGATTCCAGTATGGATTTCAGAATATGTACTTGCTGGCTATGGTACAGGCGCTATCATGGCTGTGCCTGCTCACGACTCTCGTGACTATGCTTTTGCCAAGCACTTCGGATTGCCTATCATTCCTCTTATCGAGGGTGCCGATGTTAGCGAAGAGAGCTTCGACGCTAAGGAGGGTACCGTTTGCAACTCGCCAGCTGAGGGCAAACAGACTCTTGATGGTTTCTCTCTCAACGGCTTGAGCGTAAAGGAGGCTATTGCTGCAACAAAGAAGTTTGTTACAGAACATCAGCTCGGAAGAGTGAAGGTGAACTTCCGTCTTCGCGATGCTATCTTCTCTCGTCAGAGATATTGGGGCGAGCCATTCCCTGTTTACTATAAGGACGGCATGCCATATATGATACCAGAGGAGTGTCTGCCTTTGGAACTTCCTGAAATCGACAAGTATGAGCCAACAGAAACTGGCGAGCCTCCATTGGGCAGAGCTAAGATGTGGGCTTGGGACACTAAGGAAAATAAGGTTGTTGACAAGCAGTTGGTAGACAACGAGACAGTATTCCCATTGGAGCTCTTCACCATGCCTGGTTTCGCTGGTAGCTCAGCATACTATCTGCGCTATATGGATCCTCACAACGACAAGGCTTTGGTTTCTAAGGAAGCTGACGAATACTGGCAGAATGTAGACCTCTACGTAGGTGGTACAGAGCATGCTACAGGCCACTTGATTTATTCTCGCTTCTGGAACAAGTTCTTGTTCGATAATGGAGTGAGCTGCAAGGAAGAACCATTCCAGAAGCTCGTTAACCAGGGTATGATTCAGGGTCGTTCAAACTTTGTATATCGTATCAATAGCGACGACCACTCTAAGGCTCCTGTATTCGTATCGCTTGGTTTGAAAGACCAGTATGATACTACTCCTATCCACGTAGACGTAAACATCGTGCAGAACGATATCCTTGATACAGAGGCTTTCAAGGCTTGGCGTCCTGAATACAACAACGCAGAGTTCATCCTCGAAGATGGTAAGTATGTTTGCGGATGGGCAGTAGAGAAGATGTCGAAGTCGATGTTCAACGTTGTAAACCCTGACATGATAGTAGAGAAATATGGTGCCGACACCTTGCGTCTTTACGAAATGTTCCTCGGTCCTGTAGAGCAGTCGAAGCCATGGGATACTAACGGTATCGATGGTTGCCACCGCTTCTTGAAGAAGCTTTGGGGACTCTACTTCGGCAGAGCAGAGGGCGAGATTCTTATCAACGACGACGAGCCATCTAAGGAAAGCCTCAAGAGCTTACATAAGCTCATCAAGAAGGTAAGCTTGGATATCGAGAACTTCTCATACAACACTTCTATCTCTGCATTTATGATTGCAGTAAGCGAATTGTCGCAGCAGAAGTGCCACAGCCGCGAGGTATTGAAGACTCTCGCCATATTGATAGCTCCATTTGCTCCTCATATGGCAGAAGAACTATGGGAAACTCTCGGAGGCGAAGGAAGCATCTGTGATGCAGAATGGCCAGTATGCAACGAAAGCTACTTGGTGGAGAACGAAGTACAGCTGACCATAAGCTTCAACGGTAAGGCTCGCTATCAGATGACATTCCCTGCTGACGCTTCAAACGAAGATATACAGAAGACTGTTCTCGCAGACGAGAAGGCTCTTAAGTATATTGATGGCAAGCAGATTGTGAAGGTTATCGTTGTGCCTAAGAAGATTGTTAACATCGTTATCAAATAAGCATAACTCCAGCCCTATTGTCTCCACTATCTTTGGGGACAATAGGGTTTTTAATTTCCATGTATAACTATAATCCTTGACGACTCTTTGAGAGTTGTAGCACAAAAACAATAAAATTGCTCCCTATGAAAATGACAAAGCAAGATTTAATATATGAGGTTAGAGACTATTTCAACATCACGTTGGGATTGATGCTCTATACCTTGGGCTTCACAGTATTTCTGTTGCCATACGAGATTGTGACGGGAGGAATAGCCGGTATTGGTGCTATCGTATTCTATAGTACGGGATTTCCTGTGCAATACACATTCTTTATCATCAATGCCGCTCTTATCATCCTTGCACTAAAAACGTTGGGATGGAAATTCCTTACCAAAACCATCTATGCCACATTCATGCTCACCTTTATGCTCGAAGTGGCTCAAGAGATTGTGGTTCAGCCCGATGGCACATTCTATAAGCTACTTGGCGAAGGCAACGACTTCATGTCGCTGGTGATAGGATGTATCATCACGGGTACGGCGCTGGCAGTAGTATTTCTAAATAACGGTAGTACTGGCGGTACGGATATTGTGGCAGCAGTAGTAAACAAATTCCATAACATATCGCTTGGTAAAGCACTTATCATGGTCGACTTCTGCATCATAGGCAGCTGTTTGTTTATAGATTCTTTTGGAGCTATCGACCTTAGATTCCGCAAAGTGGTATTTGGTTTGTGTACCATGCTTATAGAATGTCTGATGCTCGACTATGTGATGTATTGGCAACGCCAGTCGGTACAATTCATGATATTCTCGAAGAAATATCAGGAGATAGCCTTTGCCATAAGTCGCAAGACCGACCACACGCTAACCATCCTCGATGGTCATGGCTTTTGGACAGGTCGCCCTACCAAGGTGCTTTGCTTGTTGGCAAAGAAGCGCGAGAGTGTGCAGATATTCCGTATAGTAAAACAAATAGACCCTAACGCCTTTGTGAGCCAAAGCTCGGTAATAGGAGTATATGGCGAAGGCTTCGACGAAATGAAAGTTAAAGTAAAGGAAGACGAAAAAATATGAAAATAGTATTTGCTACAAATAATCAGCATAAGTTGCAAGAGATACGCGATATCCTTGGCAGCGAGTTTGAAATAGTATCGCTAAAGGATATTGGTTGCGATGTGGATATTCCAGAAACGGGCAACACTCTTGAAGAGAATGCCATGCAGAAGGCACAATATGTTTACGACCACTACAACCTCAGCTGTTTTGCTGACGATACAGGTCTTGAGGTAGAAGCATTGAATGGTGAGCCTGGCGTGCATAGCGCACGATATGCAGAAGGTACCGACCATGATAGCGAAGCCAATATGGCAAAACTACTTCGTAATCTCGAAGGCAAAGACAACCGTAAGGCTCGTTTCCGCACAGTTATTGCGTTGATACAGAAGCAGGATGTTTGCCCATGCGGATGCACAAGCATCAAGAAGGTAAACAGATTTGAAGGTATCGTTGACGGTAGCATAGCTACAGAGAAGCATGGTACTGCAGGCTTCGGCTACGATCCTATCTTTGTACCGGAAGGCTACGATAAGAGCTTTGCAGAACTTGGCGAAAGCATCAAGAATGGCATCAGCCATAGAGCAAGAGCCGTGGCTAAGCTTGCAGAATATCTTAAGCAGAAATAATGCTAACATAGCTCATGATAAGCAAACTTTCGATACTTATCCCCACATATAATAAGGTATGTCTTGGGCTTGTAGAATCATTACAAGCCCAAGCTTCATTATTATCTGATTTTCATTACGAGATTATCGTTGCCGACGATGGCTCTACAGACAATTCTACTATAGAAGCCAACAAGGCTATAAACAAACTACCAAACTGCCAATATATAGAGAGAAACATCAATATAGGCAGAGCTGCTATCCGCAATTTCTTAGCTCAAGAGGCTAAATATGCTTGGTTGCTGTATATAGACAGCAATATGAGCGTAGTTAGCGACGATTATATTGCCAAATATAATTCTTGCAAGGAGTACGACGTGATATATGGAGGATATAAAGTGGATAGAAATCAGCCACAGCTGAAAGGTAATCTAAGATATATCTTTGAGTGTGCTGCCCAACAAAACGAAGATTATACTCTACGCCAGAATAATCCTTATGCCGACTTCCACACCTCTAACTTCGTCATCAAACGCAACATAATGCTTACTCATCCTTTCGATGAGCGATTCAAGAAGTATGGCTACGAGGATGTGTTGTTTGGTAAGACTCTTAAGGAATACAACATTAAGATTGAGCATATAGATAATGTATTGGGCTACGACAACTTTGCTTCCAACTACTCTTTTATCCTTAAAACCGAGGAAAGTCTGCATACTCTATATCAGTTTAGAGACGAACTACAAGGGTATTCCAAGATTATCCGCTATGCAAACCATCTGGAGCGTTGGCATGTAAGCTGTATATGTAAAAAGCTGTTTCCACTACTAAGTCTTGGCATAAAAGCAAGGCTTACAGGCAATAAACCCAGCATTTTTCTGTTTAATGTATATAAACTAATGTATTATATATCACTCTCATGAAAAAAATAGCTTTAGCATTCATCATCATATTATTATCCACAGTTTCTATGCTTGCTAATGGCATAGGAACATGGAAAAACTATCTTTCATACTATGAGCCTACAGAAATAGAGAAGGGTAGTGGCAATATACTATATGTATTGGCTTCCAACGGATTATACACATATAATACCAACGACCAAAGCCTTCAGACCTTTGATAAAGTGAATGGATTGTCGGATTGTACCATCTCGCATATCAAATGGAATAAGAATACCAAAAACCTTATAATAGTTTATGATAATGCCAATATCGACATAATGTATGGCAATAGCGATATTGTTAACATCCCTGACTATTATTCTAAATCGATGACAGGAGACAAGACAGTAAACAACATATATATATATGGTAAGCACGCCTTGTTGGCTACTGCCTTTGGTATCGTTGACGTGAATATGGAAAATTGCGAGATAAGCAATACATATAATATAGGTATCAACGTAGACTATTGCTATATAAATAATAATACCATCTATGCCGCTTCTAAGAGAAATGGCACATATACTTGCAGCATGAGCCAAAACATGCTCGATAAGAACAACTGGAAGCGAACAGCTAACTATACAGCTCAGAAGACAGAAGATAAAACCGAACTATTTAATATAGTAAAGACATTAAAGCCAGGCGGTCCAAAGTATAACTACTTTTGGAATATGAAGTTTGCCTATGGACAATTGTATACTTGCGGAGGAGCATTTTTATCAGGAATAGTTTCAGAAAATCGACCTGGAATAATTCAAGTATTAAATGACAATGAATGGAATATTTTTCAAGACAAACTAGATTCTATTACAGGATATAGTTATATGGACATAAATTGTGTTGAACCAGATATTCTAGATCCTAGACATGTATATGCATCTGGAAGAACAGGATTATATGAATTTATAGATAATAAACTAATAAAATATTATAATAAAGACAACAGCATATTGGAGGGAGCTGTTGATAGAAATAATATATTAGGAAACGACTATGTTCTCGTACATAGTTTATTGACTGACAAAAAGGGCTCATTGTGGCTACTTAATAGTCAAGCTAAAAACAACTCAATTATAGAACTTAACTCTAATAGAGAATTCATATCCCATAAACATAAAGAGTTGATGGGAAATAATAATAGTCTTCCTTCCATGGTAGGATTAATGCAAGACAGCTATGGATTATTATGGTTTGTCAACAACAATTCAGGAGATCCTGCTGTTGTTTGTTATCAAACAGAAACAGATGGAATCAAAGTATTTAGAAGTCCATTCATAAACGAAGACAACACAAATGTAATTATCAATTACGTACGTTGTATAAAAGAAGATCTAGACAATAATATATGGATAGGTACTGATGCTGGTCCTTTATATATACCACGCACAGAAATATATTCCAATTCGCCTATTCTTACTCAAGTAAAAGTACCACGAAATGATGGTACTAACTATGCAGACTATTTATTAAATGGAGTAGATATAACTTGTATGTCTATTGACAAAGGAAATAGAAAATGGTTTGGAACAAACAATAATGGAGTGTATCTTATAAGTTCTGATAATCTGACTCAAATTAAGCATTTTACCTCTGCTAATAGTCCCCTTCTCTCTAATAGTATAGAATCCATAGCTATCAATGATGTAACTGGTGAGGTTTACTTTGGTACTGCAAAAGGTCTTTGTTCATATATGAGTGATGCAACAGAAACTAACAATGAAATGACAAAAGACAATGTATGGGCTTATCCTAACCCTGTACGCCCAGATTATACTGGGCTTATTACTATCATAGGATTAACATTTAACGCAGATATAAAAATAGTAACATCAAATGGGGTAATTATCAATAGTGGCAGAAGTAATGGAGGAACATATACTTGGGATGGTAGAGACCAAAAAGGGGTAAAAGTAGCTAGTGGTATATATATGGTTGAAACTGCCACACAGAGTGGCGAAAAAGGAACCGTTTGTAAAATAGCAATAGTTAAATAAAATATGATGAAAAAAAAAATAACCTATATAATAGGTATTTATACTCTAATTCAATTCATAATATTACTTTGCTTCGGATACACCCCTTATCCCGATAGCCAAGGATATATAAATTGTGCACAAGCATCACTAAATTATGGACAATATTATCCTGCAAAAGAAGAACTTTATACACTCCCTTTCTTATGGAATATTGGTGCTATTAATATGGTGGCTTTTTCACTAAAATATTTTGACTCAATAGTGCCAATTTTACTATTTTACACCATTCTAAAAAGTGGAATAATACTACTTATATATTTGATAGCTCTAAAATGGTTCAATAAGCATATTGCTTACTTAGCTATTATCATCGCTGTTTTCTATCCTGCAAATTATGGCGAAGCAACAAGCCTGCTTAGCGAAATACCTTTTGTTTTTTGCATTTTATTTGGTATATATGCCTGTCTCTATAAAAAATATCTTGCGGGAGGTATACTATTTGGATTTGCAGACTACTTCAGACCAATAGCTATTATCTTTATATTAGCTTACATTATTAGTAACATCAAAAATTATAAAGCATATTTCAAATTATGCATTACATACTCTATAGTTATATGTTGTATAGGCTTTAGTAATTACATATCTAAAGGACAATTTATTTATAAAGCAAAAACAGGTTGGATGGCATTAGCTCAATATCATTGGGATAATGATCCATCAAAAAAAGGAGTAGAACCAATGAGGGTAACAGATAATCAACAATTTACCTACTCTGAAAAAGATAAAATTTGGAAAGATATGTTTTTATGTTGGTTTAAAGAAAATAAAATTGAATACATTAAGCAAATACCTGTCAAGGTATACAAAACATATATTTCTGATAATATAAATATGTGTGCTTTTCTTAATAAAAAAGATAAAAACAGTAAATATATGTATAATTCTCTATCTATGGTATCATTGTTTAAAGAATTTCCACATTATAATTTTGCACAATGGTTAACATTATACAATTTAATTTATTATTATGTACTCATGAGCATTTTCTTATTAAGCTATCGACAAACAAGGAAGGTCTTATCATTAACTTGGCTTATATTTGCCATAGGAACTTTATTTATTGCTTTAGTAGGGCACGGAGAAGCTAGATTTCACATTCCGTTTATGCCATTTATAATAATAAACGTAGCATACAGCATAAATCAAAAAATATATAATAAAAAAACAGCTCCATGAATATAAAATGGGGATATGCTACAATTGGCGTATCCCCATTTTTATTTTGTTTTCTGAATTATCTTTTAGCTTAGCTCAAGCATTCTCAAGATAGGCTTTACAGCATCCTTGGCAACCTCTTGGTCAACATCTACTGTTGGCCATTCATATTTCAAGGTGTTGTAAATCTTTTCCAAGGTATTGAGCTTCATATACTGACATTCGTTGCATGAGCATCCTAAGCCGCCCTCACTAACTTCTGGTGGTACAGGATAGAACTTAGCATCAGGACACGAACGTTGCATTTCGTGCAATATACCAGCCTCTGTAGCCACGATAAACTCCTTTGTAGGGTTCTGCTTGGCATAATCAAGCATAGTGGCTGTGCTACCTACTATTTCGGCTGCAGCAATAACAGGACCCTTACATTCCAAGTGAG
The DNA here is from genome assembly GCA_934254985.1 of uncultured Prevotella sp. Lineage (GTDB taxonomy): Bacteria > Bacteroidota > Bacteroidia > Bacteroidales > Bacteroidaceae > Prevotella. Next base: position 59,231 of record CAKQMS010000008.1, on the reverse strand, counting down.
CCATTACGATAGCATCAGGATGTTCCTCCTTGAGCTTTGCTATGGCTGCTACCGAGAAGCGCTCATGAACATGGCAACCACCATTCCATAGAAGCATCTTTCTGCCCGTAACTTCGTTGATATAGCTACCGAGGTTGTAGTCTGGACCAAAGATGTAATTGTCGCCCTCAGGAAGCTTGTCTACCACCTTCTTGGCATTACCACTTGTAACGACAACATCTGTCAACGCCTTTACTGCAGCTGTGGTATTCACATAACTTATCACCTGGTATCCAGGATGCTCGTCCTTAAACTTCTTCAAGTCTTCAGCCTTGCATGAGTCGGCAAGCGAACAACCAGCATTAAGGTCTGGACAAAGCACAGTCTTCTCAGGGCTCAAGAGTTTGCAAGTCTCAGCCATGAAATGTACACCACACATCACCATAACCTTAGCATCGGTGTTAGCAGCCTTACGAGCCAACGCCAATGAGTCGCCAACAAAGTCGGCTACGTCTTGCACATCGCCTACGGTATAGTAGTGTGCAAGGATTATCGCATTCTTCTCTTCGCAAAGTCTGCGTATCTCTTTCTTCAGATCAATGGCTTTGTCGACAGCTTCGTCTACGAAACCTTTATCTTTCCACTCTTTCTTCACCATATATTATTATTATACTTTTATTTATTTAAAAAGAAAAAAAAGATGAATAGTATGATATGCCGTTGATAAGTTGGTAACTTTACAACAAAAAATTTGCATATTAAGTTTTCAACCTTTTATAATGTCTTATCTACATACAGCTATAATATCTTCTTATTGATATATGATTAGATAGACACTTTATCAACATTATCCACTTTCGGTGCAAAGTTAATAAGTTTATATCTTTTTCTGTTGTTTTTTAGTTGAAAAGTTGCTTAAAAGCACTTTAAAACCATGTGGATATCCATAATCTCCATATGCTCTTATCGAAAGCTGTGGATATCAACATAGATATTAACAGAGTTATCTACAGTTTTTTTCCAATATTTGTGGATAAATAAATGATGTTTGTGATAAAAACTATTCTATATGAATTATTTTTGTTACTTTTGCAGTTGCAATCTATGTTACTAACTATGTAGCCATGATATTGCAAACAAACAAAACCAATAAAACTTATAATGAAAGATATTTGTTGTATCGGACATATTACAAAAGATAAGATAGTTACTCCTCGCAATACTGTTTATATGGCAGGTGGCACATCTTTTTATATGGCGTGGGGTATGAATCAGCTACCACCAAAGGCTTCGTTCCAACTTGTTACAAAGGTTGCCAAGGAAGATATGGCAGAGGTAGAGCGTATGCGTCAGGCAGGAATCGAGGTTGTGTGCCATGATAGTGAGCATACTGTATACTTTGAAAATAAATATGGTGAGAATTCCAACAACCGTACCCAACGTGTGTTGGCAAAGGCTGATCCTTTTACCATGGACGAAGTAAGAAAGCTTGATGCCAAGATATTCCACCTTGGCACATTGCTCAACGATGATTTTAGTACTGAGGTAGTGAAGTATCTTTCTACAAAGGGACAAATATCAATAGATGTTCAAGGATATCTTCGTGAGGTTCGTGGCGAGAGTGTTCATGCTATAGAGTGGAAAGACAAGAAAGATATTCTTACTTGTACAGACATTCTGAAGCTCAACGAACACGAAATGGAAGTTATCACATCATATAAGAATCCTCGTACCGTGGCGTTGGCTCTCCACGAACTTGGAGTAAAAGAAGTGGTGATAACTCTTGGCAGCTATGGATCACTTATATATTTCGATGGCAAATTCTATGAGATTCCTGCCTATAAGCCTACAGAATTGGTTGATGCCACAGGTTGTGGTGATACTTATTCTACAGGTTATCTCTATTGTCGTTCACAAGGCATAGGAGTAGAAGAGGCAGGAAAGTTTGCTGCTGCCATGTGTACATTAAAGTTAGAGCATTCGGGTCCTTTCGACCGTAGTATCGAGGACATCAGTAAGATAATTGGCTAATCTATCCTTGCTTATAGGTTGCAGAGTGCTCTCCATCCACCATAGTTTGTCGCCCATCTTTTCGGCAAGCATCAGGTCGTGGGTGGAGAGCACTATTGTTTTCTCCATATCGTGTGCAAGATCTCTTAGTAGTTTCATCATTTCCACCTTGCTTTGGAAATCAAGAAACGATGTAGGTTCGTCAAGGAGTATGATAGGAGTTTCTTGAGCCAAGGCTTTGGCAGTCATTATCTTCTGTCGTTCTCCATCGCTGAGCTGACCTATTGGAGTCTTCATATATCTCGATAATCCAACGATATTCACAGTTTTTTCCACAATCTGTTTATCTTCTTCATTCAGCGTTCCCCAGAAGCCTGTATATGGGTTTCTGCCCATGCTTACTATTTCTTCTACCGTGATATTGCCAACGTCTGGTTTATCTGTTAGCACTATGCTTACCATTCGTGCAATATCCTTTTGCGACATATTTTTTAGTTCTATGTCTTTTCCACCATTATTATATATAATGTCGCCAGCCAATGGTGGCTGTATACCCATGATGGTTCGTAGGAAAGTAGATTTTCCTATACCGTTAGGACCTAATAAGCATGTTAGCTCGCCATCCTTAAATTCTGCGTTAAGGTTGGTGGCTACTGTTTTCTTGCCGTAGCCTATTGCTAAATTGTGTATTGTTATAGACATTATGTGGATAATATATGTGGATAACTTATAAGTAATATGCAAAAGTAAGCAATTTCTTTTGTTATTCCGCTCACTTACACTACTTTTTAATAAAGTAGGTTGCGTTCGGGAATCCAAAAGAAAAACTTCGTATTTTCTTTTGATATTCCACTCACTTACACTACTTTTGTACTATGAATAATTCAATCCAAATGTTGATGCAGCAGCGCATATTGCTCGAAATGGAGCATGCCGCTGAGCGTGAGGCTTTCAAAAAGCTTGCTGAAACCATGGGATTGCAACGCAAAGTTAAGCGTGGCGATGCATGGTTTCCTATTACTACTGGCAAGGCTTTTTATAATTCCTTAAACCAGTATGTGATAGAAGTATTTAGAAATGCCGACGAGGATACTGATCATAATTTTGAATATGGCAAGCCATTGATGTTTTTCAGCATTAATGGTGATAAGCCACATTATTATAATATATCAGCCAACGTTTCTTATGTTGATGGCAATCGCATGCTTGTTGTGTTGCCTTCTGCTGATAGTGCCGCATCGTTGATGCAGGTAGAAGGTTTGGGTGTACAACTATCGTTTGACGAAACAAGCTATCGTGCTATGTTTGATGCTTTAGACAGAGTTATCAAAGCTAAGAATGGCAGGTTGGCTTATCTTCGCGACTTGTTTGCATCAAAGGTTCCTGCAGCCACATTCTCATTCTCTGATATTTCGCTTCCTTGGCTCAATGCCACTCAGCAACATGCTGTCAACGAGGTGTTGCGTGCAAAGGATGTTGCCATTGTTCACGGACCTCCTGGAACTGGCAAGACTACAACTCTTGTTGAAGCTATCAACGAGACATTGGCTCGCGAAAGTCAGGTACTGGTATGTGCACAGAGCAATATGGCTGTCGACTGGATAAGTGAACAGCTGGTAGACCGTGGAATAAACGTGTTGCGTATAGGTAATCCTACTCGTGTCAACGATAAGATGCTTGGCTTCACTTATGAGCGCCGTTTCGAGGCTCACCCTGATTATTCACAACTTTGGGCTATACGCAAAGCCATTCGTGAGTTGCGTATGCAGCGAAAGGGTAGAACTGAGAATTGGCATCAGAAGATGGATCGTCTTAGGAGTCGTGCTACTGAATTGGAGATTTCTATCAATGCCGACCTCTTTGGTCAGGCTCGTGTTATTGCTTCTACATTGGTAGGAGCATCAAACAAGATACTTGATGGTCAGCATTATTCCACACTCTTCATCGATGAAGCAGCCCAGGCGCTCGAGCCTGCTTGCTGGATAGCCATACGAAGAGCAAACCGTGTGATTCTTGCTGGCGACCATTGTCAGTTGCCACCAACGGTAAAGAGTATTGCTGCACTAAAGGCAGGATTAGGAAAAACTCTTATGGAACGCATCGTGTATAGCAAACCAGAAGTGGTGACGCTTCTCGATACTCAATATCGTATGAACGAGGAGATAATGCGTTTCTCAAGCTCGTGGTTCTATGATGGCAAGGTGAAGGCGGCTCCAATAACTGCACATCGTGGAATCCTCGACTATGATACTCCTATAGAATGGGTAGACGATGTAGCCAACGATGATGAAACCGTTGGCGAAACCTTTGTTGGCGAGACTTTCGGACGAATAAATAAGGTGGAAGCACGCCAGGTGATGGAACTTTTGCAGGCTTATTTCGAGAAAATAGGCAAACAGCGTATCCTCGACGAGAGCATCGATGTAGGTATTATTTCGCCTTATCGTGCACAGGTGCAGTATCTTCGTCACCTTATCAAGAAAGAAACTTTCTTCAAGCCTTTCCGTCATCTGTTGTCGGTAAATACCGTAGATGGTTTCCAAGGTCAGGAGCGAGATGTTATCATAGTTTCTCTTGTGCGTAGCAACAACGATGGACAGATAGGCTTTTTGCGCGATTTGCGTCGTATGAATGTTGCCATGACTCGTGCTCGTTCAAAGCTTATCATCATTGGCGACCACGAAACTCTTGCTCATCATGAGTTTTATAAGAAATTGTATGAATATATAAAGAAACATAAAACGGATAATTTTTAACATCATTTGTGTGTGATATCTCAATAGTTTGGAATTAAAAACCTATCTTTGCGAAATACAGATAGTATTAATAATAAAAAGAAAGGATTTATTATGAAGAAGTATGTTTGCAACGTATGTGGTTATGAATATGACCCTGAAGTTGGTGATCCTGAGAACGGTATAGCTCCAGGTACAGCTTTCGAAGATATTCCAGACGATTGGGTATGCCCACTTTGTGGTGTTGGTAAAGAAGATTTCAGCCCAATGGAGTAATAAGCTAATAATAGAAAAGAAGGAGGAAATAAAATAGTAATTAAAGGAGGAATCATTATGACAAAGACAAGAGAAATCTACCGTTGCACGATATGTGGCAATGTGGTAGAAGTAGTAAACCCTGGTGCTGTGCTCAGTTGCTGTGGCCAACCAATGATGCTTATGAAAGAAAACACCACAGATGGCGCAAAAGAAAAGCATGTGCCTGTGATAGAGCCTATCGAAGGTGGATATAAAGTAAATGTGGGCAGCGTTGAGCATCCTATGCAGCCAGAACATTATATCCAATGGATAGAGTTGCTTACTCCTACCGACGTTCTTCGCCATGAACTAAAGCCAGGCGAAAAGCCTGAGGCAATATTCTATACCGACGCCAAAGAGGTTACAGCTCGCGAATATTGCAACTTGCATGGACTTTGGAAAGGTGAATAATGAGGAAAGGAGCGGTACTATTAATTTAATAGTATGACTCTTTTTTATAAAAATAGGAAGCGTATGCTTAATCTAAATTGGTCATTATAATTTATTTGTACTTTATGGTAGAAAAAAATCCTAATGACCAATTTTTGGATAAAAGGCTATTTCTTTGTGTCTTTCAATTATATTCTGTAACTTTGCAACCAAAATATAACGAATAAAAGATAAAGACATGTCATTAAAATGTGGTATAGTAGGTTTGCCTAACGTAGGTAAGTCTACTCTTTTCAATTGCCTGTCGAGTGCAAAAGCACAGGCTGCCAACTTTCCTTTCTGTACTATCGAGCCAAACCTCGGCGTTATCACCGTTCCTGACGAGCGATTGACAAAGCTCGCTGAGATAGTACATCCTGGACGTATTGTTCCTGCTACTTGCGAGATTGTAGACATTGCCGGATTGGTAAAGGGCGCAAGCAAGGGCGAAGGTCTTGGCAACAAATTCCTTGGTAACATCCGTGAGTGCGACGCTATAATTCATGTAATCCGTTGCTTCGAAGACGACAACATCGTTCGCGAAGGCGGTATGGCTGTAGATCCTATCGAAGACAAGAGCATCATCGATACCGAACTTCAGCTTAAAGACCTTGAGACTGTTGAGTCGCAGCTTCAGAAGAATCAGAAGATTGCTGCCCTTGGCAACAACAAGGATGCAAAGGTGTTGGTAAATGTGTTGCTGGCATACAAAGAGGTGTTGGAGCAGGGTAAGAATGCTCGCTCTGTAACATTCGAGAGCAAAGAAGAGCAGCAGGCAGCTCACGATTTGTTCCTCTTGACAACCAAGCCTGTGCTATATGTCGCTAACGTTGATGAGGCTAGTGCCAAGGAGGGTAACGAGTACTCGCGTCGCGTTGAGGCAATAGCCGCAGAAGAAGGTGCTGAGGTAATGGTTATCGCTGCAAAGACAGAGGAAGATATCGCAGGTCTTGAAACTTACGAAGACAAGCAGATGTTCCTTGAGGAATTAGGACTTGAGGAGAGTGGTGTAAACCGCCTTATCAAGAAGGCATACGCACTCTTGAACCTTGAAACCTTTATCACCGCAGGCGAAATGGAGGTAAAGGCTTGGACTTACCACAAGGGTTGGAAGGCTCCACAATGTGCTGGTGTTATCCATACCGACTTCGAGAAGGGTTTTATCCGTGCTGAAGTTATCAAATATGAAGACTATTTGAAGTATGGTTCTGAGGCTGCAGTTCGCGAAGCTGGTAAGCTTGGCATCGAAGGCAAGGAATATGTTGTGCAGGATGGTGACATCATGCATTTCCGCTTCAACGTCTAAGCGTTTTATAAGAAATATAGAACCTCTATTTTATAAATAGACTATGATAGACCTATTATCATATATATTTTGGAGCCCAGACGAAACGGTTCTCCGTTTTGGTAGCTTTGCCATAAGATACTATTCGCTATGCTGGCTTATCGGATTGGCAGGTGGCTACTTCATGGTGAAATGGCTCTATAAGGATCAGAAGTTGTCAGAGTCACTCTTCGAACCTCTGTTTCTGTATTGCTTTATTGGCATTCTCGTTGGAGCACGCCTCGGTCATTGCTTGTTCTATGACCCTGGCTATTATCTCTCATCCTTCGACCATGTGATAGAGATGCTCATACCTATGCGCCACATGGCAGACGGCTCGTGGAAGTTTACTGGCTACGAGGGATTGGCAAGCCATGGTGGTACTCTTGGACTCATGATAGCCTTGTGGGCATATTGCCGTAGAACAAAGATGAACATTTGGCATGTGCTCGACAATATTGCTATTGCCACACCTATCACGGCATGCTTTATCCGTTTGGGCAACCTCATGAATTCTGAGATTATCGGTAAAGTTACTGATGTGCCTTGGGCATTTATCTTTGCCAAGGTCGATCAATATCCACGCCATCCGGGTCAGCTCTATGAGGCAATAGCTTATGCCGTATTCTTCTTCATAGGCTGGGCTATATATAAGAAATGTAAGAATCGCGTTGGCACAGGCTTCTTCTTCGGACTTTGTCTTGCGTTGATTTTCACCTTCCGTTTCTTCATCGAGTTCACCAAAGATATCCAGGTAGACTTCGAAGCTGGCATGATTCTCGATATGGGACAAATACTCAGTATCCCATTCATTATCATCGGTATAGCATGTATGATAGGAGGTAAATGGATGAAGAAATTAGGCGCAAAATAAGCATTTAGCTTAAAAAAATCAAAATTTAAGGCTACTTGTCAAATATTCATGGCAAAAGCAGTTGTTTTTCTCATAGAAATCAGCTACTTTTGCCATGTTGATTTTATATCAATACCTAACTAACTACTACAGCTATTAAATATAACTGGAAAGTATTCATACTTAAAACTATAGTAATATTTACTAAAACCTAAATACTTATGAACAAATTATTTACTCTTACAGCACTTGGACTATTAGTCTCGTTAAGTGCTACCGCACAGAAAGTTCGCAAGACTTGGGACTTCCGCGAAGGCTTCAGCACAGCTACTGTAGCTAATCTTGCTGCCGATATGGAGCAGAATGGTACAGACGCCCATTGGCGTAACTGGGAAAAGAATGCTTCTGATGCAGGCAAGTATGGTGACACATACTGGGCTGCTAATTCTGGTACAACTGTCAACGCCGACAACGAACTCTGTACTGTTGTTAATGGCGAGTACATCCCAATCCCTGAAACACAGGGTCTTAACATGAAGGGTATAAAGGCCAAGGGTCTTATCCTTGCTACCAACTATCCTACTGCCGAGAACGAAGGTTCACCTAACGGCATGTATCCTTATGGTAGTGGTTTTATTTGGATGAATGGTAAGAATCTTACCTTCACTATCAATCAGGTTAAGAAGGGTGAAACTCTACGTATTGGTGTAGAGAGCCACAAGAATACCGAGGCTCGTGGTATCAACGTTATCGTTAATGGCGAAACTCTTGCTCCAGTAGAGGGCGAGCAGGTTCCTAAGTTCTTCAACGAGGTTGTATACAATATTCCTGACGATACACCAGACGTTGACGACTACACTCCAGTGCAGATTAAGTCTACCAACGGTTGCCACATCTATTATATGATAGTAGGCACAGGCGACGATCCTAACGCCAATAAGACTAAGGTTGGTTACCTCTATGGTGGTGCTAAGGACGGTGAGCAGGCTCTTAAGCTTCTTGAAGGCAACGAGCAGTATATCGTTACTCCTATCGACGTAACAGGTGATGTAAGCCTCGTAACAGCAGACTCTCTCCGTGGTTTCGATGTTACCGTAGCAAGTTCTACCATCGCTGCCGACAACTCTATGGTTGGAGTATTGAAAGAGGCTTTGCCTTGGACTCCAGTCCTCAACCTCAACCCTGCTCTCTATTCAGCATGGGGATATGGCGAGGCTGTTCCAACAACAGGCGCCTTCGGTGCAACAAACAATTCAAAGAACGACCTCTATAAGGGTCTCACTCTTGTATCATCAACTGATGCCGGTCTTGAAGAAGGTTGGGAAGGTATTGCTTATACCAATGGTAATGCTAAAGTCACAGGTGTAAACCTTGGTACTTACTTTGCAGCTGACGACACCTTGGCTGTAGTTCCTGGTAGTACAACTGTACTTACACATGCTCACAACATCGCTCACAACGGTTATATTTACTTGCCTTTAACTCAGGAAGTTCTTGCCGATGCTTATGCTGACGTTCCAACTATGTTTGCTAATGCTATCGGCATGCTCAAGGGTTCAAAGAGCGATATCAGCAAGGTTCCTGCTCCTACATTCAGCTTGGAATACAAGAACCTCAACACCAACGTTACTATCAAGAGCGTTAACAAGAATGCAAAGATTTACTATACTGTAGACGGCACAGAGCCTACTACCGAGAGCACTCCTTATGAGGGCACATTCAACCTCACAAGCGAAGCTACAGTTAAGGCTATAGCTATTGCTGAGGGTTATCTCGTTAGCGATGCTGCAGAAAAGTTGGTAGAAATGAAGCATCAGGCTGTCGCTCCAACTATAAGCACAGTAATGGAAGATGGTAAGACTACTGTTACTATCACCAGCGAATCTCCTGAGGTAGACATTTGGTACAACTATTCAGCAAACGCTGACTCTACACAGAGCACCAAGTATACAGAGCCTATCGTTCTTCGTGATAGCAAGACAATCTCTGCATTTGCTGTTAGCGAGGCTCTCGTACAGAGCGAACTCACAACACAGACTATCAACATCCAGAAGCCAAGCCTCCGTATCGATGCTATCGCTCACATGGATGCTAATTCTGAGGAATATAATGGTGGCAAGACTTCTACAGCTTACTACTTCTCATGGGGTAAGAGCAAGACTGCATATCCTTACTATGATGAGAGCGTTTACGACATCGTAAAGGGTTCTGATGGTTTGGATTCTATCGTTTATACTAAGCTCAATGCTGAAGAGGTTGTTGACTTCAACAATGGTTGGAAGGTTGTTTCTCGTGGTCATGTGATGATTTGGGAAAACATCAAGCCTGGTACCAACGTCGGTGATGGCTCTGCTTACAACCCTGCTACTGTTGACGATGTAGATACACTCGTTACTAACTACTACATCAACATTGGTGAGTGGAACACAGCAAACCCTGCAAGTGGTACAATCGCAACAACTGTTAAGCATGCCGGTCCTTTCGATATCGTATCATTCATCTCTAATGGTAGCGACGGCACTCCACGCATCGTATTCGAGGTTTCTAAGGATAGCACAGAGTGGACACAGGTAGGCGACACAATCAATATGCCTGCTAACGAGAAGCGCTTGTACAGAAAGTATACACGTAGCTACGAGAATACTGACGAGGTATATGTTCGCGCACGTATTGCTGCTGGCAACTCTAAGGCTGGATTCTATGATATCTATCTCATGAACCATGGTGAGAAGTCTATCGCTCGTGAAAACGAACTTGCTACAGGTATCGAGGAAATCACCAACGCTACAGCTAACCGCAAGGCTACTCCTGCTGCCATCTATAGCATCAATGGTACACGCCTAAGCACTATGCAGCGTGGCATCAACATCGTTAAGATGAGCAATGGTGAAACAAAGAAAGTTATCGTAAGATAAGTTTTTATATAAACTGTAATAACGAAGGGGCTATCTTCATTGCGAAGATAGCCCCCTTTTAGTTTTTATAATGTTAAAAGTCTGTTGCTATTATATAATTTCTTTCTATATTTCCTTTCTATATTTTCTTTCTAATATCTTGCATACAGCAACAAACTGGTAGAAACCATCGTAGCAAGCGCAGATAAAGCCTACTTTACCATCTCTGATGCCACCTTTTAATATATACGACTTAAAGAAGCGGAACATAGGGCGGTATATCAATGCTGCTATGCCATAGTTTTTGTTTTTCTTTTTCTCTACTTCGCTTTCCGTATACTGGTTTGTTTTACCTACCATGGTTCGCACATTTTCATTGGCAAGATGTATGAAAGCCAATTCCTTGCGCTTGGCAGGAATCCTTTCCTGTCTACCCTTCACTATAGGGAATGTATGAACGTATGGAGGCCAAGTAGTTCCTTCTTTGATAAAGAATCTCAGCAGATAGTCGGGATAAGTGCTATGCATGAATCGTCCCATGAAATAGTTTTTGCGTGGTATCCACAATCCTTCTGCAGCATCCTTATGAAAAATATGCTCGTAGAGATATTCCTTTAGCTCTGGAGTCACCAGCTCGTCGGCATCTAATACTAACACCCATTTCATAGTTGCACTCTGAATAGCGAAGGTTCGTGCTGGTTCTGCACTCACACAGTCGCCTTTAGGAAATACCACCACCTTGCAGCCGTATTCTTTAGCTATAGCCACGGTATTGTCGGTGCTCTCCATGTCGCAGACCACGATTTCGTCAAAGTCCTTCACCGAGTCTAATACTCTCTTCAAGAACTTCTCTGCATTATAGGTGTTGATAACAACAGAAATCTTATTATCATCCATATATTCCGTTTTTATGGTGGTTATATTATACCTTGTTTTTGTTTTCTGCCATAGCAGCCATCTTCTGCAGCCATTTTTCGCGAGTGCGCTTCCAGCGGTTGTGAGTCCAAAGCCAATAAGCAGGCTGTCGCTGAATAGTCTTCTCAAGCTCACGGAAATACATCTCTGTGATATCGAAGTCTTTATAGTCTTTTGGTTTATCTGTCAGAAGTTTGAATTCTCCTTTATAATAACCGCGCTTCACTCTCTGCATGTCGAGATAATAAACGGCGAAGTTAGCCTTCTTTGCTATCTTCTCAGTACCTGTCAATACAGGCGTATCGTGGTTCAAGAAGTTGGTCCAATAGTGTATGTTGTTCCAATGTGGCACTTGGTCGGCAATGAAGCCAATAACAATATGTTTGCCTTCTTGTCGCATTTTCACTATCTTTCTCAACGTCTCAGCCATAGGAATGCTGATGGCGCCAAGGCGATTGCGCAGATAAAGGAATAGTTTGTCGAAGGCAGGATTCTCCAATACGTGGTATATTTGTCCAAAGGTAATGTCTTCGCCTGCCCATAGTGGCAACGAAGTAACCCATTCCCAGTTGCAATAATGACCTAAGTATACGGCACACGACTGTCCTTTCTGGCAAGATTCTCTTACCTTCTCCACGCCTGTAAACTGCATACGCTTCATCACTTGTTTCTTGCTCATAGTAAAGAGTTTGATGCTCTCTACTATATAGTCACAAAACCAAGAATAGAATTCTTTTTCTATTTTCAAGCGCTCAGCCTCGCTCTTTTCAGGGAAGCTATCTGCAAGATGCTTCTTTACTAATGGTCGTCGATATTTTACAACATAAAACACCAAGTAGAACAAGCCGTCGCTCACCAGGTATAAAACCCTAAGCGGCAGTAGCGACATCAGATACCAGATGCCGAAAGCTATGCCATATAATAACTTTTTCATAAATATAAAATTATGAATATTTGATTATTATTATCGAATTGCTTTTATCAAATTACTAATGTTTAATTTCTGCAAACACCTTTTGAAAATATAGTCTAAGCAGCATTTCGCGAGCTGCTGTTATGCGTTTTGCTTTAGGCAAATATGCGTTCTCTGCTCTTGTTTGCTCCTCGTTGTAACTATACGACTGTTCCACGGTTATGGATTTATCCAAGAGGTTGTTACCGAGTTTCATATAGTCGGTATTCTTGAATGCAAAAGGTGCAAGTGTTGCCACCATGTCGTAGTGGCACCCCCATTTCTTTGGGTGTATTGGATAGTTTGTGCCACGAAGATAAGGAGGTAAATAGATATATAGCGGTACTGAGTTCTGCCATCTTTTACCTATCACGTTGTAATTCAGAATAGAGCGTACGTTATGGTCGCCCGTAATCATTATTATTGTGTTCTCAGCGGCAGGCGATTTCTTAAACTCGTCGAGGAAATGTACAAGGCAAATGTCGAAATACTGGAATGCCTTTAAGTATTTCTCCACCACTTCTTCGCCCACGTTGTTAAAACATTTTTGTTTACAGAAATTCTTTGGTAGTGTAGGCACATTGGCATGACTTGGAATATCCAAAGGTGGATGATTGGTAGTAGTCATAGCCATTATCATCTGTGGTTGTGCCGTCTTATTGTTAAGCCTACGAAGCAGTATGTTTAGCATATATTCGTCGTAAACGCCAATGCTATTATATTCAGCCTTTGGGTCTTCCTTCAGTATCTCAAACTTACCTGTCAGCTTACTGAATTTCTGCATTTTAAGCGCATCATTACAGTTTTCCCACGACAAGTCCATTCCTGACAGAAATTCGCAACTATAGCCGCTATTTATAAATGGAATGGCTATTGACGATGGCAAACAATACTTACGATATACTGAACGAAAAACTCGTGGATATGGAGTTGAAACCGTGATGTTTTCTATAGTAGCTATTGTTCCATTTCTCACAGACTGGAAATTGTCGAATACTATATCTTGTGCAAAATGTTTCTCCATACCACATTGTATGGCTGGTCCCATGTGTAGCAAATAATTGCTCCAGCTTTCGCAGCATAGCAACAAGATGTTTGGCTGCTTATGTTTTAGCGTGTCGCCAGCATGGCTGAATAGTACTTTGCGCAAGTTGCTTAATGTATCGTTGGTAAGTGGTATATTAGTATCAGCAACAATATCGAAAGCCTCTTTCAAATCCTTAAACCCATATTCCTTTAAGAGTGCCTGTGTGGTTTTCATATCGAAAACTACCGATTTTTCCTTCATGGCTTTCTTTAGCATATAAGGGGCATTAGGAATAATATTGTTAATACGTTCTTCGGTCGACACTACAAGATCTTCCACATTTAATGGAAATCTGCCTACAGAGCCTCGCAAAAATACCACCAATACTGCCAAATATATTATCACACGTATCGTTAGTGCCTTATATGATAATTGGGCTATAGCATCGTTGTTGCTCGTTGCATCTATTACTTTTGAGTATGCCCAATTAGTAGCTTTCTTGGCAATAAAACCTATTGCGCTTACTCCTAAAAACATCCATACCACGGGGTAGTCGTCCCAAATAGTTTGGATTAAACTTAAAGGTTCTTCGTCGAAAAAGTCGAAGAAGGTGATAGAAATATGGCTATTAAAATTGATGAAATAGCACAGGTCGATGGCAGAGAGTATGGCGAGTGCCACTATTGCTACCATATAATACCAGCTACAGAAGTTCTTTAGCCATTGTCGTAAGCGTGATGATGCTACGAGTGGTTGTATCAGCATAATCACCGTAGGCAACAATGCTACGTAGGCTGTTATTTGAAGGTCGAAACGTAAAGCATTATAAACAACCATCGGTATATCGCCGATATTTTCAGCAATAACCGATGATGGTACATTTATTATAGTGAAAATAATGCGCATGAGCATCAGTATGCCCACTACTAATGCAGAAGATATGAGAAGTCCACGCATAAAGGACATCATATATTTTGCTCTCATCTTCAATTTTTGTTTAAATCTTCAATACTTAACGTTCGTTCCTTACATTATACTTGCTGCATATCGTGCAACTTACGATAATATCCGTCTTTGTTTATCAACTCTTCGTGCGAACCGCGCTCCACAATCTTACCTTCATGTAGCACGCATATTTCATCGGCATGCTTGATAGTGCTCAAACGGTGAGCCACAGCTATTGTGGTGCGAGTCTTCATGAGTTTCTCCAACGCATCCTGCACCAGTCGCTCGCTCTCTGTATCAAGGGCTGAAGTAGCCTCGTCGAGGATGAGGATAGGAGGATTCTTCAATATAGCACGAGCTATGCTCACACGCTGGCGCTGACCTCCAGATAGTCTGCCACCACGGTCGCCGATGTTGGTATCGAAACCATGTTCCGACTGCATAATGAAGTCGTAGGCATTAGCAATCTTTGCTGCGTTAGCTATTTCTTCGTCGGTAGCATCGGTCTTGCCGAAGCGTATGTTGTCTTTGAATGAAGCATTGAAGAGTATAGCCTCTTGGTTAACGTTGCCCATCAGCTGACGTAGGTCGTGAACGGCAATATCCTTCACGTTGATGCCATCGATGAGCACCTCGCCTTCCTGCACATCGTAGTAGCGTGGAATCAAGTCTACCATCGTACTCTTTCCGCTACCGCTTTGTCCTACCAATGCTATTGTCTTACCCTTAGGAATAACGAGATTTATGTCTTTAAGCACATACACCAGTTCGTTGCTATTATGGTCGGTATAAGCAAACGACACATGGCGGAATTCTATCTGATGTTTGAATTCTGCAATATGCTCAGGGTTTTCCTTGTCTTTAATATCTACCTCAGCTCTCAGAATCTTGTCGATACGATCCATAGAAGCCAATCCCTTAGGAATATTGTATGTAGCCTTAGAGAAGTCTTTCAGAGGGTTGATGATGCTGTACAACATCACGAGGTAGAAGATGATGGTAGGACCATCGATGCGACCATAGTCGAGCACCAAGATACCGCCAAACCACAATACTATCACGATGAGTATTGTACCCAAGAATTCGCTCATAGGATGAGCCATCTGCTGACGAATGTTCACTCGCATGATATGGTCGCGATATTCGCCATTCACCTTAGCAAAGCTTTGGTTCATCTTTTCTTCTGCACAGAAAGCCTTGATGATGCGTAGTCCGCCCAAGGTTTCTTCCACCATGCTCATGGTGTCGCTCCATAGGCTTTGCGCCTCAGTACTCTTGGCTTTCAACTTTCTGCCCACTACGCCCATAAACCATCCGAAGCATGGCACAAATACTATGGTAAACAATGTGAGCTGCCAGCTGATAACCACAAGAGCTGCGAAATAAGAGATTATAAGAATAGGGTTCTTAAACAGCATGTCGAGCGACGACATGATGCTGTTTTCAACCTCCTGCACATCACCACTCATACGAGCTAAGATGTCGCCCTTGCGCTCTTCGCTAAAGAATCCCAACGACAGCGAGTTTATCTTCTGGTATAGCTGATTGCGGATGTCGCGCACAATACCAGTACGAATAGGGATGATAGTGGCTGACGAAAGGAAGTAGGCTCCCGTCTTCAGGAAAGTCATGAAAGCGAGGAATAATCCTATCACCAGCAACGCTGTCGAAGCACTATACTCGATTATGAAGTTCTGTATGTAGAAATACAGGTTGTTTGTAGCCACCTCTTTTGCTGTGCTCCATGTGCCGTCCCAAGTCATCAAGTCGTTGGCACGAATGCCGCCATCTACCTGGAACAAGATTTGCAATATTGGTATCAGAGCAGCAAACGAGAATATGTTGAGTATTGCCGACAATATATTGAAGACGATGCTCAACGTCAGGAATTTCTTGTATGGCGGCACAAACCGCTTTAGTATTTGCAGGAATTCTTTCATTGGTATTCTCTCTCTTTGCGTTGATATTAAATTTCCTCTCCAAAGAGAGTAGCCGAAGTAGAGCCTGTGATGCGCACTTTAACTCTGTCGCCAGGCTTATGGTTGTTGCGAGCTATTACTACAGCCTTGTTTTGCTCTGTGCGTCCCATCATCTGCTCACGGCTGCGCTTAGCAAACGATTCTATCAATATCTCAAATACCTTGCCTTCGTCTTGCTTGTTGCGCTCAGCGCTCATCTGAGTCTGAAGCTGTATAAGCTCGTTGAGTCGCTCTATCTTTGTTTCCTCAGAAACGTTGTCAGGCAAATGCTTAGCTGCATAGGTGCCAGGGCGCTCAGAATATTTAAACATAAAGGCAGAGTCGAAACCTACCTCGCGTACAAGGTCGAGAGTTTGCTGATGGTCTTCAGGAGTCTCGTCATGATAGCCAACAAAGATGTCGGTAGTGAGTCCGCAACCAGGGATAATTCTTCTTATCGCCTCCACATGGTCGAGATATTCCTGGCGTGTATATTTGCGGTTCATGAGCTTCAATATCTTGTCGCTTCCGCTCTGCACAGGGAAGTGGATATGCTTGCAGATGTTTGGCTCGTCGGCAATAGCGTGAAGAATGTCTTCTGTCATATCCTCAGGATTAGAGGTGGTGAAGCGCACACGCATATCTGGCACCTCATGGGCTACCGTGCGCAATAGTTCGGCAAACGAAGTTCCATTCTCTGGGCGTGAACCATTAGGCAACAAGCCATACGAGTTAACGTTCTGTCCCAATAGTGTAACCTCTTTGAAGCCACGGTCGTGAAGGTCGCGTACCTCAGCCAATATGCTCTCTACATCGCGGCTACGCTCACGTCCACGAGTGTAAGGCACGATGCAATAGTGGCAGAAGTTGTTGCAACCACGCATGATGCTTACAAATCCGCTCACACGGTTGCCGCCCAATCTTTGTGGTATTACATCGCGATAGGTTTCTGTCAACGATAGCTTGATGTCGATAGCGTTGGTGCCATTTTCGCATTGCGCTATCATATCAGGCAAGTTGAGATATGAGTCTGGTCCACATACCAAGTTGGCATGGTGGTTCTGTATCAAGTCGTCTTTCACGCGCTCTGCCATACATCCCAGCACTCCGATGATGAGTGGTGTTTCGCGCTTCTTGCCCATAGCGTGCAGAATGTCGAGGCGATTAATTACCTTGTTTTCCGCATTTTCGCGAATAGAGCAAGTGTTAAGGAATATGGCGTCGGCTTCGTTTTCGTTGTCGCACACCTCGTATCCTGCCATCTTCATTATTGATGCCACCAACTCAGAGTCGGCAACATTCATCTGGCATCCGTAAGTCTCAATATATAATTTTTTCATTCTTTTCTATATATACATATTTATATTATGGCTGCAAAGTTAATTATTTTTCGCCACATAAACTAATTATCGTGCGTTCTTTCCTATTATCATGCCTTTAGAAAGCCATAGAAACAGGAAATAGAAAGCCACACCTGTTATCAATCCTGCTATTGCATCGATGGCATAGTGGGCAAGGATGTAAACCGTGGCAAAGCACATCAGCACATAGAATGGCAACATGAAAAGCAGCAATTTCTTTGAACCGCTGTGCCATGCCAATAGCATCAGAATCGTTGTCACACCAACATGCGAACTTGGGAAAGCTGCCGTTGGACGTTCGCCTGCATCGTGGGCTTGCTCTACAAAGTGGTAGAACAATCCGTCCTTCCATCCCGGACTTATCATGCGTTCAGCATGGGTGGAGAAATAGTCGTTAAGGTTGGGGAATATTCCCTGTGCAATATCGCTCATTCCTACAGCCTGATAGTAATACTGCGGTCCGGTAACTGGCAGATAGATATAAATCACGTAGTAGGCGAAGAATGAGGCAAGGATGATAAACGATGCTCGCTCAAACTCAGCATAGCGACAGAAGAAATAATACACCACCACCATAGCTATAAGCGGATAATAGCTGGCGTAGCCAAGGTCCATCAGCTCGCTAAACCAATGCCACGGCATGGCTTGGTGGAACAATAGGGCAGGCTGGCAGCCAAATACGCTCTGTTCTGCCGAAGCAAAGATATGGTCGAGGTTAGGGAACACTCTGTTTATCTCGAAAGTATCGGGATACCACCATCCTAATAATGCCAACTGCACCAATATTCTAAGCAACCTTGTGGCTCCACATGGCAACAGCCTGTATACAAGCCACAATCCGAGA
Organism: uncultured Prevotella sp.; assembly: GCA_934254985.1. Classification (GTDB taxonomy): domain Bacteria; phylum Bacteroidota; class Bacteroidia; order Bacteroidales; family Bacteroidaceae; genus Prevotella. The sequence goes on along the minus strand of CAKQMS010000008.1, from coordinate 40,708 downwards.
GTGCAAGCCAACACTCGCAGTCTGCCCCATATCATGGCGTCGGGATGCTGAAGCTTGGTAGATATAAAGAGCACCGTTAATAGCGTGAGCACAGTATATGCCACCACCACCCATTCTATGGCGAAGAGTCCACGTTGAGGCTTCTTTTCTATGCTGAATATTTCGAGTATAGGATTCTTCTTTTTCATAGCCAGTTGTTCTCCTTATACCATTTTATTGTTTCGTGAGTGCCACGCTTAAGGTCGTATTCTGGCTTATAGCCCAATTCCTTTATTGCAGGCATAATGTCGCAACGCCAGTTGCGCTGTTTCAGTATGTTGTATTTGTCGCGGTTTAGTGCCGACACCTTTCCTGTGGCTTTGCCCATCATCTCGGCAACCGTAGTCACCACCTTTAGCACCCATATTGGAGCCGTAATGCGTAGCCACCATGGTTTCCCCAGTTCTTCGTGTATATAGTTGCTGAAGTCGGCTGAGCGATACACGTTGCCATCAGAAAGGAAATATTTTCTGCCATTCTCTCCCTTCTCTAAAGCCAAGAACACCGCCTGCACCACATCCATCACATACACAAAAGTGATGTCTTGCTGCTTGTAGCCTACAGCAAAGTCAATATGCTGTTTTATGCTCTTTGCCATCAAGAAATAGTCTTTCTCTCTTGGTCCGTAAACGCCAGTAGGGCGAAGCGTAACGCAAGGAAAGTCCGTTAGACTGTCGAGGAATTGTTCTGCAGCCAACTTGCTTCTGCCATATTCGGTATTAGGCTGTGGAGTGTCGCCATCGGTAATCTCCTGATAAGGCATCTGCTCTTTTATTGCACCGAAAATGCTTAGCGAGCTCAGATAAACCATCTTTTTTATAGGCATTTCAAGAGCCTTGATAGCATTCACCAGGTTCATTGTGCCTTGGGTGTTCACCTTGCGGAATGTTTCGGGGTTCATACATTTCGTCACACCTGCAGCATGCACCACATAGTCGAAATTATGATCTTTTAGTTGTTCCTTCAGTTTGTCTTCTGAGCCCAAGTCGAGCTCTATAAGGTTTATTCTCTTGTCGGTGAGATAAGTAAGCGGACTACTCTTGCGTATGGCTGCCCATACGTCCATGCCTTTGTCTAAGGCTTCTTTGACTATAAAACTGCCAATGAAGCCGCTGGCGCCAGTAATAAGTATCTTCATTATATAGAAATGTCTGTTTCGGGATTATTTTGCAAAGATAGTGCAAGCGAGTGGAATGACAAAACAAAACACGCAGTTTTTGTTTTTCATTCCCGAGCGCCGCCTATCTTATTAAAAGATAGTGCAAGCGAGCGCAATGTTCGAGCATTCCCGTTTTTTGTCATTTGTGTCACTTTTCGGGAATTATATTTCTGAAAATATCCCTGTTCAATCTTCGCACTATGTTAAATAGTATTGAACAAGATGAAATATTGAACAAAAAGTTCGTTCGTTTAAGTTTTGTTCATTATCTTTGCAGTGTTCAATCAAATTGAACACAACTGATATATTGAACAAATAATATAAAATGATGGCAAACAATATCATAATAAACCAAGCATTGGATGCTCTTAGAGCAAGCCTTCCTATGGGGGATGTTGTGTCAGCAACAGCCGTCAAAGGAAATTGTACCAATGAAAATTATGTCACTGTTAAGATAATGAATGTAGATTTTTTGTGTCATGTAAGGGAAAACATAACCAAGGCTACATTAAATCCGACATTAGCGACTATGCAAACTATGAACAATGACAAGCAGCAAATCTTGCTTGTTACGCAATACGTCACGCCACAGGTATCAATAGAATTGGCAAACAGAGGTATCAACTATCTGGACTGTGCAGGAAACTGTCTTGTCAGATATACAAAGGCAGGAAACTTGATTTTCCAAATATTTAATCAAGGCAGGAAAAATATAGAATCCAAGGTGAAAACCTATCCTGTGTTTCAAGATGCAGGATTGAAGGTCGTGTTTTATCTGCTGCAAAATGCAGACAATATAAAGAAGCCTTACCGAGAGATAAAAGAGCAAATTGGTGTATCTTTGGGAAGCGTGAAAAACGTTTTGGATGAACTTGCAAGACGTGGCTTTGTTTGTGACACTAAAAATGGTCGCATAATAAAAGATAAAAAGCAACTGCTTGACTTATGGGTAAGCAATTACAATGAAGTATTGAAACCCAAATTGTTGGTAGGCACAATGGCATTTAGAACAGAAGAGAACAGAAGTGAGTGGAAAAACATTGCATTGCCAAAGGGTATGTCATGGGGAGGAGAACCTGCCGCAAACTTGACGGATGGCTACTTACAACCAGGAATTTTCGACATATACACGGAAATACCTGCAGCACATCTTATACGAACAGGTGTCGTTAAGCAAGATGCAAATGGGGAAATTCATCTGTACAACAAATTTTGGAATTGGGAAACAGACAACAGAACAGTTCCGGCTATATTAATCTATGCAGACTTGATGGGTAGTGGCAACAGTCGCTGCTTGGAGGCTGCGCAACGCATATTAAGGAATGAGCTTAAAGATTTCGAGTGAAAAGATAAACAATCCATTCCTTGTGGACTTGTTGGAGAAGCTTACAGATAGCTTCCGTAAAATGGATCATGACTTCTTTGTCATAGGAGCCACCGCCAGAGATATAATCATGCAGCAGATGCTGAACACGTCATCACGTAGAAAGACAAGAGACTTGGATTTGGCTATAGCTGTTCCAAACTGGCAGGAATTTGACAAAATCAAAAATAGTTTGATTGCGGATGGTTTCGAGAAAGACAAGGCAAAAACCCAACGCTTCTATTATGGTGACTATGAGATAGATGTTGTTCCGTACGGATATGTCGCCAAGGAAGATGACAACATCTATTGGCCACCCGAAGAAACGATTGCCATGTCCGTAAAAGGGTTTGATGAAGTGCTTTCTGATGCGATAACGGTTAGTATTGATGACAAATTTACCTTAAAGATAGCTTCTTTGCATGGATTATTCTTGCTGAAGTTCAATGCTTGGATGGACAGACATCTAACTACAAACAAGGATGCAGAGGATATGTCGTTCATATTGGATAACTACCTTATGGCAAACTTGAGTCGAGAAACGTATATGGAAGTGTATGATTGGGAAGATTTTGATGAATATGTGGCTGGTGGCTATTGGCTGGCAAACGATTTGGTAAAGTTATTGAACCGAGACCAACTTACATATTATGCAGACAAAATTGACGAGGAATTACAGTTGGAGGAGAGAAGCTCTTTGATAAGCCAAACTCTTAATTCACAATCGGGTTTGAATTATGATCAAGTGATTAGAACATGGCAAGTCATTTCAGAAGTGTTTCGCTCTGCTACAGAAGAAATTGATTTATAATGAATCTTGGAATTAAATTATATTTGATAGTAATCATATTGACATTTGATAGTAAGCAAAGAGATGTTTGACAGAAAGCATAGGAATCTTTGATAGAAAGCATAGATTGCTCGAAGCATAGCTTCGAAAACGGATGAAGATAGTTAAGTCGTTGAATGAAAGCTACTTACTACATAGCTACACCTATAATTATCAAATTTGATGATTATATAGTTTTTCTCTTGCGTTTATTAGGAAAATACGCTACAAATACTATAAATGGGCGTTCCTTAAGTGGGAAAAAAGAGGGGGACAAGTCTCGATCAGACTTGTCCCCCATAGTTGTATTAACTTAAAACAAATTCTACTTTTCTATTAGAAGTTGTAAACGAGAGAGAACTGGAGGTTCTCACCGCTCAAATCAAGACCGAGGTCTGTGCTTGCTTCAGCGCCATCAACATCTTTCTTGTAGCTTGTGTAGCCCAACCATCCAATCTTTGTGAGGAAAGTGAGGTTCTTTGTAACATCGATAGAAACACCTGGACGAACACCAATGTACCATGCGTTAGCCTTTGTCTTTACAGAAACAGTAGCGCCACCTACCTTATCTTCTACCTTGTCTTCGAAGTGCTTGTAACCGAAGCCACCCTCACCGAAGAAACCTACCTTGTTCCACTTAGCGAAAGTGTAACGTACGTATGGCTCGAATGTATAATCGTTAGAAGAAGCATCTCCCTGCTTAGAGTGCTCAAGACCGAGCTTTACACCGATAGAGAGCTTGTCATCCAACTTGTAACCAAGTTCTGGGATAAGGTTGATAGTTGTCTTTGTATCGCCTTCACCTGGATCTGTAGAGTGAAAACTTACACCACCACCAAGATAAACCTGAGCGTTTGCGCTCAATGAAGCTACTACGAAAGCAGCTGCCAATAATAACTTTTTCATAATCTTTTCCTTAAATTACTTGTTTGTTTGTTATCGGCTGCAAAGGTATGTGATTTATCTGTAACAGCGAAACTTTTCTTCGAGAAAAAGTTCATAAAACGAAGTTTAGAACAAAGATAGGGAACTTTTGAGCCAATAATAGCCAGTTTTGCCCGTTATTTCGAACTTTTATTCTTCGTATTTAGATAAAATCTCGTTGCAATAGTTCTTGAAATCATTCCAATGATAGTACGGAGCGATATCTGATTTTATAGGTAGCGTAGCTTCGTCTTCATTGTCAAGAAGCTTGAAAATAATATCTTCTGACCCTGCTTTGCGATAGAATACGAACTGCAGATTGCAAGCCATAGGGAAAATGCGATAGTTGTTCCATCCCTCGTCGTCGATTTGTTCGAGGTCGGCAATCTGCTTGCCTGTACCATTGATGTTTAGCAGACAGGTGAGCGGCATTACCATAGTGTCGTGGCCATAGCGGAGAGTGGCGCCAGGCGCCTTGAGCTTCAAACAGCTGTCTGCCTCATGGATAATCATTTTCAAGAGGTTACGCTGGCTGTAAGGCTGAGTTCCGCCATTGAGAGGCGATGGACCATAGTTGATGTACCACCATGCATTATTGCGAAGCCAGAAGTCGTAGATCTGGTCTTCATCAAATAGATCGTAGAGCGAAATGGTGTGGCGCAATTCTGTGCTCTGCATATTGCTGGCAAGCTTAAACAATCTGTCGCCAAGCCATGAAGCGTCTATGCTGTCGCGCCAGTAGGTTTCGTTGTTAAATATCTTTCGCATAGTTTTCTCATAGTTTTCATGCTTTTTAGAGAAGGCGTCGTAAGCCTCTTTAGCCTCCTTAGGCATTCGCTTTGAGAAAAGTTGTTTGTCGTCGAAGTTCATGTACCACATATCGTGCTCGCTGGCATCGTGACGAATGTCGAGCTTAGGGTTCATGGCTTTGAGCTGCTGAAGCGCATTCTCCATAGAGAGTATGCAACGAATCACTATGGTAGACTTAGCATCCACTCTAACATCACCCTTGAAAACTTCAGGGAAACGCTCGTACATTCGCTTGGCAATGCCACGATGTTGCTCAGCGCCACGAAGAGTCAGTTCTCCATCGCGCTTCCAAGCCTCGTCCTTTATAGTCTTTATCTTAGAGAGAGTTTCCTCGCCCTTTGCTGTCAGCATGCCTTGCTTTTGAGCTTTCAGCAGCATGTCGTAAGGACGCTCGTAGTCGTTAGTGCCAATAAGATAGCGTGAGCCGTGGCGTCCGTAGTGACTAATATAATAAGGTGTGTAGCCCTTAGGTGCTGGAGTGAGCGCCTTCTGTGGTCCAGGGTAGGCTACATAGTTGCTTGCAGACAGAGTGATGTCGCGTTTGAAATCTTTGCGTGCTTGCTGAGCCGTTGCAGTAAGCGCCAGCATGAGAGCAGGGATGATAAAAAATAGTTTTTTCATTTTTTCTATTATGATGAAAGTTTATTTTATGTTTTTTGGATATTATGGAAGTTTACCTTTTACGGTTGCATGATTATGCTATTCCCAGCAATTCTATTTCGAATATCAATGTAGAACCGCCAGGAATGCCTGGCTGTGAGAATTTGCCGTATCCCACTTCTGCAGGAATATAAACTTCCCACTTGTCGCCTACGCACATCTGCTGCATAGCTATTATCCATCCCTCTATCAAGTCAGACAGGCGGAAGGCAACAGGAGTGCCGCCACGCGAAGAGTCGAATTTCTTGCCATTGATGGTCCATCCTGTATAGTGGGCAGTAACGATGCTGCGTCGGGTAGGGTGTTTGCCGTCGGCTTTACCTTCAGCCACCACCTTATAATAAATACCACGTGGAAGAGCCTTCACGCCCTCTTCCTTAGCTTTTTCCTCGAGCCATTGCTTGTTGGCAAGAGCATATTCTTTCTTGTTAGCCATTTATTATCTGTTTTGTTGTTTTGTTTTTTGCAAAGATAGTATTTTCTTCGCATTCTTTCATGGATAGTGATAAAAAAACCAGCCATGAAGGCTGGTTTAATTCTATATCTATGCTCCTAAGAGTATATTATCCTTAATGTAATATTACTGAAGTTTCGCATGTACGGAAGTTATAGTAGTTAAAGAAGTTATCACTCCCTTCGGTCGTTAGAAGTTATAGCCAATAGCCTTTTTAGTTGTATATTTAGCTATAAAGCATATGGCTTTAACTTCTCTAACTTCTTTAAATTCCTTAACTTCCACATTTGCGAAAGTTGAGTAATATTATCTAATGAACAATAGTTCACGATATTTAGGCAATGTCCAGAGCTCGTCGGCAACGATAAGCTCGAGCTTATCTATTTGGTAGCGAATGGCCTCCATCTTTGGCACCACGGTGTCGTGGTAAGCAATAGCTTTTTCGCGCTCGCTCTCTATTACGTTAGCCTTCTTTCTTGCCTCTACCAATTCTTCTACGAGTGTTTCGATGCTCTGAGTGCGCTCTGCAATCTCCTTGATAATCTTCACGTTGCGAGCTGTTAGGCTCTTTCCCTCTTCAGCTCCAAACACATTCATCATGCCTTCTACATTCTTAGCCAAGCGGCTCTGATAGTGGGTGGCAACAGGTATGATATGGTTCATCGAGAGGTCGCCCATCACGCGAGCTTCTATCTGCACCTTCTTGGTGTATGTTTCCCATTTCACCTCGTTGCGTGCTTTAAGCTCGTTTTCCTTCATCACGTTCATCGACTCGAACATAGCGATGCTCTCTTTGTCGAGATAGCGGTCGAAGCACTTAGGGCAGCAAGCCTCGCAGTCGAGACCGCGCTTCTTAGCTTCCTCTTTCCATTCGTCGCTATATCCATTACCGTCGAAGCGGATGGCTTTGCAAGTGAGGATGTCTTCGCGAACAATATCGATGATGGCGCTTGTCTGGTCCTCGCCCTTAGCGATGAGAGCGTCTACGCGACTCTTGAAGTTGTTGAGAGCCTCTGCCATAGCGGTATTGAGCACTATCATAGCGCTTGCACAGTTTGCCTCAGAACCTACGGCACGGAATTCGAATCTGTTACCGGTAAATGCGAAAGGCGATGTGCGGTTGCGGTCGGTATTATCGATGAGCAATTCAGGAATCTCTGGAATATCGAGTTTCATACCCTGCTTGCCAGCAAGATTGAAGAGTTCGTCTTTGTCAGCCTTCTCGATATGGTCGAGCAAGTCGCTGAGCTGCTTACCAAGGAAGCTTGAAATAATAGCAGGAGGAGCCTCGTTGGCACCAAGACGATGGTCGTTTGTGGCACTCATCACAGATGCTTTGAGCAATCCGTTGTGGCGATAAACAGCCATAAGGGTTTCAACGATGAATACTACGAAGCGGAGGTTGTCTTCGCCATTCTTGCTTGCTGCATGAAGCAATACGCCAGTATCTGTAACCAAGCTCCAGTTGTTGTGCTTACCCGAACCATTGATGCCTGCAAAAGGCTTTTCGTGGAGCAACATGCGGAAGCCATGCTTGTGAGCAACCTTGCGCATAAGGCTCATCAGGAGCATGTTGTGGTCTACAGCCAAGTTGCACTCCTCATAAATAGGAGCAAGCTCAAACTGGTTTGGTGCAACCTCGTTGTGGCGAGTTTTGCAAGGAATACCAAGTTCAAGAGCCTGTATCTCAAGGTCTTTCATGAAAGCCTGCACACGCTCAGGGATAGTTCCGAAGTAGTGGTCGTCCATCTGCTGATTCTTTGCTGAGTCGTGTCCCATAAGAGTTCGACCAGTAAGCATAAGGTCTGGACGAGCTGAATACAAGCTTTCGTCAACGAGGAAGTATTCTTGTTCCCATCCAAGGTTTGTCTGCACCTTCTTCACGTCAGGATAGAAATAGTGGCACACCTCTGTGGCAGCCACGTTCACAGCATGAAGCGAACGAAGCAGCGGAGCCTTGTAGTCAAGCGCCTCGCCAGTATACGAGATAAAGATGGTAGGGATACAAAGAGTGTCGTCGATGATGAATACAGGCGATGTAGGGTCCCAAGCCGAATATCCACGAGCCTCGAAGGTGTTGCGGATACCGCCCGAAGGGAAACTTGAAGCATCAGGTTCCTGCTGCATGAGTAGTTTTCCAGAGAATTCCTCTATCATTCCACCCTTGCCATCGTGCTCGATGAAAGCGTCGTGCTTTTCGGCAGTACCCTCGTTCAGAGGTTGGAACCAGTGAGTGTAGTGTGTAACTCCATTCTCTTCTGCCCATTGTCGCATGCCACGTGCTACTGCGTCAGCAATAGAACGGTCAAGACGAATACCATTATCCATAACGTCGATGAGTTTTGCATAAACATCGGCTGGCAGGTATTTGTACATCTTGGCACGGTTGAAGACATATTTACCATAATACTGTGATGGTCGCTCCAATGGTGCGAGAACGTCGACGGGTCTTTTCTTGAAAGCCTCGGCTACAACTTCGAATCTTAAATTCGCCATTATTCCTTCTAATTGGTATTTATTTTAAGTTTGTGGTTGCAAAATTACTATAATTTGAAGATATGACAAAGAAAAAGGGTATTTTCTTGGCTATTTCGAGAAAATGTTGTAAGTTTACCGCATGATTTTATGTCTAAATGTACAAAAATAGAAGAATATGGATGTAGCAACAACAAATATAAAATCGCAGGATGTTGATTTTGTGACATATTGTGTTGGCAATTTGGCACGTAGGCTTGGGCTTAAGTCTCAAGATGTTTATCAGCGTCTTAAAACTTCGGGCATACTAATGGACTACATCATACCGAGTTATGATGTATTGCATACTTTTGGCAAAGAATATTTAATGGAAGATCTTACCGAGTTTATGAAAGAGAAAGGAGTATTGGTATAATGGAAGTATTTCATGCATCTGCAATAAAGGTAGAACATCCTGATACCTTGCATTCTCGAGATTTCTTAGATTTTGGTAAGGGTTTCTATATTACCACATTGCGTGATCAAGCTGTTAACTATGCGCAGCGTTTTGTGCGTCGTTATCATGAAGCTTGGCTCAATGTCTATGAATTGGACGAATCATACTGTAGTTATGAAATAAAAGTGTTTGACTCATATAATGAAGAATGGCTTGATTTCGTGGCAGAATGTAGAAAAGGAAATGAAATAGGTGAGTATGATGTGGTTAGAGGCGGCATTGCAAACGATAAAGTTTTTCGAACAATCGACCTATATTTTGCGGGTGACATAACTAAGGATGAGGCTTTACGTCGTTTGTTGTATGAAAAGCCTAATGATCAAATCTGTATAAGAAAACAGGAAGTAATTGACAAATGTTTAATCTATAAGGAAAGCATAAAGTTATGACAGTACATGATGAAGCCTACCATGCTATTCTAGAAGCGAAATATGCACGAATTATTGAAGAAATAAGCAAAATGTATTCCGTTCCTTTGGATAAGGCAATGGATATTTTTTATAATTCCGACACCCTGCAGTTGATGGAAGATGGTGTTGCTGATTTGCATTGCCGTAGTGATAAGTATCTCGCAGAGGAAATATGGAATGAGAAAGCGAGATAATCTCGCTACTATAGCATTAATGTGTCTTTCATTTTTGGAATCCCTCAATATTTTCTTTCCTAACCATTTGTCTATAAAATATAAAAGGATTATCTTTGCAGAAGATAAGCTGCACTCGGCAATTTGTAAGCAAGCTTACATTGCGCTCGTTTGCATTATCTTTGCAACGTAAAACTTAAAAACTTAAAACTATCATTATTATCAGCAATAATCAAATTGCGAAATAATTATGACTATTCAGTTCTAAAAAGGAATCAATTCTACAAAGTACTAAATTCACTAAAGCAATATAACTATTTTATTATGAAACTACTTTCTACAATCTGCTTACTCGCAGTATGTTCGGCGGGCTTTGCCCAACCACGTTATGATATGAAGAATATCATGATGGAAAAGCTGAACAGAGGTGTTGTAGCCACCAAGAGCAATGGCAAGGTGGCTGTGTCGTGGCGATTGCTGTCGGAAGATGGCAAAAATGCTGCATTCGATGTGTACCGTAATGGTAAGAAACTAAACAGCAAGGCGCTGAAGAAAGGCGGAACCTTCTTCGTTGACGAGCAGCCTGTTAGTGGCGATGCTACCTACGAGGTTAGAGGTGGCAGCTGCAATGGCTCGTTCTGTCTTAAGGCTGATGCCCAAGAGGGTTTTATCTCTATTCCGCTTCAGAAGCCTGCCGACCTTACTATGCCTGATGGCAGAGTGTGCACTTATAGTGCCAACGACTGCTCGGTGGCAGATGTAGATGGCGATGGAGAATACGAGATTATTCTGAAGTGGGACCCTTCAAATGCACATGATAATGCGCATGCTGGCTACACGGGCAACGTGTATTTCGACTGCTTGAAGCTCAATGGTACACGTTTGTGGCGTATCGATATGGGAAAGAATATTCGTGCAGGAGCCCACTACACCCAGTTTATGGCTTACGACTTCGATGGCGATGGCAAAGCCGAACTCATGGTGAAGACTGCCGATGGCACCATCGATGGCAAGGGAAATGTTATAGGTGATGGCTCTAAAGACTGGCGTTGCCATGAGCAAAACAACCGCTTGGGAAGAATAATGGATGGTCCTGAATATCTTACTGTCTTCAACGGTCTCACAGGCGAAGCTATGCAAACAGTCGACTATATTCCAGGTCGCGGACCTCTTACCAGCTGGGGCGACGACCACGCTAACCGCTCTGATCGCTATCTTGCAGGCGTAGGCTATTTCGATGGTAAAAAGGCTTCGGCTTTCTTCTGCCGTGGATATTACACTCGCACAGTTATTGCTGCCTGGGATTGGGATGGAAAGAATCTAACCAGTCGTTGGGTCTTCGACACCAACAATCCTGAGTGGGCAAGCTATGCTGGTCAAGGCAACCACAACCTCAGAGTGGCTGATGTTGATGGCGATGGCTGCGACGAAATAACATACGGTTCTATGGCTATTGACCACGATGGTCGTGGACTCTACAACACAGGCTTCGGTCATGGCGACGCCTTGCACCTGATGGCTTTCTATCCTAATAGTGATAAGTTGCAGGTGTGGGACTGTCACGAGAATCGCCGCGATGGTAGCGACTTCCGCGATGCTGCCACAGGCAAAGTTATATTCCAGATTCCGGGCAACTTTGATGTGGGCAGATGTATGGCTGCCGATATTGATCCTACCAACGAAGGCTTGGAGATGTGGAGTGCCAATAGCGGAGGCGTAAGAAATGTCAAGGGCGAACTCATCCGACCTACAGAATACGAAGAGCCTACTATGGACGGAAATAAGCGCAGAGGAATGTCTACAAACTTCGGCATCTGGTGGGATGGCGACTTGCTTCGCGAACTTCTCGACCACGAGGCAGTTCAGAAATACGATTGGAAAACAGGCAGGGTGAATGTTATTAAGCGTTTCGATGGACGATTCAACAACGGCACCAAGTCGAACCCTTGTCTTAGTGGCGACATCTTTGGCGACTGGCGCGAAGAGGTGTTGGTGCGCGATGCTGAGAGCACTATGCTGAAGCTCTACACCACAGATATTCCTACCGACCATCGCATCACTTGCCTGATGCAGGATGTTCCTTATCGTTTGAGCATAGCTACCGAGAATGTGGCTTACAATCAGCCACCAGAGCCAGGTTTCTATCTCGGTGTGGGAATGAAGAAATAATAATCTAAATGAATAAATAAAAAAATAAAAGGAGCCAGACTAATCTGACTCCTTTTACTGTCTTTGGACAAATAGTTTAGTTTTTTAGGATTAAATTAAAACGGTTTGTTTTTTTAATACCTTTCTCTTCTATGTTATCCCTAATAACCTTTTTCATCTTAGTTATCCCAGTTAACCTTTTTCAACCTAATTATCCATGCTAACCTTTTATACCTTGTCATCCATAAATAACAACTTTTACCTCAAAATTACCTGATGAATTGATTTACCTAATGACTAGGAGCTAGTTTCATTTCCACCTATCTTTGATAGAACTATGTTTAGTTTAATTTTCAAGTACAAAGGTATGAGTTATTGCACAATAACATGTGTAATTATTGTGATTTTTACAGTATTTATTGTGAAAACGATTGCAAAAACGATAAAAACATACATATTGCGACCGAATTAACAAAAATAATCGCTAATTTTGTACCATGTCTGACGAATATTGTACCATTATACAATTATTCTTGTACAAATCAGAACTATAATAATGACTAAAAACTAATCTTGATGAGAAAAATCGTCCTACTTTTCGTAGCTTTCGCTATGGCGTTGGCTGCACATGCCGACAACAAGATTGACCGCAAGGCTGTTGTCACTCGCCACAATCCTCACATCACCAGTATTGACTCGTTAGCTTCGTTGACCGTTGGCAACGGAGGCTTCGCTTTTACCGTTGATGCTACAGGCTTGCAGACCTTTCCTGAGAAATATCGCAACGGAGTGCCTCTTGGCACCATGTCTGACTGGGGATGGCATTCGTTCCCTAACGACAAAGGCTACAAGATAGAAGAAGCACTCGTCAACCACGACTTCCATCGTGGTCACGATGAATATTATGCTGCACAGTTCCGCACCCCTGGTCGTCAGCAAGATGCTTCCAACTACTTCCGCCAAAATCCTCATCGCATACATCTCGGCAATATTGGTCTCAACCTTGCCGACCCTAACCTCGTGAGCAATATCGACGAAACTCTCGACCTTTGGACAGGAAAGGTGGAGAGCCGATTCAAATATGGCGAACAAAACTATCATGTCAAAACCGTTTGCGACCCCGACAAGGATGTTGTGGCTTCGCATATCGAGTCGGATGGCACCATCGAGGTGGTGTTGCGATTCCCTTATCCTACAGGCAAACATAGCGACGACGCTTGTGACTGGAATCAAGACAGCCGCCACACTACAACTCTCGAAAAAGATGGTTCGCACGCTGTAATTAAGCGCAAGTTGGATAATTGCACATATTATATTAATGTGGAGTTTAGCAAAGGCGCACGCATCAGCAAAATCGGTGCCCATACCATTATGATTTCTACCAAGAAGGGAGCACTCGACCTCTACGTAGGTTTCAATGGCAACACTCCTATGGGCTTCTATCTCAGCAACCGTCCGTTTGCCGACTTCGCCATGGCTTCGGCAGGCAGATGGCGTGAATATTGGAACGAAGGTGGTTTCGTAGACTTTGGCGATGTGAAAGACCCTCGTGCCAAAGAACTCGAGCGCAGAGTAATCCTTAGCCAATATCTCATGGGCGCACAAGAGTGTGGCATTCTTCCTCCTCAAGAAACAGGACTCACCTATAATTCATGGTTTGGCAAATTCCACCTCGAGATGACCTGGTGGCACCTTGCCCACTATGGCTTGTGGAATAAGCCTGAGTGTATGGAAAAATGCTTCGGTTGGTTCCTCTATGCTCAGAAGCTTGCTCGCCAAATAGCTAAGCGCCAAGGTTTTAATGGCATCCGTTGGATGAAGATGACCGACCCTTCTGGCATCGAGGCTCCATCTAATGTTGGTTCTTATCTTATCTGGCAACAGCCACATTTCATCTATCTTGCCGAGCTCCTTTATCGTGCTGCCAAGAGTTCTGCCGAGCGCGAAGAACTGCTCAAAAAATATGCTGGTACCGTGAATGCCACAGCTCTTTTCATGGCCGACTTTGCTGAATACGACTCCATCCGCGACCGCTACATCTTGCGTGGATGTATTCCTGCGCAAGAAACCCTCAAGGCTGACTCTACCATAAATCCTCCTTTCGAACTCTCTTATTGGCACACAGCTCTGCAAATGGCTGAGAAATGGCGTCAGCGTAGTAGCATCGACGACAAGGGCGAATGGGATTCTATCATCAACAAGCTTTCGCCATTGGCATTCAATGAAGACAGTCTCTATCTTGCTGCCGAAACAGCCAAGAACACCTACACCGACATTCGCTTCACCAGTGACCATCCTGCTCTTCTTGGTGCTCTCGGCATGATGCCAGACAATAAGCTCATCAACAAGCGCGTAATGGCAAAGACTCTCGACTGGATTTGGGACAACTGGAACTGGGACAAGACCTGGGGATGGGACTATCCTATGGTTGCCATGACCTGCGCTCGTCTTGGTCAGCCAAGTCGTGCCATCGATGCATTGCTCATGAATAAGCGCACCAACACCTATCTCGTTAATGGTCACAACTATCAAGATGGTCGCCTGCGTGTCTACATGCCAGGCAATGGCGGATTGCTAACAGCAGTAGCCATGATGTGTGCCGGATGGGATGGTGCAACCACCAAGAACCCTGGTTTCCCTAAGGATTGGAATGTGAAATGGGAAGGTTTACTCCCTATGCCGTAATATTTTACCTACTAAATAGCTAAAGCCCGATCTTTTATCGTATCTTTGCAGAAGATAAGCTGCACTCGGCAATTTGTAAGCAAGCTTACATTGCGCTCGTTTGCATTATCTTTGCAGTCAGGTTGTTATATAATAATGTATAATAAGCCTTTAAACTATCAATTATCAACAAAACCAATAACAATGAACAAACAAATTAACTCTGGGCTTAGCCCACGACATTTGCTCATGGCTGCTATGATGGGATGCACACTCACATCCTTTGCAACCAAAGAAAAGGTAGTTACTCAGACTCCTGTTGTTCCTACATTCACCGAATGGCACGATCTGCAGGTAAACGAGGTAAATCGCTTAAAACTTCACACCAACTATTTCGCCTACGAGAACGAAGCTGCTGCAAAGGCTGGCAACATGGCGAAGAGTGCCAACTTCCTTTCGCTCCATGGTGCATGGAAGTTTAATTGGGTGAAGGATGCCGACAAGCGTCCTACCGACTTCTATAAGACTGACCTTGACGACAGTTCTTGGAAGACCATGAACATCCCTGGCATTTGGGAAATGAATGGCTATGGCGACCCAGAGTATGTAAATGTAGGCTTTGCTTGGCGCGGACATTTCGACCAGCAGCCTCCTGCTGTTCCTACCAAGGACAATAATGTGGGCAGCTATCGCCGCATCATCAACATTCCTGAAAATTGGGATGGTAAGCAGGTCATTGCTCATTTTGGTTCCGTCACTTCCAACATCTATCTCTATGTAAATGGTCAGTTTGCTGGCTATGCAGAGGATGCTAAGGTGGCAGCAGAATTCGACATTACTCCTTATCTTAAGAAGGGCGAAAACCTCATCGCTTTCCAGACATTCCGCTGGTGTGATGGTTCTTGGTGCGAAGACCAAGACTTCTGGCGCCTTTCGGGCGTGGCTCGCGATAGCTATCTCTATGCTCGCGACTCTAAGGTTCATGTGTCTAATATCAAAATCACTCCCGACCTTCAGAACAACTATGCAGATGGTGTAGTTCAGATTTATGCTGAGGTAAAAGGACAGCCTATAGTTGAATACAAGCTCCTCAACCACAATGGCATTGAGATTGTGAAGAGCGAAGCCAACTTCAAGAAGCGCGTCAACGGCACAGCACAGTTCGTGCTCAAGAACGTGAAGAAGTGGAGCGCCGAAGACCCTTATCTCTACACTCTCATAGCTACCGTGAAAGATCAGCAGGGCAACATCGTTGAGGTAATTCCTCAGAAGGTGGGCTTCCGCAAGATTGAAATCAAGAATGCTCAGTTCCTCGTAAACGGTCAGCCTGTCTACATCAAGGGTGCAAACCGTCATGAGATGGACCCTGACGGAGGTTATGTAGTTTCGCGCGAGCGCATGATTCAAGATATCAAGATTATGAAGCGCTTGAACATCAATGCCGTTCGCACTTGCCACTATCCTGACGACCCGGTATGGTACGACCTTTGTGATGAATATGGTATTTATGTAACAGCCGAAGCCAACCAAGAGAGCCACGGCTTCCAGTATGGCGACGATGCTGCTGCCAAGAAGCCTGAGTTTGCTAAGCAGATTTTGGAGCGCAACCAGCACAACGTAGAGATGCAATACAACCATCCTTCTGTTGTAGTATGGTCGTTGGGCAACGAGACTGTTTATGGTGACAACTTCGTTGCTGCCTACAAGTGGATTAAGGAGCAAGACAAGAGCCGCCCTGTGCAGTATGAGCAGGCTTGCAGAACAGGTGGCAATGCTACCGACATCTTCTGTCCTATGTATTACACCCACGAGGCTTGCGAAAAATATTCTAAGGACAAAAAGGCTACTCAACCTCTCATCCAATGCGAATACAACCACACCATGGGCAACTCAAGTGGTGGCTTGATGGAATATTGGGACATCACACGCAAGTATCCTAACAACCAGGGTGGCTACATCTGGGACTTCGTTGACCAGGGGCTCCATCGCACTCCTGTGGCTCCAATGTCTATTAAGGACAACATCTCTTATCCTGAGCTCGCTAAGATTCAATACACTTATGGAGGCGATTACAACACTTACGACCCTTCCGACAACAACTTCAACTGCAACGGCATAATCGGTCCTGACCGTCAGCTCAATCCTCATGCCTATGAGGTGGCTTACGTATACCAGAACATTTGGGCTGAGGCTGTTGATGTGAATGCTGGTAAGATTAGCGTATACAATGAAAACTTCTTCCGCAACCTTGCCAACTATCAGCTCTCGTGGACTCTCCTCCAGGATGGTAAACCTGTGCAGAATGGCACCGTCGACAATCTCAACGTTGCACCACAGCAGAAGGTAGAGCTCACCTTGCCTTATACCGTTCCTGCCGAGGGCGAAATCCTTCTCAACATTGAGTTCCGACTCAAGAAGGCTGAACCTCTTATGGAGGCTGGTCAGTTGGTTGCTTATCGCCAGTTGCCTATCCGCGAGATTACTAACAACATCGCTGCTGTCGATGTTCCTGGCAAAATCAAGGTTGTAGACAAGAAGAAAGATACAGATATCAAGGTTACAAGCGACGCTGCTCAAATAGCTTTCGACAAGGCTACAGGCTTATTGAAGGAATACAAGGTTAATGGCGTAGACCTTCTTGGCGAAGGTGGAACCTTGAAGCCAAACTTCTGGCGTGCCGTTACAGACAATGATATGGGTGCCGGACTTCAGAAGAAGTTCAAGGCTTGGCGCAATCCTGCCCTCAACCTCAAGGATATCAATGCCATTAAGGTTAAGACAGGTAAGACATACAAGGTTGTTGTTACAACAAGCTTCAATATGCCTGACGTAAAGGCAACTCTCGACATCGTCTACACCATCGCTCCTGATGGAACAATACGCGTGCAGCAGACTATGAACACCACCAAGGATGCTAAGGTTTCCGACATGTTCCGCTTCGGTATGCTCATGCAGTTGCCTTACACCATGGACAACAGCCACTTCTATGGTCGTGGACCAATCGAAAACTATATCGACCGCAAGGGCTCACAGAACATAGGCATCTACACTCAGACTGCCGACGAGCAGTTCTTCCCATACATCCGCCCACAAGAGACTGGCACCAAGAGCGACCTCCGTTGGTGGCAGCAGACAGACAAGGCTGGTAAGGGATTCCGTATCACTTCCGACAATGTCTTCGATGCAAGTGCACTCCACTATAGCATCAACGACCTCGACGAGGGTGAAGAAAAGGATCAGCGCCATAGCTATCAGGTGCCACAGTCTAAGTACACCGAGCTTTGTATCGATGGCGAGCAGTATGGACTTGGTGGCGAAACCAGCTGGCGCACATTGCCATTGCCACAGCATCGCCTTGCTTATGGCGATAAGACATTCACATTCGTGATTACTCCTATAAACTAAAACAAACAAAAACAAATAAACAAATGAAGTTAAACCGCATTCTATCGTCGGTGGCACTTTCTGCCCTGCTGGCATCGCCAGCAGCGGCACAGCGCCAATTCGACATCACTACCAAACCAGGAGCGCCTGTGCAGTCTACCATGTATGGCATCTTCTTCGAAGACATCAACTTCGGAGCCGATGGCGGCTTGTATGCAGAGATGGTAGAAAACCGCTCTTTCGAATTTCCTAACCGCCTCATGGGCTGGAACGTATGGGGCAATGTTTCAGTAAGCAGCCTAAAGCCTGCTTTCGACCGCAACCCTAACTATGTAGTTCTCGAACCATCTGGTCATCGCGAAAAATCTACCGGACTCGAAAACCGTGGCTTCTTCGGCATGGGATTGAAAAAGGGCATGAAATACAATTTCAGCGTCTATGGTCGTCTGCACCTCCTCAATGGCAAGCAGGCTAAGATTAGAGTTGAGCTCGTGGATGAAAACAACAATCCTATGGAGCGCAAGTCTATCACCATCACCAACAATCAGTGGAAGAAATATAGCGTAGAGCTTACATCCAAGCAAACCCTGCAGAAGGGCTACATGCGCATCTTCCTCGAAGGCAACGAGAGCGTAGATCTCGATCATGTTTCTATGTTCCCTGCCGACAACTGGAATGGCTTGCGTGCAGACTTGGTAAAAGACCTCGAAGACCTTCACCCTGGTATCTTCCGCTTCCCTGGCGGTTGTATCGTCGAGGGCACCGACCTCCAAACTCGCTATCAATGGAAAAACTCTGTTGGCGCACCTGAAAACCGTCCGCTCAACGAGAATCGTTGGAACAACACCTTCGCCCATCGTCTGTATCCTAACTACTATCAGACCTACGGCCTCGGATTCTATGAGTACTTCCTTCTTTCTGAGAAGATTGGCGCCGAACCATTGCCTATCTTGTCTGTAGGCTTGGCTTGCCAGTATCAGAACCGCGACGACGACAAGAATGCACACGTAGCTATAGACGACCTCCAGTCGTATATCGACGATGCTCTCGACCTTATCGAGTTTGCCAACGGCAGCGTCAACACCAAGTGGGGTAAGCTTCGTGCTGACATGGGTCATCCTGCACCATTCAACCTCAAGCAGATTGGTATCGGCAACGAGCAGTGGGGCGAAGTCTATCCTGTGCGCCTCGCTAAGTTCATCGAGCAGATCAGAGCTAAATATCCTAATATAAAGATATGTGGTTCGAGTGGTCCTTCAGCCAGTGGCGACAAGTTCGACTATGGTTGGGCAGAAATGCGCAAGCTCGGTGTCGACCTCGTAGATGAGCACTACTATATGGCTCCTGACTGGTTCCTCAAGAATGCAGGTCGCTACGACAACTATCCTCGCACAGGTCCTAAGGTCTTTGCTGGTGAATATGCAAGCCACATGCCTGGAGTAAAAGCTCCTACCGTAGCTATGAACAACTTCGCTGCCGCCCTTTCTGAGGCTGCCTTTATGACTGGTCTTGAGCGCAATGCCGATGTTGTCTACCAAGCCACCTACGCTCCTCTCTTCGCTCATGTCGAAGGTTGGCAATGGCGCCCAGACCTCATCTGGTTCGACAACCTCGAGTCTGTACGCTCCGTTAACTGGTATGTGCAAATGCTCTATGGCACCAACTGCGGCACCAACATGCTTAAGCTCACAGAGAATGGCAATGCAGTAAAGGGCGAAGGCTCACTCTATGCAAGTGCCGTTTACGATAAGCACAAGAAGCAGTACATCGTTAAGATTGCCAATGCTGGCGACAAGGAGCAGGACGTAACTCTCAACTTCAAGGGCTTGAAGAAGCTCCCTGCAGGCAAGGTTACCACCCTCCATTCCGACGACCCTAAGGCTACCAACAGCATCGAAAACAAATTCAATGTTGTTCCTCATACTGCCGACATCCCTGCCACAGCAGGCTCTACCCTCACCATCAAGGTTCCTGCGCAGACTTTCGCAGTATACAATTTCTAAGCCCAAGGGTGCAGCGCATATAGAGCGCAAAAACATCTAAGCAAATATAGAGCAAGCATCTTCTTGCTCTATGCATGATAAAACAAAAAGCAAGGCTCCACCCATGGAACCTTGCTTTTGTTTATTTATGAGGATTAAGATTTTGAAAATGACATAATGACAAATGACAATCTTGACAACAAAATCGTTATTAGCCATTCTGAATCTTCGTCTGAGCTTTCCAAACCCATATAACACAGAAGTGCACAGCTAACAGAAAAAAGTCTGTATGCCGTGCACTTCTGCATTTCGTGGGGGAAAAGTTCCCCCGATAAATACGTGTTACCTGAATGTTAATCTTTCTTTTCCTTAAAAAACGTGTTGGAAACTTCTCACGAGGTCGTCCTTCACTCAATACCTATTAAAACAATCTTTACCTAATAACTAAAAACCTAAATCTATTACTACTAACCTAAACAATATATTAACCTTTTGACGATGCAAAGGTAGTATGTTTGCGCAAACAGGCAAAGAAAATAAGCAAGAAATATATGAAAAACATATGTTTTATTGATGTAAATCAACGTTTGTGTGCGAACACACAACGATTTTATGCCTTTTTTATGCTTTTTAGAGGGAAGTTTGAGAAAAGGTAGATAAAGAAACGAAGTTCGGCGGCTGAATTAATTCTATAACTTCTAACTCTTTTATTTCCTTCTATCAAGAAAAATATATAATTTTGCACTCTATATATGAAAATGTACTAATAAAAACAGCTAATAACCAATTTTTAAGTAGCTATGACAGATTGGATAAACAGCCTATTTGCAATTCATTCATCAATACAGGCTGTTGTAGTATTGTCGATAATAATAACCATAGGCCTTAGTTTAGGCAATGTGAAGATAAAGGGCTTGTCGCTTGGCATTGCCTTCGTATTCTTTATTGGTATTTTGGCAGGCCATATTGGCTTGGCTGTAGACCCAACGGTGGTGGAATATGCCGAGACTTTTGGCTTGGCTCTCTTTGTGTATACTCTTGGTCTGCATGTTGGACCAAACTTCTTTGGTTCGTTGAAACACGAGGGTGTGGCTTTTAATATGTGGAGCCTCGCTTTGGTGGTTGTGGGCACGGTATTGGCGATGGTGCTGATTCCGCTCACAGGCATCAGCCTGCCCGATATGGTGGGATTGCTTTGTGGTGCCACCACCAATACTCCTGCCCTTGGTGCAGCCACAGAGTCGCTGACTTCGTTGGGCTTGTCGAGTGGCAGCGTGGCGTTGGCTACTGCCGTGACTTATCCGCTTGGTGTGGTGGGAGTAATCTTTGTGATGATGCTGTTGCGCAAGTTTTGCGTTAAGAGCGACGACCTGAAACCAAAGTCGCAGATTGACGACGACCATACTTATATTGCTGAGTTCGACGTTGTGAACCCAGCTATCGAGGGCAGAACCATTGCCGACATTTCGCAGAATAGCCATTTGCATTTCATCATCTCGCGTATTTGGCGTGGCAAACAGGTTATTGTGCCTATGGCTCAAACCCGATTGCATGCTAATGACAAATTGCTCGTCGTAACCACTCGCGACGATGAGCGTGCTTTGGAGTTGCTCTTTGGCGAAGAAGAACAGAAAGACTGGAACAAGGAGCAGATAGACTGGAATGCCATCGACTCGCAGCTTGAGAGTAGGGTGGTGGTGCTTTCGCGCACAGCGCTGAACGGTAAGGTGCTTGGCAGATTGCAGTTGCGAAAGCTATATGGAGTTAATGTGAGCCGAATATTGCGTGGCGACATCAAGCTCCTTGCCACCGACGATTTGCGATTGCAATATGGCGACCGCATAACTGTGGTTGGCGAACATGAGGCTGTGGACAATGTGGAACGTTTCCTCGGCAATGCCGTTAAGACTCTCGAAGAACCTAACATCGGCAGCATATTCCTGGGTATTATCCTTGGTTTGGCTGTTGGCACTATTCCTATTTCTATTCCAGGCATGCAAATGCCAATACATCTTGGTGTGGCAGGAGGAGCCATACTTATGGGAATATTGGTTGGAGCCCTCGGTCCACGTTTGCGATTGATTTCCTACACCACGCGTTCTGCCTCGTTGATGCTTCGCAAACTTGGCTTGTCGCTCTATTTGGCTTGTTTGGGCATTGTGGCAGGTAGCGACTTCTTCTCTACCGTATTTCGTCCAGAGGGCTTGCTGTGGTTGGGCATCGGTTTGTTGCTCACCATGTTGCCATGTATAATAATAGGTGTATTGGCTCTGAAAACTAAGAAGTTTGATTTTGCCACCATCTGCGGCATTCTTTGTGGCGCCATGGCAAACCCAATGGCTCTTGGCTATGCTAACGACACTTTGGATGGCGACAGTGCCAGCGTTAGCTACGCTTCTGTCTATCCATTAGGCATGTTTCTCCGAGTGCTCATAGCGCAAGTACTCATAATGTTTGCTATGAGCTAAATTGTCGCACTTAATAAAAGACAGAAAAATAAAAAAGGTAGCTACAAAGCTACCTTTTTTCCACCTATTATATATAGTCCCTTTGTTGGTTTGCCATTTATGCGGCGACCCTGTAGGTCGTAGATGGTGTTAGTGTTGAGAGAAGGAGAGGCAGACGAGGCTGGCGAGTCAGGAGTTATTTCCTTGATGCCTGTTGCCCAAGTGTTGAAATCGAATACTCGGTTTTCCATTCTGCTGAGAGCTAAAACCTCGGTTGCTGAAAGCGGACGATTGTAGATTATTACATCATCAAACGAAGCTTCGGCTGAGCCCCAAAAGGAACCCTTACCCAAACAGATTTCTGAGGTCGAAGACAGAAGGTCTACCATTAGCCCATAGTCGAAACCTGTGGCTGTGCTTATTGTCTTGCCATTGAGCGAACCATTCCACTTGGTGAAGTCCATCTTGTTGCCGTCAATATAAAGTGCAACTTCGGCTGTGCGATTGAAAACCAACGTCACAAGGTGCCATTTGCCCACGGTGATGTTGTTTGGAATATTTTCTGCCGTAGGATGGTTTATGTCGAGCCAGCAGCTCTCGTTGCCCGCTTTGCCATTGTTGTAGCCTACGTATGTGCGACCAGTCATATATAGTCTTGCTGTTCCGTCGGTAAGTCCAAACATCGCATCCCAATCGTTTTCTGTCGAGCGATTAACCCAAAAAGAGATTGTTGCTCCGTCTTTCAATTCTTGACCCGACAAAGGGTTAGGCATTGAAACAAAGCTCTCGTTGCCATTGGCACCAAACTCCAGTTTCACCACCTTGCCATTGCGCAGAGCTGCATTCTCCTGCAGCGATGGTTTCTTGTTTGTGCCATTAGCGCCCAATGTAGCTTTCTGGCTGTTGTCCATTGCGTTAGCGAGTGCATTGTCGTCGAAACCATAGTAAGCCATCATTCCCGATTGCCAGTCGGCAGAAGGAGTGGAATGCTGATAAGAGAAAGCCTTTACAGTATAATCCTTAGCCCAATAATAGCCCGGAGTTTCTAATCGCACCGAGAGGTCTACGTTGGTGTCTTCTGCCAAGCCTGCAGGATTATATTTACCAATCTCCGAAATCACGTCAGGATTGCTACTCGTCCATGTAGTCTTCACGTTGCCCGCCTTAAGGTCGAAGCCTGCGAGGTCTATGTCGCCCCAAACCTCCTGATTGTCTACCACAGGCTCTTTCTGATTATTCAACTGCCACGCCAAGTCGTATTTTGGAGTCCATTTATACGCCCACATGTTTACTCCCGTAGTAGGAGCGCAAGCTGTAATCGAAACAGTATGAATGGTTTTGCCATCCATCACCTCTTCAAAGACTACACCATTATATTTCATTCCGGCTATGGTTAGCGAGATATATCCTGTGCTTTCTGTGATGCTCCATTTGCCAGTCTTTGCTCCCGAGATGGTGCCGTCGGCATTTAGCTGAATGTCGATAGGAGTCACCTCTTCGTAGTTCTTGTAGTCCATGCCGTATTTGTGAATCAGCAACTTGTAAGTGCCCACAATCTCGTCAATGGTAAAAGGCTGCTTTGCTGCAATGTCGGCATCAGTAATCTGCTCACCATTATATTCGAACGGAGCAGCCACAAGCCATCCGTCGCTATTCACAAACACCTGATGAGTGCGCACGCTGTGCCAAACGGTGTTGTTGTTAAACTTGGTGTGATAAATAAGGTAAGTGCGACCATCGTTGGCAGCTATGATGCTGTTGTGTCCCTGCGCACATTCGCCCACAGTCATGAATCCCCAACGGTTGTAAGCTCCCATCAGCTTTTCGCCACGAGTGTCGCCATTGTAGCCATAGTTCATCACATACGAATTAAATATTGCGTTCGTACCCTTGGTGTCCTTATATGGTCCGTCTGGCTTTTCAGAGCGGAACACTCTCATCTCGTATCCACCATCAGGCGAATAGAAACCATTGCTCACAAAGAGATAATAATATTTGCCGATGTGCTCTATGTATGAGCCTTCGCCCGAAACATAATATCCGCCCGAAATCTTCTTGCCGAAATATGGGTCGCTCGTCACACCATTTGTTGAGCCACCAACAGATGGATAGGTAACGTCGTAGTTGCGCAAACCTGTCTCTGTGTCGAGTTGCAACATCCAGATACCTCCCGACCACGAGCCGTAAGCCATCCATAGTTTGCCCTCTTCGTCGTAGAACACGCAAGGGTCTATGGTGTGTGGCCATCTTTCGCCCCATTTGCTGCCCACGTTGTATCTTGCTGGCAATGAAGCCTGAGCTCCGAGCACCAACTCCAAGTCGGTGTCCTTGTATGAATGCTCTGAAGCGTCGAAACCGCAGATCACTACCGGACCCTCATATTGATAAGGACCGGTGATGTTGTCGGAAGTGAGCAAGATGATGCTTGAATGCCATGCGTCGCCATTGATGCTAAGATAGTAGCACCATTTCTTCATCACCGGATTCCACACCACGTCGGGTGCCCACATGTTGCCATTAATATCGTATTTCTCGTCGGTGCGTGCCGACCATTCCATAGCGTTAAACTGTGGCAGTGCAACCTCCACTCCGCCTTTCTTTATGTTCTTCACCCTCTGTGTGGTGAAAGCCTCGGCATTGGTAGCGTTGGTGTTAGCTCCATTCTGCCATGCAAACGAAGCCGAAGTCCAATCCTGCATGTTGGTAGAATAGGCGCAACCACGATGCGAGCCAAAGATGTAGTATCTCTGGCTGTTGCTGTCGTAAACCACCGATGGGTCGTGAACGCTAACCGAAGTTTTTGCCTTGTCCTTATACAGGGTTTTAGCCTCAGAATAAGTTAGTTCGGTCTGTGCCGTAGCTGTTGTCAATGCCACCATCGACAACAACGTGAAAAATAGTTTTTTCATTATTTTTATATGAGTTTGATTTGCTATATTAGCCTTATAAATAGTTAGGTGTGATTTGTTGGGTGCAAAAATACGAAAAAATCAGGGAATATCTCGAAAAAAATGTGTAAGTTTGCACAAAACCTCTACATATTATGGCACGACAACCTATATGGCACGATGAATACTGGTTGATGCTCATACAGATTTATATGAAGAAACCAGTTGGAGTAAAGCCCATTTACTCCCGAGAACTTGTGCAGCTTGGTATGGAGCTGCATATTCACCCACAATACCTTCACCGCATGATGACGAAACTCGACGAGGTGGAGTCGCCAAGCGTTAAGGCATTGATGGACAGCTATGCTCACAACCCAAAGAAATTTCGCAAACGAGTGGAGACGCTTCGACTCATGAAGGGCTTCGGCAATGCGCAGTCGTTCTATGATGGAGTAGAGGTGGTGGAGAGCTTTGAGGTCAACTTCCGTCCTATCATGGGCTGCGACCCCTTCACGCCAATGATGCTGGTGATGATTCTCGACCTCTATTTCCGACTCACTCCGCCTACTATGGTTGAGGAAACTCCCGAGGTGGCAGACCTTGCCAAACTGCTAAAGATAAAGCCACACGAGGTGGTAGTGGCGCTAAGGACATTCTGCCTTTGCGACCCATGCATTAAGGCTAAAGATTTTGATAAAACATTGCTCTACGAACCTTGTCAGCAGGTGTGGAACAAATATGGAATTCAGGAACAAGATAAATTATCCGACTTAGCTTGCAAACTAAAGGATTATTTTTCGTAATTTTGCAGCATGGCTCAGAAACTTACACAACAACAAGAACAAAAGCTTGCGCAGCAGCAACGACTCACCCAACAGCAACTGGCGGTTGTCAGGATGCTGGAGATGCCTATTGCCGAACTTGAGGAGAAGGTGAAGGATGAGCTCAACGACAACCCTGCGCTCGAGAAGAGTAGTGACGACCTTGACGACAACCCTTGGGATGGAACCAATGGCGACGACTCTTCGGCTGACAAGTCTAACGATTTAGACTCTGCTCTCGACTCCATCACCCACGACGACGACATGTTGCCTGTGTGGTCGGCAAACGATAATAATAATGCCGACTACGAGGAGATGGTGTATGGCGACCCTGTGTCGTTCTACGACCGACTGAAAGAGCAGATGTGCGAGATAGAGCTTTCTGACACCGAGAAGCAGATAATGGAATACCTCATAGGTTCGCTCGACGATAGCGGATTCTTGCGAAAAGACATCGATTCCATCTGCGACGAACTTGCCATCTACAACTATATGGATGTGGAGCCTGAGCAGATAGAGGCGGTGCTGAAGAAGCTCCAAGATTTTGACCCTGCCGGAGTTGGCGCCCGCAGCCTGCAGGAGTGTTTGCTCATTCAGATTAGTCGCAAACCCGACAGCCGACTGAAAGAGCTTATGCACAGCGTGGTGGCTAATCATTTCGAGGAGTTCACCAAGAAACATTGGGACAAGATAGCCGACGCTCTTGGCTTGAGCGAGGTGCAGGCCAATGCTCTCAAAACTGAGATGAAACGCCTGAACCCTAAGCCGGGAGCTTCGCTTGGCGAAACCATGGGTAGAAATGTTAACCAGATTACTCCCGACTTCATCGTCGACACCGACGACGACGGTCATGTGAGCTTCACTCTAAACCGTGGCGAGATTCCTGAGCTCAAGGTGTCGCAAGAGTTTGTCAACATGGTCGAGAGCTACAAGAACAACAAAGAAGGACTAAACCGCCGCGACAAAGAGGCATTGCTGTTTGCTAAAACCAATGTCGACAAGGCTCGCGGATACATAGAAGCGTTGAAACAGCGTCGACAAACGCTCACGCTCACCATGAAGGCAATAATCGATTGGCAACACGACTTCTTCCGCGATGGCGACGAGAGCGAGTTGCGACCAATGATTCTGAAAGATATTGCCGAGAAAACCGGACTCGACAAGTCTACCGTCAGCCGAGTTAGCAACATGAAGTATGCACAAACTCGCTGGGGAATATTCCCACTCAAATTCTTCTTCTCAGAATCTTATTCTGTGGCTGAAGGCGAGGATGTGTCGACACGCAAAATCAAGATGACGCTCAAAGCATTAATCGAAAAAGAAGACAAGAAAAAACCACTTAGCGACGATGCGCTTTCTGAACTGTTGGCAAAGAATGGTTTGCCTGTGGCTCGACGCACCGTTTCAAAATATAGAGAACAACTCGGACTACCAGTAGCAAGATTGAGAAAGGAATAACAAACATTATGGACGGAATTTTTGAGAGAAACGACATCAAACCTACGCCATTGGCAACAGGCAGCGAGGGTGAATCAAAGTATGTGAAGCGCATGATTCTTGCCGCTCGCATCATCAGCATGATTTTCACGCCTTTTTATCTGCCTGTGTTGAGCCTCTTGGCGTTGTTCATATTTAGCTATATGAGCCGCCTGCCTTTGATTTATCAAATAAAGGTGCTCACCTTGACGTATCTGTTTACGGTGTTGCTGCCCACGGTGCTGATACATCTGTATCGCCGCTATCAGGGTTGGACCTCGTTTCAGATGGGACGCAAAGAGCGCCGTATGGTGCCCTACATCATTGCCATTATGTGTTATTTCACGTGCTATTATCTGATGACCGTGATGCGAATCCCACAGTTCATGGCAAACATCGTGGTTGCGGCATTGGCAATACAGGTGGTTTGTGCCCTCGTTAATATATGGTGGAAGATTTGCATCCACATGGCAGGCATTGGCGGCATGGCTGGTGCTCTGCTCGCCATCTCGCTGGTGTTCCAGTTCAATCCCCTATGGTGGCTCTCGGTGATAATCCTCGTAGCCGGACTCGTGGGCACCGCCCGCATGATTTTGCGCCAACATTCTCTGCGCCAAATTGTTGGTGGCTTCATGGTTGGAGCAGTATGCGGATTTTTATTGATATTGTAATTAAAGAAGTTAAAGAAGTTAAAGAATAAAAGAATAAAATTATGAAACCAATAGTAAGTATTATCATGGGCTCGACAAGCGACCTGCCCGTAATGGAGAAAGCCATGAAATGGCTCGAAGATCAGGAGATTCCTTTCGAAGTAAACGCACTCTCAGCCCATCGCACTCCCGACGCTGTAGAAGAGTTTGCTAAAAACGCCAAGAGCCGTGGCATCAAGGTTATCATTGCCGGAGCAGGTATGGCTGCTGCATTGCCAGGCGTTATTGCTGCGTCTACACCATTGCCAGTAATCGGTGTGCCTATCA
Source organism: uncultured Prevotella sp. (assembly GCA_934254985.1). Taxonomy (GTDB): domain Bacteria; phylum Bacteroidota; class Bacteroidia; order Bacteroidales; family Bacteroidaceae; genus Prevotella. The sequence continues at coordinate 12,129 of CAKQMS010000008.1, read as the reverse complement.
AGGGCGGCATCCTCGATGGTTTGGATGCTGTGTTCTCTATCCTCCAGATGCCTCCTGGCATTCCTGTAGCTACAGTCAGCGTCAATGGTGCTCAGAATGCTGCCATCCTCGCTGCTCAGATGATAGCTCTTGGCGACGAAGAGATTGCCAATAAGATAGATGCTTGGAAAGCTGGCTTAGGAAGCAAAATAGAGAAAGCCAACAAGGATCTTGACGCTATCAGCGATTACAAATTTAAGTGCTAATTCTATGATAGACTTATTTCAATACCAACGCAGAGCCACCAACACCGTAACCATCGGTAGCCTGCTCATGGGCAGTGGTCAGCCAATCAGAATTCAGTCGATGGCTACCACCAACACCAACGACACCGAGGCGAGTGTGGCTCAAGCCATGCGCATCATCGAGGCTGGTGGCGAACTGGTGCGTTTCACCACTCAGGGCACCCGCGAGGCTGAGAACATGAAGAATATCAATGCCGGTATCAGAGCCTTGGGCAAAGATACTCCGCTGGTGGCTGATGTCCACTTCAATGCCAATGTGGCTGACGTGGCAGCAAAATATTGCGAGAAGGTGAGAATAAACCCGGGCAACTATGTCGACCCTGCACGCAAGTTCGAAAAACTGGAATATACCGACGAGGAATATGCTCATGAGCTGAAAAAGATAGAAGACCGCCTGGTGCCTTTCATCAACATCTGCAAGGAGAACCATACTGCCGTGCGCATAGGCGTCAACCACGGTTCGCTCTCCGACCGCATACGCAACAGATATGGCGACACTCCTGCTGGTATTGTGGAGAGCTGCCTGGAATTTTTGCGCATCTTCAAAGCCAACGACTTCAACGACGTGGTTATTTCCATCAAGTCGTCTAACACCGTTGTCATGGTGCAGGCTGTCCGTTTGCTCGTCGAGGCTATGGACAAAGAAGACATGCACTATCCGCTCCACCTTGGTGTCACCGAGGCTGGCGAGGGCGAAGATGGCAGAATAAAGAGTGCTGTGGGCATTGGCGCTCTGCTTGCCGATGGCATTGGCGACACCATCCGTGTGTCGTTGAGCGAAGAGCCTGAGGCTGAGATTCCTGTTGCCCGCCATCTTGTCGACTACATCGCTCAGCGCCAAGGCCACATCATGATTCCAGCCACAGCTGCCAAAGACTTCTGTTGGGCTCATCCTGTGCGTCGCACCACAAGGGCTGTGCTTGGCATTGGTGGCTCCAATGTGCCTGTCGTAATAACCTCTACCGAGGGCGAGAAAGCCGACTTCGTGTATACTGGCGCCAAGCTCCCTGAGACTAAGAAGCAAGGACAGAAATACATTGTCGACTTCAATGTCTACGACGGTAGCGCCGACACATATCCTATTTTCCCTGGCAACACTCTTGCCATGGTTGGTGCCGTCAAAGCCGACCTAAAGTTTGTGGTTCTCCAATATCCACACCCTGCCGACGAATATCTCGCTTGCTTGCGTCAGCATCCAGAGGTAGTAGTGGTATGCGCCACAAACCATGCCAACCGCCTTGCCTCTCAGCGTGCTTTAGTCCACGAGATGATGGAGGCAGGAGTATTCAATCCTGTGGTCTTCGCCCAGATGTATGCTCTCGACAACAAGGAGCACTTCCAGCTCGATGCTGCTGCCGACATGGGTGCGCTGATGATGGACGGACTCACCGATGGCGTATGGCTCATGAACAATGGCAACATCGCCGCTGCCGACATCGAAGATACTGCTTTCGGAATTCTTCAGGCTGCACGATTGCGCAGCACCAAGACCGAATACATCTCGTGTCCTGGTTGTGGTCGCACTCTCTATAATCTTCAGCAAACCATCGCCAACATCAAGGCTGCCACCAAGCACCTCAAGGGGCTGAAGATAGGCATCATGGGCTGTATAGTAAATGGTCCGGGCGAAATGGCTGATGCCGACTATGGCTATGTTGGTGCTGGTCCGGGCAAGGTGTCGCTCTACAAGAAGCAAGTCTGCGTAGAGAAAAACATCCCTGAGGCTGAGGCTGTAGAACATCTGCTTAAGCTCATCGAAAACGATAAATAAATAGCACATACACTATAAATGGAAACTAATCTTTTTACCTATCCACCAAAAGAGCGCGAGGGCGGTTTTCTCTCCTCTCGCTACGACAATGCCGACGTGATGTATCGTCGCTGCGGCAAGTCGGGAGTGATGTTGCCAAAAATATCACTCGGCTTTTGGCACAACTTCGGAGGTGTCGACCCAATGGAGCGTAGCCGTGAAATCACTCGCTACGCCTTCGACCACGGAATCACACATTTCGACCTTGCCAACAACTACGGACCTCCTTATGGCTCTGCCGAAGAAACCTTGGGCAGACTCATGGATAGCGACTTCCGTCCTTATCGCGACGAACTCTTCATCTCCACCAAGGCAGGCTACGATATGTGGCCCGGACCTTATGGCAACTGGGGCTCGCGCAAATATCTCATGGCAAGTCTCGACCAGAGCCTAAAGCGCATGCACCTCGACTATGTCGACTTGTTCTATAGCCATCGCTACGACCCCAACACTCCGCTCGAGGAAACTCTCCAGGCGTTGGTCGACATTGTGCGTCAGGGCAAAGCTCTCTATGTGGGCATCAGCCGTTGGCCGCTCGAAGCATTAAAGGTAGCTGACGAATATCTGCGTGCCCACGATGTGCCATTGCTAATCTATCAGGGTCGTATCAATCTCATCGATCGCGAACCTATCGAAGATGGCGTACTCGACTATTGCCACACCCACGGCATTGGCTTTATCAGCTTCTCGCCATTGGCTCAGGGCTTGCTCACCGACCGCTATCTTAATGGCATTCCTGCCGACAGCCGTATGGCAAAAGAGCATTTCCTAAAGCATAGCGCCCTGACTCCTGAGCTCCTCACACAGCTGAAGGCATGGAACCAAGAGGCAGGCAAACGTGGCGAAACTCTTGCCGAAATGGCTCTCGCATGGATTCTCCATCAGCCAGGCATTACAAGTGTGCTCGTGGGAGCAAGCAGCGTAGCTCAGCTCGAAAAAAACATGAAATGTATCTCTGCTCCAGCCTTCGATGGTTTGAAACTGTAGGCAGAAAACAAAGCAATCTAAATTCAACACACATTAAGCAAACAAAATGAACATCATAAACCCTTCATTCGAAATATGGCATCAGGAGCCTGGACTCCAGGGAATGTACAAACAGATAGAACGCGCCGGAAGAGTATGCTACAAGAGCGAAAACAATGCCACAGCCGATTCGGCACAACCTTTCGTTGAACGCATGATGAAGAGCAAGCATACCGCTATGCTCGAACATGGCACAGTCTATCTAAAGGGTGAGGGGCTGGAGAAATACAAAGCCAATAAGTTCTCTCATTATAAGCATGTCGATGGCACCGACTATGTCACCACAAACCTTAGAGTGCTCGAAGAGAATGGATGGATGGACGATCTGCAGCTGTTCTGCGAACCTACTGCCCACCACGACCTTCGCATCACCGTGCATTTCACCACTCAGATAGCCATCACCCGCGAGTTCAACCGCCATCGTGCCAACTCCATGGCAGAGCAGTCTACTCGCTATTGCAACTATTCTAAGGAGAAATTCTCGGGCGAAATCTCTATCAACCTTCCTACTTGGATTGCAGAGCTTGCCGACAAAGTGGCTTCCACCACCGACTTCGTAGCTCTGAGCACAAAGGTTGCCGACGCCACAGCCTCGGAATACGAGAACTGGCTCTTTGCCAACATGGCTGCCGAGCGCACCTACATGAACCTCATTGCTGCTGGTCGTAAGCCACAAGAGGCTCGCGTAGTATTGCCTCTCGACACCAACACCGAGCTTGTCCACACCGCCTTCATCTCCGATTGGCACCACTTCTTCGACCTTCGTGCCCTTGGCACCACCGGTGCTCCTCATCCAGATGCCAAGGTGTTGGCAGCCCCACTCATGCAGAGCCTCGAACAATAATTTAAGTGAAGAGTGAAGAGGGAAGAGTGAAGAATTAAATAGCCATAAAGACTAATGGATTCTTCGTTCTTCGTTCTTCGTTCTTCACTCTTCACTTCCATTTAATTCTTCACTTCCATTGGATTCTTCACTCTTCACTCTTCACTCTTCACTTTTCACCAACCCCTTCTTCTACACTCCCCATCCCCTTTGTAAGCAAGCCATGGCAGAAGTCGAGCAACGACTCAACGCTATGGCGCAGCACGACCATGCCCTAAAGCAAGAGCTCGAGAAAGGCAAGATGATAGGAGTACTCATCGTTGAAGACCAAGCGGGCAACCTAAGCTACCTCGCCGCCTTCAGCGGACAGATTGGCGATAGAGACACATTGCCCGGCTTCGTGCCGCCAGTATTCTCCTACCTCTCGCCACAAGGATTTTTTAAGCAAGAAGAAGCCAACATCTCCGCCATCAACAAGCAGATTGCCGACCTTGAGAGTAGTCACGAGCTTGCTTCCCTCCGCCAATCCCTTGCCACCATCCAGCACCAAAGCCAAGAGCAGATAGAGCAATTCAAAACCAAGATGGCTGACGCCAAACTTCTTCGCGACAGCCGCCGACAGCAAGCCTCTCTCACCCCTGCCGACGAAGCCTTGATGATAAAAGAGAGCCAGCACCTCAAAGCCGAACTCCGCCGACTCAAAGCTCGCTGCAAGGCTGATGTTGAAGCAATCTCAGCACAATACAACACCCTTGCCGACAAAATAAAAACCTTAAAGTCCGAACGCCAACAACGTTCCGACAGTCTCCAGCATTGGCTATTCCAGCATTTCGTTATGCTCAATGGGCGTGGCGAAAGCAAAAACCTCATCGACATATTCAAAAACACCGCCATCGGCATTCCACCCTCAGGGAGTGGCGAATGTTGCGAACCGCGCCTACTGCAATACGCCTTCAAGCAAGGACTCAAACCTCGCCTCATGGCTATGATGTGGGTGGGCGAATCGCCACGTGGCGTAATCCGTAAGCATGGCAACTACTATCCAGCCTGCCAGGGTCGCTGCAAACCTATCTTAGACTGGATGCTCCAGGGAATAGAAGTAGAGCCCGACCATATAGACAGCGACACCACCCACCGACAACTGACAATTCTGTATAGCGACAGCGACATCGTTGTCGTGGGCAAACCCGAAGGCATGCTTAGTGTGCCAGGCAAGAGCAACAGAGAGTCGGTCAAGACCATCATCATGCAGAAATATCCTCATGCCCACGGACCGTTGATAGTCCATCGCCTCGACATGGCTACGAGTGGCATCATGCTCGTTGCCCTCAACGAAACCTCTTACCACAATCTGCAACGCCAGTTTGCCGAGCGCAAGATACAAAAACGATACGTAGCCCTCTTGTCGCGCAAGCCCAACACACCCTCTGCCTCCCTTTGTGGCACCATCACCCTCCCTCTCGCTCCCGACTACATGCATCGTCCATGCCAAAAAGTAGACTTCGAGCACGGCAAACCCGCCATCACCGAATGGCGCTTAGCTTCCGACCTTCGCATCATCCTCTATCCCCATACCGGTCGCACCCATCAGCTTCGCCTCCATTGTGCCCATCCCCTTGGTCTTGATGCTCCCATCAAGGGCGACCCCCTATATGGCTCCCCCTCTTCCCGTCTCTACCTCCATGCCGAAGCCATCGACTTCCATCATCCCACCTCAGGCGCCCCCCTGCACTTTGAGTGGAAGGCTGAGTGGTAGTGTGGGATTAGGCTTCTATTTTAACGTGAGTTCGACGAATTAGAATAACGTTAATTGTCTATCTATTGTCCTTTGAACTGCAATTGTTGGTTTCTTAGGAAAGAGACAATATGCAGCCAAAGCTCCAAGGGTATTGACAATGAAGTTATCGAAGGATTTGTGTCTGGAATGTTCCACCTGAGCTATGTTCTTAAGTTCGTCGTTAATCGTCTCTATGATCGCCCTCTTTCTAAGCAAGAGTCTGTCTGATATTTTCATGATAGAACCCTTCATGTTGCTTTTGAGCTTCGTGATGAGTTGTATTCCATCAATGAAAAGTCGATTGAACAGATTCTTGCTTATATATCCCTTGTCTCCGACAAGTTTGCCGTATATAAAGTCTACAAACGCTTTATATTCCAAATGTTTACGGTCATCAATATCGCCAGGAGTTATCATAAAATTAAGCAACTCTCCCTTTTCGTTACATATAAGGTGGAGTTTAAAATCGAAGAACCATCCCATAGAACATTTTCCTCTTTGTGCGATACCTTTAAATGTCTTATGAATAAGGATTCTTTGGGTTCTACATACACGAAGAGGCGTACTGTCAACGAAACTTATGCCGGTACATTTTCCCAAAAGCACCTTCTTTATAAAGATTGCAAGTGGAATAGCTATGGTCTTCTGAAGTTCAACAAAACGATTATACGACACTACATTTGGAAATAAATGTCGAAGATGCACACATACATATTCCTTATAAAAATGCTTCAGGCAACGAAAGCCTGAACTGTGGAAAAGAATAACGATAACCATTATTTCAGCCTTTGACATGGTGGATTCACGATGATACCTACGTTTGGAGTTGCTTTTTATGGTGTATTTTTCCATTTGTGCATCAAAAACTTTGCAGAAGTCATCCGCAATACAGAAAATTTCAGTAACTTTGTCCTCGGTGATCATAGCGATTATTGTTTGTAAACTTTTGATTTTGAACACTTTAAAGTTACAACAATTTTCGCTAATCACCAAATTTTCAGTCTCTTATATTTCGTCGAACTCACGTTAATTACATATTATTGTTAATCAACAACAGAATTAAAAATATGGAAATGTCAAATACAATAGATTATTATATTCGCTATGAAGAATATAATAAATGTATTTATCTTTGGAATTCAACCAATACACTCAACAATGTATGGATAATAAGTGAAAATAGCATTCGTTGTGATGATGCAAAAAATATGTTTAGTTTTGGTGCACAAAAAGTCCCAGAACCTCTTTACACCTCTATAAATGAAATGATTTGGAATTTCTTTGACGAATTGGGGCAGAAAGTGCAAGGTGTTACAATTGATGATTTACAATATGATACAAGTGATTCACCTATAAAGGTTTTAGAAATGAATGGTAGTTATCGTATATTTAGAGTTTATAAAGATAGATTCGCTCCCTTATCGGAGTTTGATGACAATGGCTATAATTCTTATTATGCGTATGAAAGTCCTTGTTACGGACCTGATGATGTATGGAAAGAAGGATGGGAAGAGTTCAAAGCTAATGATTTCCATTATAAAGAATATACATTACCTGAATATATAGAAGACGAAGTTTTGTATCATGCTACTAGTAGAATAAAGAAATTATATAAATTATTATTATCTATAATAGATCTTTTACCATTGCTTTAAAGAAATAGTTAGCGACAGGTATTTTATCTTTATAGAAAAGACGTATCTATTTTATGAAGCATTTTTTACATGCGGAAGTGCCATCTGCGAAAGTTGTGCGAACAATATACAATCCTGTGTTAGGAGTATCTGTTACTATCCCTTCCATAGTGATATACTGTATGTTTACAACTTCTTTGGCTTTTACAACAGGCTGTTGTTCGATGTCTGTGGAAGTAGACTTGTCGAGCACAACGTTGAGTTCTGCTATAGATGCATAAGTACCTTCCTTGCAAACAAGTTTGATATATCGGCATTCCTTTTTAGCAAAATTTACTTCTGTGCAGTAAGGTAGCCAATCGCCAGACGATATTGTAGTCCAAGTTTTTCCGTCGTTGCTTACGAGAAAATCATATTTGCGGATGAGACCATTGGTGCTATTGTCCATGCGAGGAGTAGCAAGGAATCCTTTTATACATTCTGTTTTGCCCATATCTATGCTGATATGATGAGGTGCAGAGGCTACCGAACCACTATAGCGAGTGTGCCAAATAGTGTTAGGATTTCCATCAATAGCATTTTTAGCTGCTCCGCTTCCCGCTTCTTCACTACTCTTGTCTATAATCTTCCAGCCAGAACGGTCGGCAAATACGTCTTCTACAGGAGTTTCTCTCCATTCACCTGTTACGAAGTTGATGTCGAAGCGCTCGTGATATTTGAAATTGCAGCTTGTGCCATTGAATGATATTGGGAAAATGATGGTCTTGCTCTCTGGTAGACCTGGATCTTGCCAACGGTCGCCGACATATAGATATGTAGTTGTTTTTGTACCCTTTATCTCAAGAATTGCTGCTGCTTGAGTATCAAAAGAATTAGGGTTTCCTATATTTACCCCAGTTCGGGATAAGAAATAGTTTATAAAAAAGTTGGTAGTCTCATAAATATTTTTTACCTTTATAGGTAAAAATCAATTAGTTACAGAAATATTTAATATGACTACCGATTACAAAGTTACAGAATTATTTTGTATTATAGACGAGTTTTGCAAACATTTTGATGCAGAAAATGCAGGAAATTTGCTGGAAGACAATAGCGGAGTGAAGCGTAGACGGCGTGCAGCATCGTTGTCCGACAGTGAAATCATGACCATTCTGTTGTATTTTCATTTTGGTACATTCCGCAATTTCAAGCACTACTACCTGTTCTCACTGCTGTCCCGTTAAAATCTTGAAATATCATCTGAGCTCAAATTCTCGGAATTCCGTTCTTGATATTCAAGCACTTATATAACATCTTATGTTAGTTTGATTAAGTGTCAAATTCAAATCGGTTTACTTTAAAAACACTTGTATTACTTTAATATACAGATAGTTATGCGACAAATTCAAAATTTTAACGGGACACTAATGACCTGTTCTTCATTAAGGGTACGATGAAGTCGTATTTTCCGAAAGCCGTGTCGTACAACCGCTTTGTGGAGTTGGAAAGCCGCGTGTTCTTCCAGCTCATGTTCTTCCTTAATCTGGGAGCTTTCGGAAGATGTACCGGCATAACATTCGTTGATTCCACGATAATACCCGTATGCCATAATCTCAGGAGATATGCCAATAAGGTATTCAAGGGAATTGCCACAGACGGAAAAGGAACAATGGGTTGGTCTATGAGAAAGAAACCAAAGCAATCTATCATGGTATTATGGCTACTGCCACAAAATGTGATACCAAAAGTAAAGATTCCAATTATTTGTTCTTTCATCTGAATAAGATTCTTTATATTTGTGGTCAATAATTGACAATTCCATCAAAAGAAAGTCTATTGGTTTAATCTAACCTCTGAGCAATAACATTGGAAGATAACACCAAACAGCCTTTAACGGCTGACGCTTCATTGTATAATGGGCAACCTACTGACACAGGTTCATCGTGTCCAAGTGCAAGACTTACCCCTTGTACGCCCTCCATCCAAGAGTGCAAAGATGGGGTGTCGGTAGAGAATGTGCCTTCTGGAAACAAGCAATGGTTTGTCCTGCGAGTTTCGTATGGCCGTATCATCAAGGCAAAAGCTTTCGTCGAAGCTAAAGAATTGGAATGTTATGTTCCTTTGCGATATAAAGAAGTAAGGAAGCAAGGAAAGAAGCGAATCATAACAGAGCCTCTTCTCTCCTCATTTCTCTTTGTTCATGCTACAGCAGAACAAGTTGAAACATTGCTCTATGAAATCAAAGTAAGTACTAATGAAAGCAGAAATCTACTAAGTTATTACTTTGACCACACTTCCCAACGTCAAGACAATCCAGACTGTAATCCTCCACTTACCATCTGTGATGAAGTGATGAATAACTTCATCAGACTAACATCTATCAAGAATCCGCACATAATCCCTGTTACAACAGAAACCATCCAATATAAATTAGGAGATATGGTTATTGTGACAGAGGGTGAATTTAAGGATGTTCATGGCAGAGTGGCAAGGATTGCTGGGCAACAGAGAGTGGTGGTAGAACTTTTTGATAGATGCCTGGTGGCAACGGCGTATATACCAAGAAATGCCATAAAGCCATTTGTCTAACTTTAAACCCGGATATATTTAATAACAAACTATTGTAATATGGTAATGTGGATAAAAGAAGATTTTCCAAGAGTGAATAGAGACTTGATATCAATGAAGGCGTCGCCAATAGTCTCAACAAGCAGGAATACCGACATTTCAGTTTTCTATGCCAATTGTTTTTTATAACGGGAAATTATGCAATATGAAAAAAATTGGATTCATATATAAATATAACCCATCCGAAGGAATGGGCATTTTGGTTTTTGGCGTGTGGAAAGTAAAAAATAGTTGGGGGCCTACAATAAGAAACACTCCAATCCTTTTTTCTGATAATGATTTATTGTCGAAAGTAAGTATAGGTCAACTTGTATTTTTTGATTTCAATGATGATGATAAAACGGCTACTAATATAGAACGTGCTTCATTGTCAAATTTCAAAGTTGACTTTATAAATAGTATAGAAAGATGCGGAGAACAAGAATCAGAATACTCCTTTTACAACGATAATACAAAGATTTCTTTTGAGTATCTTGAAACTATTATTATACCTGAGGAGAAAAAGGTGATACCTGAAACAAAGCAAGAATCATCAGAAGAAGATTTCTCTCTTGACGATGTTTTAGACGAGGAGGACGACTACTTTGACATAGACTTAGACTTATTCGAAGAAGAAGATTCCAAATCCTTGATTCCAACTGAAAATGAAATCAAAAATCTAATTGAAAATAGTGATAGCTTGCCAGAATCAATTGATGAGCTATTTAACTGTTTTGGAAAATACAAACATAGAATATATGATAGCATTATAATAGATGTTTTTGATTTATCTTTATGGGTAGACCAAGATATTCTTAAGGATAAATATTATGGAATGAATGTAGAGGAGTTGAAATTCCTTTATGATATATTCGTAATGAGAAAACATTACGATCAAAAGGGTAATGTTATCAACTATAAACCAGCAAACGATGTAATCTCTTCCAAATGGGCTTTACTTTTGGCAAAGTTAAGTGATAGTGATTTGGAAATTTTACTATACTCAGCACCAAAACTACAACCTGCTCTTCCAAAAGAGTTCTGCAAGAAAAACTTAGGTCTCTTAACGGATGATTATGGTATGCCTGATGTTGAAATATGCGAATTACATTGCCTCCACAAGATTTCTAATACCAATACAGTATCAGGATATAAAGATCTCAAACATCGACTATTCGTATATTGCCATTGCGGAACGAAGCATCTTGAAGGTGAAGGCACACCAATGTGTCAAATGGGGAAAAGGCGCATCAATAATTTGGAGAAACGATTGGATTTACAATACGAAAATGTAATTAAACAAAATGTAATATCCCAATTGACAAAAATATGCAATGATGCTAATGCGGTGAACGAAATAAAAAAAGCCACTTCAGATGAATTTAACAGCATTGGTCTCTTTCTTGAAAATTTCTATACTCTGAGGAATAATTTTCTTAGGTATAACGTATGTAAAAAAACTTTTGAAAGTTACGAGCAACTTCCAAAATTATATAAGGATGCATTAATGACGTCTCTTCTAAATTGCGTAAATGAATCAGCGATTTTTGCAACAAAGAGTAAATACCTTTCTCCATTTTCACTCGGGTATGAAATGGAAAAACTTAGTGGATGGATTCTCGACTCAACGAAACAACAGATAAAAGAACTTATAAATGAGAAGTTCTCAAATCTTGATGATTTAGAGGATCTTAATGATGCTTATAAATATGACTATATCACAAGTAAACAGTACTTTAAAAGATACAAGCAACTGACAAGTGACTTCAATACATTTCAATTTTTGAAGGAATTGTCAAATTGGAAAATAGAGAATTCCCCTCTGACTATACAATGGTATGTCGTTTCAAACATAATAAAGAAGTTGGGATATAATAGTCTTAAATCGTTTAATTATGTGGAAATTGACTGCTATCATGCGATAAGCGGCATTCGAAGTCTGCTTAATTGGCTGAATAATTATGGACACCTAAAGGACATCGTACTAAAGAAAGCGGAGGAGGCAATCTGCTCTGTTCTTTCCGATGACGAAAGGTGGACATTGTTTGAAGAGAAAATCATAAAATCACCAGGAGATGCAAATATCCGTAAACGTTTGGATATTGCATATAAAAGGCGCACCCGACAAACCCTGTGGAGTAGGCCGTGCAGATGCTAACCCAAAACTGTTGCTAAACGATACATGAAGA
>CAKQMS010000007.1 GCA_934254985.1 uncultured Prevotella sp. | reverse complement strand
AATTTTATTAGTTATATTACGTTAATTAACTCCCTCATTTTCAAACGATTACGTTAGAATTAACAGAGTATTGATATTAAAGCTATGCAATTAATATATAAAGGCTCAGCAATACTATATAAAAAAGAGTTGGGAGAAGAATAACAACCCCAAGATTATTTATTCTTCTCCGAGCTCTCACGCATTTTTAATATCATTGGCACTACCTCGCGATATATCTTTGTATCGCCTTTTATTTGGCGCATAAGGAGTTCACAAGCTTTGCTACCCTGTTCGCCTGCTTGGTCCATTATGACAGAAAGCTTAGGTGTAACGAAAGCTGCTGAGTCGCCATCAGTAAAGCCAATGATAGCAACATCGTCAGGAATACGAAGACCTAATGATTTTATAGCATCAAAGGCTGCATAAGTGATGATATCATTGAAAGCCAAGATAGCATCAGGACGATTCTCGGAAGTTAAGAGTTTGATAGTTGCATTTCGGGCAACATCAAAGTCTATCTTGTCGCAAACTACCAATACTCTATCAATAGGTATACGAGCATCTTTCAAAGCTTGCAGATATCCATGCTTTCTGCGCTTTACCATATCCAGGTGGTTTGGACCTCCGATAAAAGCGATACGCTTAGAACCTGTTTCCAAAAGATGAGTTGTGGCATCGTAAGCAGCAACATCGCCATTGGCAACAACTTGCGATATCTTATCCGACAAACAAGTACGCGCAAACATCACAGTAGGAACGCCCTGGTCGCACAACTGCTCAATATGACTATAGTCAACGGTATCTTGTGCCAAACAAATAATTATTCCCTCCACATGAAGCGAAAGGAAATTCTCTATCGCACGCTTCTCAAGTTCACAACTCTCATGGCTATTCGCACTAAACACCGAATAGCCCAACTTAGAGGCATAGCATTCTATACCATCCAATACTGCTGCGTAATAATGGGTGACAAGATTAGGTACCACCACGCCTATAATATGTGGTGCCTCCTTGCGTAAGCTTTGTGCAAAAGGATTAGGACGATAATTGCGTTCGGCAGCTAAAGCCTTGACACGAGCTCTCATTTCTTCACCAACTTCATGGCTTCCATGTAGTGCTCTTGATACCGTGGCTATACTAACGCCTAATTCGTCAGCTAAATCCTTTAATGAGGTTCTATGTCGTTTCATAGTCTTTATACAGTTAGTCAGGTTCTTGCTTTTATAATTGTAAAATTTACAACATATCAATTGCAACTTACTAATAAAAGCAAAACAAGCATTTTCAATTGCAAAGATAACAAAATAATCGATATTCGCAAACGTTTGCGTGGTTTTTTTTCATAGAAAAGCTTGTTTATTTATAAGAAAAGGCGTATATTTGCAGCAGAATTAGAAATGAGTAATGAATAGTTGATAATAAGTTAGTTAGAAAACAGGACCAATATTGTCGTGAGATAATTTGGTCTTTTTTTTATGCCCATATCTAACTAATATGAGTTTGCCTAATTAGGATAACGGTAACTAACAAAAAAGAAATACATTACTAAGTAGGTTTTCTTAATATATTAATATAATCTTCTTTACGTCAAGTCTTTGCATCATACTTCTCAGTTTCTATAAACTGATGGTCGAAATCAACATCATACATTTCGCCCTCTTTCAGTTGGCTAGATGCAAACATACAATTGAGCAGTAAAGCATTGAGAGTGTCAGCCGTGTTGAAATCGTAGTTCTTACCCGTATCTGATGTATATGAGATGTTTTCTTGCGTCAGTTCTTTTATCGCTCTGAGGATAGTATCAGAACTACAAGTACGAAGTGTCGGATGAAGCGAGAGATGGGTCATCAAATGAGTAGTGACATCCTCTATACATGAGCCACCACAGAAATAGATACTCATGAGAGAACGGATGATTTCGCTGTACTAATAACCGAAGGTTTTCGTTAAGCCAAATGAGCAGAGCTAAGTTTACTTAAGCTCTGCCATGGCGAGAAAACGTGCCATGAAATGGAACGATTTGCATCTTTGACCGAGGGTTGAGTCGATTACAGAAGACAATGTGGAGTCAAATTGCTCCATAACCCAAAAATATTCCTCCAAAAGGAGTGAGTTTCTCAGATTTAATTTGTATCTTTGCCATGTCTATCGTTGAATTTTCTTGCTTATTTTGCAACACTAAGATAAGTAAATTCTTCGACATGAAAAAATTCTGGGCAACTTTTGTTGCTCAGGTACTTAAAAAGTTTAAGTTACAATAGTGTTGCAGAATTAAGGATTTTTCAAGAACTTACAACAAAAAAACTCTTTAGATTAGGCTTGTGCACTTTGGCTGACGCAGTAAATTCGCAAAATGTTTCAAAATGTTATAAAAGACAGATCTAACGCAAATTATAAGATTTTGCCCTCTATAGATAGGGAAATAACTTTAAAATTATCTATTTGTTGAGGACAAAGAAGTGTAGTACATTAAATATTTTTTTATGAAAAAGCAAATTTTTATGATGGTTTTTCATACAGCGTGTATTATTTTACTCATACTATTTGGCATTTCTCCTCAAATAGTATATTCTCAAAACGTGGTTTATGTTGACTATGTTGAATCATTCAATGAAATGCATGATACAAACATGGTTTCATTGCCAATTATAAATAAAAAGAATAGACTTAAATCAAATTCGTGTATTTCGTTCAAAATTGAGCCTGACAGTAACGTGCCAGATTCTGTTGTGAAATGTTTAGAAGTAGCTACTGATATTTGGCGGTCATGTCTGAATACTAACTCAAGCCATATCATCAAGCTACAATTATTATGGGGTGATTTATCAGCAGGTGAAGATATCAAAACTAAAGTCTCGTATTTTAAAGATGCTGACAACAACAATGACTATGTTCCTGCCAGTTTGTATTATAGCTTGCATCCAGATTTGCAAGACGATGACTTTTACGATGCGATTATAACAATCAACAAGAATCTTGATTGGGATTGTGGATATAGTGCAGAAAATACAAATAATGTACGTAGTCTAAATTATGCGTTGCTCAGAAGTATTGCCGTTGCATTGGGATTTGGGAGTAGCCTATCCTTAACACCTCTAAGTACAGGTTCTATCATCAAGTTTCCATTCACACAAGGGCATTCTTTATTTGACAAGCTTCTTGTCTCAGATAATGGAATTTGGCTGAAGGATCTTAATAATAAAGGAAGAATTCAGAACCCAGAAATAGTTGAGTTCTGTACCGGTGTAAAAGGTGAAGTATATATAGATGGGCTATATAATAACTCTACCGAAAAGAAAAACTATAAAATGTATACGCCCTCAAATTATGAAAATACGAAATCTCTTGTTTATTTAGACAATGAACAATCGTTGATGCATTATTCTCTAGACAAATCGTTTAAAAAATTACAAGTTGATAATATAACTGCAAATGTATTAAATAAGATTGGCTGGAATTTGATTGCCAATAATCAGAATAATATTAAGATAATTGGAAATGGCATACCAGACTCAGGTATTACTTCCGCATATACTCCACATCAATTTTATTTAGATGGGGTTGGGACAGAACAAATCATCAATGCAAGATGGTGTTTTTATATTCCAACTATCGATGGAAATGAATCTTTACAAAAGAGTACGAATGGAACTTTATCATTTAGCATTGATGAGATTTCTTTCCCTGGTAATTATGCAGTTAATGTAAATGGAGATATTTATGGAAAAATAATATTTACAGGATTGCTGAATGGCACCGAGATATGTTTGCAATATAATTTAACATTAGAACTTAAGCCGTCTATTACAAACGTGACTTTTGTCAAACGCAATAACGTTAATGGAAATTCCTATGATGTAGTATGCAAAGTTGATTATAAAGGGTCGGACTATCTTTATGTGACACTTGAAGAGGAATATGGATCGTCTTTAAGAAGTCAGTTCGTTAGAGAGCCATATTTAGCACATTTTGTCTGTAGCAACATTAATTCCCCATACTACGCATGGATAGATATAAAGGTAGAAAACACTTATGGTAGTGATATATATACAATTGAACTACCACCAGATTACTATATGAGAAGCCCATTAATTCCGAATAATATACAGTCATCATCTAATAGTGACTTTACGGAAATAAAGGTGTATAACTCAGGGGGATGTTATATAAAAACAATAAAAAGAGATTCAGAGCTTAATAATTTTCCACCAGGTTTGTATGTTTTAAAATATTATAAAGAAAAATCAATGGTGAAAACATCAAAATTTTTAAAATGAAACGCATAACTTTGTTTTTTATTGTTTGTTTACTATCTGCTAACAGTATAGCGCAAAAAATTGCCTCATCAATTCTGTTGCAAGATGGAACAATTATAGATTCTTCTCACATTTTCATGGATGGTGAAGAACCAACATTTTATGTCGAAAATGGCCAATATGAGAATATCGTTTGGTCGTTTAGTTTTCTTGGTAGAGATGGTGAGAAATATAAATGTATTGAATCCAATGAAAGAACAAATACCTTTACGTTCAAAATAGATCCCAAGATATTTTCGGGGACTAACTTAATTAGCAATTGTCAATTAATAGAGTTCCCAAATGATTCCTCTGTCTATTTTCGTTGTTCTGTAGATTTGCTGCAGAATAACGTAATAAAAGACAACGTTACGATTCTACTCAACGTGTTTCCTTCGCGTGCTAAAATAAAAAAGGCTTCTATTTCCGGTAACTTTGATTTTGAAGACGGTGGATATAATCCTTTTGCAGAATTAAAGTTATTATGCTCTTCTGACAGAACGAATGACTTCAGAATTGTATCATATGTTTCAGATAGTTTATATGTATTTCAGTTTCATGAATATTGCACACAAATCTACGATGAAGTCACCACAACCAAGATAGAACAAAATTTATATGAAATTAAATACGACTATGCTGATTGGGGAAATTTCTATACTATTGTCTCTTATAATAAATACGGAGCGATTCGCGGAGATACCATATTTACCAATGACATTATTGTTGACAGTGAGATTGTTCATTTCATAGAAGAATACCATAACCAAATAACATCCATTGATGAAACACGAAATGACGATGTAAAGTTATCGTGGAAAAACAATTTTCTTACTATAGAAGGCCTCTCATGCTCGCAAATTCTATTAGAAATTTATACAACAGACGGAACATTAATAAGCAGAAAAACCAAAACCAAAATAATAGATATGAGTGATTATTGCAGCGGTGTATACATTGTCAGAATAAAACATAATAATCAGATAATAACAAAAAAAATATTCAAGAGATGAAAAAGGTTACATTATTTTTATTATTGTTAGTTGTGGCTCTATCCATGAATAGCCAGACCCTTCTAGAGTCAGACTCCTATGGATTAGACCAGTACATCGAGAAATGCTCTGACATTCCCGTGTTGAGACAAATTAACGGAGGAACAGTATTCAAAATCACCTATGAGCCTGAAGAGGCCTGGGATAATGCGATGAAGGGAGCCTTCGAATATGCGTGCAAAATTTGGGAAGAGCAGTTGCCAAATACATTGCCAATCAACATACATGCAAAAATAGGAGTAATACGTGGTTCTAATAATGGTAAACTTTTATCTAAAGTACAACCAACATCTTATAACTTCTATAATACTGATGAGAATTTGTCAAGCCGAATAAAGTATGTTCTTTTAGAGGAGTATAATACAGGCTATAATGCCACTTTCACGGACTCAATTGTAAGTGGTGATTTTTTCAACAAACCCGATATTACAATTACGTATAACAAGAATATGCTTGACGAGTTCTCTTATTCTCTTTATAACACTCCAGTTGATAAATACGACTTTGTCACTGTAGTTTTGAGAGACATAGCAAAGGGTTTAGGCTTTATTTCTGGTTTTACGGCAAATTCTTCTACTGGGGCTTTTCAAAATCTTAACAAGCCTACGTTATATTTTGAGAAGATAATTAAAGAAGCCCTTGGGACTGAAAATATTCATGTTGCATATCAAAACGCTACTAGAGGGACTTTATCCCTTCAAGTACCTTATTACGGCAATCTGAATCTATACGCTCCTAATGATTGGCAAAATGGAGTTTCACTGAACTATTTTATACCAGATAGCACAAAGAACATAACCGAAATTCTAAACTATCAATTAGGAAGAGGAAGTGTTATAAGAAACATTACTGATAATTATAATAAGTTGTTTCAATACTTACAAGGATGGCAAACCTACAATATTACAACGGGTTATAATGATAGAGTAAGTTCTAGTGGCTCAACAAATAATAAGTTTGCTTATAATGGTTCGATTAACATTGCATTAAATTCTATTGCATCAAATTCAAATAATCAGTTCGATAATAAAATTACCCTATGCGAAACAATTTCCGAAAATACACAGAACCAAAATGAAAATTTTATACTTTCAAATTATTTGTTCCCTTATGATTACAAATATCCGGATTCAGGAGGAAGTGGAAGTTGGCTCATTTCATTATTAAAGAAAGATGGTACTTGGGACCTAGTATATAGGCAGGATACAGGAGGTTTTGACATACCACTTCAAGTTAGTATGTCGGATTTAAACATCAATCCTGATCATAGCCAATATCAACGTACATGTGATGGCTATTTACGATGTAGAATTACTCATTACAAACAAGAATATGACCATCTGTATCACAGACCAATATATAAAATACAAAATCGTTATTATGTATTAGATTATTTACCACAAAAGGTAAAAATGAAATATAATTCGACAATTTCTACGGTTTCAAATCTAAATAATATTATATCTGATGATTATACACGAGATATAAGAATTAGTATTAATGGACTCGAAGGCGTCAACAGAGTAGTTGTGGAACAATTAGATGAGGGTAATGATTTACCAGTTAGATATGAGGTGCCAAATTTCAAAAAGGGTTACTTTACAGCTACTGTAGATAAGGAATTATATACCCAATTTGCCATATACTCATATAACAATAATGGTAGTACAAAAAGTGATTATCTAACCATAGAGCCACTTTATACTGTTCAACAATTATTCGATATACAATTAGAAAGTAATGAAATATTTTTAACCTATAATAATAGGCGCGCTCTACCTAAGAACGTCAAATACAATATTTATTCAACTAATTTTAATAATGTTTCAATTCTTAAAAAAGGTGTTATTGAATCAGAAAACAGTACCATTGATATTAGTGAGATTAATAGCGGTAATTACATTTTGAGGATATACGCAGACGGCATCCAACAAAATTTGAAATTTTCGAAATAGCGTAAGCATTCAAAATTTCCCAACATTCAAATTGGAAGCGGCTAGAATGATCAACCTCCATTAAGTAGTCGAAGCACACTTGTTGAGTAGTTTACAGAAAATTTCAAATAAATATTGCTATAACCAATATATCCAGCACTAGTTACTTTATTTCGTAATTACCTAAACAACAACTGACACTCCATCCAACGACGGTGTTCGATGTATGCGCTACGTTTGCCGTTGAAGTGGCAAAAACCGAGGAATTCGGGTAAGATGTCACGGCGGCCTGCTTCAAGTTTTTTGAGCAGGTCGCTTTTTGGCTTCTTGCTATTGCCGAGCAAGACGGCTGGACCACAATTGTAGCTCAGACAGGCTAGCAACAGGGAATCACGCCCGTAGGAGCGGAACATGGCGCAATGCTTACGCAAGTCTGAGTGCAGTATGGCATCGGCTTTCTCTGGCGTTATTGGGTAAGTCAGGTTTTCGCCAGGCTGAATGCGTTGGCCATAGCCGATGTAAGGATAATGTTTCCGCGTATGCCATTGTTCGTAATACTTGATGATTCGGACGGCTCGCTCAAATTGCGGCAGGTTCATCAGATTCAGCCACGCTTGTGCAGAGGACGAGAGCGATACGCCGAAGAACAATGTCAATGTGAGTAGTAAAGTTCTCATGGGAAAAAGATATTTGAAAACCGCCAAAGTCACCAGTATATGTGGCCTTGGCGGTTTTGGATTAGCGGTGACAGTGAGGACGTTCCTCCTCTTGTGGTTCAGGTTTCGGTATCTCTCGTGAGGCAAGGCGTTCCTCCTACTGCATCTGCGCCACTGCAGGTTTCTCTGCCTCTTTCACCTAGGGCGGTGTGTACTCCAGCCCTTGGTCAAGTCGCTCCTGAATATTGTCAATACAGGTGCAGAGCATAGACGAAGCCCTCTTCACGTCAGTCAATGTCGTTTTGAGGAAATCGGGCGACTCCTTCAGGTTGTCCAACCACGATTTCAGATAGCAGGCACTGTCCTCCTTGATTTTCTTGGCAATACCTTGATATACAATATAGGTATCCGTTAAGAGAAAGAAACTGTAACCCCAAGGTTATGGAGAGTCTTTTGTTCCCATCGGAAAACGAATGGTTACGATTGACAGACTATATCAGATGCACCAACTTATCTTCAAACGTAGGGTAATAGTCATCAACCTGCATTAACTCTAAAGTACTTTCAAGGTAACCGAGGTTAACGCTATCACAACTTAACGATGTGTTTATTTTGACGATGAAATCCATTTCACCGTCAAAACACTCCGCAAACACTAACTTAAAGTCTGTCAGACGTTTACCTCGTATAATATCGTAGCCGTTTTTGGTGAGGTCGGAGTTGTATTTCTCTATCAGATTGTCAATGGTGCGTTCTGTTACTTCATAAAATTCAGCCACCTGTCGTTTTATCAAGGTGTACTGTCCTTCAAACATTTAAGCTATATAAATAATTATGAACACCTACTTAATATAATGATTGTATCAATTATCACTCCTAATATAAAATTAAACGGCTAAATATAATATTCAGCACTATCTACTAAGCCTGCGCGAAGTGCATACTTAGTAGCTTCATGCACATTATTTACTCCAAGCTTACGGAATATGTTCTTACGATGAGTGTTTACAGTATGAAAACTTGAGAAGCGCTTATCAGCAATCTCTTTGGTAGTCATGCCAAGGGCTATATCTTTCAATATCTCAGTTTCCGTCTGCGTGAGTTTTACCTTCTCTTCTTTCACTTCAGGCACAAGCATCATCTCCATGGTGCGTTGGCAGATATAACGTTGACCGGATAATGTGGCTGTTATAGCCATACGAATCTCCGACAATGTACATTCTTTCAACACCACGCTGAATCTCGGACATGATGCCAACACCATTCTTATAAAGTCGATACTAAGGTCTTCGCTAAACAACAGCCATTTGGTATTTACATATCTCTCTGCAAATACCAACAGTTCTGAAGCATCGTTGATATCAAATAGCGTGTAATCAAGCACCACAACACTATTAGGACAACTCTTCAGTTGCTCTATAAGTGCGGCTTTATCTTCCACTTTCTTACATTCTGCATCCTTATGTTCTGCGAGCAGATAGAAAAGTCCTGCACGTGTTATACCCTGATTGTCGGCTATGATTACATTCATCGTTTATCCTATTTGGTTGCAAAAGTACAAAAATAGAAGCAAAACAATGAAAGATTGAAAGAAAAAGTTAACTACTAGTTACATTTTATTAAAACTAACAAGAAAAATAATATGATTATTCCTTATAAAAAGAATTATCATTATAATACTCTTCTAGATTTAATACTAGTACACGTGGCCATGCTATAGTTTTCAAAACAGAGAAATGAGCATCATTAGATACTATATAATCGGCATTTGCAGCTATTGCACAATCTACAAATTTATTATCGTCTTGATCTTGTTCTATCAATCGAAAATGCACATATGAGGTTTGGAATAATGTAGTTGAAAGTCTTGCAATAGCTTCAACGACATTATGGGCTATCATTGGTGTCATTTTTTGCCCAATTATCTCTTCGTACTCATCTAATATCTCTGTATTTACACAAAGTCTAACCTTACCATTTAAGATTTGTTCCCAAATGGTATGATATTTACTTCTCGTAGGAAGTATCTGCAATAAGCAGTTTGTATCAAGAACGATTGGCTGCATATGGTGTCCTCATATGTTCTTTACCCCATGAGTCAATAGTTTCCTCATTTATTTCGCCATTGTCCCACATAGCATCTATAGCCTTTTGAGCCTTATCTGCAAAATAACGAGCAAGCATATTCTTGAAATCATCAAGTTCTTCCTTGGTGGTAATGCCACTAACTGCATTTAGCACTTCCAATCGTGCCATCTGTTCGTATGACATATATATATTCTTTTTTATTAATGTTGATATTCTATTGCAAAAATAGCATATTAAGATAAAACTAACAAGTTTTTTCACAAAGTTTTATTCATACTTACAAGAAAAAATATCCGCAATAACTATTTAATACAGTTATTGCGGACAATTTGATATATGCGATACTATTAGAATGTCATGCGAATCATAAACCTTATGCCATCCTTGTGGCAAGTAGGCAGATACTTATAATTCAAACGCTTTACGTATTCTATATGCAAGAGCTTGAAGATGTTGTGAACACCAGCAACAAGCTCTACGTATGGTCGCTTAGGGTCCATAATGTAGCTACCCTCTGGGAACTGCCATAAGATAGGGTTATCGGCATTCTCGGCAAGAGTAGGATTGTTCTTGTCGGTAAGCTTACCCCACAAGCACTTAACACCTATGTACTCACGCCACTTCAACTTCTTGATAAGCGGAATACGGTTAAGAATCTTTCCGTTCATATCCCAGCTTACGTCCAAGCTTGCATAGCGGTCGTTGAGGAACTCCATATTATTGATGAGGTTGAAGGTCTCGTCCTCAACAATATACGAGAGGTTGGCAGCAGGCATGATAAGCAAAGGATAAGGTACCCTATTCCATTGTGCTCCAGCCTTGAGATAAGCATCTATCTTACCCCATGAACCCATCCAGAAGCGCTTATATATACTTGCTTCGGTAAGGTTGTAGCGATAGTCGCCACCAAGGAATCCCTTGAAACCTACGGTATGACCGAGACCAAACACAGGAGCATCAAGATTGATAGGCAAACGACGCTGCTTGGTGTTGATATAAGTACGACCAGGAGCCAACTGCAACTGCAACGATAGCTCAGTAGTGTTGAGCTTGTTTGTAGGTCCGAATGTAAGGTTGCCCGCAGCCTCATTCTCCTCACGCTTCAAACTTAATATTGACTTCAATCCCCAGTCTTGCTCATATTCGAAAGCCACCTTCTGACGATTATAGAACATCATCTTGTCTACCGTAGCCCACTTGAAAGCGGTAAAGACATTATCCTTGTCGGTAGGGATATACTTATCAGACGGTGCCATAACATCATATGAAGACTGTATGGTGATAGTACGCTTAGGGAACTCGCGTGGCAGATATTCCTTCTTATTTAAAGAATATATCAGCTGACCATCATAGTAAGTCTTCTTAGAGTCTACGCCTCGAGCAATATATCCACTTGCAAACCAATGCTTGTTGAGGTTTGCTGTGGTCTGACCAGACACACGGAAACGATAACCATCGATGAAGTTCTTGGATATCATGGTGTTGATAGGACCAAAGTCGAACTTACTTGGATGATTCATATCGCCAGTTTCTACGAAGTTTTCTATCAGCGCCTTACCAGCAAAGATGATATACTTGAAGCCCTTAAGCTGTTCGATGCGATGAATGAAAGCATCCATAGAAGACTCGCTCTTGGTAAGCTCTACCGATCGATATTGATTCCAGAAAGCCTCATCGCGCATCATGGCGTCAGCCTCCTTACGCTCCTTAGCCTTACCTTTGAAGAGAACTTTCGGTATCTCGTCGAAAGCATAATCGCTCAAGCGAGTAGTACGAGTGACGAGGAATTTACCAAAAGCCTTGGCAAGTCGCATTTCTACAATCATATCGTCTACCGTCAATGCCCATTCGCCATTAGGAAGCTTAGTATACTGCTGCGAAACCTGTAAATTCTCAACGAAGTTAACATCGCTTCGCTTTGGTATGGTAAGGTCGCAACGCTTCACATGCAACGTAGAGTCGGCAAGGATATATAGTTCGCCACGGAAACCGAAGTCCTGCTGATTGTTAGGCAAGAATTCCAGATGATAGCACAAGTCGCGGTCTACATATACCGTGTCTTGAATATAATAGCGATAGAAGGCGATTGCATTCTTTCCGATAGGACTCACGAAAGGATATTGCAACAATCTCACATAGTCGTCGTAGATATCCACATCTGTAAATACATCCTTGAGTGTAACGTTAAGGATGTCGCCCGTCTGGATAAGCTGATTAATACCTGTAGAGCTCTGTCCTTTGATGATACTCTTCTCCGACTTAGGGTCTTTGCGATATATCTGTTGCGACACGGTCTCGTCGACCGAAACTGGCAAGATGAGCTTATGATTAAATGGGCTTGTCTCTATTTGATCGATGAGCCATTGCTTCTTAGCAAAGAAGCCACTATCAAGGTCAGAAGGCTTGATATCGTTGAGAGCAAGCGTAATCTTCTGATATTTATTATATTGCAGATAGTCATGGTTCTGCAAGTCGGTCTTCTTCTTAGCAGCTATCACCCTACGCATCAATTCTACCGCAGGGTTATCCTTACGGCTATACTTACCGCGCTTGGATTTCACCACAACTTCTTTAAGTTGCTTAGTATCAGGCTTCAACTTCACATCGAGCTTTACAGGAGTAGCCGAGGTAACGTTTATCGTCTTCGACTTATATCCAACGGCACTAAACGTGAGTTGCCAACCATTATGTCGTTCGATGGCATACTCTCCCATAGCATTACCGCTCACAGCCACATGGTGACCTTTATACGAAGCACTCGGATAAAGCAGCGTGTCGCCATTCTCGGCATCTACGATAACGCCATGTATCTTCTGCGCATTGGCGTTGAGAGCCATCATAAAGAGTAAGAAAACAAATATCTTTCTTATCATATTTACCTATTGAAAGAACTTTTTTATAAAGGGGAGTTATATTTATTGGGGTGTAATAATAATGGGGTGTAGAGAGAGGGGTGTAATAATATAATGTATGAGGATGAGAGATGATGAGAAATCAGAATTAAGCCAATAGCTGAGCCAAATCTGTTATCACCAAGTCGGGGATAGTCTCGTCATACTCCTGTTCTGTCCAGCCTTCGCCCTTAAACCATGCTGCGTAGCATCCAGCCTTCTTTGCTGGTTCTATATCCTTATAAAAGCTGTCGCCAACAACCATACATTCCTCAGGCTTCAAGCCCAAGGCTTCAACTCCGAGGAGATAGATGCGATGGTCGGGTTTGCGTATTCCTACTACTGCCGACTCTACGATGCTCTTGAAGAAGCCATCAAGATGGAATTCTTCCAACACCTGTGTGATGTTGCCATAGAAGTTGCTCACCAATACCATAGGATAGTTTTCTGCAAGCTTAGCAAGTACTTCTGCGCTATGAGCAGTAATCTCAACAACCTTCTGATAAACATCTTCGAGCACAGCATTATGCTTCTCCTTAAACTCAGCCTCATCGGCATTCCATGCTCCAGAAGTACACAGATGCTCCATTTCGATGCGAATCTTCACATCGAGAGTTTTATGGAAAGTATAATCGCTCTGTATTATAGGAGTACGACCAAGGGTACGCTCGCCATGAACGTAAGCCTCGCGAAACTGTTCTTCAGTAACAGGCACCTGCTGACGCTGGTATGCATGCCACAACATCTGTCCCCAATGACAGCCTGCAGTATCGAGTGTACCGCCGAAATCGAATAGATAGCCTTTTATCATCTTTATATTATATATATAATAATGTGTATAGTTAAGTTTACTTTATCTTATTGTACGTCTCCTTGCAAAGAGCCTCGTGCTTGCGATGCATGTAAACATACATAGCCTGCATCACGGTAATCTCGAACACCATGTATATCCATGGCTGACCAATAAGGGCAGAGATATAAACGCAGATAGCGCGGGTGTTGAAGGTAAGGATATTGGTGAATGGCATGAGCGGACGGCTCTGAGCCAAGAACTCTTGCTTCACATCCTCAGGCAAAGCCTCAGCACCATTATATTTCTGCTTCATCTCAGCCATCAGGCGTTGGAACTCAGGAGTGCGTTTCTCCTGACTCTTGCAGTAGTTGGCATAGTTGAAGTAGAATGCGCGACCAAGAACATCTTTCTTTGCCAATCCCTCATAGATAGCACGCTGCGAAGCATAGTTGTCGAGCTCGCTACCATTCTTGCCTTTAAGGAAGAAGAGGTGAATCTGACGATAATAGTCGCTAAGCGAACTTTGAGGAGAATGGAACAAAATGCCAGCCACAGCAGCCAACACCCATGACCACCATCCCCACTCCATATCGGTAAATGGAATATTATCATCCATTAGTCTATAGGCGAAAGCTGAATAGATGCAGGCAAACCATACGTCGCCCGAGAATCCATCGAGCATACGACCTATCAAGGTTTTCTTACCTGTGAGTCGTGCCATCTGACCGTCGGTAGAGTCGCAGAAGTTAGCAAACATCAGCAACACCACACCAAGGATATTGTGTATCATGTCTTCAAACATGAACATGTAACCCGAGCCTATTCCGAGGAATATCGATAATATTGTAATCACGTTAGGGTGGATGTTCATGCTATTCCATAGCAACGCAAACACCAGACCTATAGGACGTGTGAAATGTACGTCGAGCCACTCTTCTGTATCATTTGACTTGAAAGAAGCCTGTAGCAATTCTGAAAATGATTTTCTCTCTTTATTAGTTTCCATAACAATCTTTTATATATCTTTATCTATGTAATCGTTAACGCAAAATCGAGTTATGCGCTATACCTATATTATATTATTCGCTTTGCAACCTCGGCTATTGCCTTAGCCGCATCTTCGCGACATCTTGAGAAACTTGGCCAGTCGTTGAAGTCGATGATGCAGAATGTGCCATCGGCTCTAACTATAGCATCGCCACCATAAGCGGTTATTCCGATGGCTTGAGCCACCTTTTCCACTTCCTGTCTCAAGGCATCCGCATCAAAGGCATAATGGTTGGCTTTGCCGTTGATAGCCTCGTCGCCAAACTTGGTGTTGCCATCGTCTGAAGGATAATAATATCTGAAGAATCCGCCCTCCACAGCATACCATTTCACCAAGTCGCCTACTACATGAGCCGAAACCACATAGTCATCAATGCCCATAACCTTGAAGTCTACCTTGGCTTGCTGCAATTCTTCGTCGTTTTTGCAATAGCGCACTTCACCTTTCGTTTGTGCTGCCATGTCGCCACGCTTAATCCAATAGCCATCATCGCCCACGGCAGGAGCCAACGGAGTTTTGATGCCATGCATCACGGTTTCTATTATTGAGCGTGTGCAAGCCTTTATGCTTAGCGGATTGTTAATTACTTTAAGCCCCTGGGTAGCAAGCAAAGCCAATTTGTCGAGATTGATAGTTTGGCGTGCCATACTTAGACAAATATCGAAGTCGGCAACATCGTTGGGGATATTATTCTCGTCGACCACTACAACATCGCTACTCAAACAATTTGCTGCAGCCAGCAGTATGGCTCTATCCTTATCAACGCTATTTGGCGAAAACACCACATCACGCATAACAGCCAATACCTTCATCACTTTCCCGACTCAAGAAACTGTTCTGCCTTTTCCACATCCGTAGCATGATCCACATCCAACACCTTGCTGAAAGGATAAGCCTTTAGCTTCAATCCTCCTGCCACCAAAGCACGCTGGAAGTTGCGCATACGGCTAACCCCATTCTGCATACACTCTTCGAGTATGCGAATGCAAGGGGCAGTAAGACCATATATACCGCCTGAGATATAACGAATACCGTCTTCATACTTATCGTAGAAGCCGGTAATATCATCAGCAGCATCTGTAGCTACATACAAAGGTTTCTCGTCGTCTATATAATCGGTTACGCCCATCATGCAGTCGTAACCCTGAGCCAATGCTTTTTCAAAGTTTTCTACATAGGCAGAAAACTCCTGCTCACGAAAAATAGTGTCGACGGTAGTGAGCACCACAGGACCCTCGCCTACCAGTCGACTTAATTCATAAAAGCTATGCATAGAACTTGGTGTAGACTTCACGATATGTCGGAGCGGAAGCTTCTTTCCCTCGTAGCCCTCTGTCTCAAGTTGAGTCAGATGCTGAGCTACGGCAGTAGCCTGCTCATTGCATATCACAAAAATCTCATCAGCTGCATTGCTTGCAAATACCCTTACAAGTCGATCTATCAGACATTCGCCATGCACCTTGACAAGTGGTTTTGGTGCTGCGATACCTTCAGACGCAAGTCGTGAACCTTCGCCTGCTGCTATAATGGCATATTTCATTATCTATATAGTCTTGAATTACGCCTGCAAAGGTAGTAATATTTCACGGATTAAGAAAACTTTTTATAAGTTTTTTAGTTTTCTAAACTTTACTTCCTACTGCTACGAACCATTAGTTCGGTAGTGTCTATATTGCCAGTACCTCTTACGTTCTTACTCAACGACTTAACAGTTCCTTCGAGGTCGATATTGCCTACTCCGCTCAGCAGACAGTCCACATGGCCTGCATTTACAAATTCAACGTCGGCATTACCTACGCCAAGCATAGCTATCTTAGTACGATTGGCTGTAAGCTTATCAACTTCCAAGTTGCCAGCACCTTTTACTACAAGGTAAGCCTCATCACACACAATTCTATCAAAATCAATGTTGCCTGCGCCATTAAGCTCTACGTTTAGAGTATCGGTATCAAGAAGATTCTTAGCTTCAAAGTCGCCAGCTCCACGCATGACAACAGAAATCAAATCAGGCGAAGATACATAGATATCAGCCTTCTCTGAGCGATCTACGCGAAACCAGTCTTTCTCGTCTAACGAAAGATATAAGGTTTGGTTTTTCACCTTTACCCTAACATTATCCACTATACTCTTGCGTCCTTTGACAGCAACTCCTCCACGTGAAGCCTGCGAGAATTCAACATCGAGTGCCCCATCAAGCACAATCTTATTGAAATAAGGTAGACTCTTTAGCTGCTTGGTAACCTTGCGACCATCATAAGTTAAAGACTTGTCATTCTTACTATCTACGCCAACCTTGGCATTACTTGAATTACATGCGGCAAAGCCGAACATCAACGCTACCGCCATCATAATAGAGAAAAATCGCTTCATAGTCGTATTGTATTGATTGTTATGCATATAAATTATTATTTAACGATGTATACCAATTGTTTTTATCGGTCTCTATTTGTTTAGACGTAGATTAACGAAGATTTGTTGCAAGCAGCGCATATTTTTTTTGATTAATCACATAAAAAAATGCGAGTAGCCTCGTTGGCTTATGCGAGTAGTCGCAATAGCCAATGCGACTAATCGCAATGGCTTATGAGACTAGTCGCATAGACACATACGATTAGTCGCATACCACAAAAAAAATCGCATTGCAGATTGCTCCGCAACGCGATTTCCAAGTATAGTGAATTATCTCCAGACCAGCACATGAGCGTGGAGAGAAAGGCGCTTCAGCGCGCCACCGCCCCTCCGTCTGCGACACATGCACAGGTCATGGACTCGCAATAGGTGCCAATTGACAAAATGACATGTCACGAAAACGCGCGTTTTGCTTTCTTCGCGTCTTACCGCATCTTTGTCAGAAGCCCTCACGGCTTGCGTCGGCTGTTGCCGACAATTGGCACAAGAGAGATTTACTCCTCGTCGTCAGCCCATACGTCGTAGTGTTTGGCGTCTGCCCAGCCGTCGGTAGACTCGCCAGAGCTGATTTCCAATGTGCCGTTGTGATTTTTAGGGTCAAGCGAACCCGCCAAGATGGGGGTCGTCTCCACGTTTGTCACCGTCGCTTCAGGAGCTATATATGTTTTCTTTTTCATAATTAATTGTTTCTTTTAGTTGTTGTGTTTACAGAGCCGAAATCACTTCATCAGATACTTCTTGCCGTTCTTGATAACAATGCCCTTGTAGGCAGCGCTCACCTTCTGACCAGCGAGGTTGTAGATGGCGCCGTCGGCAGCAGCCTCAGCGTTGACGCCGTTGATGCCCGTAGCCTCGCCATCGATGAAGTTGAGTTTGGCAGAAGCGCCCTCTGGTATGCCTGTGAAGTAGGCACGGAACGGCGAAATCTTTGTGCCTTTAGCCTTTACTACAGATGCGTGTATGCCGTCGTTCTTTACTATCCACTGTGTGCCCTTGGTTACGAGCGCCTCTTCGAAGTTACCACAGAACCAAATACCTGATGTGCCTAATTGATATTTATTTGGTGTATTGGCTATTAAATTTTTGAAGTTGATGTCGCCTTCATTGCTGATGGCTAATTCAATATTTTTGTCGGTTGTGTTACGTATAACCAAGGGGAAATTGCTGTTGATTTCATCAGTTTTTTTGTTAAAGGTGATACCTGTTTCTTCGTTATATGATGTAGGCAGCCATACACTTAGACCGTCAGGAATGGGTTTAATAGCGTATCCACTGGGAAGGCATATTGAAGCATGATCGCCTGCTTTAATGGTGCGGGTTAACTTCCAACCTATTTTTTCAGTGCTGATCCACTCTTTATTGATGCCTTCGCCCTTCCACAGAGGTTCACCAGGAATATCGGTCATCACTAACTGGTTAACGGGACGATACCAGCCATCGGTGCCAAGCACAACAACATTCTTCATGTCCTTGATAGCATCATATTTGCTGTTTGGTGTGTTGTCGTTTGCTGTACCTTTCACAATGATGATTGCGTTCTCGTGCAATGGCGTGATGTTTACGCCAGCTGCAATTGTTCTGACTTTGGTCAAATCAATGGCCATAGCGTTAGCCGTATTTATCTTGTCGACGTCTGCAGCAGTGATATCGCCCAAAACCGTAGATACCTGATTTTCTGTGGTGATGGTCATTCCGTCAGTTTGTCCGTTGTTGTAGAAATAGAGGTTAGTGATGTATACCTCATCGGTGACACCATTATTATCATTATGGTCAAATTTAAACTGGAACACTTTTTCCTGCGTGAAATCCATGTTGTCGAAAGCAGCAAGAGGAATGTCTACCGATTTCCATTGGTCAATAGGATCGGTAGGTGTCATAATGGTGTATGGCTGCTCTTTAGGACCACGGAATATCGGATTGAAACGGATGTCTCTAGTTATCTTATGGGCAAGAATATCCATGTGAACCATATTCATTTCTTTCATGTCCTGATCTGCAAATTCCATTCCTTGATAGTTGAAATTGGTAAGGTGAAGTATTGGAGTCCCTTCGACATTTATTACTTCAGCTTGTCCTGATTGTCCCCAATTGGGTAATGTGTATGTCACATCCTTATTCTCATCATATGTTGTAATAAAGGTAATGGCGTCACTCGCTATTGTCGGCTTTTGTGGAGCGGTCAGAATAAAGCCTTTTTCGGTGGTGAATGTCAGTTCTTTGGCAGAAGATTCATTTCCCGCTTTGTCCTTGGCGGTCACTGCAAGTGTATAGGCTGTCTCAGGTGTAAGACCTGTAAGTTCGTAGGTGACATCTGTACCCGGCTTGCCATCTACAGTGGCTAGCACGGTCTCACTGTTCCTGATGGTGTAAGTTAGTGTGCTCATTTGATTGTCAGTAGCGCAAAGCGTAAGGGTTGCCTTGTTGTCCCGTACAGAGATAGCCTCAGCCTTTGTCATAACAGGTGCTTCATCGTCATCTATTTTTGAACCTTTGACGGTGTAAGTTATGTACGGGTTTGTGCTGTCGCCTGTTTCAGAGCGGCCAAAGGCTACAGCCCACCAAAGTTTTACTTTGATGACGGTTTCTGCTTCCAAATCGTCCCATGTGTGTGACGGAGATTCATTATATGCTCTTTCTGGCCCATAGGTATAATCTAAATAGCAGGTCTTTCCACTGGCATCAGCAGGTATGCCTGTACAGCCTGTACCATCGGCTTTCACGGTCATAGTTACAGAACCGTTTTCTTCTGTGAAGGTATAACTATATGCTACACCTTTTGAGCCTAATTCATTATTTCCATTTTTAGTCTCGCTTCCTACTCCGCTACCTGTCGCGTCATCAGCGAAGGCTGTCATGGCAGAGACAAGCAATACGAATAAAGTTAATAATTTTTGTTTCATACGTTTTTTGGTTTTAATTAGTAATTGTTGTTTAAAATATTATTAGGTAATTATTTTTTTCGTGTTTGTGGTGTAAAGGTAATGCGTATAGCAAATAGGTTTTATAAGGTTTTATAAGGAAACTCCTTATTAGCTTTAAACATGTATGTTCGTCTTCACTGTTGAGAGGAGCGAACATACATGTTATCTGATTTGTTATTACGTTTATCTTACGATAATCTTCTTTCCGTTGCGAATGTAGATGCCTTTGGTCAAGTTGTCGCCCTTTACCTCAACACCGCTGAGGGTGTAGGTGCGGTTGTTGCCAGTGGTGGCATTGTTCTGCTTTACAGCGTCGATGCCGGAGGGCACGCTACCGTCGTTGTAGAAGAAAATCTGGTCGAAGGTGAGCTTGGTGCCTGTGGTACCACCAGCGAGGAATGCAACGACGTTGCCCGTCACGTCTTCAGGATTGTCAAACACCGTTGTGGCGCGCGAAGCAATCTCGCTGTAAGGTATGTCGAGGTTGTACCACTTGCCGTCGCGGGGAAAGTCGCAAATGGGAGCGTAGGTTTTGTCACCATCAACAAACGATGTAGAACCGATAGCGAAGCGGGCGTTGCCTACAATAATGAGATAAGGGGTGTTGGTTGTGGCCTTCATGCCGAGGTGGAGATAGTATGTGTCGTCGACCATTGACATGTCTTTGCCCTGAGCCTTTGAGGCGTAGCCCAGTCCTGACCAGCCCACGGTGCCTACGGTGTAAACCGGATAGCCGCCTTCGTCGTAGCCGAACGAGTTGACACCGCTCTCACTGCCAGCGGTCATGGTGCCCTCCCAGACGTAGAGTGCGCTATTCACGTCGTCGACGTTGTAGTCGGCTTTCACCTTCTTCTGAAGGGTGGTGGTCACGCCGCCCGTTGTACCAATGAGCACATAGTTGCCAGTGTTCTCCAAGTCAAACGTGCTATTGCCTTCACCGTCGAGAGCTGCTGTCACGTAGGAGGGGATGTCGGGGGTGTCGGCGCCGTCTTTCATGCTGTAGAAGAACACCTGGTCGAAGTTCACCTCTGCGCCCTTACTATGGGTGGTTGCTACTGCGAACACATTGCCCATGAAGTTGGAAGCGTCTTCAAACAAGGTGCCGCCTGCCAGCTGTTGCAGCTTGGCAACAGGTATGTCAAAGTTGTACCACTCTCCGTCGCGGCAGTAGTCGCCGAGTATCGGTGCGCCCGATGTGGTGTTGCCGATAACGAACACAGCGTTGCCAACGGTCACGGTCTGTGACGGGTGGGTGAGCACGTCGCTGCCACGCATAGCAAAGTGCAGATACCAGGTGTCGTCTATCATGGAGAGGTCTTTGCCAGTGCCCTGTGAAGCATATCCTGCGCCACACCACGTGCTTGTGCCAGTCACCTGAAGACGGGTTGTAGACTCGTCCCATCCGAAAGAGTTCTTGCCGTCAGAGGGCAGGCCGGTGTAGTCGCCGCCGTCCCATATCCAGAAGAAGTTGGTCTTTTCGTCTACATTGTAGTTTTTCTCTGTCACCTCATTCAGCGCGTCGGTCACGCCGCTGCTGGTACCGATGAGCACTGCCTTTGCCACGTTTGTAAGGTCGAAAGAGCTCACTTCGCCGTTAAGTGCCTTTGTAGCGTACTGTCCAATCTTGGTCGTGCTGTCTTCGGTGGGCACGCCCTTCTTCACGTTGGGGTTCTTGTAGAAGAACACATTGTCAAACTCCAGGTCGGCTCCCTGCGAGCCTCCACTGAGTATTGCTACCACATTGCCTTCGTAGTTGGCGGCGTTGTCAAAGAGTTCGCCACCTGCAAGACTCTTCAGCACTGTCACGGGCACATCGAAATAGGTCCATGAGCCGTCACGTTTGAAGTCGCCGATGATGGGCGAGCCTTCTATACTGGTGTTGCCTACGGTGAATGAGGCGTTGCCTACGATAACTTTGTGGCTGACATGTCCGTCGGTTGATGTGCCGCGAAAACCGATATGAAACACATAGTCGTCGTCAATCATGGACAGGTCTTTGCCACCTGATATGTTGGAAGCGTAGCCCAAACCCGACCAGCCAACGCTACCCACGGTGTAGTGGTTGTAGCTTTCGTTGAAGCCGAAAGAGTTGACGCCAGTCGACGACTGTGCATTGTAGGTGTTCTCCCAGATGTAGAGGAAGTGCTTTACGTCGTCAACGTTGTAGTCGGCAGTGGTCTTTCCAGAGAAGCCGTTGGTCACACCAAAGCTGGTACCGATAAGCACGGCGTCGTAAGAGTTGGTGAAGTCGAACGTGCTGTTGCCGTCGGCGTCGAGCGCTTTGCTACCCCAGTAGCCGTACTCGGTCTTGGTGTCGGGTGCCTCAGGGGTGTCGGGAGTGCTGGGGTTGGTAGTGATGTTGTTGCCGTCGGGGGTGAAGTACTTGGCGTCGGCGTCGTTGGTGTCTTGGTAAACGCGCACCCAGTCGACGTACATCTTAGCCTCATCGCCAGCGTTGGGCATGGCTGTGATGCCTCCTGCGTTGTAGATGCCAGTGTAATTGCCACCTACTGCCAGGTTAAAGATAAAGAAGAAAGGCTTCTGGAAGTAGTAGCCTATGTCGCTGGTGTTGGTGCTTGAGGGTATGGACACAGAGTAGAAGCGTGCCTTGCTCTTAGCGCTGACGCTGAAATCTTCAAGGTCGTAGAACATCTGCATGAAGTTGCCGTTCCACTCCATGGTTATGATGTGGTAGTCGTCATTCTGTAGAGGATTGGTCTCGGGGGCGAGATAGCTGGTGCCATACTGCTTATGGGCAGCGCCAGCGCCTGTTCCCCAGTGCAGCGTGCTGCCGAAGTGGCGTGTCTGTGTGCCATTCTTTATGCCGTCAGCGTTGCCAGTTTCCACGATGTCTATCTCACCACATTTGGGCCATCCCACCTTACCGTAGTCGTTGCCCATCATCCAATATGCGGGCCATACGCCATTGGCGGTCTTCGGGAACTTAATGCGTGCCTGTATGATGCCGTGCTTGAAATAAGCCTTGTCGCGTGTGTTGACGCGTCCAGAGGTGAACTGCTTGTTGTTGTAGTTCTCACGACGAGCTGTCAACACGAGGTTACCATCGTGTACAGCGACATTCTCTTTGCGATAGTACTGCAACTCTTGGTTGCCGCCACCGTTGCCGTTCTCTTCAATATTCCACAGAGTCGTGTTGAGACTTGTGCCGTTAAACTCGTCGCTCCATCTCAGCTCATAGCCTGACGGGGGCGTAGTGGTCTGCGCCGACACGCCTAAGGGCAATGCCAAAGCGAAAGCTGTCAATAAATTTAAAGTTCTCATGCGGTTGGTTTTGAATTATAATGTATTTGTTATTTGGTTTTGTTCGTGTTTTGGTTTGTGCCGTTCTGCAGACACCTTATTATATTATGGTGACACCTTTATATTATATAGAGGCGAACTTTGTTATTACTTCACCGTCAGTTTGCGGCTGGTTTTCTTGCCGCTGGCGTAGGTGCAAGTCTCTATGTACATGCCTTTGTGCATGGCAGCGACTTCCTCTCCCTGTGGCGTGAAGTAGCGTTTGCTCACGAGAGCGTCGTCGGTGGAGGCGTTGATGTCGCTGATTGCTGTCGTCGAGGCGAAGCTGAACCATGTCACACGAGCATGGTTGATGGGCACTGTGCCAGCGAATTTCAACGTGTGACGACCTGCTGGCAGTGACACCTGACACGTAGTGGTGGCGTAAACGTCGGCTGGATCGCGGTAGGCGGCAGTGGATGGCAGTGTAGCAGAGCCTACTTCCACATCGTCAACCGACAGCTTCAACACCTGCTGACGGGCTGCCGAGGCACGGTCGCTGTAGCGGAACGTGAACTGATAGACATCGTCTGTCGGCACGTCGATGAGGTATTCAGCGGCATTGGAGTTACCAAACTCCACTGCGAGGTGGGTGTTTATAGCTCCCGTTTGGTTGTCAGTGCTCACCTCCAAGCCTATGCCGTTGCTGTTGATGTAGTCTTTTGCCATGACGGTCTCACCTGGTCTGTAGTAGTAAGTCTTGTCAAACGTAGACATATAGGTGTAGACCACGCCCTGACCTGTCATTGTTCCTGCGGCGGGAAGGTGGGTGCGGAGGTTCGGTTTGATAAGCAATCGCCAGTAAGGGCTCTTGTCTATCCACCGCGAGCCAGACGTTCCCTTAAACCAAGCGTAGCGTTCGACATTAGGATTAAGTTCCAATCCCTGCACCTTCTTTATCATCTCACGCACCTGAGTCAGCGAGTCGGGGTTGTTTTCACCTGCCGCAAACTCTGTCACCCATATCTTCTTGCCATATCGGTCTACCCATTGGTTGACGAAGTCGAGCGTCGGAGCGGTGCTGTTCATGTAAGTATGTATGGCTATGGCGTCCATCTTCGGTTCGCGACTGTTCTGCTGTTTGTAGAGCTTTATAAACTCATCCAACCAGTCGAAGGGCTGCCAGATTTTGCCATCGTTGATGGCAGAGCCGGTGTAACTCATTGCTGGCGAGACCAATTTAAGGTCGAACTCGTCAGCAATGGCTTCGAGTGCAGGCCACGCATCTGCTGCCTGCTGCGGTGTAAT
Organism: uncultured Prevotella sp.; assembly: GCA_934254985.1. GTDB lineage: Bacteria > Bacteroidota > Bacteroidia > Bacteroidales > Bacteroidaceae > Prevotella. Next base: position 66,274 of record CAKQMS010000007.1, on the reverse strand, counting down.
GTCTGACTGGTCTTGGAGATTAGGCTCATTATAGCCGAGCAAATATTTGCAACCAGGATGGTCGCGGTAGTATTGTTTCAGCTTTTCCACGTCGGCGCCGGTGTCCCAAGCCATCGGAATGTACTCCATCTCCTTGCCCTCTTCGCTACCAAGCAGACTCTTGACGTTAGCACTTGGTGCTACTCCCCAGTTGTATGTCCAGCAAATGCCTGGCGAGAGAGCTTTTATCTCTTCTGCATAGCCAAACTGGTCTTCTGCAACGCCACGCTTCTCGCTGCGCTGCTTGGGCTGTGCGTCAACCGTAGCGGCTGTAAATGCAAGGGTAAAGGTGGCGATTTCCACCAACAGGTTTTTTGTCATTTTATTATCGTTGTCGTTTAAGGGAGATTCAAAGAAAAGGGTTTCGCAAGCTGCCACCATGTCGAAGAGCGAGCATTTCGCAGTCGAGGAGCGAGCGTTTCGCAGCCTTGCGAAACCCAAATCAGTAAGAAAAGTTTATTTGTTCAATGCTGTGCGATAAAACCACGGCTTCACCATCAATTGTTGATTACTGTGTCAGCTGGGAAAGATGGCTACATAACCCGTAGACGACAGCTGTGCCATCCATGATTGACGGCGATGCCGTTTTCGCGCAAATGTCGTTAAGAGGTTACTTCTTGAGCACCTTCTTAACGCCGTCGGCAGTCTTAACGATGTAGAGACCGCTCTTGTTCATGTTGCTTACCTGCACGCCATCAGCAGTATAGATGGCTGTCTTGGCAGCAGCAGCTTCATTCTTTACGTTGTCGATACCAGCAGCAATCTCGGCTGTCTTCTGATAGAAGAACACTGCATCATAGTTGAGCTGTGTGCCTTCAACACCGCCGCTGAGTACGGTAAACACGTTGCCTGCGAGGTTAGCAGTACACTTGCTGAGGTCGAAGCCAAGATCTACAAGGTCTACAAGGGGAATATCGATGTTGTACCAGTCACCGCTACGTGTGAAGTCGCCAATCAGCTCATAAGTAGCATCGGTCTGTGTAGGACCGACAGCAAAATGTGCTGTAGCTTCCGGACCAACGGCAATGTTGTGTGTTGCCTGTATAGAGCCAGCGTCTTTCATTGCCATGTGGAAATACCAATTGCCGTTCTTCAACATGCTGAAATCGAAGCCATCAAGCTCTTTGGCAGCGTCTACAACACCACAGTGGCCGAGTCCTGACCATCCACCTTTGTTTACTACGAAGCTCATGTATCCGCCAGTGCCGTTGAAAGAGTTGAAACCTTCTGCTGCACCACCGTCATATCCGTTCCAAACATAGAGAGGACGAGCGCCGTCAAGGTCGGTTGGGCTTTCGTTCTTCAAGATTTTGCTTTCACCCAGTGCGTCTACCTCATCTTCAGAAGCATATAGAATGACGTAGTTTGTTGTACCGTTGAAGTCGAATGCAGGCTCCAAATCGTCGTTCATAGCCGGTGTGATGTAACCAGTCTGTGCCGATGCTGCGAGTGCCATGAGGCAAGAAGCAGCGAAAAGAGTAAATTTTTTCATACTTTTTAGTTTTTAATAAATTGATTATTAGTCGAATTTGAAATATATAAAAGTTTTTGTTGACATTGGAAAGTCATGTCCGCGACCGTGTCTTTTTCAAGCGATGGCGCGGCGATGTGGATGTACCGGCTTTTGGAAGTCTTATTCATGGGCTTTAGAGCCTACGTCTCTGCCACCCACGAATAAGCCATCTAAAAAGCTATGTTACCAGTTAGGGTTCTGTTCAATGCCGCTAAGTTCAATCTCCTTAGAGGGAATCGGGAACAACTCATGCTTGCCTTTCTGGAATGTGCCGTAAAGCGAGCGAGCCTCTTCTGTCTCACCACTCATGTAGTTGTCCATCGTTTCCTTAGCTATGCCCCAACGTGTGAGGTCAAACCAGCGGTGTCCCTCCATCGCGAGCTCTACTCGGCGCTCATGGCGAATCGCCGTGCGGAGGTCTGCTTGGTTGTCGGTGAAGGTCACACTCCTACCCTGTATCGTTGCGGTGTAGGGGAACTGTGGCAGTCCAACACGGTCGCGCACCTCTTTAAGTGCAGCCTTTGCGCTTGGCAGGTCACCCGTCTCGCAGCATGCCTCGGCATACATCAGCAGCACATCGGCGTAGCGAATCTGTATGTTGTTCTTCGGCGAGCGTGTGGCGTGAGCCAGTTTGTAGATGCCACCGGTTGTGCCGTCGGTGTACATAGCGTACTTCTTGTTGAGCATACGGTCGCCGCAGTAGATCTCCTGTGCAGGAGTCTCAATCTGATCGTCGGTCGGAACGAGTATCGTCTCGTCGCGGCGGATGTCACCAGGCTCATATTCGTCATACAGATTCTGTGTCGGACGGTTGTAGCCCCAGCCTGCCTCGCCGAAAGCTGACGAGCGCGAGCGCTGCAGAATGGTGGTCATCGTGCCACGCGTGTAGCCCTCGCCACCGTAGTCAGAGGTAGGGTCTTCAGTGTACTGAATCTCGAACACGCTCTCCTGTCCGTTCTCCTTTGCCAGACGGAAGTTGTCGAAGTAGTCGGGACAGAGCGAGTATTGGCGGCTCGTTATCACCTCTTTGCCCCACTTGGCAGCCTCGGCGAAACACTTCTGTGCCTCGGTCTCGTCACCAGCGTTGCGCAGATAGTCGGCGCGGTAGAGGTAAGCCTTCAGCAACATGGCCTGTGCGGCACCCTTTGTAGCACGTCCCAGTTCCTCGTCGCTGTACTTGTCCTTCAGCCAAAGCAGATTCTCGGCGTGTGTGAAGTCATCGATTATGAACTTCATTGTCTCGTCGAGCGTCGCACGTTTCTGTGCCCACTCGTTAGAACTCTTTACCACAAAGTCGATGAGCGGCATGCCACCAAACATTCGTGCAAGGCGGAAGTAATAATATCCGCGCGTGAAGTAAGCCTCTCCGAGATAACGGTCGCGATATTTGCGTTCCTTCGTCGAGTCAGCGGTCAGCGTGTCTATGCGCGTTGTCGGAATCTGCTCTATAGCGAGATTGGCACGCTGCACGCCCTGCCACTGTGAGCGATAATAGTCAAGCACGATTTCATTGTCTGAGTTTGCCTTGAAGTTTTCAAGCTCACGCAGGTCTGCACCGTCGTTGACGTCCTGTCCGCCCTTCAACGCATCGTCTGACACGATGTCGCCAAAATACCACTCTGGGTAGTACGTCGCGCCGAACTCCCATGTCATCGGCACATAAGCGGCGTTGACAACAGCCTCTGCCGTGGAGAGCGACGTAAAGAATTCTGACACCTTGGTTGTACCGGGCGTCTCCTCGGTAAGCCAATCGTTGCAAGAACAGAATGCAATCGTGGCGAGCGCCAAGGCTGAATATGTTAATGTCTTGAATGGTTTCATATTATGATGTCTTTATCTTTCTGTTTAACATTTGCTGCCGTGGGGTTAGAATGTCATGTTACATCCGATGAGGAACGAACGGCTCTGCGGATAGTTGCCGTAGTCGACACCACTTCCAACCTCTGGGTCGTAGCCTGTATAATCGGTTATTGTGAAGAGGTTGCTTGCCTGAACATAGACACGGAAGTTAGAGATGCCACAGCCGTTGAGCAGTTTCTTCGGGAAGGTGTAGCCGAGCTGCACGTTCTTAAGGCGCAGATATGAGCCACTCTCGAGGAATCGGCTGGAGTTGAGCATGTTGTTAGCGCCCTTCGGGTTAGGTATGGTGCCGTTAGGATTGTCCTCCGTCCACACGTCGCGCATTACAGTGCTGAGCTGCGAAGTCAGTCCGTTGCTCTCTGTGCGCTCACGTACAGCGTTGTAAATCTTGTTGCCTGCCACACCCTGAAAGAACATCTGGAGATCTATACCTTTCCAGTCTGCCGAGAGATTAAGGCCGTAGCTCACCTTCGGGAAGTTGTTGCCGAGTTTCTGCTTGTCGCCAGTGTCTGAGATTTTTCCATCGCCATCGACGTCTTCAAAGATAGCATCGCCAGCACCATAGGGGTTGGTCTCGCCGTCGCGGGCGTAGCCTGGCAGTGCGGCATCGGCCTCCTCCTTGCTCTTATACACTCCGAGGTATTTGTAACCCCAGAACTCAAAGAGCGGCAGTCCCTCGTCGCTGAGCACACGGTCGCCCCATACCACCTGTCCACCATTGAGGTGAGTGAGTTTGTTCTTTATGAAAGACACGTTGCCATTGACCGAGTAGTTGAAGTTACCGATGTGGTAAGAGTGACCGAGCGTAAGCTCCACACCCACGTTGCGCACGGTGCCGACATTGCTCTGTGCGTCGTAGCGGTTGCCAGCCCATGCCGGACCCTTCACTGAAAGCAGCATGTCCTTAGTGTTGCGCACGAAGAAATCGACGTTAGCAGATAGCAGACCATTGCCCCATGCGGCATCAACGCCAGCGTTCCATGTCTCGGTGCGCTCCCACTTTCCGCCCTGGTTGACGTAAGTAAGTATGGTTGCGCCGGTGCCGATGGTCTGGTTCACGCCGAAGGGATAGCCCACAAACATGTTTTGCGATGTGAATATGGTCTGGTTGAAAGCGTCGTTGCCAATCTTGTCGTTGCCAATCTGTCCCCATCCGAGGCGCAACTTCAGGTAGTCGAGCTTCTTAAACTGCTTCATAAACGGTTCCTCGCTCACCTTCCATGCGAAAGCCGTTGAGGGGAAATAGCCCCATGTGTTCTCCGGGAACTTGTTAGAACCGTCTGCACGGAAGTTGAATGTGAACAGGTAACGGTCCATCAGATTGTAGTTCAGACGACCCAGGAACGACAGGCGACGTGAGCGTCCCACGCCGTCGGCGATAGGATTGGTGTTGTCGTCGGTGGTCTGTGAGAGATACCAGTTCTTCTCCGAGGGATTGAGAATGGTAGAGCCGCTGCCACCAATAGAATAGTAGTTATACTCTTCTGTGGTCTGTCCCACCATCACATTGAAGTGGTGTATCTTCTTCAAGTCAAACACATAAGTAAGAATGTTCTCCCATGTGAACGTGGTGTACTGCACCAGTCCGCGTGTCAGGAAGTTCTTGCCCTTAGAGTCGTCGTAAGAGTTGACGGTATGTGCGTCTGTGAATGTGCGGTTCTTCTCATTCACTTGGTCGTAGCTGAAGTTTGTGCGGAAGTTGAGACCCTTCAGCGGAGTAAACTCCAGATAGAGGTTTCCGAACCAGCGGTTGGTCACGTTGTGCGGATGAGAGTAGTTCACCATCGAGAACGGGTTGGTCACATTCTTGAAGTTGGAGGGCACACCGATCTTACCACTCATGTCTTGCTTGTTGCGGTTATAAGCGCCAGAGGGATAGTAGGGCATGTCCCAAGGAGCCATAGCGAGCGCAGCGGAGATGATGCTGGCGCCCGGTGACGAGTTCTGGTACATGGCATTGCGTGCCTCGCTTGTCACAAACGAGAGGTTCTCGCCCACCTTCAGCCAAGGCTTCACCTGGAAAGAGGTGTTGGCACGCAGCGTGAGGCGGTTGTACTGCGACCCCATGATGGTGCCGTCCTGGTCGAAGTAGGAAGCGGAGATGGAATAATTGCTCTTGTCTGAGCCACCGTCAAACGACACGTGATAGTTCTGTATCGGCGCACCACTGTTGAACACCTCGTCCTGCCAGTCGGTGTTTACTGCCGAGTAGTCAAGACCGTCGGTGTATTGTCGTGTCTGTGCCACTGCGTAGTAGGCGTCGTTGCCGAGCTTGTAGCGCTGCAGCCACTCATTGAAACCGAACTTGTCGTAGTATTTGCGCTCTGTATTTGATGCGCCGAGGCTGATGTAAGTCTTTATAAACTCGTCTTTGTCCATCAGATCGAGTTTATTCCAGCGGCTCTGCCAGCCGTAGTACATGTCTAAAGAAACCTTACCCTTACCCTTCTCACCGCTCTTGGTGGTGATGAGAATCACACCGTTGGCACCACGCGAACCATAGATGGCGGTAGAAGAAGCGTCTTTCAACACCTCTGTCGACGCGATGTCGTTGGGTGAAAGGAACGAGATGTCGCTTGTGATGTTGCCGTCAACAACATATATAGGAGACGAATCGTTCACGGTACCAATACCACGGATGCGCACCACAGCGCCAGCTCCAGGCTGTCCGCTGTTAGCATTGACGCTGACACCTGCCACGCGTCCCTGTATAGCCTGGTCCACACTTGCAGCCGGAGTTTTCTTCAAGTCCTCGGCTCTCACCACAGCTATCGAACCCGTGAGGTCGCTCTTCTTCATCGAGCCATATCCGATGGCTACCACTTCATCGAGCATGTTGGTGTCGTCTTCCATCTTCACATCGTAGGTACCGTCGCCTTTGTGTGTGACAGTCTTATATCCGATGCAAGAAAACTCTACCACATCCTTAGGATTGACGGAGAGCTGGTAGTGACCGTCAATATCGGTCACTGTGCCCGAAGCGGTGCCTTTCACTCTCACGACAACTCCCGGTATGGGCTGACCGTCAGACTCAGAGATGATGGTACCCTGAATCTTGTTGACCTGTGCCGTCATTGCCATAGGAAAGAGCAATGCCGCCGAAATTAACTTCAGATTTCGTCTCATGTTTCTTTCGTTTTATTTATAATAGATTTAGTTGTTTCTTCTCTTGCTCGGGTTTGTTTCTGCTCATCCCCGAGTTGTTTCTTCTCATATTCGTCAGCAGTCGTAAAAAGATGCAAGTGCATCACAATTAGCAGTAACAGGTTTTCGGTGGCAAAAGTAACTAATAGAAGCATACATCGCTAAAATATCTACCCTAAAAAACCTCACAAAAAACTCACTTTTTAAAAGTGAACTTTTTACAACTTATTGTCTATTAGCTATTTATCAAAAACAGCAGCAATCATGTCACCTCACTATTCCACTTGCACATTTTTCATATTCTCGTGATTTCACAAGTGATGAGTCGTTTTCGTACCATTAAATTTACACCTTATTATATATAGGCCCTCATAACGCCTTTTTCACACCCGTTTCTAACACAAAAAGCGACCTCTTGAGGCAAAAAAACGTCTCTTTTCGGGTCAGGACCAGGTCTTACGACAGACCATTTTTTGTGTGCACGACACTGCGATGGCAAAGTAGTATTAACAAATCTTAAAAAGCACGGTCTCTCTTTTGAGCAATCGCCATTTGTTGTTATCTTTGTAAGAGCAACAACGAACGGCACCATCTATGTCGCCATTAGGGTCAATTGACAAAATGATAGCACCCTTTGGGGCTTGTCACTACGGCCGAAAACTTACACCGTGTCAACAGCCAGTAAGACACGCTGGCAACGTACCACCATAAAAACACACGACACCGTTAATCGAGATAAAAACCACCCTCTATCTAATCATAACATGAGACTTCTGAACACTTGTTTAGTCACACTTATACTGCTGTTTTTTACCGCCACAGGTAAAGCCCAGCTGCTGATGATTCGCAATTTCGCACCGTCATACTACTCTTCCAGCACACAAAACTGGGGTGTAGCCGAGGGATTTGGCGGACAGATGTTTTTTGGCAACAACCGCGGACTGCTCTCCTACGACGGCGACGAGTGGACACTAAGCTTTGTTGCCAACTACACCAGCGTCAGATCGGTGCTTATGAGCAGCGATGGCAAGCTACTATACGCTGGTGCCACCGATGAGTTTGGCTACTTTCAGATGAGCGGACAGTCCAAACAACTCGTCTACACATCGCTATCAGCACAATTACCTCCCCCATTTAAATCTGGAGAGATTTGGCACATCAAGACTGTGGGGCACATGACATACTTTCAGAGCAAGGGTGCCGTATTCGTGTTCCGTGACAACCGATACGTTTCGACCGTGAAGTTTGAAGAAAGTTTGGAGAACATCTTCACCGTCAGCGGACGCGTGCTCGCCGACACAGACCGCGGACTGTACGAGATAGACGACGGACGCGCAGAGCTTCTACCTGGTACGACACAGCTCAACGGCAAGAAGGTGCGCGGCATAGCGCCTTATGGGAAGCAGTGGCTGATGATTACAGAACGCGACGGACTGTTTCTCTACGACGGCACAGACTGCCACCCCTTCGATGACAGCCTGTCACAGTTTCTGAAACAAAGCAACGTGTTCTGTGCAGAAGTACATGGTTCGACCGTGGCTTTCGGCACTGTGAAGGGTGGCCTTGCCGTTGCCAACTTCGCTACAGGTGAACGACACTTCGCCAACGTGCTCACAGGTCTGCAAAACAACACCGTGCTATCGATGATGTTTGACAGCATCGACAACCTGTGGCTGGGTCTTGACGTCGGCATTTCATACGTCATGCTGACCTCGCCCTACCACGGACTGTTCGGACTCAGCAACAACATCGGTACTGGCTACGCATCGCTCATACACGGCAAACGACTCTACCTCGGCACCAATCAAGGACTGTACCACCTCGACTTCCCCATCACAGCGTCGCCAAAACCGCTGCGACCCACTGCCGTAGACGGCATCTACGGACAGGTGTGGTGCATACGGCGCATAGGAAACGTGACGTTCTGCGGCAACAACGAAGGCACATTCATCATCGACGGCACGAAAGCCACAAACATACCAGTCCTGCTGGCACATGGGACTTCATACCCCTAAAGGGCCATCCCGACTGCATACTGGGCTGTGACTACACGGGGCTGTTCCTACTGCGACGCACTGGCGGACAATGGGCTATGGCATGGCGCATAGAGGGCTTCACCGAGTCGAGCGGCAACTTCATGCAAGACGAAGACGGCAGCATCTGGATGGCACACTGGCGCAACGGTGTCTACCGCCTGCGGCTTAGCAACGACTTGCGCCGCGCAGTCAGTGTAGATTATTTCCACCGTGGCAAGGGGCTTGTCATCGATGACAACAACTACGTCGCCAAGATTGACGGACGGGTCTACGTGTCGTCGGTGAACGGCTTTTTCAGATACAACCCTCACACACATGGGCTTGACAGCCAGCAGTGGCTCAACAACGTGTTCCACACATACGGCGTGTCACTACGCGTCTACCAGACTCCCAGCGGCTCGCTGTGGGCATACAAGCCGGGATATCTGGCTTATGGTCAGCAGGTTGGGCCACGGCGGTGGACTTCACGCACCATGCCTTTGCACAACATCATAGACCAACTACAGATGAGCCTCGGACACATAGGGTTTATCGGCAACGACAAGACTCTGCTCAACTGCAACGACGGATTCTACATCGTGCGCAACTCCATCGTGAAAGACATTGAAGCGAAATGCCGCCGCGACGTGCGCATAAGACGCGTCAGCTCGTTCAGCGAGGGCGACTCTACGCTCTACTCCTACTCGCCAGACAGCAGCCACGACGTTCTCAAGGTGCCACACTCGCTCAACTCGGTGCGCATAAGCTTCGTCATGCCAGAGTACCGCGACGAGAAAGCGGTGACCTATGAGTGTTGGCTTGAAGGCCAAGACAAAACGTGGAACGTGCCACAGACCAACACATTCAAGGAGTATTCGCATCTGTCAAAGGGCAAATACGTGTTCCACGTAAAGGCTACAGACAACATAAGCAAGCAGACGTCTGAGGCGACATTCGACATAGAGATATTGCCGACATGGTACAACCATTGGCTATCATACTGCGTTTACATGCTACTCGCGATGCTTGGCGTATGCCTGCTCGTGCGTTGGCAGAAGCGACGGGTGCGCAGAGCCATGCTTGTCATTAAGGAGACAAAGGAGCGACAGCTGCGCGAACAGGAAGAACAGTTCCATCGCGAGCAGGAAGCAAAGGAGCATGAGTTCACGAAACTGCGTGCCGAGCAACTCGAGACGGAGCTGAAGCACAAGAGCGGCGAGCTTGCCGACTCTACCATAAACCTCGTGCGCAAGAACGACATACTGCGCGTCATCGACGAAAACATGCAGGAGCTATACGACAGTGTGGGACAAAACGAGTCCAAAGCTGTGCAGAAGCAGAAGATAAGCAAAATAAGGCACGACATAAAGCTAAACATGGAAGACGATGAGAACTGGGAACGGTTCCAAGACAACTTCAACATTGTCTACGACAACTTCCTCGGTATGTTGGTCACACGGTTCCCGACGCTGAAGAAAAACGACCTGAAGCTCTGCGCTTACCTGAAGATGGGGCTGAGCAGCAAGGAGATAGCGTCGCTGCTCAACACCAACCTGCGCAGCGTGGAGACGGCACGTTACCGCCTGCGCAAGAAGCTCGGACTCGACGGCGGCGAAAATCTGACCGGTTTCCTACAGTCCATAGACCAAAAGTGACGGCAGTGCAGCTGCGCACACAACGCCTAACTCTTATATCCAGCAACTTATAAACTGAATGCATGTCAATGACATGTGCAACAAGAATAACAACAAATAATTGTCAGAAAAAAAACTAAAAACGTTATGAAAAAGATTCTGCTTTCGCTGTCGCTACTGTTTGCGGCAGCTTTGGCACCGGTGGGCACGGCCACAAAGAAGAAGGCACTGCCGCCGATGAAGGAGTTTGTGGGGCAACTCATGTCGCGCATGACCCTACAAGAGAATATAGACGTATGAAATTGAAAAAACGGACATCTAAAAAGAGATATTTTGGGAAAAATTCTGCCCAAATATTCAGAACAGCTTAACATGAGCGATTTATGAGTGTTTTACCTCAATAGAGGTAATAATTTAGCAACGGTTCTAATTTCTGCAATGTGCATATGGATGCTTCTGGCCAGATTGTACATCTTCTCGTAATGCTGACGAAACATTCTTTCTATGTCCTTTTCCTATTTCATACACTATCTATACAGTTGAGCCAAGCAAAAAACTAAGCAAAACAATAACTTTTTTCAAAATTTACAGAAAAACATTCAACGACTCCTTGTCTTCCACAAAGCCATAGGATGAAATTTGATTCTATTGACCATCTCTTTATCCTCGAACAGCAATTCTGGAATATACTTCTTGTCATTGAATTCCCGCACATATTCTTTCCTTTGATGTTAGTTCTTGCGGCACATACATGCGCCATTTATTTACAAATGTATCCGACTCTTCGTTGTTAGTCAACCACTTGACGCTTTTGGTTCCCTTGGCTCGGCACAGCTCCAAGAGGGATTCTGAGATGTTGGCTTGTTCCTTGATTCGCTCCAACAGATAGCCTGTCTTCTGGTACAGGAATGCCTTGTCGTACCTTGCGAGATAATCGATGAGCCTTTCCTCATTGAGCAAGACGATACCCTCCATGCAATGCAGCAATTCCTCAATACCCCCAGCTCGGTCGATACGGTCAAAGCAATCCAACAACGTACTCTCCACATCCGTTACTCGCACATAAGGGTTTCCCTTGGGTGTCATCATACCAACGATTTCCTTTGTTTGTCGGCAATAGGTATAATCCACATCGTCGAAAGAAAAGGAATTAAAGCGAGTCATGCTTTTCACAAAAACTGTCTATATCAGAACGAATAGGGGCATAAAGAAGAATATGGAAACAAAGAATCCCAATGGGTATAGTATCAGAGGATATAGACTTCTTCACTCGCATTGCAGCCCTTTTGGACTTGCAGAATATCATCGAGTCGTCGGCATAGCGTACAAAGGGAAGCCCTCTGCGTTCGAGTTCCTTGTCCAATTCATTGAGCATGATGTTACTCAACAACGGACTTAGCGGTCCTCCTTGGGGAGTTCCTTCCTCGCTCGCTTCAAACAAGCCTTTGTTCATTACACCACTTCGGAGATATTTGTGTATAAGGCTGACCACTCTGCCGTCTTTTATCGTACGGCTGAGAATTTCTATGAGTTTGCTATGGCTCACGGTATCGAAGAAGCGTTCAAGGTCAAGGTCTACTACATATATGTAGCCTTCGTTGATTATCCTTTGCGCTCCTCGTAGTGCGTCATGGCATCCTCTTCTCGGACGGAAGCCGTAGCTCGTCTTGGAGAATTGGTTCTCATAGATGGGAGTCAGTACTTGGTTTATGGCTTGTTGCACCAGACGGTCTACTACTGTAGGTATTCCCAACAGGCGCATCTTGCCATTGTCTTTGGGTATTTCAAGGAAACTCCACCGACCGTTCCGAATAGCTATAGGGCTTTGGTTTATTTTGCAACCTTACCCACGGTCATATGCCTTATATGAAGTTTCTGTTCGTTAGGTCAGATATTTGCCGCCGGCTTCTTTCAGATTTCACCTCACGATGAACACCCTTGCCCTTGGCTATGTAATTCCCGCTATTAGGGCTTACTCGGGACTTCCACCCGTTAGACAATGCTCATGCCGAGCATACAAAAGCCAGCCACAAGGCATTCCACCCGTGGCTGGCAATAATTATTATCCACCTAATGATATTATACAAAACCCAACATTAGTTTTCTTCAAACTTCTTCACAGCTCTGAGCTGATGACGCATGTTGCTAAGAAGCTGCTGACTCTCTTGCAAGAGGTTGAGGTAAACCAATCCTGCCTGCAAATTCTGAGTATTAGAGGTCTGCATGCGGTCGATGTGGCGTTTACGAACTACCGAGAGCTCATCCTTAAGCTTGTCGGCTTCCTTGAGAGTCTGACGATAGTTGTCGAAGCTACGCTGCGAAATGCTATCGGCAGTAGTCTTGAGCAATGCTTCAATCTTCTCCTTTACAGGTTTAAACTCGTCGACCATCTCCTTTGAAAGCGGAGTGAAGTTGTTGTCTACATGTTCCTTCACAGGCTCGAGCATACGAGTGAGACAGTAGATATACTGCATAGAGGCGTTGATACCTACATGGAACCAGGTATTGCGCTCTATCACGATGTCGGCTGGCAACTTACGAAGTGCCAATATCTGACGGCGACGAATCTTCTTGAGCATATCACGCTTCTTGCTCAAGTCACGTCTAACGTGGCGAAGCAAACTTGGACGGTTGTCTACCAACCCTTCTTCTATACCCTGGAAGCAAGAATCTGCAAACTGAGCCATACTTGCCTGTACTTCGGCAACATTCTTGCTCAACAAATCCCATACTATCTCTGGGTCGCGTGAACGCATCATCAAACGGAATACATCTTCGTTTGCACCTGCTTCGGCACTCTTCTTAGAAGCCTTGTTAGAGCGGAACAAGAGGAATACTACCAAGGCGATGAAGGCAAACTGAACTGCCAAACCTCCGAACGACATTGCCAAAGCTACAATGCCACATGCGGCAAAGGCTACACCAGCAGTAATAAACCATCCACCAATAACCGAGATAACACCAGTTACACGGAACACGGCACTCTCACGACTCCATGCTCTATCGGCAAGACTTGAACCCATGGCAACCATAAAGGTTACATATGTGGTTGACAATGGCAACTTAAGGTTGGTTCCTACAGTAATAAGTAATGAGGCGAGAACCAAGTTTACGGCTGCACGAACCACATCGAAGGCGGCTCCATTATCCAAGACAACTGCCTGCTTATTAAATCTGCTGTCAACCCAAACAGCCACCTTACCTAATACTGGCACATGAGAAGCTACCGAAGAACACCTGTCGGCTGTCTCCTGACAGAATCTTACGATGCTACGAGCAGCAAGGCTACTACCAAACATCTCGTCGCCTTCGTCCTGACGACTGAGGTCTACGCTTGTCTTGATAACATTCTGCGCTTTCTTGGATGTTGCCATGGCGATAATCATTATCACGCCTGCAAGCAAGAGATAGAAAGGAGGAGTCTCGGCACTCTCCATAAGAGAGGTCATAAGATAAGAATCTGCCGATACGCCTTGAGCATTTGTAGTGAAGTCGAGATAAGAATCAAGTCCTGCCAAAGGTACACCAATAAAGTTTACAAGGTCGTTGCCTGCAAATGCCATTGCCAAAGCGAAAGTACCCATCAGCACTACGAACTTGAAGACATTGACCTTAACAAGCTGTACAAGTAGCATAGCTATTGAACTAACAACGAATGTAGCACACAATAGCCAAGTAATATTTGCATCCATAAAATCGCGTACTTCTGCCGAAATATATGGCGACTTACCTAATCCCTTAAGGAAGATAAAATATGACAAAGCGGTAAATGCCACACCACCAAACAAAGCTGTTGCGATGTGCGAAACGCGAGAATAGTTGAAGGTAAAGATTACACGCGAAATCCATTGAACTACAACACCAAAAAAGAAAGCCACAGCTACCGAAACAAATATGGCTATAATCACGGATAGCGCCTTATCGGTATTCAGAAGGTCGGAGAATGCAAGCGAAGGATCTGAATGCATCTTCAACAAGGCAAGAACAAAGGCTCCACCAAGCAACTCGAATACCAACGAAACGGTTGTTGATGTTGGCATTCCAAGACTGTTAAACATGTCAAGCACAATAACATCTGTCACCATTACTGCCAAGAACACTATCATCACTTCATGGTAAGAGAAGTGGGCCGGCAACATAATACCATGTCTTGTTACATCCATCATTCCCGACGACATGGTGGCTCCAAGAAGTACACCCAATGATGCCACTATCAACACAACCTTGAAAGTAGCGACCTTAGCTCCAATCGCTGACTGCAAGAAGTTTACGGCATCATTGCTGACACCTACGAAAAGGTCGAAAACTGCCAAGCAAAGCAGAAAGACCACGATTAGCAAATAAATTGTTTCCATATTTCTTGTTTTGTGTGGTGCAAAGGTAAAACACATATGTTACACCGAGTTTAAGCACATGTTACAATGATGTTACACCTATTTTTTTGCTTCTTTCTATTAAAATAGGTATATGATTTTTCGGTATTCCAGTTTTTATTATTAATTTTGTACGCGAAATAAATAGGTTGTTTTTAGTACCCTCGTATCATCTGCGGGGAAGTAGCAAGCAAATGAGCACACAACAGATTACTCACATTCTGACACAAACCGTCGATAACCTTTCGGAAGAGCAATCGCTGAAAGGTCTTTTTCATCAGCATACCGACGGCGACCCACTTCCTTCAGGCAAGAAGCTTGAAGATATTATTGAATTGGCCAGGGCGATATTGTTCCCTGGATATTATGGCAAGTCGTCGGTAAATCTTAAAACCATTAAATATCAGATTGGCGTCAACGTGGAGCGACTTCATCGTCTTCTCGCTGACCAGATATTGGCAGGCCTTTATTTCGGTGAGAACAACGAGGAGACTCCTGGCGTAGATCGTCCGGAGCTTAGAGAGAAAGCCGACGAGCTATCGGCGAAACTCGTGGCACGACTACCAGAGATAAGGCGCATACTGGCTACTGATGTCTACGCAGCTTATTGTGGCGACCCTGCAGCAGAGAGCAATGCCGAAATCATTGCTTGCTATCCTGTGATAAAGGCATTGACCAACTATCGCATAGCCCACGAGCTTTATCTGCTCGGAGTGCCATTGATACCTCGCATCATCACAGAGATGGCGCACTCAGAGACAGGTATCGATATTCACCCACAGGCTTCTATAGGCAATTACTTCACTATCGACCATGGCACAGGTGTGGTGATAGGTGCCACATGTATAATTGGCAACAATGTGAAGCTATACCAGGGTGTGACATTAGGAGCAAAGAGCTTCTCGCTCGACGAGAATGGCAACCCTATCAAGGGTATTGCTCGCCACCCTATCTTGGAAGATAATGTGGTGGTTTATGCCAACGCTACCATACTTGGTCGCATCACCATAGGCGAAGGATGCATAGTGGGTGCCAACGTATGGGTGACTGAGGATATGGAGCCTCAGACTAAGAAAGTGAACAAGAAATAACATCATATAAGAAACAAAACATATAAAACAAAATAGTAAAAATGGAATTCGAACTCATCGCCAAAACCTTCATGGGATTGGAGCCAGTATTGGCACAGGAGCTTACACAATTAGGTGCCAACGACGTACAGATAGGTCGTAGAATGGTATCTTTCACAGGTGACAAGGAAATGATGTACCGTGCTAACTTCCAGTTGCACACAGCCATCCGCATCCTTAAGCCTATCAAACACTTCAAGGCACAATCTGCCGAAGATGTGTACAACGAAATTCAGAAAATAGACTGGAGCTTGTATATTCCTGAGGGAAAGACTTTCTCTGTCGACTCTGTAGTATACTCTGAGGAGTTCCGCAACTCCCGCTTCGTAACATATAAGGTTAAGGACGCTATCGTTGACCAGTTCCGAGAGAAGACTGGCACACGTCCTAACATCTCAATTTCTAACCCAGACATCCGTCTTCATATCCACATCGCAGAAGACAAGGCTACTCTCTGTCTCGACTCAAGTGGCGAAAGCTTGCATCGTCGTGGCTATCGCCAGGAGAGCGTAGAGGCTCCTTTGAACGAGGTATTGGCAGCTGGTATGATTCTGATGTCGGGATGGAAGGGCGATACCGACTTCATCGACCCTATGTGTGGTTCGGGAACTCTCGTCATAGAGGCAGCCCTCATCGCACGCAACATCTCTCCAGGTGTATTCCGCAAGGAGTTTGCTTTCGAGAAGTGGCCTGACTTCGACCAGGATCTCTTCGACACTATCTACAACGACGACTCTCAGGAGCGTGAGTTTGAGCATCACATCTATGGCTACGATATCGACATGAAGGCTGTTAACACAGCACGTCTGAATGCTCGTGCTGCAGGCTTGAGCAAGGATATCACTATTGAGCAGCAGGACTTCAAGGACTTCACTCAGCCAAAGGAGAAGGCTATCATGATTACCAACCCTCCTTACGGCGAGCGTATCTCTACTCCTAACCTTCTTGCTACATACAAGATGATTGGCGAACGCCTAAAGCATGCTTTCTGTGGCAACGAGGCTTGGATATTGAGCTATCGCGAGGAATGCTTTGAGCAGATTGGCTTGAAGCCTTCTATCAAGATTCCTGTTTACAACGGAAGCTTGGAGTGCGAGTTCAGAAAGTATTCTATCTTTGATGGTAAGTTCAAGGAGTTCCGTGCTGAAGGTGGTGTAGTAAAGACCGACCGTGAAAAGGCAGAGATGGCTCAGAAGCATCGTTTCAAGAAGAACCGTGAGTTCAAGGAGCGTATCACAGCTACTGAGGAGAACGACGAGGGCGATATTCGTTCATTCAAGTTCCATTCTTTGGAAAAGAAGTTTGATAAGGATGGCGACAAGCCTCGCTTCGCACGTCGTGGCAGAGACAACGATGGCGACGACCGCAGAGAAGGCAAACGCTTCGACCGTAAGGGCGATGGTAAATCGTTTGGCAAGGGCGACCGCAAATATGGCGATAAGGACGACCGCAAGTTTGGTGGCAAGGGCGACCGTAAGTTTGGTGGTAAGTTCGACAAGGGCGACCGTCGTGGTTCAAGAGACGACAAGCGCTTCGACCGTAAGGGCGGCAGCAAGTTCGGCAAGAAGAACTTCAACAAGGATTTCGGCTACGATGAATAAACGAAATTGATTATCATGAAAATAAAGAATAAACTGTTTTCACAGATTGCATCATTATTGTTTTTGGCAATGATTCCAATAAGCGCATCTGCACAGCAGAAATCATTCACCCTTGAAGACCTCAACTACGGAGGCACCAACTATCGCAACATGGTGGCAAAGAACCGTTGGTGCACATGGTGGGGCGACGAGCTGGTACGCCAGGATGTTGATGCCTGCTATCTTGTAAACAAGAAGAATGGCAAAGAGACAAAGCTCTTCGGCATCGATGATATCAACAAGTGGATTGCTCCTACCAAGGACATCAAGGTAAGAGCCTTGTACAATGCATTGTTCCCCTTCGCTGGCAAGAGCATCGTTGTGCTCAGCAACGGAAGCAAGACTTATATGGTCGACTTCAAAAAGCACAAGCTGGTTAATGAACAAGACTGGGACGATGGTGAGACTTTCCTTGAGGCCAATGCCCAGCAGACAGCTTTTGCTTATCTGAAGGACAACAACCTGTATGTGCGCATCAGCGAACCTATTAAGGACGGATACATAAATCGCAAGTTTTCACAGCTTTCAAATGATGGTAGCCGAGAGATTGTATATGGTCAGAGTGTTCATCGCGATGAGTTTGGTATCTCGAAGGGTACTTTCTGGAGTCCTAACGGCGAAAAGCTTGCTTTCTATCGTATGGACCAGAGCATGGTGACTGACTATCCTCAGGTTGACATCCCTGAAGTTGGCTTCAACCATCCTGAGACAGAGAGCTGCATAGCAAAGGCTGCTCCTGATAAATATCCTATGACAGGCGAAACTTCTCATAAGGTTACCGTAGGAGTATATGATGTTAAAGCCGACAAGGTAATATATCTGAAGGCTGGCGACCCTACCGACCGCTATTTCACAAATATAGCTTGGAGCCCAGACTGCAAGAAGATTTATATGTTCGAACTTAACCGCGACCAAAACGATTGTCGCCTATGTGCTTATGATGCAGAGACTGGCGAGAAGACTGGCGAACTATATCGCGAGGTTGATGAGAAATATGTGGAACCTCTCCACCCTATCATGTTCTTGCCTTGGGATAGCAACTCGTTTATCATGCAGAGCCGCAAGGATGGCTACAACCATCTATACCTCTGCACTCTCGGAAAGCATGGCAGCCGTATGGCAAGCAACACCGAGTCGCTCGAGATTAAACAGCTCACAAGTGGCAAATGGGAGGTAATGGAAGTTTTGGGCTTCTATCCAAAGCATAAGAATATCATCATAGCAAGCAACGAATACTCGCCTATCCAGCGCAACATCTCTATGGTGGATGTAGAGACTGGTAAGCGCACGCTGATAGATGCTAATGGCGAAGGATGGCATAATGGCGTAATCAGCAAGAGTGGCAAGTATCTCTATGATAACTACTCTACTCCTACCGTGCCTCGCAAGATTGCTATCGTGAATATGGAGATTGGCGACCGCATGGCTTACTTTACTGCCGAGAATCCTTGGAAGGATTATAAGGTGCCTGAGTATAGCTGCGGAACTATCAAGGCTGCAGATGGCGAGACCGACCTATACTGGCGTATGGTAAAGCCTGTAGACTTCGACCCTAACAAGAAGTATCCTACCATTATATATGTATATGGTGGTCCTCATGCTCACAACGTGGATGCTCGTTGGAACTACAGCAGCCGTGGTTGGGAGACTTACATGGCTCAGAAGGGTTATCTGCTCTTTATCCTCGACAACCGTGGTAGCGAAAACCGCGGAAAGGCTTTCGAGCAAGTTACATTCCGTCAGCTTGGTCAGGAAGAAATGAAAGACCAGATGAAGGGTGTGGAATATCTTAAGAGCTTGCCTTATGTAGATGCCAACCGCCTTGGTGTTCATGGCTGGAGCTATGGCGGATATATGACAATCTCGCTGATGACAAACTATCCTGACGTATTCAAGGTTGGTGTTGCTGGAGGTCCTGTTATCGACTGGCATTGGTATGAGGTGATGTATGGCGAACGCTATATGGATACTCCTCAGACAAACCCTGAGGGATACAAGAAGACTTCATTACTCTACCAGGCTAAGAACCTAAAGGGTAAGCTTCAGATTATTCAGGGATTGAACGACGTAACTGTTGTGCCTCAGCATTGCCTTACATTCCTCAAGGCTTGTATCGCAGCTGGCACTCAGCCAGACTTCTTCGTATATCCTGGCGAACCTCACAATATGAGAGGTCATCAGAGCGTTCACTTGCACGATCGCATCAGCCAGTATTTTGACGACTATTTGAAATAACAAAACAATAACTTACAGCAAATGAAAATTTTATTGTTAGGAGGCGGTGGCCGTGAGCACGCCTTGGCATGGAAAATCGCTCAGAGCGAGAAAGTGGAGAAACTCTTTATTGCTCCTGGCAATGCAGGTACAAGCAACTGTGGAGAAAACGTTGCCATAGGAGTCAACGAGTTTGATAAACTCAAAGACTTCGCAGTAGAGAATGGTGTTGACATGGTTGTAGTTGGACCAGAAGATCCATTGGTAAAGGGTGTATACGACGACTTCAAGAACGACGAGCGCACAAAGAACATTCCTGTTATTGGGCCTTCTAAGGCTGGTGCCGTATTGGAAGGTAGCAAGGATTTTGCCAAGCAGTTTATGAAGCGCCACAACATTCCTACAGCTAAATACGAAACTTTCGATGGCACAACTATCGAAGAGGGCTTGAAATTCCTCGAAACTCTTAAGGCTCCTTACGTACTTAAGGCTGATGGCCTATGCGCAGGCAAGGGCGTACTCATTCTTCCTACTCTCGAAGAGGCTAAGAAGGAATTCAAGGAGATGCTCGGAGGTATGTTCGGCAATGCTTCTGCTCGTGTAGTGATAGAGGAATTCTTGAGCGGTATCGAGTGCTCAGTATTCGTACTTACTGATGGCAAGAACTATCAGATTCTTCCTGAGGCTAAGGACTACAAACGTATTGGCGAACACGACACTGGCTTGAATACTGGTGGTATGGGTAGCGTAACTCCAGTTCCTTTCGCTACTAAGGAGTGGATGCAGAAGGTTGAAGACCGCATTATCCGTCCAACAGTAGATGGTTTGGCTGAAGAGAATATCGACTACAAGGGTTTCATCTTCTTCGGTCTTATCAATGTTGAGGGCGAGCCAATGGTTATCGAATACAACTGCCGTATGGGCGACCCAGAGACAGAGAGCGTGATGCTTCGCTTGAAGAGCGACATCGTAGACTTGTTCGAGGGTGTTGCCAATGGCAATATTGCTGAGAAGAAGGTTGAGTTCGATGAGCGTGCAGCTGTCTGCGTGATGCTTGTTAGTGGCGGTTATCCTGAGGAATACAAGAAGGGCTACGAGATTACAGGTATCGAAGATGTAGATGGCAGCATCGTTTTCCATAGCGGTACAGCTTTGAAAGATGGTAAGGTTGTCACCAACGGCGGACGTGTTATTGCTGTTAGCTCATATGGTAAGGATAAAGCAGAGGCTCTGCAGAAGAGCTTCGAAGAAGCACAGAAACTTCAGTTCACCGATAAATACTTCAGAAGAGATATCGGACAGGATTTGTAATGATTAAAAGAACACAAAACAGAATAGCCGAAAGCAGATGGGCTCTCCCCATCTGCTCGGCTTATACCTTATTAATATGTATTATCAGCGGATTGTTTGCTGAAGGCATCTGGGTGCAACTGGCACTAACGGCTGGTGCAACCTTATTGATGGTTGAGCTCAACAATCGCAATTCGTTAATACGCATATATAGCCGAATGGTGTCTTGTTCGTTTCTTGTACTAACGATGATGACACCTCACAAGATAGAATCCACAGATGGATGCATCGTCAGCATGTGTTTCGTGGCTTTCTACCTTGCTTTGTTTCATGCCTATCAAGACAAGAAGGCAACAGGATATGTGCTTTGGGCATTTGCCGCCATTGGCGTAGCAAGCACAGTATGGATTCAGATATTGTTGTTTGTGCCTGTGCTATGGGTGCTCACAGGAACCAACATCCTTGCTCTAAGCCTGCGCACTTTCGTTGCATCCATATTGGGATTATTACTTCCCTACTGGTTTATCTCTGCCTACTACATTTACATGGGCGACATCACTCCATTAGTAAATCATGTAGCAGCAATAGCAGAGTTTGAACAACCTTTAGAATTCTACAACTGTAGCATCAACGACCTACTGCCTCTTGGTTTCATAGCTTTGTTGGCAATAACGGGTTCTATTCATTTCTTGCGTACCAGCTACATGGACAAGATACGCACAAGAATGATCTACGAAATGTTCATCACCATGACAATAGCAACTATGGCATTGATAATCTTACAACCACAGCATGCCAACATCGCTACGCATATGCTCATCATATCTACAGCGCCGCTGATAGGACATTTCCTTGCTTTGACATCAACAAAAATAACAAATATAGCATCATTGACTTTCATGGCTATCGCATTAGTCATCACAGTTCTCAACTTATGGACATAATAATAAACTTACTGATAGAATATGGCTACTGGGGCATGCTCGTGGCAGCATTTTTGGCAGGCAGCTTCTTTCCTTTCAGCAGCGAAGCTGTATTTGCGGCCTTGTTTGCAGCCGGACTTCAACCAGTAGAGCTTACAATATATGCCACCATAGGCAATGTGGCTGGAGGTATGTTCAACTATGGTGTAGGGAGATTAGGTCGTCTTGACTGGATAGAGAAATATCTGCATGTTAAGAAAGAGAGTCTCGACAAAGCCACACGCTTTATGGGTGGCCACGGAGCATGGATGGGATTCTTTGCTTTTGTCCCTATACTGGGTAGCGCCATCACCATCTGCTTAGGATTAATGAGGTCTAACATTCCTATCTCTATAACGAGTATCACATTGGGCAAGTTTATCAGATATGTCATCTTAGCCTATGTGCTGATAGAGGGAAAAGAACTCATAGTATAAACAATTCTCGTGGATAACGGATAATAAATAATCAACAATGAGAAAATATCTATACCTTATTATATTATTAGCAACTATCATCAGTTGTACTGATAAAAAAGAGCAGAATCTTGGCAACACCATCTATGTGAGCATAGAACCGCTAAGATATTTCGCTGAGCAGATAGGGGGCGATAAGTTTAATGTAAAGTCATTGGTTCGCCATGGCTCTTCGCCCGAGACTTATGAGCCTACAGCAGAACAGATAGCAGAACTGTCGAAATGCTGCATGTATATCAAGGTGGGCAACCTTGGCTTTGAGCAGACATGGCTTAAGCGCATCATGAAGAATGCTCCTCATACCATCATCAACTCTGCAAGCGACGGAATATCAGAGGTCAACTCTACCAACGGCATTCCCGACCCTCACACATGGATGAGCACAGCCAATGCCGCTATCATGGCAAAGAATATCTGCAGATATATGATAGCCGTTGACAATGCAGACAGCACATACTTCAAAAAAAATCTCGAAGCATTGCTCTCACGCATAGAAACTGTAGACTCGGAGATACGAAAGCATCTCGACAACAACACCACTCGTGCTTTCGTCATCTACCATCCTGCCCTCACCTACTATGCTCGCGACTACATGTTCCACCAATTGCCTATTGAGGAAGAAGGACGAGAGCCTTCAGCATCGCAACTGCAAGACATCATCAACCAAGGCAAGAAACTTGGCGTAAAGACAGTATTGGTACAACAGGAGTTCTCAACATCTAATGCCAACATCGTGGCTAAGGGTTTGGAAGCAGAAATAAAGACCATCGACCCTTTGGCATACCAATGGGACGAGGAAATGATAAAGATAGCAAACATCTTGAAATGAAACCACTTATAACAGTAGAAGGCGTCTCGGCAAGCTATGACGGCAAGAAGGTGCTCGACAACATATCACTCACCATCTACGACGACGACTATTTGGGCATCATTGGACCTAACGGCGGTGGCAAGACTACCCTTGTAAAGGTTATTCTCGGACTCAAAAAGTCCGACTGTGGCAACATATCCTTCTACCGCAATGGCGAGAAAGTGGAAAAGATAAAGATGGGGTATCTACCACAATATACTCTCATCGACCGCAAGTTTCCAATATCTGTCTACGATGTTGTACTCTCAGGACTAAAGACCACCAGACATTTCTTCCGCCCATATACTAAAGCACAACATCAGCAGGTTGCCGACACCTTAGAGCGTATGGAGCTAACATCTTTTGCTAAGAAGAATATCGGCGAACTGAGTGGTGGTCAGCTACAGCGAGTATTGTTGGCAAGAGCGATAGTATCAAAACCCGACATCATAATCCTCGACGAGCCTAACACATATATAGATATAAGGTTTAAGGAGCAGATGTATCAGATGTTGGAAGTGGCAAACCATCAATGTGCCGTGATGGTGGTAAGCCACGACATTGCCGAGATATTGCAATATACCAAGCATATCGCTTGCGTAAACCACACCATGCACTATCATTCTGCCGCCAATATGCCGAAAGAGAAACTCGAAGAGCACTTCCTGAATATGAACCGCAAAACAGACAGCATATATGAAAATAACTAAATTCTTAGGCTGTTATTCTCATTATATGACACAAAAGTACTATCTTTGCAAGGTTAAATTCTATTCTGCATAAAATAAACAAGCGAATAAGTAAGCAAGTTATCGAATTAAATATCATTCATATATAAAAAAATGAAGCAATACAGATTAGTGGACAATATCATGGGATGGGTAGCGTTCTTGATCGCTGCCTTTGTATATTGCTCTACCATTGAACCGACAGCCAGCTTCTGGGACTGTCCGGAGTTTATCACCACAGGCTATAAGCTTGAAATTGGTCACCCACCAGGCGCACCTTTCTTTATGCTCACCGCAAACTTGTTCTCACAGTTTGCAAGCGATGCAACTCAGGTGGCACGCATGGTAAACACCATGAGTGCGTTGCTTAGTGCAACCACCATCTTGTTCTTGTTCTGGACAATCACCCACCTCACAAGGAAGCTCATCCTTAAAGATTGGTCAGAACTCACTACATCCAAGCTCATCGCTATCCAGGCGAGTGGTCTTGTTGGTGCTCTCATCTACACCTTCAGCGACACCTTCTGGTTCTCGGCTGTAGAAGGCGAGGTTTATGCCTACTCTTCTGCATTCACAGCTATTGTGTTCTGGCTGATATTGAAGTGGGAAGACCATGCCGACGAGCCTCATTCCGACCGTTGGCTTGTACTTATCATGTATATGACAGGTCTTAGCATCGGTGTCCACTTGCTCAACTTGCTTTGTATTCCAGCCATAGTATTGGTTTACTGCTATCGCAAATTCCCTAACATCGAGACCAAGGGCTCATTGATAGCTCTCGTCATCTCGTTTGTTCTTGTTGCAGCAGTTCTCTATGGCGTTGTGCCAGGCATCATCACCGTAGGTGGATGGTTCGAGTTGTTCTTTGTCAACACTCTCGGCATGCCATTCAACTCTGGCGAGATTGTCTACATCATACTTCTCGTATCTGCTGTTATCTGGGCTATCTACGAGAGCTATACCGCTCGCAACACAAAGCTCGAGAACATCTCGTTCCTCATTGCTTTCGGTATGCTTGGTGTACCATTCGTAGGCTACGGATGGTCGGCAGTAGGCATTGGTGCTGTTATCCTCATTGCTCTTTGGTTTGTTCTCAACCACAAGAAGGTTGTCAACAAGAAGGCTGTATATACTATCTCTTCACGTCTGAAGAATACAGTATTGCTCTGCATGCTGATGCTTATGATTGGCTATTCTACATATGCCGTTATCGTAATCCGCTCAGCTGCCAACCCTCCAATGGACCAGAACTCGCCTGAGGATATCTTCACTCTTGGTAGCTACCTCAGCCGCGACCAGTATGGCGATAGCCCTCTACTCTATGGTCAGGCTTATACCTCTCAGGTAGCTCTCGATGTTGATGGCAACATGTGCAAACCTCGTATCAAAGAGGGTGCTCCTATCTACGCTCGTGTTGAGAAGAAGTCTGCCGACGAACCAGACCGCTACTTCGTAGTAAGCCACAAGAACAAATATATCTATGCTCAAAACATGCTCTTCCCTCGTATGTGGGATAGCAGTCGTGCCTCTCTCTACGAACAGTGGATGGGTGGTGTTGATGGCACAGAGGTTCCTTACGACCGTTGTGGTGAGGCAATGACTGTGAAGATGCCTACACAGATGGAGAACATTCGTTTCTTCCTCTCTTATCAGTGCAACTTCATGTACTGGCGCTACTTCATGTGGAACTTTGCCGGACGCCAGAACGATATCCAGGGCAATGGCGAACTTGAGCATGGCAACTGGATTACTGGTATTCCATTTATCGACAATGCTCGCTTGGGCGACCAAAGCAAGTTGCCTGATGATTTGAAGACCAACAAGGGACACAACGTATTCTATTGCTTGCCTCTCATCCTTGGTCTTATAGGTTTGTTCTGGCAAACATTCCGCGGACGTCGTGGTGTTCGTCAGTTCTGGGTAGTATTCTTCCTGTTCTTCATGACAGGTCTTGCCATCGTGCTCTACCTCAACCAGAATCCTTCACAGCCACGTGAGCGCGACTATGCTTATGCTGGTTCGTTCTATGCGTATGCTATCTGGTGTGGTATCGGTGTTGCTGCTATCATCGACTTGATAAAGAAACATCTCAAGCTCGACAGCCTTGCCGTTACTTCCGTAGTATCATTGGCATGTCTGCTCGTTCCTATCCAGATGGCAAGTCAGACTTGGGACGATCACGACCGTTCTGGTCGCTACACATGCCGCGACTTCGGTCAGAACTATCTCATGACGCTTCAAGACATGGGCAATCCTATCATCTTCACCAATGGTGATAATGATACCTTCCCATTGTGGTACAACCAGGAGACAGAGGGTGTGAGAACTGACGCAAGAGTCTGCAACCTCAGCTATCTGCAAACCGACTGGTATATCGACCAGATGCGTCGTCCTGCCTACGACTCTCCTTCTGTGCCTATCAACTGGCCACGCTTGGAGTATTGCTCAGGTACCAACGAATATGTTCAGATCAATCCTTCGTTGAAGTCTCAGATTCTTGAATACTACAAGACAAACCCTGAGGAAGCAAAACAGGACTTCGGTAACGAACCATTCGAACTCAAGAACATCATCAAGTATTGGGTACGTGGTGGCAAGGGCGATATGCATGTCATCCCTACCGACACCGTATATGTCACTATCGACAAGGAGGCTGTCAAGAAGAGTGGTATGATGATGGCAAGCGACACTATCCCTGATAAGATGGTTATCTCGCTTGCTGGCAAGAGCGCTCTCTATAAGGGCGACCTCATGATGCTCGAAATGATTGCTAACTGCAACTGGACTCGTCCTATATATGTTGCCCTCACCGTTGGTGCTGACAACTATATGAACCTTGGCGACAACTTCATCCAGGAAGGTCTTGCCAACCGTATCAGTCCTTTCACCACCAACAAGCCTGGTGCTAAGAACTTCGATACCGAGAAGACCTACAACAACATGATGAATCGCTATCGCTATGGTGGTCTTGACCAGAAGGGTCTGTATATCGACGAAACTGTGATGCGCATGTGCTACACCCATCGTCGTCTGTTTGCTCAGCTTGCCCTCGCTCTTATCTCTGAACAGAAGAACGATAAGGCACTGAAGGTATTGCAGAAGGCTGATAAGGTGATGCCAGACTATACCGTACCTTACAACTATATGAGTGGCGGTCTCGACTTTGCAAAGGCTTACGCTATCCTTGGCAAGAAGGCAGAGGCTTCTAATATCCTCGACAAGGTATGGCTCAATGCCGTGCAGTATGCACAGTATTACCTCCAGCTCGATGGCTCACGCTTCTCACAGAGCCAGCGCGACTGCATGATTCAGCTTTCTATCATGAATCAGGCTTGCGAGGTTTACGCTATGCTCGACAAGACTAAGGCTGCTAAGGCTGGTCAAACCCTCGATGCTCTATATCGTATGTATGTAGGCAAGGGTGGCCACACTGGCGCACAGGAATAACAATCAAGAAGTAAAAGTAGAAGAATAATGCTTATAGAACAACCTGCAAAATGGTTGCGCTGGCTTTATCCCAGGGCGACTTGGAGAATGGACACTAACGAACGTTCGGTTTACATAACGTTCGATGATGGTCCTATCCCCGAGTCGACCCCCTTCATTCTGAAAACTCTTCGCGAACATAATGTCAAGGCTACCTTCTTTATGGTTGGCGAAAATGTGTTGCGACACCACGACCTCTACAATCAAATCATTGCCGAAGGTCATCAGGTGGGCAACCACACCTTCAACCACATCGGTGCTTTCAAGCATTGGGCTGTAACATATATTTTCAATGTAACCCAAGCCAACGACATTATCCATGCTCACTTGTTCCGTCCGCCTCATGGATGGATGCGCCATAGCGTCTACTGGTGGCTATCAAAGAAATACCGTATCATCATGTGGGACCTCGTCACACGCGACTACTCAAAATGGCTTACCGCCAAAGATGTTGTCAACAATGTGAAACGCTACACACGCAATGGTTCCATCATCACTTTCCACGACTCACTGAAGAGCATCGACAAGTTGCGCACCGCACTCCCTGAAGCTCTTACATGGCTAAAGGAACAAGGATATGAATTCAAGACTTTTGAATAATGACATCATAAAAGCCGA
The DNA here is from genome assembly GCA_934254985.1 of uncultured Prevotella sp. Taxonomy (GTDB): domain Bacteria; phylum Bacteroidota; class Bacteroidia; order Bacteroidales; family Bacteroidaceae; genus Prevotella. The sequence goes on along the minus strand of CAKQMS010000007.1, from coordinate 38,302 downwards.
GGCCAAACGTCTCGGCTTTTTTGCATGTGGCATAGCAAAGGCTGAGCGTGTAGACGAAGCGGAAGAAAGAGGTCTTAACCGATGGATTGCTGAAGGCAACTATGCCAACATGGAATACATGGCAAACCATACCGACATTCGCCTCGACCCTCGCCTGCTTCTCGATGGTGCAAAAATCATAGTCTCTGTGGCTATGAACTATGCCCCTAAAACTCCTATGCCCGATGGTCAACCGCAGATGGCTGCATATTCCTATGGTCTCGACTATCATGATATCTTGCGCAAAAAACTCTATGCTTTGGCTCAAAACCTTGGGCTCAACTATGATAAAAGCATCAAGGAGCCTGAGAAACAAGAGTTTCGAGTATGCGTAGACACAGCTCCCATCCTCGAACGCTATTGGGCTCAGAAAGCTGGCATAGGATGGCAAGGCAGAAGCCATCAGCTCATCATTCCGCATGCTGGCACCATGTTCTTCCTTGGCGAACTGATCATAGCTGCCGAGGTTGATCATTACGACGAGCCTATGGAAAACCATTGTGGCAACTGCTGCAAATGTATCGATGCCTGCCCTACCAAAGCGCTTAATCCCGATGGCACATTCTGTTCTGCTCGCTGCCTGTCGTATATCACCATCGAAAGCAAAGAGGCAGAGATATCTGATGATATTGCCCACACCATGGGCGACACCTTCTATGGTTGCGACCGTTGCCAGCAGGCGTGTCCTTGGAATCGGTTTGCTACTGCCACCGATATTCCTGAGCTACAGCCAAAACCTGAGTTGCTCGATATGACTTGGGAGAAATGGCAATCTCTCACAGAAGACGACTATCGCCGTCTCTTCAAGGGCTGTGCTGCAAAGAGAGCTAAATATGATGGTATCATGCGCAACATCAGAGCAATAACAAAAGCCAACGATAAAAACAACGAATAGCATACAAGCTTAAATATTTAACTAAAAAAATGGAAAAAGAAATAGCAACATTCTTTCGCGACTTCGCCCTCCGCATTCTTACTATGGAGCATGCAGACCCTAATAGTCCTCGCGAAGTGAAGCAAGCATTAATCAACCACTTTGAGGAGATTTATCCAGCCTTTGCCATGACCGAAGTCTTCAAGCTAAACTTCGAAAAGGCTGGTCACGACAAGATGGTGGAAGCCTACAAGGCCAACTTCTCGCTCCTACTCCTTGGCAAACTGCCTGAGGTGTAACTATCATCCTATAACCCAATAATCATATTATGAACAACAAAGTAAAAGGATATCTGCTTGGCGCTGTTGCAGCAGCCTCTTATGGTACCAACCCACTGTTTGCTCTTCCGCTATATGCCGAAGGCTTCAGTCCCGACTCGGTATTGTTTTTCCGTTATCTTTTTGCACTTCCTATATTGGCATTCATGCTTAAATGGCGTGGACACTCTTTCCGTATCTCTCGTGCCGACCTCGTGCCATTGGTGATACTTGGATTAATCTTTGCCTTGTCTTCGCTCAGCCTTTTCCAGAGCTACAATTATATGGATGCCGGCATAGCCTCAACCATTCTCTTCGTTTATCCTATCATGGTGGCTGTCATCATGGCTATGTTCTTCCACGAGAAACTCACCATCCAAACCATGCTCTGCCTGCTTATGGCTATTGGCGGCATCGGCTTGCTATATCAAAACGAAGATGGTGCCACTCTCTCCTTTGTTGGCACAATGATAGTCTTTCTCTCATCTCTCTCTTATGCCATCTATATCGTAGCCATCAACAAAACTCGTCTCCACGACATGGTAACGCTAAAGGTCACATTCTATGTGGTGCTCTTCGGTTGGTTCCTCTTTGCTGGTCGCACCCTTATCTCTGGCGAACTACAGGTACCTCAATCTACCGACTGGTGGCTATGGGGCAATCTCATAGCATTGGCTGTGATGCCTACTGCTATATCCCTACTATGCACCACAGGCGCCATACAATATATCGGCTCTACTCCTACCGCCATTCTCGGAGCCTTGGAACCAGTAACAGCCGTTTTCTTTGGTATAACAGTTTTTGGCGAACAACTCACCATGCGCAGCACCCTCGGTCTGATACTCATTATCGTTGCCGTAACCATCGTTGTTGCTGGCGGTGGTATCACCAAACACCTTGTTCGCTTCCGTAAGCTATTCCCAAGAATTATTAAAAAGGTAAAAAAGTAAAAGGGTAAAAAGGTAAAAAGGTGAAAAAGGAAAGGTAAAACCAACTTTTTTATTTACCTTTGCAACTAAATTTGTAATAAACAGAAAATGAGAAAACTAACATACTTGATGTTGCTCCTCATAGGAGTTATCTTAGCGGCTTCATGCAACGACGACATGACTTATGCCGACCAGAAAAAGCGTGAACGTACTGCCATTGCCAAATTCGTTGCCGACTCGGCTATCCATGTCATCAGCGAAGAGCAGTTTGCTGCCAATGGCTATAAGACTGATGTTTCTAAAAACGAATATGTATTGTTCACATCCAAGGGTGTTTACATGCAGATTATCCGTAATGGTTGTGGCGAAAAGATTAAGGATGGCGAGACTGCCACCGTACTTTGCCGCTTCACCGAAAAGAACATCCTCACCGACTCTGTTCAGCTCACCAACGATATCCTCTATTATGGTTCTATCGTTGATAAGATGAACGTAACCAACAATAGCGGCACATTCACTGCCTCGTTCATCAATGGCGAAAGCCTTATGTTGGCACAGAATGGTAGCTCTACCAACACCTCTGTTTTGTCTGGTTGGCTCGTTCCTCTGCCTTATATTAATATCGGTAGACCAACATCCATCACCGACGAGATAGCAAAGGTCAAGCTCATCGTGCCTCACGATATGGGTCATAGCAACGCCACTTCAAGCGTTTACCCTTGCTTCTACACTATCACCTACGAGCGCGGAAGATAAACGAACGACACATTATTATATATATTACTATGACACTGATTAAATCTATTTCCGGTATACGTGGCACCATTGGCGGACAGCCTGGTGATACACTCAACCCATTGGATATTGTAAAGTTCACAACTGCTTACGCTACCTACATCCGTCGCAACACCACTAATGGCAGCAACAAGATTGTTGTTGGTCGCGACGCTCGTATCAGCGGTCAGATGGTTTGCAACATCGTTTGCGGAACCCTCATGGGTATGGGCTATGATGTTGTTAACATCGGTCTTGCTACCACTCCTACCACCGAGCTTGCTGTAACAATGAGCAATGCCGACGGCGGTATCATCATCACCGCAAGCCACAATCCTCGTCAGTGGAATGCTTTGAAGCTTCTCAACAACAAGGGTGAATTCCTCGACAAGGCAGCTGGAAACGAAGTATTGGCAATTGCTGATAACGAAGATTTCGACTATGCTGACGTTGACCATGTAGGCAAATATACCGAAGACGACAGCTTCGACCAGAAGCATATAGATAGCGTTTTGGCATTGCAGCTCGTTGACGTAGAGGCTATCAAGAATGCCCACTTCAAGGTGGCTGTCGACTCTATCAACAGCGTTGGTGGCGTTATCCTTCCAAAACTTCTCGACAAACTTGGCGTAGAATATACATTCCTCAATGGTGAGGCAAACGGCGACTTCGCCCACAACCCAGAGCCATTGGCAAAGAACCTCACTGGCATCATGGATCTTATCGCTAAGGGTGGCTACGACATGGGTATCGTAGTAGACCCTGACGTAGACCGCTTGGCTTTCATCTGCGAAGACGGTAAGATGTTTGGCGAGGAATACACCTTGGTTAGCGTAGCCGACTATGTATTGTCACACACTCCTGGCAACACCGTTTCCAACCTCAGTTCTACTCGCGCTCTGCGTGATGTCACCGAGAAGCATGGTGGCGTTTACTCTGCAGCTGCAGTTGGCGAGGTCAACGTAACAACCAAGATGAAGGAAGTTGGCGCTGTTATCGGTGGCGAAGGCAATGGTGGAGTCATCTATCCAGAGAGCCACTATGGTCGTGATGCCTTGGTAGGTATCGCCCTCTTCCTCTCAAGTCTTGCTCACAAGGGTTGCAAGGTTAGCGAGCTCAGAGCTTCTTTCCCAGAGTATTCTATAGCAAAAAATCGCATCGACCTCACAGCATCTACCGATGTTGACGCTATCCTTGTAAAGGTTAAGGAGATGTTTGCTTCTGACCCAACAGCCACAGTCAACGATATCGACGGAGTAAAGATCGACTTCCCAGACTCTTGGGTACACCTCCGCAAGAGCAACACCGAGCCTATCATCCGTGTATATAGCGAGGCTAACACCATGGACAAAGCCGACGAACTTGGCAAAAAGCTCATGGATGTTGTCTATGATATGACAAAGTAATCGGAAGTTTTTCTTCCTAACAAATACTAGTTGGAGCCACCTTCTCCATACTGGGCAAGACATCTGTCTGCAGCCTATGTGCAGTCAGAAGTCTTGCCCATATTATTTAGAATGAAAATCTATGTAACTTGTGTCTTATGAACAATCTATATCTGCTACAATTTGCATGTTTTCTTTTCATGCTCTTCAATGCGCTCGTTCTGCTAATCACTCGCATGCAGGCGAAATGGATTAGCCCACGCTATGAGCGTTCGCGCAGGTTTGTGCTTGCAGGCATTATAGGTATGGCAGCCCAATTCTTCGCACAAATGTGCTATGGTTTCAGAGCCACCAACGATGCCATGGGTGCCACCATCAACATCCTTATCTATACTCCATGCTTTTCTCTTATAGCTTTGGGCATTTACCATATTGAGGCAACTCACATGCGCCGATGGCGAATATATGTGGTTAGTTCTGCCATCTATGTCGCCATCGTCACCAGTTTCGGCATTGGCTATTTCCAACACGACAGTTTGCATATAGGTAATTGGCTATATGTCATGCTCGCCTTGTTTGCCATCAATATGGTCTATTTCATTGTATCTATCATCCAAGAAATGATAAAGAGACGACGAATGCTGGAGAAACTTTCTGGCAGCGACATCCTACCCTACGTACGCTATTCGCAAATCAGCGTGTTTCTTCTTTTCCTTATCGCCTTGATAATCCCCTTGGCAATCCTTTTCACACCATTGTTATACATTGTGGGACCATTAGGACTTGTGTCTTTTCTTTTCTTCATACTTAGTTTCGTAGCTTTAGGCTATAGTTACGTACCAACAGAAGACTTGCTCAACGAAGATGAACAACCAATTAGCGAGACTACAGACAATCACAACTCCACTGGTATAGAAGAAGCCAACTATTCTTGTCTGCATAACGATAAGCGCGGAGAAGAAATACAGAAAAAGCTTGACGAATGGTGCGCAGTTTTGGGCTATAAGGATGGCAATGCCAACTTGCTCTCTCTATCCCATTCCATCAATGTTTCAAAGGAAGAACTATCGCTATACTTCGACCATTGTTTGAAAACTACATTCAGATTATGGCTTAGTGACATACGCTTCCGTGCCGCCAAAAAGATGATGATAGAATTTCCTAATTATAGCAACGACATCATCTCGTCTGAGTGTGGTTTCTCTTCGCGCACACATCTCTACCGCATATTCAAGGCACGAGAAGGCTGCACGCCAACAGATTGGCGCGAACAAAATCGCTCCAACAACCACAAGGCATAACCATCTCTTTTTAGTATATCATCATAACGACCGTTTTGAGCAATGTAGCCCAAACGGTCGTTTTTTTATGTCAAAATCAACTGAATAGGTACCAAGGAGACACCTTTTTAATAGCAAGGAGACACCTGAACATAGGAAAGAGACACCTTGTTTCACTTCTTTTTTCTATTTTTGTACAATCAAGCTATAAATAATCAACAATTTAAAATATAAAGCATGAAGAAAAAAGACTATCTAAAACCGCAAATAGTTGTGGTGGAAACAGAGGCATGTTTGCTGTCAACAACCTCAACGCTATCAGTTAGCAACAAACAGATGAATAACAGCGATGATCTGAAAAATGAGGGACTAACATTAGACTCTGATCGATATCTATGGGGTGAGTAGCTTCAACAATACTCTATTATCTATAAAATCAACCAAGTTGCCATAGCGCACAGAAACTTAACAAAAAACATTATATCATGATCAAGAAAATTACCCAATATCTATTGCAGCGCCGATGCGCGCTCTCGCTTTTGCTGATGCTGATGCTCCTGCAGCCCGTGATGGCGCAGACACAGGATCCTAGAATGTATGCGAGATTGAACCGAGAGACTCAGACCCTCACGCTCTATTATGACAAGAATAGACAAGAGTCGGACAGAGTGATTGATGATACCCCCTTGTGGCCCATTTCTGAAAGAAGAGCTATACAGACCGTGGTCTTTGACGAGAGTTTCAAGGATGCACGTCCCAAATCATGTTATGACTGGTTTTGGTACTTCGAAGGTCTGACAAGGATAGAGCACTTGGACTATTTGAACACGTCAGAGGTCGATGATATGCGTTTAATGTTCTCCAACTGTACCAGCTTGGAAACACTTGATTTGTCTTCCTTTAATACGGAAAAGGTTACAAGTATGGCAACTATGTTTGAGAATTCTAAGAATCTACGCTCAATCAAGTTGCCCAAAGGCTTCATAGGCAGCAGCGTGACTAATCTCAAGGCAACGTTCAGTGGTTGCGAAAGTCTTACCGAACTCGATCTATCCGGTTCTAATTCTGAAAACGTGAAAGACATGAGCGAGATGTTCGATGGCTGTAGGGCGCTTTCCAAGCTCGTTCTTACTGATTTTAAAACTGAACAAGTAACCACTATGGAGAGTCTGTTCCGCAATTGTAGCAAGCTTGAAACGCTCGATGTCTCCAGTTTTAATACCGAAAACGTGACCACGATGGTAGGAATGTTCAACAATTGCTCGTCACTTCGGAGCCTCGATCTCACTGGCTTTAATACTGCAAATGTGACGGAAATGTCATCAATGTTCAAAAAATGCTCGTCACTTCGGAGTCTCGATCTCAGCAGTTTCAATACCAGAAAGGTGACTCAAATGCAAAGCATGTTTATAGGATGTACTAACCTTGAAAGTATTGATTTTAGTAGTTTTGATACGGAGAACATGACATCTATGATTGCGATGTTCAACTCATGTACGAAGCTTGAGACGCTTGATCTCTCCTCGTTTGCAACGCCCAAAATGGTTACCATGACTAGTGCGTTTGAAAATTGCGAAAACCTCAAGACGATCTATGTCACTTCTGCATTTACTACAGATAAAGTAACCGTAGATTCTTGGGCTTTTGACGGATGTGTTAGTCTGCCAAACTTTAACCCTGCTAAGACGAATAAGGCGATGGCTCACACGGGAGAGGGAGGTTATCTCACGGCTGCTACTGCCAGTTGGGTGCGATGGGATGCGCCAACCGGCACGCTCTCCTTCCATCGCAGCGGCACGAAGCCTACGGGCGACAACATCCTTGATTTGGGCTACGGAGATGATCCGAATTGGGACACCTATGCTGCAGAAATTAAGAAGGTAGTTTTCAAAGCTGGTTTCCGTGATGAAACCCACACGACGTGCTCCAATTGGTTTAATGGTTGTACGAATCTTGCCAGCATAGAGGGTATCGAAAACCTCAACACGTCCAACGTCCAGAATATGTCAGGGATGTTTGCCCAGTGCTCGAACCTCGAAACGCTTGATCTGTCCCATTTCAACACAGAGAAAATAACAACAATGGCCCAGATGTTCTATGGATGCACAAAACTCCATGATCTCAACATTTCCAGTTTTAATACGGAAAAGGTGAAATACATGAACGAAATGTTCGATGGCTGCTCAAGTTTGAAGACGCTCGATTTGTCTCACTTCAATACGAGATATGTGCTAAAGAGTGGCTTTAACTACATGTTCAATGGTTGCAGCAGTCTTAGTTCTCTTGACGTATCCAACTTTACAACTGATAAGAACCAAATGTCCTTGGATGCTATGTTCCAAGGATGCAGTAGCCTTCAAACGCTTGATCTTTCCAGTTTCGACACTCGTGGGGCAAATTCTGTTACTGATATGTTTGACGGATGCTCCGCGCTTCGGACTATCTATGTCAGCGATCATTTCAAAATCCCATATAGTGTCAAAAGTTCAAATATGTTCCGCAACTGCCTGTCACTGAAAGGCGCTATCTCCTTCGAGCCAACAAAGAAAAATGAGACTTACGCCAACTACGAGTCGGGTTATCTCACCAAGAAGGTTGGCACGAATGGCAATGAGATCATTGGAGCCACAGGTAGTCCACTCAACATCGACAAGTTGGTTTTGGACGACAGCAAGGCATATACGCTCTACGAAGACTGCAACGTTACTTCAGCTTCATATGCACGAGCTATGAAGTCGGAATGGGGAACTCTCTGTCTACCATTCACTATCGACCCAACATCCGAGGCTAACACCTGCAACTTCTACACCTTGCAGAATATTGGCAACGAGAGTGTTGTGCTCATGCTAATAGAGAATGGTACGGTAGAGGCAGGACAACCTGTTGTCATTCGCAAGAAGGATAATACGCAGACAGATATCCTCATCAACAATGCAGAGAATGCGCAAGCTGTAAAGGAAGCAAAGAATACAAACACCGGCAACCGCCTGATGGGAACATTCACCAATATGGAGCTTGCCGACGACTGCTATTTCATTGCCAACAACCAGTTCCGTCTTGTAAGCAACTACAAGCAAGTGGCCTCTGGAGTTAAGTTGGCAGCGTTCCGTGCATACATCCAACCACAGAAGACTAACGTTAAACATGCGCCATCGCTCAACATCAGCGTAGATGAAGAGACAACAGGTATAGAAACATCAAATGTCCTCGACTTGCTCAACGATGCAGAAGCAGAATACTATGATGTAAATGGTAGTCGCATCCAAAATTTGCAGAAAGGAATAAACATCGTAAAGAAGGGAAACAAGACTATGAAAATCGTATGCCGCTAAAACGCTTAAAGTAATCAACTAAAATCGTGTCAACGTGAATTATAAATAAGTAATAACTGAGTCAACTCGTATTACAAATAAAGCTTAAAGTGGTCAACTAAAATAGTTAAATCACAAATCGTTAAACCACAAACGCGGTTTTTAGCGCAAAAAAATGAAGTAAGCTTCGATGCCAAATGAAGCAGGCTTCGTTGGCGAATGAAGCAAGCTTCGTTGGCCATCGAAGCCTACTTCATTTTTTGGGGGTAAATATCCAAAAAGACAGTTTCCATAATCGCCATCTTCCCTTCATTTAAAATTGTTTGTATAATTTTAGCCTAAAAATTTCAGAATATCAATAATATTATTTAACTTTGTTGCGAATTGCAAATTAGACGGTAATTATCGAAGTCAGACGAGTTCTGAATGATGACAATGTCTACAAGCCCACGCCATGCTGAATGTAGTGAAGTCTGATTATTTATGACGTCCTATACAAAGCGGGTTTGGGTTGGGAAAATGCAGTTCAGACATATAAAAGGCGTTTGCATACGTCAAGTTCAACGTACACTCTGAAACGTGAGAAATTTCGAGAAACAATGTACTGCCTTGAACATGGCAATGGTAGATGTCCCAGGGTGTGATATACCTATTCGTATTTCGCATAAGGAATTATTGTATACCGACATTATGTCATACAATAAACCACCATTATGCATAGAAGTACGGATTTTGCTATATATCATATTGGCGTGGGCTTATACTGTTGTTCGTTCAGCAGTATAGGGCACTTCTCACGGCCTCAGAGTGTGGATCGGACAACGGACGGTTCACGCTTTTTTATGTCCTGAAATAACCTCATTCTGTCTAGAATAGAGTTTGCAGCGATATGAAAATCGATGATTGTACATTAGAAGGTGTACACACCATTGGAGGTGGTGAAACTCCTCCCCGCGTTGGACTTACCTCCGATGCCCTCCCCGATACTCAAACTAACAAAGATAAGAGTACACAATCAGGGGTGTCCACCAGATATGCACCTTCAGCAAAAACATCCAACACTAATATCGCTGAAAAGCCCAATAACATTTTAACCAACCCACTACCCCAAAAGCACCCAGAAGAAACTCAACAATGGTATGCACTTCGCACCACATACGGCAGGGAGAAAAAGGCATACGACTACATGGTAGCTAAAGGTATCACCGCATTCTATCCTACTCAGAACAAAATCAAAATTGTTAAAGGTAAACGTCAAACTATCACAGAATCACTTATTCCCAACATTTTCTTTGCCTACGGCACATTTAAACAAATCAAATCTTTCGTCTACGACAATATCAACCTTCCCTTCCTTCGCTTTTATTATTGCCACACCCACGTTGGCAGCAAAATAGAGAAATCCCCTCTGATTGTTCCCGACTATCAGATGGACAGTCTTAAAATCATCTGCAATGCCGATAAAAAAAATACTATTGTGTCTTTTGTAGATGTGCCAAAGTTTAAGAAAGGACAGTTGGTAAGGGTTATTGATGGAGCTTTTAAGGGAGTGGTTGGAAGAGTTGCAAGATGGCAAGGGCAGCAGAGAGTGGGAGTTGTGGTTGATAATTTGATAATGGTCGTGACAGCGTATGTGCCAAGCGCATTTCTAAAGGAAATCGTATAAAAAGTATTTTCTAAACTAAAAGGTATATCATAAAAAAAACTACAGTTATTTCGTTTAGAAACAATTGGAGTGAAAAAGGTTAAAATATAGCCTATTTCACATTCCTTCTTTTCGAATAGCTTTTTAAGATAGAGTAAATAATCCAATATTTATGGAATAGTGTGTAACGATTGACTTATAACTTTATTGGCATAATCTAAACATAATTTTGTATATACAGCTGTCTAATTATATATATATTATATTTTTAATGTGCCATAAAAAGTTATAATAATAAAAAGTTATAATAATAAAAAGGTATAATAATAAAAGTTATAATATAAAAATATATAGTATGAATAAGTATTGTTTATTAACAAGAGCAGTTGCAATAGCAATCCCTTTATTGAGTGTTAGTTGTAGCTCTAAAGTAATTGTTGTAGATTCGTCAGTTGCGGAAACAACACACGTAGTATACACGCCAGGTGAAAATCTTACAGCACTAACAAAGGTACATGAAACAGGATATAGGTGCGATTTTCCTTTTGGTGGTGATAATGGCCGCAACCTATTTTTTGTAGTGCATGATAATGTTGGATTCTACAATATCTATAGAAAAGATAATCCTACAAGTATGTCCATGAGTCAGATAACAGGAGGACGTAGTCATAATACAGCACCTTCGTATTGTGCTGCTACTAATATGGTTGCATTTGATGGTCGTCCAGAGGGAAACACTGTGAGCGATATATATATAGTGAACGCTAGCCAAGGAGGTGCACTAACTCAGGTGACAAATACTCCAGACTATCATGAGCAATATCCATCTCTATGTCGTGATGGAAAGAAAATCGTATATGAGAAACGATTAAAAACCGCTGATGTCAAAAACACAGAGATATGGATTAAAAATATGCAGACAAACGAAAATATCCAATTGGGATTAGGTCGTACTCCTGCTTTTTCACCAGATGGGCGTAGCATAGTTTTTGTAAAGTACGCTAATGATGGATATAACACTTCCATTTGTATAATTAATGCAGATGGTAGTAATCTAACTCAATTGACAGATGCGAGTATGGGTGTTGTATGGCGTCCATGTTTTAGTCCTGATGGACGAAAAATTGTATTTCAATGTAAAAAAGTAGAAAAAGGTGACAATGATCTTTATATAATAGATCGCAATGGCAATAGCCTTACACAAATTACAATGAATAAGTCATATGATGGTGAACCATATTGGGCTAATGATGGTAATATTTATTTTACTAGCGACCGTGGTGGCAAAGATGGACAATATCAGATATGGAGATTTAAATATGATAATCCTGTTTCGCATCATGAAAACATAACTCCACAAAAAACTAATTCATACGGGACATACCATACTGTTTCCAAAGGTGAAACAATAACAGATATTGCACGCCGATATGGTATAACGGTGCGTGATGTTGTGAAATGGAATAATCTGACAACGATGACAATTTCTCAGGGAATGAAACTTAAAGTATCTGCACCATAATGAATTTATATTCACGAATCATTGTTGCATTAGTATTTACCATAATGGTTAATACTATGGCTGTCGCACAAAATTTCAAAACTGACAGGTTGAAAAAGGCAGCAGAAATTCTTAAATTACAAATTTCTACTGATTCTATAATGCCAGAGCAAACTTATTTTCTAACAGGAATAGATGGACGTAGATTTGTTATGCGTACAGATCCGATGGGGGCGGTTGATCATATAGGAATTCCGCTATTTGCTGATATGATGCGTTTGCTGCAACCTTCCCCCGTATATGATTTTCTTGAATATGCTTTGCTAAATTGGAAATATAAAATATCTCCGAATCAACTATATCTGTCAAAGGTTATTTTTAAAAGTGGAAATTGGACAACTCTTTTAAATGAGAATCTTTATCAATACGATTGTTCAATAATAAACCGCGAGGACAAATTATACGTAGTGTCATGGGTGAAAGATGGAAAAGAAAAGGTAACTATAGGCATTCCAATAGAATATGAATTGCTAAATAATGACACACGGCGTAATATGGAATTATCATTCATAAAAGAATTGGAAACATGTCCTACAGAGATAATCAGGTCGAAGCATAATATTGTCGATGAGAAAGATTTGTGTATATATGGTACTGAAGGTTTGTTCGTCATGCCAAGAAAGTCTTACTTGATTGATCATTTAAATCAAAATGTCTACTACAAGCTAACAACTGTCACAGAAACAACAGATACCATCGTGAGAGGTAATCCTATATGTATGACTATAGAGTCTATATTGCCCGTAGTGGTAAGGTCGCAAGAGAATCCTGCAGAAACGTTTGCTAATTTGATGAACTGTGATGACACGTCTGTACCAGAAGTAAACATGGAGTTGGATTTTCATTTAAGCAACTATAAACGTTACAAAATCGTATTACCTCTAAGCAGTTTCAAGGCAATTTGTCGTCAGCAAGGTTGTGATTTCTATTTTGCATGTGATGGAGTGAGGGAAAATAAAGTTGGAGGTGTGATGTTTGCTAGTAATTTATCTAAAGGTTACAATCATATGATGAGTATAAACATCCCAATAGAACAGCTAACAGATGATTCTCCTACAGTTCATGCTGATGTATACCTTTATATACCACCTATTGACAAATCTAAATTGTTTGGCACTGCACCAACCAAAAAGTCTAAAGCAAATTTTAAATTACCATGAGAAAAATTTGTATAATTATTATTCTTGCTATTTCTTATGGGTTAAATTCTATGGCCCAAGAGAAGGCACAGTTATTGCAGCGTATTAACGACATAAAAAGTCAAAGTGACATTTACTACTGGGATCGATACACACATACTAATGCTGATTCTGCTAAAGTAAATGCAACTAAGCGAATGCTCATTGAAATAAATATTAATAAGGGTGATGATGAGAAAATGTCTGTTGATAGAATTATGCCTATTACAAGATACATCAAAATAAATAGAGGTCCAAATGTTCAGTACTTTGCATATGTGAAAAAGGAAGAGGTTGCTGGAATGATACAAGGGACAAGTAATAATGTACAGGCAAAAAGTATAACAGATGATAAGATTACATCTACTCAAGCTTCTATTTCCGTAGCTACAAGGAAATTTGTACCAGATGCTTTTGTGCAACGAATTGTTCAGACAAAAGTGTTTATGGAGGTATATAAGTTATTGAAATCACTTAAGGTACAGGGACAAATATTGCAGTTTGGAAAATTAAAAGATGTAGAAGACTATAGCTCTTTAGATTTAATTCTTTTCGATATGCAAAGTCAGGAGGTAATAACTTTATTGTCACCGACTACTGAGTCGGGAAACCGTATAAACTTAGTAAACGGATCCGATGACTCATTGGACAATTATCCAACGGAAATGACAGCTGTAATCTGGTATATAAAAAAATAGGAACAAACTATCGAACATATATATGAAAAGGTTTTTTGTTATTATAACATTAATAGCCTTGGCGTTGTCATCAATGGCTCAAGATATAAAATTGACTATAGTAGATGGCATACAAGACCAGAAGGTTAAAAGTAGAATGGAAAATAGTATTTCACAATTGCTTAGTGAGGTAAATAGTGCATGTGCTCAAGAAAGAGACCTAAGACTTGATGGTATAGACATGGTGCTTAGTGGCAAACACTCATTGCAGGCTCTTTGGAGAAACTTGCATTTTTTGTGTGAAGAAACGCAGATTGTTGAGCGTTGTCTTACTTCTGCAGAAGGATATGTAATAAGAAACATATACACTCAGGTGAATCCTATGCAAGAAGGCTACAATGACGAGCCAGAACGTGCATTGACAATACGTCTAACACGTAATGGACAGATAGCAAGTGTGTCCATGGCTGCAAGTGATGCAGTTTATGGGCGTATTATGGATCAAGGTGTAAGTGTAACAGATTTGGAACGTCGCACAACAATTTTGAGCTTTGTAGAAAACTATCGCAGTTTTTATGACGAGAAAGATTTGGACGCTATAAATAGAATATTTAGTGATGATGCTATTATAATTACAGGAACCGTACCTATGAAGCGAGAGCACGCAAGTGATATGCAATCATGGCGAGAGCAAATTACTTATAAGGTGCAAAGTAAACCTCAGTACTTAAAGAGTTTGAATACAAATTTTAGCAAAAATAAATATATAAAAGTTACGTTTAGTGATGTTGAGGTTGTCAGACATCCAGCCAATCCAAATTACTATGGTGTGACTCTTCACCAACACTGGAAATCCAGTACTTATGAGGATGATGGTTATTTGTTACTCATTTGGGAGTTTCGTGATGGTGAGGATCCTATAATACATTATCGTACATGGCAACCTACACGAATAGGATCACACTCGTTGACAAAAGACGAGATTATTAATATAATGGATTTTAATATACCAACTGCAAATTAAATAGATATAAATATATGAAGCAAAAAGTCATATTCTTTTTACTCGTTTTTTGTTCGTTTTTTGTTACTGCAACAGCACAAAAAGCGGCAAAAGTGAAAAGTTTTACATTAACAACTGATCATATATCTGGTAGCGATAGACGGAAGGATTTAAACGGGGCGTTTTGTGCATTGGTGAAGATACAAGTTGTTGACAACATAGAGCGCATAGAAGGCAATAAAATAGGAAGTATTGTAAATCGTGGCGTGGAGAAATGGGTGTATATGTGTAAGGGTTCACGCAATATGAAGATACACCTAAAAAATCATCTGCCATTAAAGGTTATGTTTCAAAACTATAAAATCAATGGACTTGAAAGTAATAGAGTATACGA
Organism: uncultured Prevotella sp.; assembly: GCA_934254985.1. Taxonomy (GTDB): domain Bacteria; phylum Bacteroidota; class Bacteroidia; order Bacteroidales; family Bacteroidaceae; genus Prevotella. Next base: position 22,935 of record CAKQMS010000007.1, on the reverse strand, counting down.
GATGCTTATAGAGATTCCCGATGCTCCAGTTGCAGAAATATCAGCGGCAAGTCAAAGTTATGAAACAAAGTATCAGAAACTTATAATCAATTACACACCAACAACATCAATGGTTTTGGTTGATTCGAAGCCACACAAAGGCAATGGAACAATAGAACTTGAATTACCTATAGGAGAACATAGCTATATAATTGCTTCAGAAGGTTATTCTGTGTACGAAGGGACCATTAAACTAAATGAACAAGCACCAAGTGTCATCACAGCTAATCTTATTTCTGATAATCCTATGCAAGATATTAAGGATTCTAATAAGAAAAAGAATTCAGATAAAAATATATTTTGGCCATTTGCAAAAAAGAAGAATACAATAAAAGAATCTATTGTTGAAAAACAAGATGAAATAAAAACATCAAAGAAACAAAAAAATACTAAGAAGAATAAAAAAGGTAGCTACTATGCACAAATGAAGCTTGCAGAACAAACACCTACGGATTCAGATAAGGAATTATATACGCAAGCACCAGCTTCTGCTATTACTGACACTGAAGCAAATGTCACGGTTGAGTCATCCTCCGTTTTACCTTCTAAATCATTAAATAAAACATTTAAGTATGTATATGAGGGAATCTCGTTTAAATGCAAAGCTAAAAAGGGATATGTTACAATTATAGGTTGGGATGTTGATGCAATCAATGTAATAGTTCCATCACATGTCATTTTTGAGGGGGAGAAATATCCCGTTGTAAGTGTTAACACATTCATTAATGGCAATAATTATGCTGCAAAAACGCTAACAATTCAGGAAGGAATAAAAACTATAGGTAGATTTGCTTTTGCAGAATTTAGAAGTCTTACGAATGTGACAATACCGAGTACTATAAAAGAAATAGGCAAAAATGCATTTAGAAATAATAATGGGTTGCAATTCCATATTTCAAATGGTATAAATGAAAATGACTTACGAAGTGGACGTAACATTAATATAAAATAGAACTAAAACAAACTTTATTTTTAAACATAAAAACAAAAAAATTATGAAGAAATTATTTGTAACAGCCTTTGCAGTGGCTATGACAATGACTGCATCTGCACAAATTACATGGAATGTAAAATTAGGAGGAGGTTTAGCAATGTGTGCTGGTGGAAATGATGCCGGTGATATGAAAGGAAAGTTTGTCGGTAAAGTTGGTGTTGGAATAGAGAAACCGTTAACTGCTAATTTTTCCATAATGCCATCGCTAGAAATAGCACTCAAAGGTACAAAATGGGATAATGAAGTCTATTATGAGGGATATAATGTAGGAATAGAGGAAAATTATAGCCCTTTGTATATTCAGGTTCCAATATTGGCAGCATATCGCTTAAATATCAACAACGATTGGAATTTAACACTAAAGGCAGGTCCTTATTTTGCATATGGTATAAGTGGTGATGTAAGTTTAACAGGAAGTATTGATGGTCTTTCTCAGACAGAAAGCTCAGACTTATTCAGTGACCTTGAAGCTAAACGTTTTGATGCGGGTGTAGATGTTGGTGTTGACTTTGAGTACCACAGATTTGTATTTGGCGTTGAATACGAAAGAGGTTTTACAAGTTTTGCCCCTTCAGAATCTGATGTTGACATATATAACCAAGCTGCTTATGTTACCATAGGATACAAATTTTAAAGAATTGAGCTTTCGCAAGTTCAGAAGTTATAGAAACGAAGTTCGACGGCCGAAGGGAAAGCCAATTTAAAGAAGTTATAGCTCCCTACGGTCGCTAGAAGTTAAAGCCAATAGTCTTTTTACTGGAGTTTTCTGTTAGCTTTTTCGCTGTAAGACATATGGCTTTAACTTCTTTAACTCCTTTTATTCTTTAACTTCTCTCATATGCTAAACTTTTGTAAAGAATAGAAAACGAAGCCAATATGATAATGGATAAAAATATTATATATAGGTTACTTTTCTCCATATCTTTTCATATATAGTCAAAGTTAAACAAAAAGATCATTTAGAAGTTGCGCACGACACGGACAAAGTGTATATTTTATGAAGAAGTTATTTTTGTATTCTACAATGATGCTCATTTCTTTTATGAGTGCAGGGCTTGTTGGTTGCAGTTCTGACGATGACGATTCTTCCTCAAACAAAGAACACGATGCCTCTTTATACGGAGAATGGGTTGCAAACGATGGAAAAAGATATGTACATGATTACTATTCTTTCTATTCTGACGGTACTGGCATTCACGGATCATATGAGAGCGATATAGATTTAGTGAATGAAGACGATGATATAAAGTGGTACACCGTTGATAATGAGTATCTATACATTAACGGTGCGAAATATTATTATTCGTGTGACGGATCAACTCTGCGTATTGGAAACAAAACTTATTACGAGAAGTAATAAGTCTTTAACAAGAAGAAGTTGCGCACGACACGGACAAAGTGTATAAGATGATGAGAAAATTAATGATGTTTTCCTTGATGTTCCTCTTCGCTATAACAGGAGTATTGTTTACGGGCTGTAGTTCTGACGATGATAACAATGATGGAACTACAAGCAACAACAACCTTGTTGGATATTGGATTCGTTATGAAGATAACAATCAATACCGTGAAGAATTAGAATTCTTTGCCAATGGTACTTGTAACTATACAGAAGCATATGAGCCGGAGACTATAACGACGAAGAGCCTTTTTACGAATTTGGAGAAGGAACCTATGTCGTAAAAGGTAACAAACTTACTATGAAACTGAAGTTCGGTGACGAGACAGAAGTTTGGACTTATACTATCAAGTCTTCAAAAGCAAATAAAACTCTTGTACTCACAGATGAAGATGGCTCTACCTATATATTCAGTTACATTCAGTCACAATCTAGCAAGGAGAAATAGCGAAGAAATACCACTCACTAATGGATGATATTCCTCAACTCAAACTATAAGTTTAACAATAACTTTTATACTCATTTAAAAGCCTTTGATGCGTGAGCACCAAAGGCTTTTCTTATTTATTGCAACAAAGGAACAATATATACCTGAGATTCGTGGCATTATCGTATTATTATAATCAGGTTCGAGAAATCGCCTAATTAATATCGACAAATCAGCTTGTTAATATCGACAAATCAGTTAACTCTTACCGCTAAAGCAGCCTGCAGGGCGGACGCATCAAAATGCGTTCGCCCTGATAATTGCAGCTTGCCTGAAAGATTTATTAAACATAAACGATTAATACATATATTTGCGAGAAGTAGAAGTTCAGAATTATCACTATATATATGTTGTTAATCATCGAATTTATTGCAACATATTCTCCGTTTTCTTGTTGATGCGACAAAAAAGCACTATCTTTGTCGCAAATATTGCGACGTTATTTAAAAGAAATCGTCGCATAACGCCAAATATATTAATATGTATATACACGAAAGAGACAATTGGACCGCATTCAGTTGGGACGCTTCAGAACTTACGGCAATACTTGAAAAGGTGAGTCGCAAGCAGGGATTGTTGTATGGCAGACTTGCGTCGCTGGGATTTGATAGCAAACTGAAAGCTATGGCAGAGAACCTGACATACGACGTGGTATATTCATCTGAGATAGAAGGCGTACGACTTAATGTTGATGAAGTGCGTTCGTCTATTGCAAGAAAACTGGGCATTGAGAATGTCAAACAAACAGCACCATCGCATTATGTAGACTCTGTTGTAGCCGTGATGCTTGATGCTGTAAACCATTACGATCAGCCATTGACAAAAGAGAAATTATGTGCATGGCAAGCAGCATTCTTTCCTACAGGATTTAGCGAAGGTTCACAGATTGAGATAGGCAAATATCGCACCAACGAAGAGCATATTGTATCTGGCATGTTTGGCAGAGAACGAGTTCACTATATTGCGCCTGCTCCTGAACGTATAGACAAAGAAATGACAAAGTTTCTTGATTGGTTCAATAAGGAAGAGAGCGTTAGTTCTGTTGTCCGTTCTGCTATTGCCCACCTATGGTTTGTTAGCATCCACCCTTTCGAAGATGGAAATGGCAGACTGGCCCGTATACTCTCCGATATACAATTGGCTCGTGCCGACAAGAGTGAGTTCCGCTTTTATAATATATCCTCGCAAATTAATAAGGACAAAAAGCACTACTACAACATATTTGAGAAAACTCAACATGGCGATGGTAATATTACAGAATGGATTTCATGGTATGCAGAAACACTATCTATAGCACTCGATGATGCAGAAACCGTTGTTAGTGGTATATTGAATAAAAGCTACTTTTGGCAACGAGCTTCTTCTTTAGCACTAAGTCAGCGACAGACAGATGTCATCAATATGTTTCTTGATGGATACGAGGCTAAAATAACATCCAAAACATGGGCTTCGCTTGCTAATTGTTCTAAAGATACTGCTATTCGTGATATTCAAGACCTCATAGGTAAAGGTATTCTGCGTGAGGATATTCCAGGAGCCAAACGTCCAAGCTACTCTATTATCATGAATCCTGACGACATCACAGAATTCTTCACCAATATTGAAGTCTGCGAAGAAAATGGTATTTAACTATTATTGCCTGTAAATATGCTAAAAATCAACCACAAAGCAGACATAAGCAAAGTATAGTCTATAATTGTATATATTGTCGTTAATATAAAATAGAAGTATTATGAAAAAATAGAATCTTGTAGTCCCAATAGCGTCCGAGTATATAAACGAAAAAGTCCGAAAGCTTATCTACATTAGCTTTCGGACGCTATAGTTGCGGAGGCAAGACTCGAACATGCGACCTCCAGGTTATGAGCCTGGCGAGCTACCAACTGCTCCACTCCGCGATATTACCATTAAGTCAATTCTTGAAATATCAGCGATTGTTGTATTTCTGAATTGCGGGTGCAAAGGTACAACGATTATTTGATATAACCAAATATAATTGCAACTTTTTTGTATTTTAACTGTAAAAAGGCTGAAATACGTAATTTTTCTTGCATAAGTCGTAGAAATAATCTACTTTTGCACATATCAACTCATTGTGCAAACAAAATAGAGGAAAGTAGCATGTCAATCTCTAAAACACGACAGACACTTGTGGATGTGGCACGACAGCTATTCGCTAAGAATGGTGTTGCCAATACTACAATGAACGACATTGCCCAGGCTTCGGGCAAGGGTCGCAGAACACTATATACCTATTTTAATAGGAAGGAAGATGTATATAATGCTGTCATAGAATCGGAATTGGAGCGACTAAGCGACAAGCTTGACGAGGTTGCAGCAAAGAAGATTCGTCCGCAAGACAAGATAATAGAGCTGATATACACCCACTTGAGCATGATTCGCGAGACCGTGGTTAGAAACGGTAACTTGCGAGCAGAATTCTTCCGCAATATCTGGACAGTGGAAAAGGTTCGCAAGAACTTTGACGAAGACGAGATGGAGATATTCCGCAAGGTTTATGCTGAGGGTGTGGCAGAAGGCGAGTTCGACCTTGAAGACATAGAGCTCGTTGCCGACATCACCCACTATTGTATCAAGGGCTTGGAGGTGCCATTCATATATGGCAGACTTGGCCATGGGCTGACTGAGGAATCGAGCAAGCCACTGGTTGCCAAAGTTGTGTATGGCGCATTGGGCAAGAGAGGAGTGATGAAATAAGTATATATATAATAAGGTATATAAATAAAAAGGTATTAACTATATTTACATAACAAATTTTTAAAATGGGATTACTTACAGGTAAGACAGCACTCATTACAGGTGCCGCACGTGGTATCGGCAAGGCCGTAGCCATGAAGTTTGCTCAGGAAGGTGCTAACATAGCTTTCACCGACCTCGTATTGAACGATGATATGAAAGCTGGTCTCGAGGCTACTCGTCAGGAGATTGAGGCTTTGGGCGTAAAGTGCTTGGCATATGCAGGCAACGCTGCAGACTTTGCAGAGACAGAGGCTGTTGTAAATAAGATTAAGGAAGACTTTGGTTCAATCGACGTATTGGTAAACAACGCTGGTATCACCAAGGACGGTTTGATGCTTCGTATGTCAGAGGCTCAGTGGGATGCTGTATTGAACGTAAACTTGAAGAGTGCGTTTAACTTTATCCACGCTTGTGCTCCTATCATGCTCCGTCAGCGCAGCGGTTCTATCATCAACATGTCGAGCGTTGTAGGTGTTCATGGTAACGCAGGTCAGTGCAACTACTCAGCTTCAAAGGCTGGTATGATTGGTTTGGCAAAGAGTATCGCTCAGGAGCTCGGTCCTAAGGGTGTACGTGCTAACGCTGTTGCTCCAGGTTTCATTGAGACGGCTATGACAGCTCAGTTGCCAGAGGATATTCGCAAAGACTGGATGAAGAAGATTCCTCTTCGTCGTGGTGGTCAGGTTGAGGACATCGCAAATGTATGCTTGTTCTTGGCTTCTGATATGTCAAGCTATGTTTCTGGACAGGTTATCCAGATTGATGGCGGTATGAACATGTAATCATAATACCAACAAAAAAAATATTAGGTATTAAAAGATCATTATGACCGTAGTCTACGAAGACAACCATATCATCATTGTCTATAAAGAGAGTGGTGAGATAGTTCAGGGAGACAAGACTGGCGACAAGCCATTGTCTGAAACGGTGAAGGAATATATTAAGGAGAAGTACCAAAAGCCGGGGAATGTGTTCCTCGGCGTGGTACATCGCCTTGATCGTCCTGTTTCGGGGCTTGTGGTGTTTGCCAAGACATCAAAGGCTTTGTCAAGACTGAACGAAATGTTCCGCAAAGGAGACGTACACAAAACTTACTGGGCTATAACGAAAGAAGCCCCACGCCAGATGGAAGGAGATATGGAAAACTGGCTGGTAAGAAACGAGAAGCAGAACAAAACCTATGTTTACGACCGAGAGGTGCCAAAGTCAAAGAAGGCACGGTTGAGATATAAGCTGATAGCAAGTACGGATAATTATAACTTGCTGGAAGTGGAACTGCTAACAGGAAGACACCACCAAATAAGAAGTCAGTTGGCACACATGGGATGTGCAATAAAGGGCGACTTAAAATATGGAGCTAAACGCTCAAATCCTGATGGTAGCATATCGCTACTGTCGCATCATGTTGAATTTGTTCACCCTGTATCGAAGGAGTTGATATCCTTAGATTCTCCCCTACCCGACAGCAATCTGTGGAGGGCTTTGGCTGCAGAAGTGAAGAAATAACGATAACCTACAAATAACATCTATGAAGAAAATACTCAGAGGCTGTGGCATAGCAATATCGGTGCCAATAGTGCTGCTTGTTCTATTGTCAGTATTGTTTTACTTCCCCCCTTTTCAGAACTGGGCAGTAAGACAAGTGGCAGAATATGCTTCTGAAGAAACAGGGATGAATATCTCTGTAGACAAGGTGCATCTTGTTTTTCCTTTAGATTTAGGAGTTGAGGGCGTAAGAGTGACACGCCCTATAGAGAACAACCTTTCTGATGTCGACACTATTGCCGACATCAGAAAGGTTGTTGCTGATATACAGCTATTGCCATTATTGCAAAGCCGTGTGGAGATAGACGAGCTATCGTTTAACGATATGAAGCTCAACACCACCGACTTTATAGCCCAGGCAAGGGTTAAAGGAAACATAGGTACACTTAGCTTGAAAGCCCACTGCATAGACCTTGGTGCAGAAACCGTGAACCTTGACGAGGCATTGCTCGACAAGGCTAATGTGGATATTGCCCTGACGGATAGCGTGCCTGAGGATACTACAGAGAGCGAAAACTTCTGGAAGATAAACGTTGGGAAATTGGCGATAAAGCAAACAAACATTGCCTTGACAACTCCTGGCGACACTATGTCGGTAGGCGTAGGAATAAAGAAAGCGAATATAGAGAAGGGATTCTTCGACCTATATAAAGCGATATATAAAGTGGGCTTGGTGGATTGGCGCGGAGGCTATATTGCCTACGACCAGAACTTTGAACTAAAGGCTAAGGGACTGGATGTGAACCATATAAGGCTCGACAACATGGCTTTATCGATAAAGGATATTGCTTATTGCAGTCCAAACCTCGACATGAATATCAGAGCTTGTGCTTTCAAAGAGAAATCGGGTATAGAGGTTTCGAATATCACTGGCGCTATAGGCATGGACTCTACGAAGTTGAAGTTGCCATTGATAAAACTGAAGACTCCATATTCAGAGGCTTCGGCTAAGCTAACTATGGATCTCAATGCCTTCGACGATAACAATCCTGGCACATTGCATGTGAAACTGCATGGCGCATTGGGCAAGAAGGATTTGATGACCTTTATGGCTGATATGCCTACAGCTTTTAAACGCCAATGGCCTTGCAATCCACTGGCGATAGATGCCATTGTGCATGGCAACATGAGGAAGATGGAGATTGACAACCTGGCTATGGAACTGCCTTCGGCTATGAAGCTGAAAGCATCGGGACAGGCTTGGAACATCACAGACATGGACCGCCTAAAGGCTCATGCCAACATAGATGCAAAGACATATAACCTGAAATTTGCCACTACCCTACTCGACAAGAGCGTGGCAAAGATGATAAACATACCAAGCGGCATAGCGCTGAAGGGTAAGGTGGATGTTGACGGGAAGAAGTATGCCACAGCATTCAACATATCTGAGGGCAAGGGAAGCGTAGGCGGAAAGGCATCAATAAACCTTGCCAACAACAGCTATAAGGCAAATATAAAGGCAAGAAGCCTACAGCTGCAACATTTCACTCGTGGACTTGGACTATCGCCACTTACTGGCGAGGTGGCAGTTGCCGGCAAGGGCTTCGACATGATGTCGCCAAAGACAAAGCTCGAAGCTGATATCAATCTGTCGCAATTCTCATACCAAGGCTATAACCTTGATGGCATTAAGGGAAATGCATTGGTGAACAATGGTAAGATAGCTGCCGATATCGTGAGCGACAACAAGGTGATAAATGGCAATATTGCATTGAATGCTCTTACCAATGGTAAGGAAATCACAGCGTCATTGGCTTGTCAGCTACATGAGCTCGACTTGTTTAAGATGCAACTTGTGGAGAGTCCGCTAAAGATTTCTATGAGCACTCAGCTCGATGTGAGCTCAAACCTCACTAACGACCATAGAGCGCAAGGAACAATACGCAACATACTGATACAGGATAAAGACGGAGAATACACACCTGAGGATATAGACTTGGACATTCTGGCTCTCCGCGATACCACTCATGCCATTGTGAACACCGGCGACTTCCATCTGAATATGGATGCAAGCTGTGGCTACGAGATGTTGATGGATAAGCTGATGAGTGTGTCGGACGAAGTGATGAAGCAGATGAAGGACAGATATATTGACCAAAGTAGGTTGAGAGAGCGTCTGCCTAATGCAAGAATCAGTTTCTCATCGGGCAAAGAGAATATCTTTGCAAGACTGCTGAAACACTATGGCATGGAATGCAAGAGCATAGACATGGATATGACATCGTCGCCTATTGCCGGACTGAATGGTTATGCTAACGTAAACTCCATAACCGTGGGTGGCATACTCATTGATGCAACGAAGTTTAGCGTGAAGTCGGACGAGACAGACGTGAAATACAGCATCCAGGTGAAGAACAACAAGAACAATCCAGACTATGTGTTCAACGCTATAGTTGATGGTACGATAACGGAACGTGGAACTACCATAGAATCAAAACTCTATGACTGGAAAAACCGACTGGGACTATCTGCAAACATGGCTGCCAACATGGAGGAGAATGGTATAAAGATATCATTCGTCGGCGACGACCCTGTGTTGGGATATAAGAAGTTTGGAGTGAACAATGACAACTACATCTTCCTGGCTGAAGACAACCGTGTATCGGCAAACTTGAAGATGAAGGCTTCTGACGGTACTGGTCTGCAGATATATTCTAACGACGAAAACGAGGATGCACTACAGGACATAACGCTGAGTGTGAACAAGTTGAACTTGGACGACATCTTTGCTTTGCTACCTTTCACTCCTAATATGACTGGTGTTCTGGATGGCGACTTCCATGCTATACAGACTAAAGACGAGCTATCGTTATCATCTACGCTACAGATAGCAAACATGATATACGAAGGATGCAAGATGGGAACTGTAGGTACGGAGTTTACATATATGCCGAAGTATGATGGTTCGCATTATGTTGACGGTGTGCTGATGCACAACGGTGAAGAGGTATGCACACTTACCGGTACATACATATCAGAAGGCGACGGACATTTGGATGCTTCGTTGGGATTAGACCATACACCATTATCATTGGTAAATGGTTTTATTCCAGAGCAGCTATTCGGACTTAAGGGATATGGCGAAGGCGGACTGACAATAAAGGGTTCGCTAACGAAGCCTGAGGTGAATGGCGAGGTGTATCTCGACTCTGCATATCTATATAGCCAGCCTTATGGCGTGGAATTGCGTTTCGACAACGACCCTGTGACAATCACCAACAGCCGACTACTCTTTGAGAACTTCGAGATGTATTCGCATAACGACAAGCCATTGGTGGCTGCTGGATATGTAGACTTCTCAGACCTCGACAATATGTATGCCGACATAAAGATGAAGGCAGAAAACTTCTTGCTCATAGATGCTAAGGAGAACCTTCGCTCGGAAGCTTATGGCAAAGCATACGTAAACTTCTATGCAAGAATGCAGGGAGCGATAGACAACTTGCAGATGCGAGGAAAGCTGGATGTGCTGGGCTCTACAGATATGACATATGTGCTTAAGGATAGCCCTATCACTACAGACAACCAGCTGGAAGACTTGGTGAAGTTTACCAACTTTGCCGATTCTACAACCATGGATGTAGAGCGTCCGCCGTTGAATGGCTTCAGCATGGACATGAGCATAAGCATCAACGAGAGTGCTCATATTCTATGTGCGCTGAATGCCAATAAGTCGAACTATGTAGACCTTATTGGTGGTGGCGACTTGAGAATGAAATACAACACAATCGACGAACTGTCGCTACGTGGTAGATATACTCTCAACAATGGTGAGATGAAATATTCATTGCCTGTGATTCCATTGAAGACCTTCGTTATTCAGGATGGTAGCTATGTGGAGTTCACAGGCGACCCAATGAACCCACGACTCAATATCACAGCCCTTGAGGATACTAAGGCTACGGTGTCGGATGCCAATGGCAACAACCGCTCGGTAGACTTCAAATGTGGCGTGATAATAACAAAGACGCTGGAGGATATGGGACTTGAATTCGTGATATATGCGCCACAAGACATGTCGCTGAGCAACGAGCTCAACACCATGAGCACCGAAGAACGCGGAAAGATTGCTATCACCATGCTTACCACAGGTATGTATTTGGCAGACGGCAATACCAATAGCTTCTCTATGAACTCGGCATTAAACTCATTCTTGCAGAGTCAGATTAATGGTATCGCGGGTAACGCATTGCGCACACTCGACCTAAGCTTCGGACTCGACAACACTACCGATGCAACGGGAAATGTACGTACCGACTACTCATTCAAGTTTGCTAAACGATTCTGGAACAACAGATTGAAGATTATAGTAGGCGGAAAGCTATCTACAGGCTCGGATGTGGCAAACCAGAACGAGACTTTCTTTAACAATGTGCAGTTTGAATATCGTTTGAACGAGGCTTCAACACAATATCTAAACGTGTTCTACAACCGCGACAGCTACGACTGGCTCGAAGGTAACATTGGTGAATATGGCGGTGGTTTCATCTGGCGAAGAAAACTGCAAAACTTCAAGGATATCTTCAGATTCAAGGATGTGAAGACACCTATCATCATGTCGACAGACTCTACTAAAAGCACACAAAAATGAATAAAATAATAAGATTTCTCTTAACGATAGCCGTTAGCTCAGCGCTCTTTGCTTGTTCATCGACAAGCGAAGTGCCTGAAGGCGACCGACTGTATACAGGTCTGGAGCCTATAGAATATACCGACTATGAGAGCAACGAACACTTTACTGCCACTCAGGAGGAAATAGAGGCTGCACTCGACTGTCCACCGAATGGAGCAATATTTGGTAGTAGCTATTATCGTTCTCCATTCCCTTACAGCTTGTGGATATGGAATGCTTTCCATGAGTCGGAATCGCCTATAGGCAAATGGGTTACAAAGACTTTTGGTAATCAGCCTGTATTGATGAGCTGGGTGAATCCTGCGCTTAGAGCTTCGGTTGCACAATCGCAGTTGCGCAATCATGGATATTTCCGTGGTACTGTGAACTACGAGGAGAAACCATATTCAAAACATCCTAAAGCAAAGATAGCATATCATGTGGATTGTGGTCATCTGTTTACTATCGACACAGTGACTTATTCCAACTTTCCTTTGAATGCCGACTCGCTGATAGCGGCATCGGCTGATGAAGCAAAGATTAAATCAGGCTCGCCTTTTGATGTGGTATCGCTTGATGCAGAACGCAATCGCTTGAGCAACTTGTTTCGCAACAACGGATATTATTATTATCAACCATCATATGCATCATATCGTGCCGACACGGTGAACAATCCTGGCAAGGTGAAGCTGGATGTGGAGTTGGCTGACAATCTGCCAGAAAAGGCATTGAAGAAATGGTATATTGGTAATATCAGCATCAACCTAAGACGCACCTTTATGGAGGAATTGAAGGATTCCATCCATTACTATTTCTTCCGTGCTTATTTCAATGGTAAAAAGCCACCTGTGAGACCAAGGGTGATAATGAGCGACATGAAACTTAGACATGGTCAGCCATACGACTACTCTAAGCACACAGAATCGAACAACAGAATAGCAAGCAAGGGTATGTTTTCGTCGGTAGACTTCCAGTTTACTCCTCGTGATACCACTGCAGCTTGCGACACTCTTGACTTGTTGCTAAATTGTGTTTTCGACAAGCCATACGACTTCTATGTAGAGACAAACTACAAGGGCAAGACGACCGGACGTATGGGACCTGCCATGACTATAGGTTTCACTAAGAGAAATGCTTTTCGTGGTGGAGAGAAGTTGGATATCAACCTCAATGGATCATACGAATGGCAAATGGGACACTCTATGTCGGGTTCGGCTGACGATGCTCACTCATATCAATATGGCGCTGATGCATCGTTGGAATTTCCGCGCCTGTTGATACCTTTCTTAAAGCGTCGTAGATATAATGTTACGCCATCTACATTGCTCAAGGCTTCATCAAATGTTATAAACCGTGCCGGGTTCTTTAAGCGTCATGTGGTATCGGGCGAACTTACATATACTTTCCAGCCTTCTGCTACTTCTATGCACATGTTCTCACCTCTCACTCTGCAGTACGACTATATGTCGAGCCATTCGGCAAAGTTTGATTCGGTGTTGAATACAAGTGCTTATCTTCAGGTATCGATGAAAGACCAGTTTGTGCCTAAGATGAAGTACACATATATGTATACCAGTCCGGAGAAATATCGCAATCCTATATTCTGGCAGGCATCTATAAGCGAGGCTGGTAACATACTTTCTGCAGGCTATCTTGCTTTCGGTCATAAATGGAACAGCAAGGACAAGAAGATGTTTAAGAATCCTTATGCCCAATTCTTTAAGATAGAGACTGATTGGAGAAAGAAATGGAGCATTAACGACCACGACCAATTTGTGGCTCATGCTGCTGCTGGAATAATATGGAGCTATGGCAACTCATCGGCAGCACCATATAATGAACAATTGTATGTGGGTGGTGCCAACAGCATTCGTGCCTTTACGATGCGCACAGTGGGTCCTGGTGGATATATGCCAACAGAGGCTACTACATCATATCTTGACCAAACGGGAGATATGAAGTTGCTCTTCAACCTTGAATACCGACCACGATTGTTTGGCAATCTGTATGGAGCAGTATTCCTTGATGCTGGTAACGTATGGTCGTTGAAGGACAATGACTATAGACCAGAAAGCAAGTTTGAGCTTAAGAACATGCTTAGCCAAATGGCTATGGGCACAGGTGTAGGCTTACGCTACGACCTCGACTTCTTCGTTATCCGCGTAGACTGGGGTATCGGTCTGCATCTGCCTTATAAGAGTGGATTCTATAATGTGCCAAGCTTTAAGAAGAGTCAAACGCTACATTTGGCTATAGGCTACCCATTCTAAGGCAATTCTGCTGTTTATCTGCAAAAAAAAGAAATGCATAACATCAAAAAACTATGGCATTGCTGTCAAAGTAACGAAAAAAGTATTACCTTTGCAGAGTATATAAAGTATGGTCTTATGGATTTTTTATAAAAGCCATTACAACCTAATAAAAAGGTAGATTTACTTTTCAAACTAACATATTTAACATATAGTATTATGAAACCAACATTATTGCTCCTCGCTGCTGGTATGGGCAGCCGTTACGGAGGTTTGAAACAGTTGGACGGTCTGGGTCCAAACGGTGAAACCATCATGGATTATTCTATTTACGATGCTATTCAGGCAGGCTTCGGTAAGATTGTTTTCGTTATCCGTCGTGATTTCGAAGAGCAGTTCCGTGAGCAGGTATTGTCTAAATACGAAGGTCACATCCCAGCAGAGCTCGTATTCCAGAGCCTTGACGCTCTTCCAGAGGGTTTCTCTGTACCAGAGGGTCGTGAGAAGCCATGGGGAACAAACCATGCTGTGCTTATGGCAAAGGACGTTATCAAGGAGCCTTTCTGCGTTATCAACTGCGACGACTTCTATAACCGTGATGCTTTCAAGGTTATCGGCAAGTTCCTTTCTGAACTTCCTGAGGGTTCAAAGAACAAGTATGCAATGGTAGGTTTCCGCGTAGGTAATACTCTTAGCGAGAATGGTACCGTAGCTCGTGGTATCTGCTCAAAGGACGACAAGGGCAACCTTACAACTGTTGTTGAGCGTACAGAAATCATGCGCGTAAATGGTCCTGTTTGCTACAAGGACGAGAATGGCGAATGGGTAGCAGTAGAAGACAACACACCTGTTTCTATGAACATGTGGGGCTTCACTCCTGACTATTTCGAGCATTCAGAGGAATACTTCAAAGAGTTCCTTGCTGATCCAAAGAATATCTCTAACCTCAAGGCTGAATTCTTCATCCCATTGATGGTAAACAAACTCATCAACGAGAAGACTTCTACTGTTCAGGTTCTTGATACTACAAGCAAGTGGTTCGGTGTAACATACGCAGCTGACCGTCAGGATACAGTTGATCGTATTCAGAAACTCATCGACGAGGGCGTTTATCCTTCAAAACTATTCTAATGCTGAAAAATATCTTAACTGATAAAGAAGCCGCTACCCTCAGAGAGAAGATAGCGGCTTCTTCTCGTATAGTGATATGTGCACATAAGTCGCCAGATGGTGATGCCATGGGCTCTACTTTAGCATGGGCAGAATATCTGCACACATGCTTTGGCAAAGAGGCTATCATAGCAATGCCTGATGCTTTCCCAGACTTCCTTGCATGGATGCCAGACAACGAGAAGATACTTCGCTACGACAAACATCAAGAACGTATTTCTCAGGCTTTCAAAGAGGCTGACCTTGTGTTCTGCCTTGACCTCAACCAGCCAAGCAGACTGCAGGATATGGAAAAGGAATTGGTGGAATGCAAAGCTGAGAAGGTGCTCATAGACCATCACATGGGACCAGCTATCGATAGCATCGTAACGGTATCACACGAGGAGATGAGCTCAACATGCGAACTAATATTCCATATCGTTTGGCAATTAGGTGGGTTTGATAAACTCGATAAGAAATTCGCTACTAACCTGTATTGCGGTATGATGACAGATACTGGCGGATTTACATATAATTCCAACCGTCCTGAAATATTCTTCATCATCTGCCAGCTGCTCACTAAGAATATAGATAAAGACAAGATATATAGAAACGTATTCAACAACTATAGCTCTTGGGCTATCAGACTACGTGGATATATAATGAGCCAGAAGCTTAACGTATTTGAGGATCTGCATGCCTCATATTACGCTCTATCACGCCAAGACATGAGAGACTACCACTTCATAAAAGGAGACGCTGAGGGGCTCGTAAATGAACCTCTACGCATAAAAGGTATGAAGATGTCTATCTCATTGCGCGAAGACGATAGAAAAGACAACTGCATATGGGTAAGTCTACGCTCTGTAGACGACTTCTCGGTAAACGAAGTTGCTCAGAAATTCTTTAATGGTGGCGGACATTTCAATGCCAGCGGAGGTCACCTCGATTGCTCTTTAGCAGAGGCTGAAAAGATCACACGACAAGCAATAATGTATTATGCAGATAAGCTTAAGCTATAATCAATATTGACAAGCTTAAACCGTCATTAAAACAAAATAGCCAAGAAACGCAAAAGCATTTCTTGGCTATTTTTATTTAATGATATTAATCATTAGATTTCAACACACACATCACCTTTTCAAAATAACGCTGTGTTCTCTTCTTACTAAAGTTGTTTCCTCCATTCCAAGCCCTAATGGCTTTCTCAACATTATTCTCCTGATTAAACTGCGATTGCATCAGCAGGAACATTTCCTTTGACTTCTGCAAGCTAAATCTATCAGAAAGCTTATAACGCTTTTTTTGATTGCGGCTGCGAAGAATGTTATTACATTCAGCAACCAAGATTGGGGTAATCTGCATTGCGCCAACAGAATTGCCGCTTTTAGCTCTTGTGTCCCCATTGCTTTCTACTTCAATAATAGCATCTATAACAGGCTGCCAATTGAAAGTAGAAGACTCTTTAGCAGATGCTGAAATCTGCGAAGTTAGTACAAAAATAAATAGAATACATAGTCTTACAATCTTTTCCTTAAAATTCATAATTTGAGTTTTATGGAGTTTTCAGAGTTCATCACGAACGCAAGAGACCAAGTACAAAAACACAAGTACTCTAAACTCAAATAGTCTCAACTCCGTTAGATACCTTAGCGAATAACATCTCGTAATTTGAGTATTGAGAATTGCTATCCTTATTCTTATCGGGTGCAAAGGTACGAAAATTTCTTCAAATACGCAAAGCGTTTACAGTTTTTAAGACTTTTGTACATTATTCAATAAATTGATAATCAAACAATTGCAGAAATAGCTATGGCTAATTAGTGTATGTTACAGGGAATATAAGTGACTGAAAATTTGGTATTTAGCGATAATTATTGCGACCTTAAAGGACTTTATCCTATTAGCGGCTTAACTAAAAAAGGCAGTAGCTTTATGACTACTGCCTCTATTGCAATTACGAATAAATTGACTACTAATATAAATTATCATACTCGTGTATGCCTATTATTGCCAGTTCTGTATTTCACCTCCAATCTCAATCTTCACCTGATCAGGATTGTCTGAGATGATGAGATTTACAAGGTGCTCTATTCCTGGTTTGAACTGGAACTTGCTCTCATAAAGATAGCTCACACCCTTCATCACAACTTCAATGAGCGGCATTCTGTTATCAATACGTTGTGGAACGATAATGGCAGAATAGCTGGTAGCATCGTCTTGACGAGCAACAATGGTATGTCGGGTTCCCTTTACATAACGAGTAGCCACACCTGCTTGCAAATCGACTGTGGCTGTAGGCACAGTGTTGTGGATATATACATCTGCTGTAGCAGGCATTTCTCCCTCAAAGTCCTCACCCTTCACCAAGCGTATCTTCAGCTTACTCATGATATGCTTGAAGGTAAGGTTTATGGGAGAGGCTGATGCTGAGATGTTCTTGCTGGTAGCAAAGAGCAAATCGCTGGCTTCATATCCACCAAGGGATGTAGCAGTCTTAGCAACTCTTTGGTCAAGAGCTACGCTGAATGGTTGGTCTGTGATGCTGCTTACATTCTCGATGTATGGATAATAAGCATAGGCTGTATATGTGCCTTTGTCCCAATAGAGGGCTCTTGCAGCAGCCCATTTGCTTCCATCGTAGGTAAGAGTCTCGTTGTTCACCAGGTTGCCACCTATTTCCAATTGCGCCTTTGCATCTGCCACAAAGAGTCCAATCTTATCATTCTTCTCAAAGTTGGTTTCTGTGGCACGTGATGCTTGTCCAGGATGGCTTACAAGGAAAGTCATTGGAGTGGACTTTGCATCTTGTGAGCGAAGAGCAGTTTCCTGCTCATCGCTACAAGATACCATACCTAATATAACCAACGCTAAACTTGCGAATATTATTATATCCTTCTTCATTTTATCTTGTTTTAAATGTCTATACTATCATTTACATAGAGTTCGCCATTAGCGATGCTTTCTCACCTTTGCCATCTTCAGCGGACTACCCTTGTGGATAACAGGAGCATGCTGATAGGTTCCTGCATTGCGTATATCGCCATTGCCACCGAAAGCACGGCTCTCTACGATACCTGCATCTCGCTTATCGTTCTTCACGAAGTCTTCGAAACTGTAGGTTTCTCCTGCATATGCCTTGATGCGCTTCACGATACTCTCACGGCTGATGGTGCTATAGTAAGGAATATCGTTGTTCATACAAGAGTTTGGCTCCGAACGGAAGACACCACGGTTGTGCATGTAGCCTCCCTCGTAAATATCCACGATGTCGCTGTAGCGGTCGTCGAAGATCAGATGGCTCCAGCCTACGCTATGCATCTTGCCAGTAAGCTCAAGGTTATCATACCAACCAAGCGACTTGGCTCCGTTGAATTCAAGAACGTGTCCACAGCAAGAACAGCCACAAGCATCGATAAATGCATTGTGATAGATATATTCATCGCCCAACTTACCAAAACCGTGTCCGCCCGCCTCATGTTGGATTACGCCACGGGTATCGAGCGGATAACCGTAGGTGCTCTGAGGACAGAAGGCAATTGCTGATCCGTCTGGCCACATCTGACAGATGCCACCATAATCGGTAGAATTAGGAACAATGATTATCAGCGTCTGATTCAGATTGCCCTTGTTAACAGTTGGTGCACCTAAAGCATAATCGAATATTTCATCATAATCAGCCTTTAGACCTACGCCACCAGTAAAGGTGGTGTTGAATCGGTTGTAGCGGATGGTATTCACGGTTCCCACGCCCGATTCCGTAGAAAGCGGAATGGCGGTATAGACGTTGAAGTAATCACGATAAGTCTTATATGGTTCAATACCGAAGAAATACTCCACTTCCTGCTTGATATCCTTCAGATATTCGCCGCTGGCAATATCCTTTGCGTTAAAGCCGTCGCCGAGCAGCACGATATTGATTCCACCCTTATTGCCCTTGGTAGCCTTCTGCAAGGTAATCCATTCGTCCTCGCCATATTCATAGCCATACTGTGAAACGCTGCATTCGTGGGTGTAGTCTTTATCTTTCAGACGGAATACCACCTTTCCTTCACGGCTGTCAGCAGTCTTGGCCATGCCCTTGATGGTCAATATTACTTCTGTCTTCTTGTTGCCGCTGGCTGGAGAAACCTCGCACCAGTCTGGCTTGCTGGCTACTTCCCATTCGCCTTCGGCGTTAATCACCAATTTCTGCTTATGCAACGTCCTCAAAGCGCAGGCTACAGATGGGCGGCAAACGAGTTCATGGTGAGCTGCGATACGCTTGAAGTCGCACCAGCCTGGTGCTGATTGATACTGGGAAATGGCTGACTCTGGGACTTCGAGAGTGAAGTTATCCTTGGCTACGCCATTGAAAGCTCCACTCAAAACACGTGCAGGAACCTCTCCCTTGCAAATAATGCTGTATATGCCAAAATCATTGGCAAAAGCACCTCCATTATCTCCCCATGTTGGTTCATAACCTATACTAGACAGACTTTCTGGGAAAATGAGTTGTTCTATACTACGGCAATTGGCAAAAGCTCCAGCACCAATCGATTCAAGACCATCAGGAAATTCCAAAGTACCCATTAGGCGCCAGTTCCCGGCAAAAGCGTTTCTGCCTATTGATATAAGACCTTTAGGTAATTTTAATTCTCCAGAAAAATCGCATCCATTGAAGGCACTTTCTCCTACAGAAGTGAGAGATTTCGGCAGATTTAATTCTCCCTTCAGAGGAACGCCGCTAAAAGCACCTTGGTTGATGCTTGTCAAACCATCATGGAGTTGTAACGTACCATTGAATCCTGTTCCATTAAAGGCACTTTGATTGATTGCTTTTACTCCTTGCGGAATCGTAAGGTTACCTGTCAGATTTTGATCACAAAAAAATGCAAGGTCGCCTATATATTCTAGTTTTTCTGGCAATTTCAACGCCCCATAATACCCAGGGTTATCCCTAAAAGCATGGTGACCGATATATTTCAGATTGTTTGGCAACTTTAACTCACAATTAAAATGACAGCCGGCAAACGCTCCTCCAATATCTGCAGCGCCTCCACCTCCAATGTATTCCAATGTTGTTGGAAGAGAGAGGGTGCCTGTTAAGGAATTACACCACATAAATGCACTAGGACCAATGCGAGTTACTCCCTCTGGTATATTGATAGAACCAGTTAGATTTACACAATCTCTGAAGGCTCTTTCACCAATACCTGTTAGACTGTCTGGAAGAACGACACGGACTAATGTGTTCTTTTCATCAAATGCGCGCTCATGAATTACGTACTTTCTCTCTACCCCATCGTGAGAGTTGTCGCCAGAAATCCAAGGTTGATAACCAAATCTTCCATAAACGATAGTTTCTTTCATATTCAGAGATTGAAGATTGCTCATTTCGTCACGCATAAATTCAAAGTCTGTTGGTCCTATCTCGCCGGTAATCTTAAGATTCTTGAGTTTTGTATAGTCTTTGTTTGCTGCAATTATAGCATCTTTCAGATGACCTTTTGTAGAATTGATAACTACATACTCCTTCGCCGTAGCATCATGGCTCACGAGATCATTCTCCCAAGGAGTAATGCTTTCGCTTACCAATGTCAGCTTATAAGCGCCGCTTCCTGCCTGCTTATCTACTTTGATACCGAAGTTCATCATCTTGCCTGCCACATAGGTAAGTGCCTCGTTCTTAGTGAACTTATAAGGCACACCACCGATAGTGATGCTGAAGAGAGTTTTACCAGCAGCCACGGTTTGAGGAACCACGATGGTGCGCCACTCGTCATTTGTGCGAGATGGAATGGTCATGTTGTTCTCCACACTTCCTGCTGTCTTGATTTCTCCTGTAGAAAGGTTGATGCTTGCCTTGCGAGCAACATTGGCTGTTAAAACAATCTTCTTGGTTTTTGCCCATTCTCCATCAGCAAAACCTGAACCTTGAATAAGGGTAACACGGGCATTAGACATACGGTGAGCAAGGGGCAAACGGATTATGCTTGTGGTAGGAGCCACATCAGACACCTTTCCCCAAAGGAAATCGCTTGCTTCGTAGCCTCCCATTTCACCATCTTCCGTTGCAGTACTTTGATCCTTCTGCACCTCAAACTGATAATCCTCTATGCTCTCAGGATTGGCATAAGGATAGTAGCCATACACATCAATATGAGTATGCTTGTCTTTCCAGAAAAGGTCATAAGCGGAGTTCCACTTATAGTTAGGCTCATCGAAAGTGTGGCGCACATTGTCTCCACGGTTGCCGCTAACCTTCAGCGTGCCAGGGTTGTTGCCTTCGTAATCTACAATGTACACACCCATCACGTCACCATTGCAGAAACCATTGTCATTAACACGAGTCACAGCAAGCTGGTCGATGTCGCCAGATAGCTGTATGCGGTTGCTATCATGCTGACTATAGTCACCATTGAATAAATCGTCGCTACATCCTGTCAATACATAGGCAACAACAGCAACCACATATAATAATGTATGCTTTATCTTTATCATAGCGTATTTACTTTAAAAATAATATTATTCTGCTGTGCCACCATAATCGTTACCATCATCTTCCCACTTGGTGATGTTTACATTCACACCATTGCTGGTCTTGCTCAAGGTAACGTTAAAATTATGTTTCTTGCCAGCCTCAAAGCCTGTAAAGTTGCTTGTTTTTGGCAAATTAAAGTCTCTACCATCAACATTTATAGTGATCAAGTTGCCTTCGCCAACCAACTGAGGTACAACGATAGCCTTATAGCTATTATTAGCCACCTTGTAAGGAATAATATCTGTATCGTCACCTATTGCAGTAACAGCACCTGTAGCAAGATTAGCCGTAGCTTTAGTCTTAAGTCTATTAACTTTCACACTAATTTTGGCAGCAGCCAAAGTTGCATCAGAAAACCATTACCTGCAACAAGCTTAATAGTCATTTGACTCATAACGTGCTTAGCTTCTATCTTAACAGACGATTCTGTAGGAGCCACGTCTATAGTCTTACCAATCATCAAATCACCAGCCTTGTAATCAGAAAGCTTACTCTGATTGGCCTTTACGCTATATGGCATAGCATCAATACTGGAAATAGTAGATGTATAAGGGTAATACAGATAGAAATCTGCATGAGTAGTATTATCCTTCCAGTAAGTCTGGGTAGCAGGAGTCCAAGAGCTGTTGTATGTATACTGCATGTTGTCAACATGGTTGCCAGAAACCTTTAGGGCTGCTGCAGAACCATCAGCATTATGATTTACCACATACAAACCAATCTTGTCTCCAACTTCAAAAGCCAAATCTGTAGCACGACTACTTACAGAAGTGCTAATATTGATAGGTAACTTCTCTGAAGGAGGTGTAGGAGATACAGTTTCATTAACACTGTCGCTTGAACAGCAAGCAAACAAATAGGTAGACAAAATACCAATCACAAAATAAGGTTTCATAATTAGAGTCATATTTGGAATTAAACATTTATGTTGCAAAGATAAGTTAAATAATAATACAAAACAAGTTCATAGCGGTTCACAACCATAAAAAAAGGTAAAAAGGTAAAAAAATAAAAGGGTAAAAGAGTAAAAAGGTAAAAGAGTAAAAAGGTAAAAGAGTAAAAGAGTAAAAGGGTAAAGGCGTATATATAATAATATGTATATATAATAATGTGTAGCTTGTAATGAGGTATATATAAACGAAAAGAGCTCCGAAGACTTTCGTCCTCGAAGCTCT
>CAKQMS010000006.1 GCA_934254985.1 uncultured Prevotella sp. | reverse complement strand
GCACCTTAAAGTTACAACAATTTTCGCTAATCACCAAATTTTCAGACACTTATATTTCGTCGAACTCACGTTATTTAAGAAACGAGTGAACTCGCCCTGAGCCAACATAGTGGTACGACAGAACTGATTGAAGTCGAGACCTACAGCAATCTTTAGTTCGCTTCTGATTTCGGCATCCTTGGTAAAAGTGTATCCCGAATCAAGATTCTTCAGTTCCCATTCCTTATTTCGGATAGCGCCTGTAATCTTTTTATACGCACGAGCAACAGCCCATGTAGCCTCGTAGCTCACACCATTGCTGCCCAAGAAGGTAAGTTTGACATGAGCCTCGGAGGTGTTTCTGCGCAGTAGTTGGCGGGGGTCGTCAATCTTCACATCCTTGTTGGCATCTGTGGTTGTTCCTTGCATCTTGGTAGTATACAATCGGGGAGTATCAGCATAAAGGGCCAAACAAATGGCATCTAGAATGGTGGATTTGCCAGCGCCAGTTTTGCCCGTGATTAGGAACACTTCGCTACCAGCCAATGGCTCGGCTTCGAAGTCGATAACAGCATCTTCGATAGAGGCTATATTGTGGATGGTGAGTTTCTGAAATTTCATAGCAACATATTAAAAAGCATTTCACATTCTTTCTTCGTCTGTCAGTAAGGCGAGAGTTTCGTTGAATAGTTCCTTCATGTCGTCGTCGAACACTATGCCAATATCTTCGGCATATCTCTCGGCAATATCTATTGGTTTCTCGGTCTTGAACTCCTGTACCGACATCACCTTAGGTTCTCTGCGGTCTTTATTAAGTCGGTGAGCGTTGATAACGCAGAATCGGCATTTCTTGTTTTCGGTCAGGAGCAAAGCTTCGGCATTGGCTTCTGCAGGAAGAAAAGTGTCTACCTCTACATTAAGGCGTATATATGCCTCTATGTCGTTTGGAAAAGTTTCGAGCAGATTTTTTGCGTCTTCCCATGTAGCAACGCCATCTTTAGGCAATGTGACCAAAGGACGATGGGTGGTTATTTCTATCTCTCTTACGATAGGTTGTTCGCCATGTTCGTTAAGCTCAACTATAGTGACAGAATGTGGATAATTTTCATCAAAGCTGATAGGGACAGGTGTTCCTGAATATCTTACCCGATGATGGCTGCCACGAACAAACTGGGCATGATGGATATGGCCTAAAGCAAGATAGTCGTAGCCTGAGCCAAAATCTTCGATGTGGTGAGAATCAATGCCACCAACCACATATTCAGAAGCATTCTCATGGCCCGAGAAGTCGCAGCCACCTACGGTTGTATGAGCAGTCATAACGACGGGCAAATTAGCCTTGTTGCGCTCTGCTGCCATGTCAAGCAAATTCTGAAAGAAATCGTGCGGCATATTCCTTTCGTTGACATAAGGAACGGCAACGACATATCCTTGACCGGGAATGTCGATAATCAAATCTTCAAGGTTTTTGGAGTCAATATTGCCAACGGTATATACCTTCAAGGCTTTCCATGGCGTTTTGAATATATCATGCTTTGTGCCACTATCATGGTTGCCTGCTGTTATGACAATCGTCATATTAGGGTTGGCATTATGTATTTCGACAAGGGCATTGGTAAACATAGTCTGAACAGATGCAGACGGTTGCGGAGTATGATAAACATCGCCACAAAGCAGAAATACATCAGGCTTCTCTTTGTCCACGATTTTCACCATCTGAACAAGCATAGCCATCTGTTCTTCTGTTCGGTCGTAATTGTAAAGCGTATGACCAAGGTGCCAATCGCTGGTATGTAGAATTTTCATTTAGCTTGGTATCTTTTGTATGCTGTTTGTATTCAGATATGA
Organism: uncultured Prevotella sp.; assembly: GCA_934254985.1. GTDB lineage: Bacteria > Bacteroidota > Bacteroidia > Bacteroidales > Bacteroidaceae > Prevotella. The sequence continues at coordinate 122,357 of CAKQMS010000006.1, read as the reverse complement.
ATGCACACAGGTGATAGTTTTGGGTTGTATGGAGCAAAAGTAATGATTTTATCTACAAAAATGGCACAAACAAAGATATATTTTTAAAAGATACAGCAAATGCGCTATGAGGGATGTGTACCAGAGGGTGAGCGAAGAGTGAAGAGGGAATACTTGGAATGGAGATGAGAGAAGAGAAGGGAAGAGAAGGGAAGGGGGAGAAGAATCTTCCCCTCTCTTCGTTCCATTAAAACCAATGGTTGCCGGGTTTGTATTTCTTTTTGCTGTGGCTGAAGCGGTAGACTACGCATGCCATCATGTAGGATGGGATGACGTTGGTGGACTTGCTGCTGAGGTAGCTACTGCTTTGGGTGTATTCCACATGCTTGAGATTTTGGAGAATGTCGAAGCCTTCGAGCACTACCATTAGCTTGTCGTCGAGGAATGTGCGCACAAGGCGGGCATCCCATACAAAGTCGTTGGTGTTGAGCTCCTTGGTGGAGTATTTGCGACGTGTGTAGAGGTTGAAGTTGTTGGCAAGGTCGAGCCCCCATGGCAGATGTAGATGGGCGAGGAGTCCGAATTCCCAGTCGATAGGGCGTGAGATGGTGCTGCCGTTGTTGGCATAAGATTGGCGGAAGCGCGAGCGGAGGGTGAATACCTGGTTGCCCGTTTTCCATTTTAGTCGGATGTCGTCGTCGATGCTGCGCACGGTTGCAGTTTTCTTGATTGTGGCGAGGTTGGCATCGTCTTCGAGGCTCACTTTGTGTTGTATGCCATAGGTGAGGCTGTTGTGGATGAAAAGATTAGAGGCTGCTGTGAGAGGCATGCCAAGAATCCATTTCATCTGGGTGTCGTTGTTGCCGTTGGCATTATCGTAGGTGTATAGTTTTCGACCGGAAGGGCGGTCGTAGGCAAGCTTGTTTACGATGGCGTTGTAGGAGTTTACGCGAATGATTTGCAGGGCGAGCTCGTAGCGCATATCTTTGCTAAGATATGTGTAGGTGAGTCGGCTGTCGGTATTGAATTGCGGTTTCAGCTTGCTGTTGCCTCGATAATAGTTTTGTGGGTCGGTGGTGATGGCGACTTCTTCTGTCTGCTCTATTTCGGGGCGTGTGGTGGTTGACTGAAAGAGCAGGGTGAGCTTATGGTGAAGGTCGAGACTTCGCCATTGCAGATAGTTGTTTTTGGTGTCGAGAGACCAATAGCGGTCGGTGTGGGAACGCTGGAAGTCGGTGCGCGAGTAGGTGCGCTGGATGGTGTGGAGACCTATTGGCAGAAAGAGGTTGGTGCTCCAGATACCTATGTTTGTGGCGAGTGCCCATCGGTGTTTGACGGTGAGCTCGTGATAGTTGTCGGCTTCGCGTTGCAGATAGCTATTGTTGGAGGCTTGTGTGCCTGATTCTGCCATTTCCTCGTGCTGGTTGATGCGTTTGTATTGATATTGCAGGGAGCCGAGGGTGTGGCGTGTGAGCCACAGATAGCTAAGCTTGGCATAGTATTCGGTATAGTCGATAGGGCGAGTGAAGAGTCGCTGACTATTATAATATGTGGAGTCGATGGAGATGTCGTAGTAGTTTACGGTTTGCTCCGTTCGTTTGTCTTCGCGTCCGCCCTTGTTGGTGGCACCGATTTCGGTTTTGAGCTGTTTGCGCTTGTTGTCGAATTTGATGCTTGCAGAGGCAGAGATTCCAGCCGTATAGTTGTGGCTAAGGGAGGCAGACAGGTTTCGTGAATCGTTGATGAGCGACGAGTCGTCGGCTTTTGATTCCGAAGCTTTGGTTAGTGTGGTGTTGTTGGCTGAAGAGTAGCTGAATTTTGGTTTTACATGAACGTCAACCTTGCCAAAGATTGTGTGGAAATCGTGATATGTATCGATTTTCATCTTTTTGTTTTCTCCGTTGGCGTGAGATGTCTGGTTGGTGTTGCCCGACTCGATAAAATTGAGGCGATTGACATCGGTAACGGTTTGGGTGTTGGTATTGTTGACGACCATATATCCTGTGGCATCCCATTTTTTCTCTTTGCGTCGATAGTCGAAGCCGCCAATTTGTGTGGTGCGCTGATTTTTGGCAGCCTCGGCAGGCGTCCATTCTGTTTCCTGTCCAGGCTGGCGCGAGTCGTTGATGTCGTTGGCATTGGCAAAGACGGTCATGCGGAGTTTCTTGCTATCGATCATAGCGAATGCCTTTTCGGAATATCGCTCATCGGGTCCGAGTGCGGCAGAGAGTTCTGCCCACCATTTCTTTTTATATTCCTTTTTTAGCGATATGGTCATGCGTTTGCCCTGGTCGTAGTCGAAGAATTTCACGCAGTTGATGGCATAGGCAGGTATTCGCGATGTGATGCTTGAGATGGCATTTTTGAAGAATGTCTTGTTGTCAATCATCATCTCTTTTACTGTGATGCCATCGATTTCTACGTTGCCGCTGCTGTAATAAGTTACTCCTGGGAGTTTGCGTAGCAGGCGGTCGAGGTTGGCACCCTCGGGCAATATGAAGTCGTTGACATAGAAGGTCAAGGTATCGCCCTTGGCCTGATGTTGTTTTATCTCGTCTTCGTCTTGTGCGTGGGCAGGGAGTGATAATGCCGATAAAGCCAAGACGAGGAATGGAGTTATCCCTTTATAATTCATCTTGTGTGTGTAAATGATTTGTTTCCTGAGAATAAAAATGATTAGTTGTAGGGTGTTTGGGGAAATTCGTTTGTTTTGGGGTGCAAAGATACGATTTTTAATTGAAATGACATATAATTGCTGAAAGTTTTGAATGGAAAGACAATATATTTTAGATATTAGTAAAAATACTTTCAGAAAGTTTGCAGATTGGAAATAAAGGTGTATATTTGCAATTAAAATTAATGGTGGGGGGCTTATGGCTGCCCATTGAAGTAAAACAGTAACAGATAATTATGCTGGAATTCAAAAACGTAGGAATGTGGTGCGTTACCGACGACCCGCTGTCGTTTGTGGTGAAGCCCGGAGAGATACTCGCCGTGAGGGGAGGAAAGGGTAGTGGAAAAACTACCTTGGTGAACGTTGTGCTTGGCAGATGGCCTGTGAAGAAGGGCTATGTGACTATAGACGGCGAACAGGTGACTGTGGGCTCGGCGCCATATTTCAGACGTGGCATAGGATATGTGCCACAGGATATAGATTTCCCATTGCAAACGGTGGGCGACTTGGTGAGCGCGATGATAGAGATATCGGCTGCCAGGGGTAAGGCTTGCGTAAAGCAAAATGTGGTGAGCGAGATGGCTGCGCTGAATATTGGCGAGGGCTTCCTGGACACCAGTATGGCTGATGCCAATAGGGTGGTGCTGAAGCTTACGATGGTGGCAATGTGTGCTGCCTTGGGCGGAGGACTGCTCGTGGTGGATGAGCCTGTGGAGGAGCGCGACGAGAGAGTGTCGAAGGCTCTGAGGATGATGGCCGACAGGGGCTGGGCTGTTGTGGTGACAGAGAAGGGCGACTTCCTGGACTATGACAGAGTGGTAGACTTGTAGTCTTTTCCTTGAAGGCTGTTGGACGATAATGGTCTAAGTTTTTTTCTTTTTTAGGATATGATAAACGTGTCGATATTAGGGTGCGTGCTGGGGCTTTTGTTGCTGGCTGTGCCGTTTTACGTGATGTTTAAATATAGGCTCAGGATAATGGATGTTGTCCTGGCGTCGCTGGTCAGGATGGTGTTGACCATGGGCGTGGTAGGCGGAATGGTGTATGCTGCCATTGCCTACGACAAGTTGTGGCTGAACATAGTGCTGACGGTGATGATGATAGTGGCTGGTGCTGTGTTGGCTGTGCGCCGCTCAAAGCTGAATATGAGGAGGCTGATGGTGCCTATGCTGGCTGGTATGTCGGTGGCAACGCTTGTGGTGGCGGCATACGTGCTATATTTGGTGGTGGGCGTAGAGAGTCCGCTATCGGCAAAGATGCTGTTGCCTGTGGCAGGAATGTTGGTGGCAGGTGTGATGACATCGAATGCCAAGGCGCTGCATGCTTACTATGTGGGGTTGGCAAACCATAGTCAGCTCTACGACTATCTGGTGGGCAATGGTGCTACACACAGACAGGCTGTGAACTATTTTGTGCGCAGAGCGTTGGAAGCCAATATGGTGCCGCATGCGAGATATATGGCATATACGGTGGTGACGGTGGCGCCTGCCATGGCGTGGGCTATGGTGATGAGCGGTGCTGGCGTGGTGGCAGCAGGCGTGGTTACGGTGATGATGGCGGTGGCTGCGATGGCGGCATCGGTATTGTCGCTGATGGTGGCGCTGATGGTAGGCCGCAAATATTGCTTCGACGACTATATGGCGCTGAAGAAGGATGTGGCTTCACACCAAAGTACTAACGATAATAACAACACCCCAACGTGATACCAACAAAGCTGATAGCTGAACAGAAGTTTGCGGAGTTTAATGCCCTGATTTTCCAGGGCAAGCTGCCGCAGATACCGATATATATGAGTAATGCCAAGGGATTCCTTGGCAAATTTGTTTTTAGACGTAAGCGAAGTTGGCTGATGGGCGAGAGGATTAGCGATATGCACCTCAGAATAAACACTCGCTACGATATGAGCGAACGGGAACTTGAGGATACCATCATCCACGAGATGATACATTATTATATCGCGTACAATAATATAAAGGACACCTCGGCGCATGGCAGGGTGTTTAGACAGATGATGGCTGAAATCAACGGGCAATATGGACGCGAGATTACGATTAGCCACAGAAAATCGGACGAACCGCTGGTAGACACGGCACAGAACAGGAAGAAATGGCACGTGGTGGCGGTGGTGGACTTCAACGACGGCAGACGCGGAGTGAAGGTGCTGCCAAAGGTGGCGCAGAGCATAGCGTGGTATAAGCAAAATGTGGAACGGGCGCCAGGGGTGAAGGAGGTGAAGCTGGTGTGGAGCCTCGACGTGATGTTTAATAAGTTTCCGGTATCGAAGAGCCTGAAAGTGCATATCGTAGACCGACAGGCGCTGGAAGAAGCGCTAAAAGAGAGTGTAGCTCTTAAAAAACTTTAATTGTTTGAGGACGAAAGGCGAAAATACGTGATATTTTTGTATTTTTGCAACCTAAAACGTATTTCGACGTGAAAATAACAGAAGTGGTAAGTGCCCTTGAGAGATTCGCGCCTCTGCCTCTGCAAGCTGACTACGATAATGCCGGCATGCAGATTGGATTGACAGAAGCGGAAGTGTCAGGGGCTTTATTGTGTCTTGACGTCAACGAGCAAATCGTGGACGAGGCTATCCGGAAGGGCTGCAATCTTATTGTGGCTCATCACCCGTTAATATTCAGAAAACTGCGTCGCATCACAGGCGATGACTATGTGCAACGCGTTGTGATGAAGGCTATTAAGAACGATATTGCCATCGTGGCTATGCACACGAACTTGGATAGTGCCAAGGGAGGCGTGAACTACAAGATAGCTGAGAAAATGGGGCTCAAGGAGCTGGAATGGATGGGCTCGCAGCAGAATGTGGGCGGAGTAGACGGTGGCGAAGGCGTGATAGGAACGCTGAGCGAGGCTATGGCTGCCGACGACTTTGTGCTGATGCTGAAAAGGGTGTTTGGCGTGGAGTGTGTGATGGCTAACGAGCTGATAAGAAGAAAGATAAGCCGTGTGGCGCTATGTGGCGGTGCGGGCGACTTCTTGTTGCAGGACGCTATCAACGCCGGGGCTGACGCTTTTGTGACGGGCGAAATGCACTATCATCAGTATTTCGGCCACGAGCAGGAGATACAGATTGCCGTGATCGGACATTATCAGAGCGAGCAGTTTACGATAGAGCTACTGAAGGAAATCATCGAAAGAGACTGCCCTGGAGTGAAATGCACGATGACGGAGACAAATACAAACCCGATAATTTATCTATAAACAACGATATTATGGCAAAGAAAGAAATTTTGGAATTGACAGAGGAAGAGAAGTTGAAAACTCTCTATGAACTGCAAACCACATTGTCGGCTATCGACGAAAAGCGTGCGCTAAGAGGTGAGTTGCCTCTTGAGGTGCAGGACTTGGAAGACGAAATCGTAGGTCTGAACACTCGTATGGAGAAGATCGAGAACGAAATCAACGAATTCCAGTATGCTGTGTCGCAGAAGAAGTCTGAGATTGAGCAGGCTCAGGCAAGTGTGGAGCGCTATCAGAAGCAGCTCGACGAGGTGAAGAACAACCGCGAGTATGACACCCTGACTAAGGAGATAGAATTCCAGAACTTGGAGATTGAACTTTGCAAGAAGAAGATAAAGGACGCTGTAATCAAGATCGACGAGCGTCATCGCGACCTTAAGCACGCTCAGGAGCTGTTGGCTGACCGCAACGTGGCTTTGAAGCAGAAGAAGGGCGAGCTCGACGAAATTATGCAGGAAACTCGCGAAGAGGAAGAGGCTCTGAAGGCTCAGGCAAGCGAACTCGAGGACAAAATCGAGGAGCGCTTGTTGGCAAGCTTCAAGCGCATCAGAAAGAATGCCCGCAACGGTTTGGGTATCGTATATGTGCAGCGTGATGCTTGTGGCGGTTGCTTCAACAAGATTCCACCTCAGCGTCAGCTCGATATCAAGATGCACAAGAAAATCATCGTTTGCGAATATTGCGGACGTATCCTCATCGACCCTGAGTTGGCAGGCGTAGAAACAGCTGTGGTAGAGGAAAAGCCAAAGCGTAAGCGTGCAATCAGAAAGACTAAGAAAGAAGAAGAATAAAAAAAGTGAAGAGTGAAGAACGAAGAGTGAAGAATCCAAATGCTTAATTGTTTGTAATAAAGCTAATGGTTTCTTCACTCTTTGTTCTTCACTTTTTTTGTTCTATTTGATTCTTCACTCTTCACTCTTCACTCTTCACTCTTCACTCTTCACTTTCTATATCCCTCTTGCCTTAAAGATTTTCTCTTTGGCATCGTTGATTTCCTTGAACTTGCGCTCGGCAGCTCGTTTGACATCGTCGCCAAGGGTGGCTACACGGTCGGGATGATGCTGGAGAGCAAGCTTGCGGTAGGCAGCCTTGACCTCTTGGTCGGTGGCTGAAGGCGAAACGCCAAGCACCTTGTAGGCTGCTTCGAGATCGTTGGCACCAGCATCGAGATTGAGCATGGAGTCGAGGTCGGAGAGCGAAAGACCAAGGGCAAGGGTGATATCCTTGAGCGCCTGGACTTCGGCAGGATGCACGTTGCCATCAGCTTTGGCGATGATGACGAGGAAGTTGAGGAGCTGCAGACGAGCAGCATAGTCGAGATTTTGCGCCATTTGGCGTGCTGCGCTATCTATGACGCCACGATATTGCAGAGAGCCCATCTCCTTTTGTTTTTCGAAGAGCTTGAGCAGTATCTGTTCGCCATCGTGGACGGCAGCTTCGCCGAAGTTGGTGCGCAAGAACTGGCGCACAAACTCCATCTCGGAGTGCATCACCTTGCCGTCGGCCTTGATGATGCAAGATGCCAACACCAAGAGCGAGAAGCGGAACGAATTGCGCTGACCCTCGTAGACCTGCTGCTGATGTGCACGATATTGCTGCTGTTGCGAGGCGTTGTGGTCATAGCTGCCATCGCCATCGAAGGTGTTGTTGGTGTAGGGCTGATTTACGGAGTCTACACCTTTATCAAATAAGGCACCCAACGCAAAGCCTGCGAGAGCGCCAAGCGGACCACCCGACATGAAGCCGAGTACGCCGCCAAGCCATTTTCCAAATGCCATGTTTTCTGTTTCTTTTTCTTTATGGTTATTAAATGGTTTTTCTTTTCCTTTATGGTTATTAAGTGACGCTAAATGGTTGTTGCGAGAGTTGTTAGTCTACGTAATCGACTTTCACTACTATCACCCTAATATTCTCGTCGGGACACTCAGGAGTTTTGAGGTCGTTGTTGATTTTGGCGATGTGCCAGTCGCGAGGGAAGAAGAGGAAGAACTCCTTAGGGTTTGAGAGATAGAAGCGAGCCTTGGAAGCATCGTAGTCGTAGTGGATAACGTCGGGACGATATTTGCTGTTAGGTTTGCTGGTGTAGTGGTCGATGATGCCGAATTTCTCTACACCCTTGACAACGAACTGGAAGTCGATTTTGTGGTTGTGGCTCTCGCTGCGCTTAGTTTCGAGCGGACCGTTGTGGTCGTCTTCAACGCTTGCCACGAGATTGCTGCCCTCGATAGGGTGTTTGCCCTTGGAGAGCGCCAGGAGGTCGGTTTTGGCGAGCCATTTGAATAGCGCCTGCCATTGCTGCGGATTCTTATGGTATTGCTGATAGAAGTCGACGGCATTGACAGAGAAATGAGGTGCTGCTCCATTGTAGCCACCACGCCATTCGCCACTCTTCACCCATTCTGTGGCCTTGGCTACGAGAGCCTTGTCGGCGTAGTATTGTGTGTAGTAGCCCTGGGCAAATGACGATAAGCCCATGGTGAGGGCAAAGGCGACGGTAAGTAATGTCTTTTTCATTGTTGTTGTAGGTTTTTATGTTTTTATGTTTTGTTATTTGGCGTATATCTTGGTTTTATACCTTAATATATATTACTGCAAAAGTAGGGAAATTAGAGTATAGGGCAAAATTATTTCTGCAAAACTTTGAGAAACGCTGCAAAATAGCGATATTTGCATGAACTAAACACTACACACTACACACTACACACTACACACTACACACTACACATTAAACACTATGGTATACAGAATAGGAAAGGAGCTGGCATTTCCTGATCCACGATATGGCGACGACGACGGACTGATAGCCGTGGGTGGCGACTTGTCGGTGGACAGGCTGCTGCTGGCATATAGCAACGGAATATTCCCCTGGTATTCGTTTCGAGACAGACCAGAGATAATGTGGTATTGTCCGATGCAGAGGTTTGTGATATTCCCTTCGGAGATTCATATTTCGCACTCTATGCGCAATTTGCTCAACAAAGGCAAATATAGCGTGGGCATGAACGAGGCTTTCGATAGGGTGATAGGAGAGTGCTCGAGACTGAGATACAACGAGGAGGGAGCATGGCTGGGCGAGGATATGATGGCGGCATATAAGGAGCTGCATCGCCAGGGATTTGCTGCCAGCGTGGAAGTGTGGGACGATGACAACAACCTGGTGGGCGGACTGTATGGTGTTACCATCGGGCGTTGCTTCTTTGGCGAGAGCATGTTTTCGCTGGTGCCAAGCGCAAGCAAACTGGCGCTGATATTCCTTGCGGAATTTATGGATAAGAATGGCGGAAGAATTATAGACTGCCAGTTTGAAACCCCTCATCTGAAATCTATGGGCGGAAGGTTTATAGATTATGAGGAGTATATGAAGATGGTGAGTGAAGAGTGATTGCTATTTTGTCAAAGTTTATCGTAGGTTGGGATATCTTTGAGAAATAAATATTTTTTGTTTTCATAATCCATCTTGCAGCAATAGTGTTGCAGACCATTGCTGACGATGAGATAGTCGACATGCAAGAGCATGTTGTAGACCGTGATCTGGTCGAAAACCTTTTGGGTGATCTTGATATGCGGCGCCTTATACTCAATGATCATTCGTGGAGCGAGGTTGCTATGGTAGAGCACGCTGTCGGCACGCAACGTTTTGTTGCCCACGGCGAGCTTAACCTCGTTTGCCATTAGCGATTGAGGATAGCCGAGATGGTCGGTGAGCAAATGCACGAAGTGCTGGCGCACCCACTCCTCAGGAGTTAGCGCGATGAATTTTTGGCGCAGGATATCCCAGATGGTGGGCTTTTCTGCCGATCCCGACAATTTTATTTCGAATGATGGTAGGTTTAATGGAATCATTTTAGTATTTTTGCATCATATTGCATCATTGTGCAACATATTGTAACGACGATGCAAAGATACAACAAACGATTTGATTAACTACATAATAATGGCGGAAAAGAAAAAATCAATGGGCTTCGACGAAATAATGCGCAACCTTAAGGCTGGCAACTTTTCACCTATTTATATATTAATGGGCAACGAGGCTTACTATATAGACAAGATAGCTGACTATATAGCAGAAAATGCGCTGGCACCGGAAGAGCGCGACTTCAATCAAGAGATAGTTTTTGGCGCCGACACCACGGCAACGCAAATTGTGGATATGGCAAAAGGCTATCCGATGATGGCTCCACGAAGAGTTATCATAGTAAAAGAGGCTCAGGGATTGAAGAATTTGGAGCCGATAGAAAAATATCTCGCAAATCCGTCAGCCACATCGCTGATTGTGCTGTGCCATAAAAATGGTACCATAGATGCAAGAAAGAAAATCATCGCTAAGGCTCAGGCGGTGGGAGTGGTGTTTGAAAGCAAAAAGCTGAAAGACTATCAGCTGCCATCTTTCATCGAGGGATATCTGAAAACTCGAAAGGCTGCCATCGAGAACAAAGCGGTGATGATGATAGCCGAGGCGGTGGGAGCTGACTTGAGTCGTCTGACTTCGGAGCTTGAGAAGATTCTGATTTCGCTTCCCGACAACGATAGGAGAGTGACGCCTGAAGTGGTGGAGGAGCAGATAGGAGTGAGCAAAGATTTTAATAGCTTCGAGCTCAGAGATGCCATCGTGAATAGGGATGTTTATAAGGCAAATCTTATCATCAAATATTTTGACAGCAATCCTAAGGCAGGTTCTCTCTTCTCAATTCTCCCGTTGCTCTTTAATTATTTCCAAAATCTGATGTTGGCATATTATGCACCAGATAAACGCAACGAAAATAGCGTGGCAGAGCATCTGAATTTGAAATCTGTGTGGGGTGTTAAGGACTATATGACGGGCATGAGAAACTACTCAGGATTGAAGACTCTACAGATAATTTCCAAGATTAGAGAAACAGACGCCAAAAGTAAGGGTATAGACAACCCAAATACGCCTGCAGGAGAGCTGATGAAGGAGCTAATTTTCTTCATTTTGCATTGAAAATTGAGCCAAAAACATACTTTTTAGACTTAGAACAAGCGTCCCGTTGGGACGCTTTTTTTTGCCCTAACTCTCTGTAAACAAGCGTAGTGGGGCGGAATTAAGTGCTCTGAGAATCGCATATTTTGTTTCGTTTGGATGGTTGGGCGAGAATATTTCGGTGGCGTTAAAAATGCCATTTTTCGCTTCTCGCAGATTTAGCGTTCACTTTTATTAGTATTTAATAATCTAAAGTTTAGTTTTGTATATAACGTTTAAGATTTAACATTGTAAGTATTGAAATGTAGATAACTAAATCGTATATACTGTATATTATAGGACCAAATACAAGGATTTAAATGTAGATATTTAGATACTAAAAGTAAGACGTATAAATATACGTGCATACTTTAAGTGATGTAACTTGCAGAAAAAGAGCGAGTTATGTTTTGCAAAGGTAGTTGGATAGGCTTAAAAATGTGGCTTTTACATGCTAAAACTGCATATACACCATTTATACATATATTTAGGCTGCAACAAGCCATTAAAACCCAGTAAATTGCATTAAAAACCCCAATATTTAGTAGAATATAATTTAAGGCTCTAAATTTAGATACATATATTTAAACCTATATTTTATCATAGTCTAAATATGATATTCAAAACTCTAAATTATAAAATCTAAACATTACAAAACAAAAAAGCGTTCACAAATGTTGTTTATATAAAATATTTGCTTTAACTTTGTAAACCGTAAGGAAATCATAAAAAATACCCTATTTTTAGGGTCTATCATAACAAAAACGCAATATGAAAGACAGAATTAGGAAGATTATGGAGAGCCAGCATATGACCCAACAAGTGTTCGCTTCGTTCATCGGAGTGTCGCCTGGAACATTGAGCAGCATCTTCACCGGACGTACTAACCCCACCCTCAACATAGTGGAATCTATAAAATCAAAAATTCCATCACTTTCTACCGACTGGCTGATGTTTGGTAAGGGGCAAATGTATCTCGATATTTCAGCCTCAGAGGATGGTGCTAACGGTCAGAAACTCAGCGAAGATGGGCAGCCTATGCTCGATTTTTCAGGTGCTAATAATTCTGCTCCTATTTCTGGTTCCTCTTCTACCCCACAAAATGATGGCGGACTGTTTCAAGGGAGACAGGGTGTTTATAGTACACCAAATAATTATCCGCAAGCAGCTATCAAAATAACTGACAAACAAGAGAGGAAAATTACCGAGATTCGCATCTTCTATGATGACCAAACTTGGGAAACTTTTGTGCCTAAGAAGTAGATGGAATGATGGCGATTTTTTGCTCTTGGATATAGGATGATTTTTATCTTTGGAAGAGATATATAAAGGATGATTTTATCCTCGGAAGAGATATATAAAGAATGATTTTTATCCTCGGATTTGATTTATAAAGAATGAGGCAGCGAGGGGTGTTGAGCCTGCTCGCTGCCCCATTTTTTATATATGAAAAGGGGGCAAAGGTGGCTGCGGGCTCTTGATGAGGATGGAGCGAAGTCGTAAAAACGACTTCGGACAAGGACGGAAGATAGATATAAAGATGGCATGAAGGAAGATATAAAGATGATTGGAAGATGATTGGAAGATGGTAGGAAGATGATAGATATCATAGAGCGCAATAAATAAAATGAGAGGATTTCTTTGCCATTGCGCTCGTTTGCATTAACTTTGCAAAAGAAATAAGGAGGATAATACCATAAATGGGATAATACCATAAATGGGGATTATATAATAAAGGAGGATTTACTATATTGAAGGATTAAACACCATATTATATTTATATATATGAAGAAATATTGTTTGGACCTCACGGTCAATAGCGTCGAGAGAGTTAGTCCGAAGCATGTTTTGCTGAAGCTATCGTGCAAGGATGGACTGCCAGAGATGCTCCCAGGACAGTTTGTGGAAGTTAGAGTTGACGATTCGCCAACAACATTTTTGCGTCGTCCGATATCTATAAACTACGTGGATGAAGCCAAAGGAGAACTATGGTTGCTGGTGGCAACTATTGGTGATGGCACACGAAGATTGGGCAAGCTCGTGGCTGGCGACAACTTGAATTGCGTGTTGCCACTCGGTAATGGTTTCACCATGCCTAAGGATAGTAAAGCAAAGGTTTTGCTCGTAGGTGGAGGTGTAGGAGTGGCTCCGCTACTTTATTTTGGTAAGAAGATAAAAGAAGCAGGCGGAGAGCCAACATTCTTGCTTGGAGCACGTACAGCAGCCGACTTGCTGGAACTGGAAGAGTTCCGTGCCATTGGTCGTGTGCTCGTTACCACCGAAGATGGCAGCATTGGTGAGAAAGGTTTTGTGACCAATCATTCAGCCCTGGAGACAGAGAAGTTTGACCAGATTTCCACCTGTGGTCCTAAGCCAATGATGGTTTCTGTGGCACGCTATGCTAAGAGCCATGATATCGATTGCGAAGTATCGTTGGAGAATATGATGGCATGCGGCGTTGGTGCCTGCCTATGCTGTGTGGAGAACACTATAGAAGGCAATGTGTGTGTATGTAAAGAAGGTCCGGTGTTAAATATTAAGAAACTAAAATGGCAGCTTTAAGTGTAAAAATTGCTTCATTAGAGATGAAGAACCCCGTGATGACCGCATCGGGAACTTTCGGATATGGTTTAGAGTTTGCCGACTTGGTGGCTTTAGACGAGATTGGCGGCATTATCGTGAAGGGAACAACCCTGAAACCACGTGAAGGAAACGACTATCCCCGTATGGCAGAGACAGCGAGCGGAATGCTCAACTGCGTAGGATTGCAGAATAAGGGCGTAGACTATTTCTGCGAGCATATATATCCTCAGATTAAGGATATCGACTCAAGGATGATAGTGAATGTCAGCGGTGATTGCCCTGAGAACTATGCGCTCTGTGCAGAGAAGATTGATGCGCTGGAGAATATTCCAGCCATAGAATTGAATATCTCTTGTCCTAACGTTAAGGATGGCGGTATGGCGTTTGGCGTTACCTGCGAGGGTGCAGCAAGCGTGGTGAAGGCTGTGAGAGAGAAATACCACAAGACACTTATCGTGAAGCTTTCGCCAAATGTTACTAACATCGTGGATATTGCCAAGGCTGTAGAGGCAGAGGGAGCAGATTCTGTTTCGCTCATCAATACTTTGATGGGAATGTCTATCGACATAGAGCGTCGCTGCTCGCGCCTGAGCATTGGCACAGGAGGTTTGAGCGGTCCTGCCGTGAAGCCTGTGGCTGTGAGAATGGTTAACCAGGTGGCTAAGGGCGTGAAGATTCCTGTTGTCGGACTTGGCGGTATTTGTACAGCCGAGGATGCTATAGAATTCTTGATGGCTGGTGCTACTGCAATAGAAATTGGTACAGCCAACTTCCTCGACCCTACCGTAACGGTGAAGGTGAAGAATGGCATCAATGATTGGCTCGATGCTCATGGATGCGCATCTGTGCAGGAGATTATTGGTGTGGTGTAAGGATATTCGATGTAGGATTTCTTGATGAAGGAAGGATTTCGATGAAGGATCCTGATGAAGGATATCCTGTTGAATATCGGCATAGAATAGATTTTTAAGGAGGAATAAAATAAAAAAAAGGTGCATCAAAGCTGAGATAAGCTTTAGATGCACCTTTTTAGTTTTATTAGGCTTTAGGATTATCTTGCGATATGCTTCTTTCCATCCTTGATGTAGAGACCCTTTGGCGAAGAAGTTTTTTTGCCTGTGAGGTCGTAGATGGCTGAAGAAGAAGTGTTGTCGGCAGATGGGGTAGAAATGCCGTTAGCAATGTTGGAAACCACCTTTATGATACCCTTTGTGGCAAGTAGCGAGGTGTCCCAAAGTTGTGTGGCAGAAGGAGTGGCAGGTTGAATGTCGGTGAAGCCTGTGCCCTGAATAGCAGAAGCGAGATTGAATACCTTTATCTCTGTATCGTCGGCGATGGTGCCTGTGACATCCTCCATGTTTATAACCAATGTTGCATTATTGGCAGTCAGCTTACCCTTGATGGTGAGAGGCTGGCAAGAGCCAGATGCAGAGAGGTCTGCCTGTACGCTTCCGCTTACAACCACGTCGCCAGCAATGGTACCCTTGCCCGACAAGCTACCATTCTCCTTGATAGTCATAAGACCTGTGCCCTGATTAGAGCCGTCGATGATAAGGTGACCGCCTGTAACGATGGTAGTACCATTATAGGTGTTGCTACCCGTGAGGCGCCAATATCCGCTACCCTCCTTAACGATATCCACATTGCAATTGTAGCCCGAAGCCGAGCAACGACGGTCGATAACGCCATTGAAAGTTTCGTTGGTGTTAGCATTTCCCACCTGCCATGTGACGGTTTGTCCAGTAGTCTTCTTTGTGGTACCACCAAGATAAGTACCCTTGTCGCCACTTAGTCCGCCGAGCTTTACCGTAACGTTTGGATTCCAATGAGTTACGCGAGCGTTGCCCTTGAGGTTTATCGAAGCGTTAGGAATACCACTATTGTAGAGCATGAGCTGCGAACCATCCTTGTCGCTGTTTACGCCATTAGCCACGAGAGTGCCGTAGAAGCCACTCCAGTCGCCGCTAACATATTCTCTGACGTAAGGAATCTTATATTCCAAAGTACCGCTACCAGTAACCTTGCACTTAAGCGAGCAGTTGCGCTGAATGGTGAAGGTGGAATAAGTATTCTCCAGCACTTCGATAGGGAATTCGTAGTTGAGATATTGGTCGTTAGAAGACTTTGTTACGAAGTTTCCACCAGCCATCACCAGCTTAGGCGAAGTGTTGCCCTCTTCTCCGAGATAAACACGCGACTTGGCAGTCATATTCTTGATATATTCAAGCTGCAGAGTACCACTCTTGACGATGGTGTTGCCGGTATAGCTAAAGAACTTTGCGCTACCAGGACGTACGATACCGTTGCCATCAACAACAAAGTTGCCAGCACCTGTGAATGTGCCGTTGAGGTTTAGGGTAGCAGCGCTGTTGTCAACGCCAAGAGCTGTCTCCTTATACAATGTGGCACAGCGGTTTGTAGAAGCCGTAGAGCCAGTATAGTTCCACTTACCTCCATCCCAAATCCAGTTTTGCGCATATTCTATAGATGCACCAAGCGCACT
The DNA here is from genome assembly GCA_934254985.1 of uncultured Prevotella sp. GTDB lineage: Bacteria > Bacteroidota > Bacteroidia > Bacteroidales > Bacteroidaceae > Prevotella. Next base: position 106,379 of record CAKQMS010000006.1, on the reverse strand, counting down.
TGGCTTGCCACCATCGGCAATAGAATGGAAGTTTACTACGCCATCGTGGATAACAGAAGCGCCAGTATACGAGTTTTCGAGCTTCAAGTTCAAGGCACCCTCGCCATCCTTATTGAGCGATCCTGTGCCTGCGATGCTTCCTGTGCCCTGCAAGGTGACATTAGCATTGCCCTTTACCACAACATTCTTTGGAGTCACCTCTTCAGTAACCATTATCAATGTGTTTGTGGCAGGAGCTATCATCACGTTGGCGTCATCAGCAAAGGCAGCAGAGTTGTCGTTCCAGCAGAGGTCAGTATGGTTCCATCTCTGCATAGTAGCACCGCTCCATGTGGCATCAGCATTATAGTTTTCGCAGTCTATCATCTCGGCATATTCTGGCTGAGTTTTAACTGTGATAGTGTTGTATTCCGACACCACGTCGCCCTTGAAAGCAGCCAATCTTACATTATATAATGTGCCAGGCTTCAAGTTTTTGATGGTATAGCTCTCGGTGTTGGCATCGATGCGTGCAATCTCCTTGAATGTTCCTTCCTCTTCCATCTCGAGGATAAAGCCATCCTCGTTGTCAGAAAGATCGTACCATGAAAGCGTGATGCTGTTGTCTTTAGACGATTTCTCGCTCAAGCACATAGGCTTTCTCACCAATGTAGGGATGGTGGTTGCCGAGATGCTGTTTATATAGTTTTCGATATTTGCATATCCGTTGGCAGCAATTGTCATAGCATCATCCTTATTAGGGTCGGTGCCGTTAGCCTTTTCCCATTCGTCAGGCATACCATCGCCATCAGTATCCGCAGGCTTCTCGAAAGCCTCCATCTGCCATGCCGAAGGAGCGCCTATAGGCAACTGGCATTCGTCAGAGAGGAAAGTACCCTCTTTGCCATAAGTTCTGACCTCGCGAATCATGTAGTTGTCAGCCATATCGCGATAAGGCAGACTTGCTCCAACTATAGGCAACAAGTTGGAAGCCAAATCTTTAGCTTCCCAAGTGTCGAGAGTAGGGTAGTCGAAAGGCGTTTCATGGAATGTAGGACCGCCACCATAGTTGCTACGCGAAATCTCTGTAGGGTCGAGTACGCCATTGAGGTTTTTGTCCTGTATATTGTCAACGGCATAGATATGGAAATCTGCATTTCCACTTGTTATGGCGTTGGCAGAACTTCCTGTCATCGGACCATTTATAAAGAGGTTGTTGGTGACGTTGGCATACGATGTGCCCTGCGAGTCGCCACCCATGAGATAGCAACCATTCTTCCAGTTGTAAACAATGTTGTTCACATACTGGTTTTTGCCCTTCACCTTGTTGTTACGAGTGCTGTTGTCGCAATAAAGGTTGCGATATAGAGTGATGTTGTCAGCCTGCATCAGACCACCAGCGCTATGCGACAGCAATCCCTGTCCCATGATAGAATTCGAGATGGTGATGTCGCCGAGGTCGCCCTTGCCGTCAGGGTTGATAGAGAAAGTCTCATCCAATCCCCATGAGAACGAGCAATGGTCGAAGATCATGTTAGTGCCATTGGCAATACCAGCAGCATCCTTGCCGCTGTCGCCACCCTTTCCCATACGGAAGCGCATGTGGCGTACGATGATGTTGCTTGCTCCCGAAAACGAGACGCCATTGCCATAAACCACCACACCTTCGCCAGGAGCAGTTTGGCCTGCAACATAAAGATTTTTGGCAAATACAATACGACTGCTGATTTTGATAACTCCCGCCACATCAAAAACTACGATGCGGTTTGGTTTGCTTACGGCATCTCTCAGAGAGCCTTGACCAGAGTCGTTGAGGTTAGTTACATGGTAAACGCTACCTGAGCGTCCGCCTGTGGCAAAGCGTCCGAAGCCTTGAGCTCCAGGGAAAGCCAGCTGTTGTGCTTGCGCACATAGGCTTGCAGCAGCAAAAAGCACTACAAGCTTTGATTTGGCATGCTTCATGTTAGTTTTTAGTATTTAGTTAAGTATTCTGTTTTTAAGTTTTTAGTAGGTTTTTTCTAGAAGATCTAGATATTCTAGAAGTTCTAGAAGTTCTAGATTTTCTAGATATTTATCCTTAAAGCTTTACAGTCTTATTCATCAGGAAGTTGTCGAGAATTACCATGGCAGCCATGGCTTCCACCACAGGCACAGCCCTTGGCAACACACATGGGTCGTGGCGTCCGCGAGCCTTTAGGGTTGTAGGATTACCCTCCAGGTCGAGAGTGTCTTGCTCTTGCAAGATTGTAGCCACAGGCTTGAATGCTATACGGAAATAGATATCTTGCCCATTGCTTATTCCGCCCTGTATGCCTCCGCTATGGTTTGTTGCGGTTTCGATGTTGCCGTCATGGTTTACGAAGCGGTCGTTTTGCTCATTGCCAAAAGTATTTACGCAATTAAAGCCTTCGCCATATTCGAAGCCCTTCACGGCATTTATGCCAAGCATAGCGCTACCCAATTGCGCATGCAGCTTGTCGAATTCAGGCTCGCCAAGTCCTGCAGGACAGCCCTTTATCACACATGTGATGATACCGCCTACGGTATTTCCCTCAGCCTTAACCTTGGCTATGAGGTCCTCCATTTCCTTAGCCTTATCGCTGTCAGGACAACGCACAATGTTGCTCTCTGTGAGCGAAAGGTCGTATTTGGTATAGTCGTTGTCGAGAGCTATATTGCCCACCTGCGAAGTATAAGCGCAGATGTCTACCCCCAACTGCTTTAGAGCCAGTTTGGCTAGAGCGCCACCCACACATCTGCTTATAGTGATGCGTGCCGATGAGCGTCCACCGCCGCGATGGTCTCTAACGCCATATTTTGTATGGTAAGTATAGTCGGCATGCGAAGGACGGAACAAACATCTCATATTCTCATAGTCTTGGCTATGCTGGTTAGTGTTTCTGACAATAAAGCCTATAGGGCATCCCGTCGATTTTCCTTCGAAGATGCCGCTCAGCAGTTCCACCTTGTCAGCCTCTTGGCGTCCGGTGGTGATATGACTTTGTCCTGGTCTACGCCTATTTAGCTCCTGCTGTATGAAGTCGGTATCGATATCTATGCCTGCAGGCATACCATCGACTACACCTCCCACAGCTTCGCCATGACTTTCACCAAATGTGGTGAGGGTGAATAGATGTCCGAAAGTGTTTCGCATGTCTGTGTGTTGTTTTTATTATGGAGTAGGGAGATATGGAAAATCTCCCTACTTACCTTATATTATATAGAATATTCTTAGTTCTCGTGGTGATGTCCGCAACCGCAATGACCATCTCCGTGACCATGACCACCGCAATGACCATCTCCGTGACCATGACCGCCACAATGACCATCACCGTGACCCTCGCAATGACCTTCGCCTTCGCCATGTCCACCGCAGCCACCACCGCAGTTCTCGCAGCTACCGCCACATCCACCTTCACCGCTCATAGCCTTTACGAGCGCAGCCATTTCCTCAGCTGTAGCCTCGTGGCTTTCGAGGATAGAACCCTTGAAGTTAAGAGTTTTGCCAGCCCAAGGGTGGTTGAGGTCTACAGTAACCTTGTCGTTACCAATCTTCACGATATTAGCAAAGAAGCGCTCGCCCTCAGCATTCTGCAATGGCACGATAGCACCTTCGAAGATATTCTCGTGGTCGAATTTGCCATTGTGTGAGAATATAGCCTTATCCAAGTCGAAAACTCTTTCAGCCACGTGCTCTCCATAAGCCTGCTCAGGAGTCAGCGTGATGTCATAGTCTTCGCCTGTCTGCTTCTCTGCCAAGAGTTTCTCAAATTCGTCGAGAGCCACTCCCATGCCAGAGATGAAAGCGAATGGAATACCTGGCTGAGTCTCCTCAAGGAGCTCCTTTTTGCCATCTGTAACGTCGTAAAGCTTATATGTAGCCTTGATGTACTTATTAGTCATTTTACTGTTGTTTTTCTATTATATTATAATGTATAATGCTGTTTAGTGTGCAAAGTTAAACAAAAAAAACGACATACGTCCATAGTTGCGATATAATTTTGCAAAGCCATAGTATCAAATAGTAGCCTTTAAATTGTAACTTCGTTGACATGTATCAAAAAAAGGGGTTACAAAACGAAAATACAGTCGAAAAAGCTTGTTCGGACAAAATCGATGCTATAACTTTGCACCCAGAAAACAGAGATAAAGGTATCAGAGGATACCGCAGGATGACAGGACCAAAGGATAACAAAAACGGTCCTAATGTTAAATTTAAAAAATATAAGATTATGAAAAAGATTGTATTGACACTCGTAGCAATGATGAGTATGACAATGGCTTTTGCCGGTAATACTAATGCAAAGGCAGCTGAGATGGAAAATGCTTACGATATGCATATCAATATTCGCCGCCTCGCTACAACATTAGGTCTTAACATGGACCAGATGGAAAGTGTAAACGATTTGTATAACAACTTCTGTGTAGAGATGCTCAACGCTTCTGCAGCAAAAGATGAAGAAAAATCAGAGATGGTTGATGCAGCTGTGAAGAGAAATCTTACATACATGGCTTACGTTCTCGATAATAGCCAGTTGAAGAAGTATACATTGCTCCTCGACACTACTCTTAAGAACCGCGGCTTGAAGAAGTAGTAATTGCAAATTAATTAAAGAAAGATTAATTCCAGGAATAGATTCTTAGGTAAAAAGAATGTTTTAGCAGCCATATATAGATGGCTAAGTAGTAAATTTAAAATTAAAGAAAGGGTAACAATTATGAAAACAATTATGAAAGCAGTAAAGAACTTGTTGAAGTCTTATTTTAAGAAGAACTATGAGATGAACAAGTCTGTATACGATGCAGGTCTTACATTGTGCTAAAGGCTTGATATACAAATCGATCGTATAATAGCATAGAAATATACAACACCACGCAAGTTGGTGTTTCACAACAGAAAAAGTTCTCGTGCCTCGTGGCATGGGAGCTTTTTTTCGTTTTATAGCTATAGGCTATTTTTCTGTCTGAAAATTTGCATGTAAATGTGTAATTGATTAATTTTGCATAAATTAAGTCCACAATTACTTAATCCAACTCTCTACGATGAAAGAATTATTATTTGTATGTATAGGAAGCTTCTTTGGTGGTGGCATGCGCTATCTCTCAGGCAAAGGCATTGCCCTTTTTATGAACACCCAATTGCCTTTGGCTACATTGGCTGTCAATGTAGTTGGTAGTTTCCTGATAGGTATGCTCTCGGCTATGGCGCTTAGCAATAATATCTCGCCCGCCACTAAACTACTTCTTATAACAGGATTCTGCGGAGGCTTCACCACCTTTTCTACCTTTATGAACGAGAATCTGCTCCTTGCTCGCGGAGGACAATTAGCTTGGGCTATAGCCTATACCGTGGCAAGCATTTCCTTGGGTATTATAGCCTTGATAGCAGGCTATAAGGTTGGAAGTTAATGCTTTAGCTTCTTTCTTTCATTCATATAATCCGCAAATCCTCGGCAGATATAAAATCCCACAAATCCCCATCATTTAATGAAAAAAGCAATCCTCATATTCCTTCTTGCTGCATGTCAGCTTTCTGCTTTTGCTCAGCGAGCAGCCCTCGGCAAACTGTCGCCGTGGGTACGCTCTATAGTTGCTGAACAACGCTTGTCGGCATCTGTACAGAAGAGCAATGGCAAGAGCTTTGCCAAAAATAAGGTTGATGCTAATAGCATATCGCCATCGCCTATGCTCACAGCCTTTGTGCGTGCAGAGGGCAATGTAGATTCTCTTTTCTCTGCCAATGGTTGTCAGCAGTTGCTTAGTTGTGGCGATATATATATTGTTGCCATGCCAATCAGCAATATTGCTTCATTATCGCAGAATAGCCAAGTTAGCCGCATCGAATCGCAGCGTGGCACACATGCTTTGATGGATATTTCGGGAGCTTATCTTGGAGCCACAAAAGCCTATCAAGGACTCTCGCTTCCTCAAGCCTATACAGGCAAGGGCGTGATGGTGGGCGTGATGGATATTGGTTTCGACCTCACCCATCCTAATTTCTACGACCGTTCAGCCACCAACTATCGCATACGCAGTTTTTGGGATCAGCTTTCTGCCGACACCATCAATTCTGCACACTATGTAGGTCAGAGCTATCATAGCACAGAGGCTTTGCTTCGTTATGCCCACTCTCGCGATGGCTTAGACCAAACTCACGGCACACATACCCTTGGCTCGCTTGCAGGCTCAGGCTTCGATAGTCCTTATCGCGGCATAGCCTATGAGAGCGATATCTGCATTGTTGCTAATGCCACCGTCGACGATGTAGCCTTCATCGATACTGCCGACTATTATAAATTCACCTATGCCACCGATGCTCTTGGCTTTAAGTATATCTTCGATACAGCCGACAGCCTTGGCATGCCTTGCGTAGTGTCGTTCAGCGAAGGTGCACCACAAGATTTCCGTGGCGACGACCAACTATATTTTGCCATGCTTGATAGTCTCACAGGTCCTGGTCATATCCTCGTATCGTCGGCAGGCAACAATGGTCTCATACCATCTTATATCCACAAGCCATTGGGCGACGAAAGTCGTGGTAGCTTTGTTTGGACTTCTGCCAACCGTGCGTCGTTAACCATTAATAGTCTTGGAGCATCAGCCCTGCGCACAGTATTCTATCATGACGACTTCGTTAATGATACTATCATCGTAAATACTCCTGCAGTATTAGCTGCCGAAGACTCTATGCTCATCGACTCTACCATTATCGCAGGACAAAAACTATACCTCGAAATCTCTGCCTACGACAACTGCTATGATGCTTCGCGTCAGGTTTTTGATGTGCAGTTCCAGACCCTTGACCGCCTTGATGCCTTAGGCAAAATGTCGGTAGAGATTATTGGCAAAGATGCTGATGCTGAGCTATATTGCGATGAAGGATATCTCGTTGCCAACGATTTGAATCCTGCTCTTCAGGATGCAGAGTGCACACATAATATCAATTCTCCATCTGCCGCACCTTCTGTTATTTGCGTGGGTGCCAACAGTTATCGTCAAAGCTTCGAAAACTATCTTGGCGACTTGCGCACCTACGACATGGGAACAAATGGTCAGCGTGGCGAATATTCTTCAGTTGGCCCTACCTTCGATGGACGCATTAAACCAGATGTTATGGCACCCGGCACCAATGTCATCTCATCATATTCCAGCTATTATCTCGAAAATCATCCGCAGGCTTCCGACATACTCTCAGATGTTGCCCACTTCAATTTCCAAGGTCGCACCTATGCTTGGAATGCCAACTCCGGCACCTCTATGGCTTCGCCTATAGCAGCAGGAGTGATAGCTCTGTGGTTGCAAGCTTGCCCTACGCTCACTCCACAGGATGTTATGCGCATCATCTCGCACACCTCGCGCCGTGTAGACCCTACGCTCTCATATCCCAACAATCTCTATGGCTATGGCGAGATAAATGCCTATGCCGGCTTACTTTATATTCTTGGCATCGATGGTATCACTGACATTTCGCATTCCACACCTCGCAATGTCACTCTCTCGCCATTATCGGGTGGCAGACTAAAGTTGGCGTTTGCTTTTCAGCCTTCGCAATCGCTCACGGCTACAGTATATTCGCTTTCGGGCAATATTATTGATTCTCAAAGCTTTATGCCTACTGCCGATAGCCATGTGTTGCAGTTGCCTGCTTCGGCAAGTGGAGTAGTGGTGGTGCAGATTTCGGGCGAAAACCAATATCAAGGTTCACAACTAATAAGGATTTCAAAATAAAACATACAACAAACAAAAAAAACAATGAAAAAGATTAAGTTCTTAGTTATTGCTGCCATCACAGCAGTTTTGATGTCGGCATGTGGCACCACACAGACTGTGCCACTCACAGGTCGTAAACACAATCTTCGCATCACCGATCAACAAGTGTTGAGCCTTAGCTCACAGGAGTATACCAAGTATATGGCTTCTGCAAAGAAGTCTACCAACTCTGCCAATATCGCCATGGTGCAGCGTGTGGGCAAGAATCTTGCTTCTGCCGTAGAAACCTATCTCAAGAACAATGGTTTTGCTTCAGAAATCAGCAATTTCTCTTGGGAATTCAACCTTGTGCAGAATAATGAGGTTAATGCCTTCTGTATGCCTGGTGGTAAGATTGTTGTCTACGAGGGTTTGCTTCCTTACACTCAGAATGAGACTGGTCTTGCCATAGTTCTTGGTCATGAGATTGCGCATGCTGTAGCCAAGCATTCTGCCGAACAACTTAGCAAGCAGATGAATCAGCAGACTGGCACTCAGATACTTGGCTCTGTTCTTAATCAGGCTGTTGGTGATGGTGTTGGCGATTTGGCATCAGCCGTAGCTGGACAGTATTTCTCATTCCGCAACCTTAAATATTCTCGCGACAATGAGTTGGAGGCCGACTATATGGGTCTTGTCTTTGCAGCCATGGCAGGCTACGATCCTCAGCAGGCAATACCTTTCTGGCAGCGCATGTCGCAGAATAGTTCTTCGCAGAGCGACTTCTTCAGCGACCACCCATCAGACGCTAAGCGTATCGCAGCTCTTCAGCAGCACATGCCTGTAGCCTTGAAATACTATCAGGCTGCAAAACCTGCTATCACAACAACATCTAAGAAGACTACAACTTCTACCAAGAAGACAACCACCAAGAAGACAACCACCAAGAAGACAACCACCAAGAAGTCTACTTCTACCAAGAAGACAACAAGAAGATAATCCGTAGCTTTCTTAGTATAATCCATAAAATGAAAATAGCGGTGGCACAAACTTGTGTCACCGCTATTTTTTTTGATAATCCGACAAACATAAGGGGGAATTTTAATCACAATAAGTCAGAAAAGCTGTATCTTGATGTATAATTGTTGTTATTCTGAATAACTATTTGTTGTTGTTTTTCTTAATAACTGTTCCAAAAACTAATTCTTATCGTCAAATATAATAAAGATATATGTGTCATTTATGTAAAGTGCTTTACTTCAATGATTTAGTTGATTGAATTTGATGCCGAAAGCCTGCTTCGCGCGATTTGTGCTTTCTTGCAAATATATCTTTGCTTACTAGCAAACGTATTTTTGCTTTCTATCAAATGTATGTTTGTTTGCTATCAAATATATTCCCATTTTATATTTATGCTTCCCTGTTCAGAATCCTATCCAACTCGCCAAAAATATCTTCTTCTGTTTCGTATGGCAAGATGGTGAAATAAGCATTGCCGTTTAGCATAGCCGAGAGATTCGACTTGTTTTTATCATAGAAAATGTATACCGGAATGCCGTGAGCTTCGGCATACGCCAGCTCGTAGCCTACGCCAAGCGAAGGACAAGTGCACTCGGCAATAACCATATCGCTTTCTCTGAGCCATGCAGTATCTTGCTCATAGATGTCGGTGTCGAGGGCTTTGTTTTTAGACACTAAGCTCAAGTCAGGCTTGCCAATATGCTCCGTCAGCACAATATCGGTCTTTTGTATATAGCTTATCATTCTCTGATACAATGCTGCATCAACTCTACCGCCTCGGATAGAGCCTGCGAAATATATTTTCTTCTTCATGTCTTGTTATAGTTTCCCGTTGCAATAATTCATTTGTTATAGCCTTCCGTTACAATAATTCATTTCTGATAGCTCGCACCATCCGGCATCTCTTACCTCCTTTAAGAATAGTCGGGCACACATTTCTGCATCGTCGCCAGCACGATGGTGTTTGCCTTCTGGTATTTCAAACTGCGCACAAAGATAGTCGAGCGAGTTGCAATTAAAGTCATAGTTGTGGCGTGCAGCACGTAGCGAGCAATAATAGTCTATCTCCGGTTTCTCCAAGCCATAAAGCTCCAGCGATTTTCTGATGCACGAAATATCGAATGCTGCATTATGAGCCACCAATACTGGTGTCTCATCGAGATATTCCATAATCTCTTCCCATACCTCAGGAAACTCAGGCGCATCCCAAGTGTCCTCTGGGCGTATGCCGTGAATCTGTATATTATAATATGAGTAGGCGTTATCTTCAGGTTTCACCAACCACGATTTTGTTTCCACCACCTTCCCGTCTTTAACTACGCAAATGCCAGCCTCGCAAACCGATGCTCGCTTACCAGTAGCCGTCTCAAAATCTATTGCTATGAAATTTAGTCCTTGCATGATACTAAGGTTTCTTTACTTTTCGTACAAGACACGCAGGCTGCGAAAATTAGTTGCCTGCCACCAACACCTGCAATATGCGCTCTGCGCTACGTCCGTCCCAACGGTCAGGGATCTGTGCCTTCTTCCATTTGTTGTTTCTAATGGCATCGATAGCAGCAGTAATCTTCTCAGGGTCTTCGCCCACAAGCTCGTTGGTTCCCACCTTCACGGTTTCGATGTGCTCAGTATAGTCGTTGAGAGTGAGACAAGGCACGCCATTGAATGTTGCCTCCTCAGCCACATTGCCCGAGTCGGTGATTACGCCTGCAGCATGAGCTGCGAGCCATCCAAACTCAAGGTAGCCCACAGGTTCTACGATATGGAACACGCCCTTTAGCTCAGGTTCCAAAGCCTCTTCCACAGCCTTGCGAGCCAATCCTCTGAGTGGTGCCACCACAGGCATTCCTGTTGCAGCCTTAGCCACGGCATTAACCATAGCGCGCAGACCTTCGGTATCAGCGATAAGCGCTTTGCGATTTAGGGTGAAGAGCATGTAGCCACCCTCTTGGAGTCGTAGACCCTCGAGCGGACTTGGATCTTGCCATTTGCCGTGCATAAAGCGTAGGTTGTCGATGAGAGTGTTGCCCACCATATAAACCTTGGAAAGCTCAGCACCTTCGCGGTTGGCGATAGAGTTATTGCTCATGCCTGCTGTGAACAGAATGTCTGAAAGTCCGTCGATTACCAGGCGGTTAATCTCTTTTGGCATAGAAATGTCAAACGAGCGTGTGCCAGCAGCGATATGAGCCAACTTTATGCCCTGCTTCTTTGTTACGATAGCAGCAGCCATGGTAGATGCAAGGTCGTCTACCACCACAACAATATCCGTTTTGCGATGGCTGAGATAATGTTCGAATAGCGACATCACACGACCAGTAAGCTCGTTCAGGTTTTCGCAGTCAACGCCCAAGCAAACATCCGGCTTGCGCAACTCCAAATCGCTGAAGAGCGAAGCTTCGAGTGTAGGGTCGGTTTCTGTACCTGTATATACTAATGAGCAATGAATGTCGTGCCTTTCTTTTTGGCTTTTGTCTATAGCCCTAATGAGTGGAGCCACCTTGATAAAGTTAGGTCTTGCTCCGCAAACTATGCATATTTCCATAACGTTGTGTTTTTGTTTTTTACAAAGATACTGCAAGCGAATGGAATGGCAAAGAAAAACACGCAGTTTTTTTCTTTGTACATTCCTGAGCGTAGCGTATCTTATTAAAAGATACTGCAAGTTTTTTGTATTCTGCGTATTTTTTTTGTATTTTTGCACGGTAAACTACAATTTTGAACTTAATACACATAAAATAGACATGGGATTTTTGAAATCATTGTTCGGTGTTACCGACGATAATGCCGCTGACGAGAAGAAGCAGTCGGCAGACAAAGACTTTGAGATATTAAAGAATGATGGCATTCGTGCGTTGCGCCAATGCCAATGCAATGCAGACTATGCTGTGAAATGTTTCGAGCATGCTTTGGCTATCAAAGACGATGCCGAAGTGTGCGAGCAGTTGGCTGTGGCTTTATATCAGCTTGGCGAATATGCGCAGTCGGCAGAACAATATGGCAAGCTCGTAGAGTTGGAGCCTGACAATGCTGCGCTTATAATGCGCAAGGCAGAGATGGCATATTTGGCAGACGAATATGATGTTGTTACAGCAGATTGCGCCCGCATCTTGGAGTTGCAGCCCGACAATAGTCGTGCCTGCTTGCTCTATGCTCGTGGCTACATGGGCAATGGCAATGATATTCCAGCCATCGCTATGCTCACCAAGGCTATTGCTTTGGATGCCGACAACCTTGATGCCTACTTGCTTCGCGGTCAGCAATTGCTTAAGCTTGGCGACAGCAATGGTGCTAAGGAAGATGCTGAGAAGTTGGTAGCCGAGGCTCCAGATAGCGAAGAGGCTCAGTTGCTCTTGGCTCGTGTCAACGAAGCGTTGGGCAACCACGAGGAGGCTATTAATATATATAATAAGGTGGTAGACCTAAATCCTTTCAGCGTTGAGGCTTTCAGAGAGCGTGGAGCTGTGAAGTTGGCTATGGGCGACAAAGAAGGAGCCGAAGCCGATATGCGCCAGGTTCTTGAAATAGCTCCAGATACCCTTGACGGCACCACAGGCGATTTCACAGCCGAAGGTCGTGAGGGAATACAATGCAAGGTGGAGCAAGCTTATAAGAATATTAATCCGCTGGGATTGTAAGTGAAGAGTGAAGAGTGAAGAGTGAAGAGTGAAGAACGAAGAATTTAATGGCTTTAAGGGTAAAAACTACAATTTGCAACTGCGATGAGCAAAAAAACAACAAAATGTTTGCATCATTGAAATAAAAGTCATAAATTTGCAGCGTAAACAATAAAAATCAATAAGCGCTAACAATAAAAAACAACAAGCGCTAAACAAAACAACGATTGATATGAAGAATCTATATGCATCTTTTTACTACTTTTACTTTTACTTTGCAAGCATTTGTAAAGCGGGAAGTTGCGTGTAGATTTCAACTTAGAATTTAAAAAGAAACAATAACATACGAAACGGTCCCGCCCTATAACATAGAGCAGGACCGTTTTTCAGTTTAATCTTTAACCCTAAAAACAACACCTCCTAAAACAAACACCTCCTAAAAACAAACACCCCCGAAACATCCCCGAAAAGAAAGCTGAATACAAAAACCAAAAATATAGACATGAAACGAATAGCAATACAGGGAGTCATCGGGTCGTTCCACGACATCGCCGCACACCAATATTTCGAAGGTGAACAAATACAGCTAATCTGCTGTTCTTCGTTTGAAGAGGTGTTTGAGAATATCAAGCGCGACCCTACCGTGATAGGTATGCTTGCAATAGAAAACACCATCGCTGGTTCGCTCCTCCACAACTATGAGCTATTGCGCGACAGCGGCACTACCGTAGTGGGCGAGCATAAATTGCACATACAGCATGCCATAAGCTGTTTGCCCGACGACGATATCACAACCATTACCGAGGTTCACTCGCATCCTGTGGCTCTGATGCAATGTCGCAACTACATCTCCAACCATCCCGACCTCAAGGCTGTGGAAGCTGAAGATACAGCTGGAGCTGCTGAGTTTATTCAGCGCCACCAATGCCACGGATGGGCAGCCATCTGCCACGCTGAGGCTGCACGCCATTATGGCTTAAAGGTGTTGGAAGACCATATCGAGGACAATAAGCACAATTTCACCCGCTTCCTCGTAGTCTGCAATCCTAACAAGGCCGACCTGCTTCGCCCTGTGTCGAAAGCCAACAAGGCAAGCCTTGTGTTCTCGTTGCCTCACGATGAAGGTTCGCTGTCGAAGGTGCTCACAATATTGAGCTTCTACGATATCAACCTCACCAAGATACAGTCGTTGCCTGTTATCGGACATGAGTGGGAATACCTATTCTATGTAGACGTTACTTACAGCGACATCGTGCGCTACCGCCAGTCGATAGACGCCATAATACCATTGACCAAGGAACTCAAAATCTTAGGAGAATATGAAGAGCGTTAAACCAGCCGACCGACTATCGGCAGTACAAGAATATTATTTCAGTCGCAAACTTAAAGAAGTGGCAATGCTAAATGCGCAGGGACAGGATATCATCAGCCTTGCTATCGGTAGTCCCGACATGCCACCATCAAAGCAGACTGTAGACAAACTCTGCGAAACTGCAGCTCAGCCTACCGCCCACGGCTATCAGCCTACAGTAGGTATTCCTGAATTGCGACAGGCTATGGCAAATTTCTATAAGCGTTGGTATGATGTAGACCTCGACCCTAAGACTGAGATTCAGCCTCTTATCGGTAGCAAGGAGGGTATTCTGCATACCACTCTCGCTTTCTGCAATCCTGGCGACGAGGTGCTGGTGCCAAATCCCGGTTATCCTACTTACACCTCTTTGAGCAAGATTCTCGGGGCCAAGATCGTAAACTACAATCTGCGCGAGGATAATGGATGGCAACCCGACTTCGAAGAGCTTGAGAAGATGAATCTCGACCGCGTGAAGTTGATGTGGACAAACTATCCTAACATGCCTACAGGCGGCAATGCTCGTATGGAAACCTACGAAAAGTTGGTCGACTTTGCCCGTCGTCACGGCATCGTGGTTGTCAACGACAATCCATACTCGTTCATCCTCAACGAGGGCAAGAAGATGAGCATCCTGCAGGTGCCTGGCGCCAAGGAGTGCTGCATAGAATTCAACTCTATGTCCAAGAGCCACAACATGCCAGGATGGCGTGTCGGCATGTGTGCTTCCAATCCTGAGTTTATCTCATGGATATTGAAGATAAAGAGCAATATCGATAGCGGAACATTCCGTGGCATACAGCTTGCAGCAGCCGAAGCTCTCAACACCAACGACGATGCTTGGCACAAGGAATACAACGTAGAAAACTATCGTCGCCGTCGCAAGATAGCCGAAGAGATAATGACAGTCTTAGGCTGCACCTTCGACCCTTCTCAGGTAGGCATGTTCCTTTGGGGAAAGATTCCTGAGAAGTATGCCAACGTAGAAGACCTCACCGAGCGCATCCTTCACGAGGCTCGCGTCTTCGTAACTCCTGGTTTTATCTTTGGCTCCAACGGTCAACGCTATCTCCGCATTAGTCTTTGTGCTAAGGACGAGAAAATGGCTGAGGCTTTGCAGAGAATAAAAGCCCTGAAGTGGGAGTGAAGAACGAAGAGTGAAGAACGAAGAGTGAAGAATTAAGAAACAAACAATAACAACTATAAACACAGCAAGATTATGGAACTTGAACTTGAACCATTAAACTTACCTTGTGATAACGAACGCCCATTCGTGATTGCCGGTCCATGCTCGGCAGAAACCGAAGAGCAAGTGATGACAACAGCAAAGCAGCTGGCAGACAAAGGTTGCCACATGTTCCGTGCCGGAGTATGGAAACCTCGTACCAAGCCAGGAGGCTTCGAAGGTAATGGCGAGGCTGCTCTCCCATGGCTCAAGGCCGTGAAGGAAGAAACAGGCATGCTTATCGCTACCGAGGTGGCTACACCTGAGCATGTAGAGCTTTGCTTGAAATATGGTGTCGACATATTGTGGGTGGGTGCACGTACCACTGCTAATCCTTTTGCTATGCAGGCTTTGGCTGATAGCATGAAGGGCATCGACAACCCTGTGTTTGTGAAAAATCCTGTCAACCCCGACCTTGAACTCTGGATTGGCGGTATGGAGCGTATTAATCAGGCTGGCGTTAAGCATATGGCAGCTATTCATCGTGGATTCTCAAGCTACGACAAGAAGATTTATCGCAACCTTCCTATGTGGCAGATTCCTATCGAGTTGCGTCGCCGTATTCCTAACCTCCCTATCATCTGCGACCCAAGCCACATCGGTGGTCGTCGCGAGCTCATCGCACCATTATGTCAGCAGGCTATGGACCTTGGCTTCGATGGTCTTATCGTTGAGAGCCATTGCGACCCAGATAGCGCATGGAGCGATGCTAAGCAGCAGGTTACACCTGATGTTCTTGACTACATCCTCAGCCTCCTTCAGGTGCGTAGCGAAGCTGTAACAACCGAAGGTATCTCGCAGTTGCGTCATCAGATAGACGATCTCGACAACCAGCTCATGGAACTCCTCTCTAAGCGTATGCGAGTATGTCGCGAAATCGGACAATACAAGAAGGAGCACAACATGACCGTGCTTCAGTCTGCTCGCTACAACGAAATCCTTGAGAAGCGTGGCGCACAAGGCACACTTTGCGGTATGGATGCCGACTTTGTGGCTCATGTCTACGAGCTTATCCATGGCGAGAGCGTGCGTCAGCAGATAGAGATTGTAAACAAGAACTAAGTCTTTTTTTCAGCATAAGGCTATGAAAATATTGATAATGGGAGCGGGCAAAATGGGCAGCTTCTTCATCGACCTGCTATCGTTCGACCACGAGGTGGCGGTTTATGAAAAAGACCCTAAGCGCCTACGCTTCACATACAATTGCCAACGCTTCACCAAGGTCGACGAAATCAAGGAGTTCAAACCAGAGCTCGTCATCAATGCCGTGACGGTGAAATACACTATTCCTGCATTCAAAGAAGTGTTGCCATATCTTCCCGACGACTGCATCATCAGCGACATCAGTTCTGTCAAAACCAATCTCAAAGAGTTTTATGAGCAGACGGGTCATCCATACGTGTCTACACACCCTATGTTTGGACCAACCTTTGCCAACCTCAATCAGTTGAGCCAGGAAAATGCCATCATCATCTCTGAGGGCGACTATATGGGTCGCATATTCTTCAAGGATTTGTATCAGAAACTTGGACTCAACATCTATGAGTACACCTTCGAGGAACACGACAAAACGGTGGCTTACTCTCTGAGTATTCCGTTTGTCTCAACCTTCGTCTTTGCAGCCGTGATGAAACATCAGGATGCTCCTGGTACCACCTTCAAGCGCCACATGCAGATTGCCAAGGGTGTGTTGTCAGAAGACGACTACTTGTTGCAAGAGATTCTCTTCAACCCCTACACCCACGACCAAGTGTCGCAGATACGCACCGAGCTTAAGGAGCTCCTCGACATCATCGACAACAAGGATGCTGTGCGCATGAAAGCATACCTGACAAAGATACGCAATCATGTCAAAGAATAATCCATTAGGTGCCAACCTCTCTTTGGCTCCTATAAAAAAATAATGTATAATAATAGCTCTCGATATAAGTATTTATGTCGAGAGCTATAATGCGTTATATATAATACCCCATCTACAACTACCATCAAATAAAACTAAAAACTTGATTATTAACTAAATACCGAAACAGAAATGAACTTAAAAACTAAAAATCTGTTGCTCACGGCTCTTGCATTGCCAATGTCGCTCGTTGCCAATGCTGCTGCCGACTGGCAAGGCAAATGGTGTGTGGAGTCAGAGTCGCCAGACTACAAGGTTACACAACTTGGTGGCGACACTCTTGAAATTCTTTCGCCAAAGGGATTAACACTATGGCATCGCCAAAAGCTTAAAGGCGATATGACTGTAGAATATGATGCCTGTGTGGTCGACGAGGGTAAGCCTGGCGACCGCCTTAGCGACATGAACCTCTTTTGGATGGCTTCCGACCCTAAAGCCAAAGACATTTTCCAGCGAATGGCGCAGCGCAATGGCGTGTTTGCCAACTGTAGCCAACTTCAGCTCTACTATCTTGGCTATGGTGGCAACTACAATTCTACCACCCGTTTCCGTCGCTATCATGGCGAACCTAAGCCTGCTATTGTCAAAGAGTATACAGATGCCGACCATCTGCTAAAACCTAATCATTGGTATCATCTGCGTGTGCAGAGCCTAAAGGGGTTGGTAAATATCTATGTCGACGGCAAACTCGTAGTTTCTTATCGCGATGCTAATCCTCTTACCTCAGGATGGTTTGGCTTCCGCACCACATTGTCGCGCACACGCATTGCCAACTTCACTTCGCGCAAGTCTTCTTCCACAGACGTGCCACTTCATTGGGTAGGCTCTGTGCCTGAGGGTATGCAGATGCCCGTTAGCTTCGGCATTCCTTTTGCCAAGGGCGAACTTCGCAAGCCTTCCGACTACAAACCTCGTGGCATGGCTGCCGACACTTGGACCACAGCAATGTGGCCTGACGGTAGTGTGAAATGGCTTGGCGTGGCAGGCGTTACTGGTAGCATGGCTACTATGCAGCGTCCTGTTGTAGATGCTAACACCATCACCATCGACAACGGCAAACTAAAACTCTACGTCGCTCGCCATGGTCGCAATCTCATCGACTCTCTCATTATGGATGGCAAGAAGATTTGCGATGGCGCACATCTCGTGGCTACCACCACCAATGCCACTTACGCCTCGGTTGTTGATAGCGCCGTGGTAGAGCGTGCAGGTTCTTCGCGTGCGTTAATAAAGATATGTGGAAGCATGAGCGATGGCTCTCGCCGTTGGTTGCCTTTCACACTCCGTCTCTATGCCTATGCTGCCAACGAGCAGTTGCGCATGGTTCATTCCTTCATCTATGATGGCGACCAGGACAAAGACTTCATAAGCTCTCTTGGCCTAACCTTCGATGTGCCTTTGCGCAAAGAGGCATACAATCGTCATGTTATGTTTGCTATGGATGGCGACAAGATGTGGCACGAGCCTGTTCAACCTCTCGATGGTCGCTCGCCTCTCGACCGCAACTATAATTGGCAAGAGCGCCAGCAGGCAGGCTTTGAAATTCCTGCCGCCAACACCTTCGATGAGCGTCAGCAGACATTCCTCTCAGAGTGGGCATCATGGGATGGTTTCCGACTTTCTCAGCTCAACGACGGTTCTTTCACCATACGTAAGAAAACTCAGCACGACCGTCCGTGGATAGGCACATTCACAGGCTGTCGCAGCAATGGCTTAGCCTTCGTTGGCGATACTGAAGGCGGGTTAGCTCTGTCGCTGAAAGATTTTTGGCAGCAGTATCCGTCTACTTTGCAGATTTCAGATGCTCGTGCTGATAAGGCGCAGCTCACCGTCTACCTTTGGAGTCCTGAGGCTGAGCCTATGGATCTTCGCCACTACGACACCGTGGCTCATGGTCTTATCTCAAGCTACGAGGATGTGCAGCAGGGTATGAGTACCCCTTACGGTATTGCTCGCACCAGCGAAGTCACCTTTGTTCCTTTCGCCTCGTTGCCTTCCGAGCAGTCGCTGTCTTCGTTGGCAGGAGTTCTTGCCCAGAGTCCTCGTCTTCTTCCTACTCCCGACTATCTCCATTCTAAGCAAGCCTTCGGACGCTGGAGCCTTACTGACCAATGGAAGAGCGTAGCCGACAATACCTCTGCTGCCAACGATACCATAACCAGCAGGGTAGAGCAGAAGTTGCAGAATTGGATTAACATCTATCGCAATGCCATCGACGACAACCATTGGTATGGCTTCTGGAACTATGGCGATGTGATGCACGCCTACGATGCTGAGCGCAAAGAGTGGCGATATGATGTTGGCGGATTTGCTTGGGACAATACCGAGCTTGCTACTCCTGATTGGCTCTGGTATTCGTTCTTGCGTACAGGCGATAGCAATATTTGGCGTATGGCTGAGGCTATGACACGCCACAACAGCGAAGTTGACACCTATCACATAGGCTCTATGGCTGGTCTTGGCTCTCGCCACAACGTTAGCCATTGGGGATGTGGAGCCAAGGAAGCACGAATTTCGCAGGCTGCCTTCAATCGCTTCTTCTATTATCTCACCACCGACGAGCGCATTGGCGACCTTATGACAGCTGTCAAGGATGCCGACCAGATGCTCTATACCATAGACCCTATGCGCCTTGCAGAACCAAAGAGCCAGTATCCTTGCAATGCTCCTGCACGCTTGCGTATTGGTCCTGACTGGCTCTCGTATGTTGGCAACTGGATGACAGAATGGGAGCGCACGGGCAACACCAAATATCGCAACAAGATAATGGCTGGTATGAAGAGCATCGGCAGTCTGCCTGATGGACTCTTTACTGGCAACAAGGCTTTAGGCTTCGACCCCAAGACGGGCGTACTCTCTTATGATGGCACTCCTGGTCGTCGCAACACCAACCATCTGATGACTATCATGGGCGGTTTTGAAACCATGATAGAGCTTGAGCCTATGCTTTGGGATGCTTCGTTTGATAAGGCTTGGCTTGCCCATGCTCGCGACTATAAGCGCAACGCCATGGAGATAAGCAAAAACCATTTCCCTGTGCGTCGTCTTGAAGCTTATGCTGCCAGCCGTTTGCATGATGCTTCTCTTACCAAAACTGCTTGGCACGACCTACTCTATGGTCGCGACGACTTCTCTACCAATAGCGCCGCCCTATGGAGCCTTGATGCCATTTATATGCTCGAAGTATTGAAAACTGATTCCCTGTCATTAGGCAACCCTATCTTGCCTGGCTTCCATGCCGACCCTGAGATTCTGTATTCTAACAAAACGGGCAAATACTACATCTATTCCACTACCGATGGCAAACCAGGGTGGGGAGGACACGACTACTACGTATACTCTTCTGCCGACCTAAAGACATGGAAGAACGAAGGTGTAGCCCTCGATGCCTCTACCGACCAAATCTCTTGGGCTAATGGCAATCTGTGGGCACCTGCAGCCGTAGAGGTGAAACAGAAGAATGGCAGCTATAAATACTATCTATATTTTAGCGCACGACCTAACGACAATGGCAGAAAGCAGATGGGCGTAGCAGTAGCCGATTCTCCTACAGGTCCTTTCGTTGACCTTGGCAAACCTCTCTTGGCTAAGAATCATCCTGGCTGTCATGGTCAGCTCATCGATGTGGATGTATTCATCGACCCTGTGAGCAACAAGCCTTACCTGTATTGGGGCAACAGCTTCATGGCTGGCGCAGAGCTCGACCCAAGCATGACAAAGATTAAAGACGAGACCGTGACTGTGATGACTCCTAAGGGTGGCAGTCTGAAGGACTATGCTTATCGTGAGGCACCATACGTGTTCTATCGCAATGGACTCTACTATTTCATGTGGTCAGTCGACGACACAGGCGCAGCAAACTATCATGTTGCTTATGGCACCTCTAAATCGCCACTCGGACCTATCGAGGTTGCCAAAGATCCTATCGTATTAATCCAAGACCCACAACACGAAATCTATGGCACTGCCCACAACTCTGTTATCCAGATTCCTGGCACCGACGATTGGTATATCGTCTACCATCGCATCAACAAAGACTACATCCACTTCCAGCCAGGCATTCACCGCGAGGTATGCATCGACAAAATGGAGTTCAATGCCGATGGCACCATCAAGCGTGTTGTGCCTACTCACGCAGGCGTAGAGCTGAAGAAATAAGAAAAATGAGCCATACTTTTTAAAGTGGTTCAATATATTATACTAAAAAAGCAGAATTCCAAGCTCGGGATTCTGCTTTTTTCGTTTATATATTGTTCTTTTCACTAAAAACGTTTATCTTTGCCATGAGTATTATATAATCTGATAAAGAATAACTAAAAAAATATTGATATGAAAAGACTTTTCTATTCGCTATTGCTTTCTACAGCAGTACTATCTATCACATCGTGTGGCGAAAAAGCAGACAAAGGTAATACTGAGGCTGACTCTTTGCGCAATGTTATTGGAACGAAAATGGCTGAGATGGACGAGATGAACCTTTTCCTCGACGCTGTAAACACAAGCATGGATAGCGTGGTAAATATGGAGGGTGGAATACTCCGCACTTCAGGCGAGAGCCCTATGTCTAAAAAAGAGCAGATTAAACAAAATCTTGAAGCCTACAAGATGATGTTGGAACGTCAGCGTGAGCGTATCTCAATATTGGAGGCAAAACTGAAAGATGGAGATGCTAAATCTAAGAAGATGTTGCATACCATACAGGCTTTAAAGAAACAGATAGAAGAGAAAGATAAAACAATTGTTGAACTTACCGAAGAACTGGAGAAACGCAAGTTTGATATTGTTACTCTTAAGTCGCACGTTGACAAATTGAATACTAATGTTGCTCAGCTTAAAGAAGAAAAGGCAGAACAAGAGAAAGCCCTTGAAGCTCAGAGCGATATGCTAAATGAAGCTTATGTAGTTATAGGCTCAAAGAAAGAACTTAAGGCGGCTGGCCTTATGACAGGTGGCTCTTTGTTTAAGAAGAGTAAGCTTGATATGAGTAAGGTTAATGCGTCGGCATTCAGGAAGATTGATATTCGAAATGTCAAATCGTTTAAGATACCTGCCAATAGATATGAAATATTGTCGCAGATGCCTTCTGGTTCATATAAAGTTTCTAAAAATGACGATGGAACAAGCACATTAACTATTACTGATGCTACTCGTTTTTGGAGTGTAACTAATTATCTTGTAATTAAATATTAATTATTATGCGACTTCGTTTAGTCTCTTTTATCGCAGCATTGCTATGCTGTATGTCTCTGTATGCGCAGAGATGTGAGCATGTGGTGCAACGTGGAGAAGACTTTAGTTCTATAGCTCAAAAATATGGTATAACGGTAGATGAGCTAAAGGCATCCAACCCTTCAAGTTCATTATGCTATGTAGGTAGAAAACTGCTTATACCAAATCCTGGTCAGGTGGTAGAAAGAAAACCTGCCAAGGTTGAACCTTTTGACTATGGACTTGTTTCTTCTCTTGGCGACTCGGTATTGACAAAGACTACAACTACCACATATCATGTAGGAGAGGCTTTGTGGAAACAGAAAAAATATGCGCAGGCGATGGTTTACCTTTCTTCTGCAGCATATGGTGGCGATGCACGTGCCTATTATCCTCTTGGCGACTGCTATAGTCAGTCTTCATCAGAAAATCCTGATGAAGAGACTGCTGCTACATGGTATTTGAAGGCTGTAGAGGGTATGAAAGAAAAGACCGATGTGGGTTATTATATGCCTTGTCTTCGCTTGTCAAAATGCTATCTAACAGGAAATGGAATGACGAAGAATGTAAAACAGGCACGTCATTTCTATAATGAGTATAAAAGATATGCCGAGTCGTCGAATGGCGCAGAAGCAAAGAAATTGCAGCATGATATCGCTGCCGAAGAG
The DNA here is from genome assembly GCA_934254985.1 of uncultured Prevotella sp. GTDB lineage: Bacteria > Bacteroidota > Bacteroidia > Bacteroidales > Bacteroidaceae > Prevotella. The sequence continues at coordinate 83,722 of CAKQMS010000006.1, read as the reverse complement.
GCTGCTATAGCAAAGGCTGAAAATGAAAAACGTATTGCTATTGCTAAAGCTGAGAAAGCTAAGCGTGAGGCTGAACAGAAGCAACGTAGACAAGAGGCTTTAGCTAAGGCAAACAAACAGAAGGTTGTGGCTTCAAACAATGTTGCTAACGCAAGCAATAGAACTGTTGCTAATAACACTTCTGTGAGCCATTCTGCAACTAACAATAAAGCTCAATCTGTATCAGCAACGCGTAATAATGTTCAATACCAGCGACAGGCTAATACGCAGGCAAGTGCATCGAATGGTGTACAAAAATGGCGTGAAGAACTGGGAATGGGGTGCTTCGTTATCGTGACTAAATATCCAAACGGTAACATCTTGCGTGTTAGATATCGTATATGTCCTAATTGTAAGGGCGGACAAATGTGCGCAGGATGTTATGGTAGCGGACGTTGCGGAATATGCAAAGGACAAGGTGGAATCGTGACTTCTGGCTATGGCAGATATATTCCTTGTGGTCTTTGTGGTTCTTCAGGCGTTTGTTCGCTATGTAGAGGCTCTGGTCGTTGCGCATGTACTGCTGCTTCTGAATATCCCGGCTATGTTATCGGTAGCACATCTGCTATTACTCCTGATGGCACTACGATAAGAAACACAGCAGGATATAACGGACGTGACGATAAGTTTGTAATCACACCTCCAGGTGGTACTTCTTATACTTTTGATGATGAACGTTCTACTGGCAGTAGTTCGTCTCGTCGTAGCTCGTCGGGTTCTTGCAGCAAATGCCATGGTACAAAATACGATCCTCAGGCTATGCAATATGCTGCTGCATCTACCTCAGGCGTTCGTCCACCATATCATAGTAAATTAGGCGATCATTGTCCATACTGTACCTCACGAGCTGACCATTATCATTATCCATGCAGTGGCTGTATGGGCACAGGCCACAATTAATATCGATAATATAATTCTATCTCATATAACCGCGTACATCCTCGTCACAGTATTGATGAGTATGTATGCGGTTTTCTTTGTCCCCATCACGTATTTATCTCCACCACGTATTTATCTCCACCACTACAAAGGTATAACATTCAAAACGTATGCTGTCCGCTTGTGTCCACTTATGTCCGCTTATGACCGAGTTTTAACCTTTAGGCGTGTTATTTTAACAAATCAGCAGCCTTGTAGCTTGGAGTGGCGAAAGTAGCTGCAAAGATAGCGCAAGCGAGTGGAATGACAAAACAAACACGCAGTTTTTGTTTTTCATTCCCGAGTGCAGCCTATCTTATGAAAAGATAAAAAGACAAACTTAATTTTTGAACAATTGAACAATTGAACAATTGAACAATAAGCAATATTAAATATATTAAGCTTCAAAAATAAAGAACAACTTATATTTTATATTATATATAATATATATATTATATATAATATAAAATATAAAAAGTAACTATAACAGAAATACCTTATTGTTCAATTGTTCAATTGTTCAATTGTTAAGTGTCTTTTCCTGAATAAGGTGTCTTTTCCTGAATAAGGTTGACTCTATTTTACCTCTTTAATTTAACATTTCAAATTCCGTACTGATTTAGTTGACTTTCACTTCTGAGGTTCGTTGACTGGCATTCCTGCTTTCATTGACGCTTTTCCTAAGAAAGTTGACCGGTTTCCTGCAGAAGTTGACTATCACAGCTCAATCTCTACCTCTCTATCCCATAAAACTCCATCAGATATTTCACCACCCTTGGAGGTAGCTTTCTCTGCGAAGCTTGATAGCCTGCAGCGATTAATTGGTTGTGGTTAGCGTGTAGCCATCGGCGCAACGTGCGCTCGCTGACTCCTGCCAGCTGCGCCAGCTCTTTGCGGGTCATGGATTTCATAGTGTTTAATGTTTAGTGTTTAATGTTTATCATGGTTTATGTTTCCATTCTGATAACGTTTTTCTTCCTCTACAAAGATACGAAATATTCAGCAGAATATGATGCTGCTACCCTCGATGAGCAGCCAAATGCAGCAAACGAATTGTTAAAATAACACGCCTAAAAGTTAAAACTCGGACATAAGCGGACACAAGCGGACATAAGCGGACAACGAGTTATGCGGATGTAGTAACTTTGCAAATGTAATCCAACGAGCCATAAGCAATCGTTAATCCCCAGAGCGGATAGCTCAGCGACGACAGCACACAAGAGCTCCATGATGCCGATAAGGCGCACGAGCTCGCACGACTAATCGAAAGGCGCCAAGAATATAGTCGAAATGCTGCAGACGGATAGTCGCACGAAACATGACGATTAGCCAACGAAAGTCGGTATCAGCGGAAAAATTTACCTTTTTACTCTTTTACTTTTTTAATTTTTAAATGTTTAACCAATAAAATTTATTTACAACTATGATTCATTATTCAGTCTACATGATGCAAAACCCTATCCACCCAGAGAAGGGCAGTCTCGCTTACGCAACTCCACAGGTTCGCGAAAAGCTTTCGACCTCGAAATTCATCTCGCACGTGGCGAGCCACAACACAGTATTCTCGAAGGGCACCATCAAGGGCGTTTTGGCTGACATCGCAAGCTGTCTCCGCGAGCAACTCCTAAATGGAAACAAAGTTCAGCTTGAGGGCTTGGGTACCTTCGGTATCACCCTCAACAGCCAGGGTGCCGAGTCGTTGAAGGCGTTCACCGCCGACAATATCAAGAAGATCAACATCGTCTACACTCCCGACGCTGAGCTCGAAAACCTCATCGACGATGCTGCATTCGACCTCGTAGCGAGCCGTGCTGCTCAGGCTGCGACTCTCAAGGCGGAGAAGGCTGGCGAGGGCACCGTTGACCTCGATGCTGCGAAGAAGAAGGTCACTCAGACCACCGACGACCCACAGGGGTAGCCGAGGGTGACCACGAATAACTCGTGATTTGAAAGAACACGAGACAGGGGTTGAAACGAACACGAATCAAGCGAATCAACCGAATGTAGATAAATCGCTCAAGCAAAAGAGCCGTAGGCTCAAAATTCGTGTAATTCGAAAAATTCGTGTTCGTAAAACCTCAAGCAATTCGTGGTTACAAAAATTAACTTATTATCAACTTTTAAATTCGTTTACAACTATGACTCCCGAACAGAAACATTCAGTAATTCAGGCGATATTGACTTTCATTTCGTCAATCTTGTGCGCAATAACCGCAAGCTCATGCATATCGCATTGGTGATACTAATTAGTATCACAATAAAGGGCTGAACTCCTGCAAAACAGCAAGGAATTCAGCCCTAATATTTTTTTAAGTAATAAATATCCTAAAACCTTATTTCTCCATCGTAGTTGAAGATAGGCTCGTTGGTGTTTACTTCCTCAGGATAGAATTGTACGGCACTATCGTTCATCTTTGGATGCTGACGGTCGAGGAGGCGGAGCATCTCGGCACCAGCCCAAATGGCAGGACCATAGCCGTGGGCAGCAGCCGTGCTCACAGGACGATACATATAGAAGGCAGGGTCGAAGCCCATACCTGTGCCTACGCAAGTGTTCATGAAGCGACCTTGGGCATCGATAGATGCTTCTACGGCATGCCACGCAAGCTGAACGGCAGGACCATAGGCAAGGGCTGAAATCCAACCTTGGTTGATGGCGTGAGCTATACAGTAAGTATAGATTGCGGTGCAGCTGCTCTCTTCGTAAGAGTCGTTGCGGTCGAGGAGCTGATGCCAAAATCCATTTTTGCCCTGCAAAGCCACAAGACCCTCGATATGCTGGCGCAGAAGGTCGAGGATGGCGCCACGTTGTGGATGATTCTCAGGCAAAACGTCGAGCACTTCGCACATGGTGAGGATAGCCCAGCCGTTGGCTCTTCCCCAATGGAAAGCAGGGTGAGGGTTCATGGCTTCTACCCATCCGTGGCGGAAGAGTTTCTTTTCTTTCACCCACATTTTGTCTTTGAATAGCATTATCTGCTTAGCTGCTTCGTCGAAATATTTGCTGTCGTTGGTATAAGCGCCCATGTAGGCTATTGCAGGAATTGCCATAAACATGTCGTCGAGCCAAACGGTATTCTTGTGAGGACGCTTGCGGGCAAAGGTGCCATCAGCCAAGCGGAACTCCTTGGTCATGATATACTGCGAATAGTTTTCTATTACTGGAGCGGTATTGATGACCTGAGTGGAGCGAGTCTTAGGGTTCTTTCTTGCGTCGAGCTCTGCTTTTATCATGGCTGCACAGATGGCACCTGCATCATCAAGGGCATGAGGATCTACAACCTTGCGTATGGCGGTGTCGAGAGTTTTGCCTTTCTTGAGGTCTTTCATGGCTCCAGGAAAGGCATCGGCAATAGCCTTGAAGTTTTGCTCTACGTAGGCAGAATATTTCCTGTCGCCCGAAGCCTTGGCAGCATCGAGGCATGCGCTGTAGGTTACACCCCATTCATAGCTCGTGGTGCGAAACTGCTGTGGGTTTGCCAATATGTAGTTCATCACCTTGTCGATGGCTGCCTTCACCTCCTGTTTTGTTGACACTCCGTAGCCATATTTGTAGTCAGGCTTGAGGAGGTGGAGTGGGGTGTTGGAATCGTTGATAGTCGTGTTGTCTTGGGCAAAAGCCATGGCAGGCATAAGCAAACTGGCTAATGCAATAGTTTTGATATTCATGATGAATGGTGAGTTTTAGTAGTTATACAATGTTTTTAGTTTACGCGTGCAAAAATACTAATTTATAGGTAATTGGCAAAGCCTTTGGTGTAATCATATCATTAAATTATTATAAATACCTATTGAAAGACTTCTTTTTTTGAAAGTAAATTATTAATTTTGCGCAAAAATACTATAAGGTGAGTACTGAGATATTACCACCATCTAAAATAATAGCAAGAAAAAATGTTTGAAAATTTAAGTGACCGCCTTGAACGCTCGTTCAAGATTTTGAAGGGTGAAGGTAAGATTACCGAGATAAATGTAGCTGAAACGCTGAAGGATGTACGTAGAGCTTTGCTCGATGCCGATGTGAACTATAAGGTAGCAAAGTCGTTTACCGACGATGTCAAGAAGAAGGCATTGGGTATGAACGTGCTGACAGCGGTAAAGCCAGGCCAATTGATGGTGAAGATTGTTCACGACGAGTTGGCAGCCCTGATGGGTGGCGAGGCTGTAGATATCAAGCTTACTGGAAAGCCTGCGATAATATTGATGAGCGGTTTGCAGGGTTCGGGTAAGACCACATTTAGCGGTAAGCTTGCCAATATGCTCAAGACAAAGCAGCATAAGAATCCTTTGCTCTGTGCGTGCGACGTATATCGTCCTGCGGCTATTGAGCAGTTGAAGGTGGTTGGTCAGCAGGTAGGTGTGCCTGTATATTCAGAGCCAGATAGCAAGGATGTTATCACCATTGCCAACAATGCCATCAAGGAGGCTAAGGCTAAGGGCAACGATGTAGTAATCGTGGATACCGCCGGCCGATTGGCTGTTGACGAGGAGATGATGAACGAGATTTCATCGCTCAAGCAGGCTCTCAATCCTGATGAAACATTGTTCGTAGTAGACTCGATGACTGGTCAGGATGCTGTAAACACAGCAAAGGAATTCAACGACCGTTTGGATTTCGATGGCGTTGTGCTCACCAAGCTCGATGGCGACACCCGTGGCGGTGCTGCGTTGAGTATCCGCACCGTTGTTACCAAGCCTATCAAGTTTGTCGGTACAGGCGAAAAGATGGAGGCTATCGACGTATTCCATCCTGAGCGTATGGCAGACCGTATTCTCGGTATGGGTGATATCGTATCGTTGGTAGAGCGTGCGCAGGAGCAGTTTGATGAAGAAGAGGCTCGCAGACTTCAGAAGAAGATTCAGAAGAACCAATTCGACTTCAACGACTTCTTGAACCAGATAGAGCAAATCAAGAAGATGGGTAATCTGAAGGATTTGGCTGCTATGATTCCAGGTGTGGGCAAGGCTATCAAGGATGTAGAAATAGACGACAACGCCTTCAAGGGCATTGAGGCTATCATAAAGAGTATGACTCCAAAGGAGCGTACAAACCCTGAGATTTTGAATACAAGTCGCAGAATGCGTATTGCCAAGGGTTCGGGTACCAACATTCAGGAGGTTAACCGCCTTATCAAGCAGTTTGACCAAACTCGCAAGATGATGAAGATGGTAACTGGCAACCAGATGGCAAGCATGATGTCGAGAATGAAGGGTATGAATATCCCGGGAATGCCAAAACTATAAAGGAAACAAAACTATACTATGCAACTCATTGACGGAAAAGCTACTGCTACAGCCATAAAGGCTCAGATAGCACAGGAAGTAGAGAATATCGTTGCCGGTGGCGGCAAGCGCCCACACTTGGCAGCAGTACTCGTGGGTCACGATGGTGGCAGCGAGACATACGTGAAAAACAAGGTCATCGCTTGCGAGCAATGTGGCTTTAAGTCGACACTCATCCGCTACGAGGCTGATGTGACAGAGGAGGAGCTCCTTGCTTGTGTAGACAAGCTAAACAAGGATGCTGATGTAGATGGCTTCATCGTGCAGCTTCCTTTGCCTAAGCATATCGACGAGCAGAAGATTATTATGGCTATCGACTATAATAAAGATGTAGACGGTTTCCATCCTGTCAATGTGGGACGCATGGCTATTGGTTTGCCATGTTTCATTTCTGCCACTCCGTTGGGTATAATAACCCTTCTACAATATTATAATATAGAGACAAGTGGCAAGAAGTGTGTGGTGTTGGGACGCTCAAATATCGTGGGCAAGCCTATGGCACAGCTCATGATGCAGAAGCAATATGGCGACGCTACGGTTACTGTATGCCATTCGCATTCGCGCGATTTGAAGAAGGAATGCCAAGAGGCTGACATCATCATCGCTGCTATTGGCAAACCAGACTTCGTTACTGCCGACATGGTGAAGCCAGGAGCCGTAATCATCGACGTAGGTACAACTCGTGTGCCTGATGCTACCCGCAAGAGCGGATACAGACTTAATGGCGACGTGAAGTTTGATGAGGTGGCAGAGAAATGCTCGTTCATCACTCCTGTGCCAGGAGGTGTTGGCCCTATGACAATATGCTCGCTCATGAAGAATACCCTTCTTGCAGCTAAGGGCAAAAAGGCATAAGACTCTTTTCTTTGAAATAAAAAGGCTAATGCCGAACGGCCAAAGAGAGATTGGTCGCAACAGTAATTTATGGAAAACAACGAAACTCTGACTGCCGCTGAGTGGTATGAGCGTGGCAACGAATATCGCAAGAAAGGCGATTGGAAACATGCCATCGACTGCTACTTGGAGGCTATAGAAATTGATCCCGAGTCGCCTGCGCTTCATGCAAAGGCGATGCTCGAGGATATTCTCAATTTCTATCATAAAGACGCTTATAACCCATAATGGGAAGTTGTAGCCTTTTAACCGCAACTCCCTATTAACTAAACTTAAACAATAATCATTATGGTAAAGATCAAGGGTGCCATAGTCGTTAATAGCGACAGATGTAAGGGCTGCCAATTGTGCGTGGTGGCTTGCCCTAAAAACGTTATTGCGTTGGCACCAAAAAAAGTCAACGTACATGGATATCCATACGTGGAGCAAACTGGCGACGACTGCATAGGATGTGCAAGTTGCGCTATCGTGTGCCCAGACGGATGTATTACCGTATACAAGAAAAAGATGGAGGAATAGCACTATGGCAGAAAAAAAAGTAATGCTAATGAAAGGTAACGAGGCCATAGCCCACGCTGCCATCAGATGTGGAGCCGATGGCTATTTCGGTTATCCTATCACACCGCAGAGCGAGGTTATCGAAACCTTGGCTGAGCTCAAACCTTGGGAAACTACCGGTATGGTGGTATTGCAGGCTGAGAGCGAGGTGGCATCAATAAATATGGTTTATGGTGGTGCTGCTGCGGGCAAACGTGTGTTGACATCTTCATCGTCGCCTGGTGTGGCACTTATGCAGGAGGGCATTGCCTATATGGCAGGTGCTGAGGTTCCTGGAGTGTTTGTAAACGTACAGCGTGGCGGTCCTGGTCTTGGTACTATTCAACCTTCGCAGAGCGACTATTTCCAGTCTACCCGTGGTGGTGGCAATGGCGACTACTATGTCATTGTGCTTGCACCAAACTCTGTACAAGAGATGGCAGACTTCGTAGACCTCGCTTTCGAATTGGCTTTCAAATATCGTAACCCTGCTATGATTCTTAGCGATGGCGTCATCGGACAGATGATGGAGAAGGTGGTGTTGCCACCATACAAGCCTCGCAAGACAGAGGAGGAGATACGACAGTTGTATCCTTGGGCTACTATCGGTCGCACTAAAGACCGTGAGCCTAATGTAATAACTTCGCTCGAACTGAAGCCTGAGGTAATGGAGCAACGCAACTTGCACTTGCAGGCTAAATATCAGCAAATCAGAGATAATGAGGTGCGCTATGAAGCAACAGGCTGCGAAGATGCAGACTATCTTATCGTGAGCTTCGGAAGTGCAGCACGAATCTCTGAAAAGGCTATCGAATTGGCACACAAAGAGGGACTGAAGGTTGGATTGTTCCGTCCTATCACTCTTTGGCCTTTCCCATCACAGCAGATTGCTGAGGCAGCTCGTGGCAAGAAGGGTGTGCTCGTAGTAGAAATCAACGCCGGACAGATGGTTGAGGACGTGCGCCTGGCTATCAATGGCGAAGAGAAAGTAGAACATTTCGGACGTCTTGGAGGTATTGTCCCTGAGCCCGAGGAAATCGTTAACGCATTAAAGGAGAAACTGTAAAATGGCAAACGATATTATATCACCAGAGAATCTGGTATACAAAAAGCCGGAATTGATGAACGACACTCCGATGCACTATTGCCCGGGATGTTCTCATGGAGTTGTTCACAAACTTGTTGCCGAGGTTATTGAAGAGATGGCAATGCAGGAGAAGACAGTAGGCGTATGTCCTGTGGGATGTGCCGTGTTTGCTTACCGCTATCTCGACATCGACTGGCAGGAAGCTGCTCATGGTCGTGCACCTGCATTGGCTACTGCCGTGAAGCGCCTATGGCCAGACCGCTTGGTATTCACATACCAGGGCGATGGCGACTTGGCATGTATTGGTACTTGCGAGACTATTCATGCGCTGAACCGTGGTGAAAACATCACCATGATCTTCATTAATAACGCTATCTATGGTATGACTGGAGGTCAGATGGCGCCAACAACGCTTATCGGTCAGAAGACAGCTACTTGTCCTTATGGTCGCGACCCTGAACTTCATGGTTATCCACTCAACATCACCGAACTGGCTTCACATCTTGAGGGTACATGCTACGTTACTCGTCAGAGCGTAGAGTCGGTGGCTTCTATCCGCAAAGCCAAGGCTGCCATCCGCAAAGCCTTCGAAGCTTCTATGCAGGGCAAGGGCTCTTCGCTCGTAGAGATTGTTGCCACATGTAATAGTGGTTGGAAACTCTCGCCTGTTAAGGCTAACGAGTGGATGAAGGAGCACATGTTTGAGAAATATGTAAAGGGTGATCTTAAAAACACATTGGACGTATGAAAACAGAAATTATAATTTCCGGCTTCGGAGGACAGGGCGTTCTCTCTATGGGTAAGATTCTTGCCTATTCCGGACTTATGGAAGATAAAGAGGTGACATGGATGCCTGCATACGGTCCTGAGCAGCGTGGCGGTACAGCTAATGTTACCGTTATCGTTAGCGATGAGCGCATCAGTTCGCCTATCCTTAGCAAGTATGATGTGGCTATAGTCTTAAACCAGCCTTCGCTCGACAAGTTTGAAAGCAAGGTTAAGCCTGGTGGCATACTCATCTACGACGGCTTTGGTGTTATCAATCCTCCTACACGCACCGACATCAAGGTGTATCGTGTAGACGCCATGGACAAGGCTGCAGAGATGAAAAACTCTAAGGTCTTCAACATGATTGTGCTTGGTGCTTTGCTTGGCGTATGCCCTGTGGTTAGTACCGACGGCCTTAACAAGGCTCTCTATAAGAGTTTGCCTGAACGCCACCATGGTCTTATTCCATTGAATATGGAGGCTGTGAGCGAGGGTATGAAACTCGTAAAGACAATTCAGTGATACATGTAATATATACTTGATTTTTGTAACTCTTATGTGTGGGGGACAGACGTATTTTTTCTAAAATACTCTCTCTCAACCCCCAAGTTTACACGAGGCTGATCGCAGCGATGCGCTTAGTCTCCGATTATAACGAGGTGGTCGCAGCGATGCGCTCACCTCGTTTTTTATTTATAATCTTTGTAAATTCTACACTTAATTCTTTGATAATTACACTATTTCCTTTATCTTTGCAAAAGAGATATTAAAGCAGTTACACAAAAACTATCTAACAGATGAAAAAAAGCATTCTCTTTTCTATAGCCATGCTTTCAATGGCTTCAACGGCAATGGCACAACGCATGGCACCATCGATAGAGGTGGCAGGCAACGATACCGTATGCCAGATATTCGTTTATTCCCCAGGCGATAAAGACGGACTACACGTGGCTTACCTCGACGAAAAACAGACTTGGCAACATATAGGGCAACTTTGCTCTTCTGACTATTCGCAATGGGGACAGGAGAAGAGAATGTACGACCCTTATGTGGTGCATGCCAACGATGGTACATGGCGTGCGGTGTGGGCTGTGAATAATTATGCTCCATGTTTTGCTGCCGCTTATAGCGACGACCTTGTGACATGGCGTCCGCAAGACTATCCAAAAATGTCGGTAAAGGGAGTGGCTAAGCCAATAGCATTCCAGATGGACGATGGAACTTTCGACATTTATATGAAATCAGCCAAAGGCAACCGCTATGTGCAGGCTTCTGCCGACTTCCGACGTTTTAAGGAAGCTGAGGATGCAAGCACCATAGAGGATATTGCATGGATGCGCGATACTGCTACCGTTGATGGCAAACATTTGGAGGGTAATCTGTTTGAGGTGCCAAAGTTGCATCTCGACTATGTGTTGGCTCATTTCGATGCTCTTGCTAATGATGCTGCCAAGAGTAGCGAAACTATGCGCGACGACAACAAGCGTTTTGCTTCATTGCCAAAGGTGGTGAAGGCAAAGCTCAATGTGGATGCCGCTAAGAGCAAGGCTATTTCGGATAAGCTTATTGGTGTGTTCTTCGAAGATATCAGCTATGCTGCCGATGGCGGACTATATGCCGAACTTGTGCAGAATCGCGACTTCGAATATACAAGTGCTGACCATAAGGGATGGAGTGCCATAACAGCATGGAAGAGCAATGCTCCTATCAGAATAGCTACCGAAAATCCTTTGAGCAAGAACAATCCTCATTATGCCGTGATTGCTGCCGATACCTTGTATAACGAGGGATGGGATGGCATCGTAGACCGTGGTGCTGCATACGATTTCTCTATCTATGCTCGCAACATCTCGGGCGAGAAAAAGGAACTCAGCGTGGCATTGGTTGCTGAAGATGGCAACGTGATGGCTGAGGGTAAGCTTAAGATAGTAGGCAAGGAGTGGCAACGATATACCCTTGCGCTAAATACCGCAAACAAGAAGCGCACAAAGATGTATGGCGATAAGGCTGTAAACTGCCGATTGGTGGTGGCTGGCAAGAAGGATGCTACTGTGGCACTCGACATGATATCGCTATTCCCTCACGATACCTACAAGGGACACGGACTGCGCAAGGATCTTGCTGAAGCTATTGCCGAGCTAAAGCCTAAGTTTGTGAGATTCCCTGGCGGCTGCATGAGCCATGGTCAGGGTATTGACAATATTTATCATTGGAACCATACCATTGGTCCTTGGCAAGACCGTAAGCCTGATAAGAATATTTGGAACTATCATCAGACTCGCGGACTTGGATTCTATGAGTATTTCCAGATGTGCGAGGATATGGGCGCAGAGCCTCTGCCTGTATTGGCTGCAGGTGTGCCTTGTCAGAATTCAAGAGCTAATGCCGAAGGCTATGGTGGTCAGCAGGGTGGCATTCCTATGTCGGAGATGCCTGCTTATTGCCAAGAAATCCTTGATATGATAGAGTGGGCTAATGGCGACCCTGCAACAAGCAAATTGGCGAAAATGCGTGCCGATGCCGGTCATCCTGCTCCTTTCAATCTGAAGTATGTTGGAGTGGGCAACGAAGACCTTATCTCTACCGACTTCGAAGACCGCTATCTCATGATATGCAAGGCTATAAAAGCTAAATATCCTAACATCATCGTTTGCGGAACAGTAGGCCCATTCCATGATCCTTCGTCAGATTATATTGAGGGATGGAAGTTTGCTAAGCAGCATTCTGATGTTATCGATATGGTCGATGAGCATTATTATGAGTCTACAGGATGGTTTATGGCACATCAGGATTATTACGATGGCTACGACCGCAAGGCTCCTAAAGTATATCTCGGAGAGTGGGCTTCGCGCACACGTACCATGGAGTCGGCACTTGTTGAAGCTATGCACCTTTGCCATATTGAGCGTAATGCCGATGTGGTGACAATGACAAGCTATGCTCCGCTATTGTGCAAGGAAGGACACCACAACTGGAATCCTAACATGATATACTTCGATAATGCTAATATCACGCTCACTCCAAGCTATCACACTCAGCGACTGTTCTCAGTAAACAATGGCGACAGCTATGTGGAGACGCAGATAGCAGTAGACGCAACGTTGAAGAACCGTGTGGCAGCAAGTGTGGTTAAGGATAGCAAGACCGGACGGGCTTACCTCAAGGTTGTAAACGCTCTGCCTTCAACCGTTGAACTTGATGTTGCTGGTATTGACTTTGGTTCGCAGCTTTCTGTTGATGGCTTCTATGGTAAGCCTGGCGATAAGGCTGTTAAGCATTTCGATGCCGCAAATGCTCCTAAGCTTCAAGGTTCTACACTCTCGTTGCCTCCATATTCTGTGAGCGCAATCAAGGTTGTGGTGAAATAACAGATATTCTGTTTCAACATTCGCTATAGCGATGCTTTTATAGATATTATACTGCACTACACCTATTTTGTATTATACTACACCTATTTATATTATAATCCTCAGGGCAATGAGCCTTGAGGATTTTTTGTTTATTTATGCAGTAGACTTATCTTTATGCATACTCTAAATTTATCTTTATGCATACTCTAAATTTATCTTTATGCATACAGCAAATAATCTTGCATGCTTATAATAAGTCTAAAATAAGTATGTATAAAATGATAGATTGTAAGCGTTTTGCCTTTATTATGTATCAATTTGTGGTTAAAACTGAATTTTTAATCATTATTTGTTGGTTGTTACATAAATGTTGATTACCTTTGCACGAAAACATAGAAAGATTATTTGGGCTTAAAAAACCATACGTTATGAAACACCAATTGAGAAGTGCTGTCTGCACAGAGGGCAGACGAATGGCAGGAGCGCGCGCACTATGGGTGGCCGCAGGTATGAAACACGAACAGTTTGGCAAACCTATTATTGCTATTGTCAACTCGTTCACACAGTTTGTTCCAGGACATACCCACCTGCATGAAATAGGTCAGATTGTAAAGAAGGAAATAGAAGCCATGGGCTGCTACGCTGCAGAATTCAATACTATCGCTATTGATGATGGTATTGCCATGGGACACGATGGCATGCTTTATTCTTTGCCTTCGCGTGATATTATTGCCGACTCTGTGGAATACATGGTTAATGCCCATAAGGCCGACGCAATGATTTGTATTTCTAATTGCGACAAGGTTACTCCAGGTATGCTCATGGCAAGCATGCGACTTAATATTCCTACTGTTTTCTGCTCGGGCGGACCTATGGAGGCTGGAAGATGGAAAGGCGAGAATGCCGACCTTATCACAGCTATGATTAAGGGTGCCGACAAGGAAGTTTCTGACGACGAGCTAAAGGAAATAGAAAGTTGCGCTTGTCCGGGTTGTGGTAGTTGCTCGGGTATGTTTACCGCCAACTCCATGAACTCGCTTACCGAGGCTATTGGTCTTTCGCTTCCTGGCAACGGAACTATCCTTGCTACTCACAAAAATCGTATAGAACTCTTCAAGGCTGCCGCACGACAGGTTGTGAAGAATGCCTTCGCATATTATGAGGATGGCGACGAGAGCGTATTGCCACGCAATATAGCTTCACGCAACGCTTTCCTCAATGCAATGACTCTTGATATTGCAATGGGCGGTAGCACCAATACCGTGCTCCACTTGTTGGCTGTGGCTCAAGAAGCAGGCGCTGATTTCAATATGAAAGATATCGACGAGCTTAGCCGCAAGGTGCCTTGCCTTTGCAAGTTGGCTCCTAACACTCAGAAATATAGCGTTCAGGAGTGTGGCAGAGCAGGTGGTATTCTCGGTATTCTTGGCGAATTGCAGAAGGGTGGACTCCTACATACCGAGGCTCAGCGTGTAGACGGAATGACTCTTGGCGATGCTATTGCTAAATATTCTATCACAGGCGATACTATCGATGCCGAAGCTGATAGAATCTACCATAGTGCTCCTGGTCGCAGATTCTCTACTGTTATGGGTAGTCAAGATGCTCAATGGGAAAGCCTTGATACCGATCGCGAGAATGGTTGCATACGTGATATTGAGCATGCTTACACCAAGGATGGTGGATTGGCAGTACTCTTCGGCAATATTGCACAAGACGGTTGTGTGGTAAAGACAGCCGGAGTAGACGCAAGCCTATGGCATTTCTCTGGTCCTGCAGTAGTCTTCGACTCACAAGAAGATGCTTGCGACGGCATCCTTGGTGGCAAGGTAAATAGTGGCGACTGCGTAGTGATAACCCACGAGGGACCTAAGGGTGGTCCTGGTATGCAGGAGATGCTTTACCCAACATCATATATCAAGAGCCGTCACCTTGGCAAGGAGTGTGCTTTGATTACCGATGGACGATTCTCTGGTGGAACATCAGGACTCAGCATCGGTCATATTTCTCCTGAGGCTGCCGCTGGTGGCAACATCGGAAAGATTAAGGATGGCGACATCATCGAGATTGATATCCCTTCACGCTCTATCAATGTTAAGCTTAGCGACGAGGAACTTGCCGCACGTCCACAGCAGCCATTGAAGCGCAACCGCCAGGTTAGCAAGGCGTTGAGAGCTTATGCTCAGAGTGTTAGCTCTGCCGACAAGGGAGGAGTAAGAATAATAGATTAAGAAGAAAAACGCAGATGAACGATACAACACAGAAACAAATAATAACAGGCGCCGAGGCATTGATGCGCTCGCTCCACAACGAAGGTGTTAAAACCATCTTCGGCTATCCGGGCGGTGCCATCATGCCTGTTTTCGACGCTTTGTATGGATATACACGTGGTGAAAATAAGATATTCGACCATATCCTCGTACGTCATGAGCAAGCTGCGGCACATGCTGCCGAAGGCTTTGCAAGAGTTAGTGGCGAGGTTGGTGTCTGCTTGGTAACAAGCGGTCCTGGTGTTACCAACACTCTCACAGGTGTTGCCGACGCTATGATGGATTCTACACCAATGGTGGTCATTGCAGGTCAAGTAGGCGTTGGCGCTCTTGGTACTGATGCTTTCCAGGAAGTAGACCTTGTAGGTGTGGCTCAGCCTATTTCAAAGTGGGCTTACCAGATCCAGCGCCCAGAGGATGTGGCATGGGCTGTTAGCCGTGCCTTCTATATCGCTCGAAGCGGACGCCCAGGACCTGTAGTTCTCGACTTCCCAAAGAATGCACAGGTGCATACTTGCGAATGGAAACCAGCACACGTAGATCATATTAGATCTTACAATCCTTATCCTGCTATCAATCAGGATGCCGTGGCTGCAGCTGCAGAACTTATCAATAATGCTGAGCGTCCTTTCGCCCTCGTTGGCCAGGGTGTGGAACTTGGTGGTGCTCACAACGAGTTGTTGGAATTCCTCGAGAAAGCCGACATTCCTGCAGGTCGCACCCTTTTGGGTCTTTCGGCTTTGCCGTCAAATCATCCATTGAATATGGGTATGCTTGGTATGCATGGTAGCTACGCCACCAATATGAAGACTCAAGAGTGTGATGTGCTCATAGCTATCGGTATGCGCTTTAGCGACCGTGTTACAGGTCTGCCTTCTACCTATGCTAAGCAGGCTAAGATTATTCATCTCGACATCGACCCTACAGAGATAAACAAGAATATCGTGAGCGATGTAGCCGTTATCGGCGATTGCAAGATGACGATGCCTGCTATCACAAGACTGCTGAAGAAGAATGTGCATCGCGAATGGCGCGACTCGTTTGCAGAATATGCAAAGATGGAAGACGAGAAGGTGATACAGCCTGCAATACATCCTACCGAGGGACCGTTGCTTATGGGCGAGGTGGTGAATGTTGTGGCTGAAGTTACCAAGGGCGATGCGGTATTGGTGACAGACGTTGGTCAGAACCAGATGTTCTCTTGTCGCTATTTCAAATATAACAAGAAGCGCTCGGTAGTGTCGAGTGGTGGACTTGGCACCATGGGCTTTGGTTTGCCAGCTGCTGTGGGTGCAACCTTCGGAGCTCCCGATCGCACAGTCTGCTTGTTCATGGGCGATGGCGGTTTCCAAATGAGCATACAAGAACTTGGCACCATCATGGAGCAGCAAGCGCCTGTAAAGATGATACTCCTCAACAACAATTATCTTGGCAACGTGCGCCAATGGCAAGACATGTTCTTCGGTCATCGCAAGAGCTTCACCAAGATGCTCAACCCATGCTACGAAACTATCGCCAAGGGCTATGGCATTAACTATGATGTAGCAGTAGACCGTAGCACTTTGAGAGAGAAAGTAGAGAAGATGATAGCTACCGACGGTCCATACCTCTTGGAGTGTGCAATAAAGGAAGAAGACAACGTATTGCCAATGACTCCTCCAGGAAAAAGCGTCAACGAGATGTTGCTCGAGCTCGACATCTAATATTCAGAATCAGAATTCATTAAGCAGAATTGTGTTTCATTAAGCAGAATTGTGTTTCAGTAAAAAGTGAATAAATGGAAAAGAAACTATATACATTACTTGTATACTCAGAGAATGTCGTTGGTATCTTGAATCAGATAACAGCGGTGTTCACACGTAGACAAGTGAATATCGAAAGTCTCAACGTTTCTGCATCAAGCATCAAAGATATACATAAGTATACTATCACCGCTTGGAGCAACGAAGACCAGATAATAAAGATTACAAAGCAGATTGAAAAGAAGATTGATGTGGTGAAGGCCGACTATTATACCGACGAGCAACTCTTCATCCACGAGGTAGGTCTCTTCAAAATCTCTACTCCAAAGCTTATGGAGAATCCTGAGATTTCGCGCACCATACGTAAGCATGATGCACGAATGATGGAGGTAAACCCAACATATTCCACCGTGATATTGGCAGGACTCACAGAAGATATTACCGACCTTTTTGCCCGCTTCAAGGCTTTCGACTGCCTGCTGCAGTATTCGCGTAGTGGACGTATCGCCGTAACTCGTAGTTTCGACGAGCCGGTAAGTGATTTCCTTTATGAAAATGCGCATGACAAAGACATTGCTGAGTAAGGTTGGCAGCTACGAATTCCTGGCTGAACCTTTCCATTGCGACTATTCGCAACATCTGTTTATGGGACATTTGGGCAATCATCTGCTCAATGCCGCCGACTTCCATAGCAACGACCGTGGCTATGGTATGAGTGTTTTGGGACCACAACATCGCACATGGGTGTTGTCGCGACTGGCTATCGAGATGGAGCGTATGCCTAAAGCCTACGACCATTTCACAGTAGAAACATGGGTGGAGAGCGTGATGAAGTTCTTCACTTCTCGTAATTTTGCCATATCTGCTTCCGATGGCTCTGTGTTGGGCTATGGTAAGAGTGTGTGGGCAATGATAGACACTCAGAGCCGACAACCAGTAGACATTTTCTCTATCAACGATGGCTTGATAAAAGAATATGTGGAAACAGAGAAGCCTTGTCCGATAGCAAAGTCGGGTAGGGTGAAGGTTACAGCCGACGCAGAACTCGTGAGAACCATCGACACCTATTATAATGATGTAGATGTGAATGGTCATATCAACAGCATAAAATACATAGAACATGTTCTCGACCTCTTCGATATCGACTTCTATAAAGCTAATAGACTGAAACGACTCGAAGTGGCATACGTGGCAGAAACATATCAAGGTGACAAACTATCATTCTATCGTGAAGAAATAGCACCTTTAGAATATGCAATAAAGGTGGTAAAAATAAAGAAAGAAACGCAAGGAACTATCGAAGTGTGTAGAATTTTAATGAATTTCGTAAAAGATTGAAAGAAAATTTGGTGGTTTAATATTAAATCGTTACCTTTGCTGTCGAATAAAAGAATAATACCTTAGCTATAGCCTCGAGTAGGATATGGGTGATTCATTCAACATCTTTTGGACAAGGATTGCAGAACCACAAGGTAATTAATTAACCGCCGCAATGTCATAAGCGGCACAAAACAATTACAAACATGGCACAAATGAATTTTGGTGGCGTAATGGAAACCGTAGTCACCAGCAAAGAGTTCTCATTGGAAAAAGCACGCGAAGTGCTCAAAAACGAAACTATCGCAGTTATCGGTTATGGTATTCAGGGACCAGGTCAAGCTTGCAACCTGCGCGACAATGGCTTTAATGTTATTGTAGGTCAGCGCGAAGGCAAGACATACGACAAGGCTGTAGCCGACGGATGGGTACCAGGAAAGACTCTTTTCTCTATTGAGGAAGCTGCTCAGAAGGGCACTATCGTCTGCATGTTGCTTTCTGACGCTGGTCAGATTGCTGTATGGCCAAAAATCAAGAAATATCTTACTGCAGGTAAGACTCTATATTATTCACATGGCTTTGCCATTAACTGGAACGACCGTACAGGCGTAGTTCCTCCAGAGGATATCGATGTTATCATGGTTGCTCCTAAGGGTTCTGGTACATCGCTCCGTACAATGTTCTGTGAGGGTCGTGGTTTGAACTGCTCATATGCAGTATATCAGGATGCTTCAGGCAATGCTGAGGACAAGACTATTGCATTTGGTATCGGTATCGGTGCAGGATATTTGTTTAAGACTACATTCCAGCGTGAGGCTACTTCAGACCTTACTGGTGAGCGTGGCTCATTGATGGGTGCTATCGAGGGATTGCTCGAGGCTCAGTATGATGTACTCCGTGAGAATGGTCACTCTCCATCTGAGGCTTTCAACGAGACTGTTGAAGAGCTCACACAGAGCCTTGGCCCATTGTTCGGTGCAAAGGGTATGGACTGGATGTATGCTAACTGTTCTACCACAGCTCAGCGTGGTGCGCTCGATTGGGCTCCTCGTTTCCGCGAGGCTATCAAGCCTGTTATGGAGTGGCTCTACTACTCAGTAAAGACTGGCAACGAGGCTCAGATTTCTATCGACAAGAACTCACAGCCTGACTATCGCGAGAAGCTTAATGCTGAACTTGAGGCTATGCGCAACAAGGAAATGTGGCAGGCTGGTGTTACTGTACGCAAGTTGCGTCCAGAGAACAACTAATTTGGATGTACCGAATATTGTTAAATCAAGGTATGTAAGTAAACAGGTAATCAGGATATTTTCATATATATCTCATACAAACCTTTTAATTTATAAGAGGGGAGCTGATCGTGTTGATTCGCTCCCCTCGATTTTTATGGTCAAAAAATGCAATAGGCTACATTGCCAAACGAAGCTTGCTTCGTTGGTCAACGCAATAGGCTTCGTTGGCCAATGAAGCTAACTTACTTTACCGACTAACAGCTGTTAGTCGAAAGAGTAATATAATTGGCTGTTTTAAGCTAAAAAATAAACTTGGGCAACTATATCAGTATGTCAGTACTTTAAGATATAGTTGCCCATGTTTTTATCATTATTTCATAACTGTTTCTGTTTTTTTAGTTATTGTTCGTTCCTTGATATGATTGCTATAATTTGTCGGTGCAAAGATAGTTATAAAACTTGATTTTTTTATGTGTTTGATGATATAATTTCCAAAATAAATTCTATCTTTGCATGACCTTAATTTAAACACACAATGAAGCAAATGATAACTAAACGCAGAATAATAATTGCCAGTAGCATAGTAGCTGTAGTGATAGGCATATTCTGCTTAATATCAAGGTTTTATTTCGATAAACCGCAGGCTTCTACGGCTGCTGTCGTGGAAGAGCGGAAATACTATATCGTCACCACTCCTACGGGTGCAGACTCGCTATTTGTATATGCCTACAACCAAGGCGACACCTTGTTGGCGTTGCCTACCGATTCTTTGTTCTTAAAGCGTATCACTCGCCATCGTCAATCATCGTGGGTGAACCGTTGGTGGTTTCCATCATGTTTTGCCACTCTTGCTGCCAAGGTGGATGCCAATGCTGAAGCTCAGAGCACCATGCAAAGTGTAGACGATGCGTCGGCATATGCCTTCGTAAGCAATAGATATAAGAAACTGGAGAAGATACTGAAATCGTATCGCCATCAGTTAGCAGAGATTGATTACTACATGCGTCGTCATAGCGTTGGCGACGAAGGCTTTGATGTTGTGGCACGCAGAAGAGAAGTGGTGAACCATTATATCGACTCTGTGAAACACCTTATAGCTCGTGCGTTGCCGATAGTGGAGGCAAAGGCCGCTAAGGCTATGGTACAGGAAGACTATACTGTGGTTGTCGACTCGCTACGCCTTCCTGCACGCTCAATAAAGTCGCATCGCAAAGGCTTCCTTTTCTTCACAACCTTGGATGGCGGTACTCCTAAAGGTGTGCGTCCTGTATATGCTCAGGCTTCAGATATCGGTAATGGTATGAAGCCATGCAAGGCTTTAAAGAATCTTCCCGATACCATTATCTACGGTAATCGTAATGCTGATGGGCGCTATCATGGTGTTGTAGGTATTTGCTATCCTGATGGTTCTTATTACGAAGGACAATGTGTGGACACCATATTGCCAAAGTCGGCATCATCGTGCTTGCCTGATGGCTTTGGAGTGGCATTCTCATCAGAGAAGGTGAGGGCAGGATTGTGGAAGAATGGTCGCTATCGTGGCGAACAACCGCTATACACTTCTGCCCACATCTATGGTATCGATATTTCGCGTTATCAGCACGAACCTCCACGCAAGACTTATGCTGTGAGAAGAGTTAGGGGAAAGCGCCGTAGATATAAGGTGACATACCCTATAGAATGGAATAAGTTGCGCATATCTTCGCTTGGCTCGTTGTCGAAGAAGCGTGTGAGTGGTGTGGTAGACTTTCCAATATCCTTTATTTATATAAAATGTAGCGAGGGCAAGAGCTTGCTTAATCAATACTATCGTGCCGACTATGCTGCTGCACGCAAGCATGGCTATAGGGTAGGAGCCTATCATTTCTTCTCAACCAGAGTGCCTGTATCGCAACAAGTGGCATTGTTCGTAAAGAACTGTCGATATGAACATGGCGACTTGCCTCCAGCTCTCGATGTAGAACCATCTACAAAGCTCATCATGCAGATGGGTGGTCCTGAGGTGATGCTTGCAGCTGTGAGGAAATGGCTCGTGAGCGTAGAACAGGTGATGAAAGTGCGTCCGATATTGTATATCAGTCAGACGTTCATCAATAAATACTTGAATGATAGCTATGCCGATGGCAAATATCTTCGCGACAACTATCAAGTGTGGATAGCACGCTATGGCGAGTATAAGCCAGATGTGCATCTTGCCATTTGGCAGTTGTCGCCCGATGGCAGAGTGCGTGGCATACGTGGTGAGGTAGACATCAATGTATTTAATGGCTACGACGATTTGTTCAAGGAGTTTAAGTAAAAAATAGAAAAAGGAAGACAGCATTTATTTCATCCTTATAATGCTGTCTTCCTTTATTAGTATTTCTTCGTCGAGCAATGCCTGTAGGGCTGCTATCACTTGTTCGCGTGGTAGTGTGAGACGTGCAATCTCGGTGATGTGGTGAGGAGCTTTGTCTGCCAAGAGGTTGAGAATCTGATGTTTCACAGGGTCTATCTTCTCTTCAGCCACTTGGTTGGTGTTGTTATCCAAGCAAACATCACATTGCCCACAGTCGTGGTCTTGCTTTTCGCCAAAATAGTTGAGCAACATTTTGCTACGACATGTCGTAGTGTCGTTGGCATAAGCTATCATGGCATTTATGCGCTTCGTAAATTCCTCCTTACGGTCTTCATACACCTCTTTAGATATCACTATACGCTCAGGCAATTCGCGATTTTGAGTATAGGTGATGTATGGAGTTCTGCTCTCTGGTATGAAATGTAGAATTCGGCGTTGGCTCAGCGATTTCAGCATGAGGTAAATCTCTTGCTGAGGTATCTGCGAATAGTCTGCCACTAAGCCAAGGTCAATGAAGGTGTAGTCTACAAACAAGCTACCATACAGACGCAATAAAGCTGTGATGAGAGCATCCTCCTGTTGGGTTAAATCGTCGAGGCGGTATAGCTCATTGCGATTGAGCAAGAACATCAGTCGTGCTCGCGACTCAGGGTCGGTCTCATATTCTATATATTGCGCACGCGCGAGAATGACGAGAGCAGAATGTGCCTGCAGAGGATAATGCTTGAAGATGTGGCAGAATTTCTCTATTTCGAAAGAGAATGTGTGACCATATCCGCTTCCTGCTGCTATTTGGTAATAGTAAGCCAAATCTTCATACACCTTTATTATATAGTCCTTTGGCGGGAAATTGGTGTCTATGCGCTTTATCAGTTTCTGCGTGTCGCGCTTGTCGTAAAGCAATACGGCATATGCTCGCTTGCCATCGCGACCAGCTCGACCGGCTTCTTGGAAATAAGCTTCTATAGAATCTGGACTATCATAGTGAATGACCATTCTCACGTCAGGCTTGTCGATACCCATACCAAAGGCGTTTGTCGCCACCATAACTCTTGTTTCGTCGTTGTGCCAACGCTGCTGACGAATGTCTTTAGTAGAGTGGGAGAGACCTGCATGATAGAATGTAGATGGAATGCCATTGGCTTCGAGAAGGTCTGATATCTCTTTTGTGCGCTTACGACTTCTCACATATACTATTGCCGAACCCTTTACTGACTCAAGGATGTGTATCATCTCAGCATCCTTGTCTATTGTTGGTCGTACCACATAGGTGAGGTTCTTGCGCTCAAAACTCATCTTGAAGACATTCTTTTCCTTAAACTGTAGTCTCTCCTGTATGTCGTCGATTACGGCAGGAGTGGCTGTTGCAGTAAGAGCAAGGATAGGAGCTGAAGGCTTTAACTTCTTGATGTCGGCAATGTTGAGATACGAAGGACGAAAATCGTAGCCCCATTGGCTTATGCAATGAGCCTCGTCTACGGTGATGAAGCTCACTTTGATATGTCGCAACTTGGTTTGGAATAATTCTGAAGCCAAACGCTCGGGCGAGATATATAACAGTTTTGTTTGTCCGAAGATGCAGTTTTCGAGAGTTGTAACAATCTCTGGTCGTGTCATGCCTGAGTATATTGCTGCAGCCATGATGCCACGTTTGCGAAGGTTTTGCACCTGGTCCTTCATCAGAGCTATCAAAGGCGTTACCACCAGGCACACACCATCCATGGCAAGTGCAGGCACCTGGAAGGTGATGCTCTTGCCGCCACCCGTAGGCATCAAGCCGAGAGTATCTTTGCCTTGGCCTATACTCTCGATGATTTCTTGCTGAATGCCACGGAAGTCGGGATACCCCCAATATTTTTGGAGTATGGATTGATAGTTGGTCAATTTTCGCTATTTGGCCTAATGTCTTCTATCTGCAACTGTACCTGGTTGCGCTTAAATACATTATCCTCGATGGTATAAACGATGTCGAAGCTGCGTTTCGACTTTATGTATCGTGCAGCAGCACTTTGTCCAAAGGCTATACCATTGACAACGGTGCTCGACTTCGAGTCTACAAGTTCCAATTTAATGTGCTCTTGCTCGCGTCCTACCACCTTGCTTGTGCCATAGTCGTAAACGGCTTTGGTGCAGAACAAAGGCTTGGTATTGCCAGGACCGAAAGGCGAGAAGCGCTTTAGATCGTTGTATAGTCGCTTTGAAATGTCTTTGAAGTCGATGATGGCATCCACGTTGATGTTTGCCTCTTGCTGTTCAGGCATTATATGCTCGTCTACAAACTCTTGGAAGCGACGACGGAACTCCGGTATGTCGTCCCAACGTAGGGTGAGACCTGCAGCATAGGTATGGCCACCGAAGTTGACAAGCAAGTCGCGACAACTCTTTATGGCTGCATAGACATCAAATCCCATCACGCTACGAGCAGAGCCTGTGGCAAATTCTCCATCACGAGTGAGAACTACCGTAGGACGGAAATAAATCTCGGTGAGTCGTGAAGCCACAATACCTATCACACCCTTTTTCCAGTTTTCATCATAGAGCACAATGCTCGACTGATGGCGCTGATTTTCAAGTTTCGACACGATGATATTTGCTTCTTCCGTCATCTGCTTGTCTATATCCTTGCGCTGCTCGTTGTATTCGTTGATATGCTTAGCTTGGCTCAAGGCAGTAGAAAAATCTTTCTCCACAAGCAAGTCAACACTCTCTTTACCATTCTCCATACGTCCGGAAGCATTGATGCGAGGTCCAATCTTGAACACAATATCGCTCATCGACAGTTCGCGACCATTTAGTCCGCAGATGTCGATGATAGCCTTTAGTCCGATGCTTGGATTTTGGTTTAGTTGTTTCAGACCATGATAGGCAAGAATGCGGTTTTCGTCTACCACAGGTACTATGTCGGCAGCTATGCTCACGGCACAGAGATCCAACAGCGGGATAAGTCTTGAGAACGGAATGCTATTGTTCTTGGCAAAAGCCTGCATAAACTTAAAGCCCACACCACAGCCACAAAGATGCTTGAAAGGATAGCTATCGTCTGTGCGCTTAGGGTTGAGGATGGCTACAGCTGGTGGCATCACCTCGTCGGGCACATGATGGTCGCAGATGATGAAGTCGATACCTTGTTCCTTGGCATACGCAATCTCGTTGATAGCTTTGATACCGCAGTCGAGGATTATAATAAGCTTCACACCCTGCTGCTTGGCATAGTCGATACCCTTACGGCTCACTCCGTAGCCCTCTTCATAGCGGTCGGGAATGTAGTATTCGATGTTGGAATAGAACTGCTGCAAGAACTTGTATACCAAAGCCACAGCGGTACATCCGTCTACATCGTAGTCGCCATAGACGAGTATACGCTCCTTGCGTCCCATAGCATCGTTTAGGCGGTCGACGGCAATGTCCATATCCTTCATCAGAAATGGATTTATAAGATCTGCCAATTGTGGTCGGAAGAATCTCTTTGCCGCACTTTCCGTTGTTATGCCTCTTTCCACGAGCAGCTGTGTGAGTATAGGGTTCATGCCAATCTTCTCGGCAAGTTCGCCTGCTGTGCGCTTCTGCTCTTCAGTAGGAGGGTTATAATTCCATTTAAAGTGCATTTATATATAGTTTTGTTTTCTTCGGTTTAGGTTGTTGTAACGCCTAATATTACAACAGGCAAAAAATGCCGTGCCAAAGTTACTAAAATATTTTGGAACATAGGCTATGTATCTCCGTTTTTTTACGCTCGTAGATAAAGCCTACAACGACTTTTCATCATATTCATCACGATACAATAAAAAAGGCAGAACTCTCAGTATTTTGAGGGTTCTGCCTTTAGCATTATGCTATAATGATGATAATCTTGTTATCTGAGTGTTATCTCGCAGTTGTCCAAAGAGTCAACGATGGCGAGCGACTCGCAACGTATTCCTTGCTCTTCGATGAGCTTACGACCATTCTGGAACGACTTCTCAATTATAAATCCCATACCTTCGAGGTGTGCGCCGGCTTGCTTGCAGAGGTCTATGATGCCGAGGGCTGCATTGCCGTAGGCGAGGAAGTCGTCGATAAACAACACCTTGTCGTCAGGAGTGAGATAATCCTTTGAAATTACTACTGTATACTCGCGCTTCTTAGTAAACGAGGTTACTGTTGTCGACAGCATGTTGTCCATTGTTGATGGCTTCTTCTTCTTTGCGAATACCACTGGCAAGTCGAGCAAGAAGCCCATCATGATAGCAGGAGCAATACCTGAGGCTTCGATAGTAAGAATCTTATTGATATCGGTGCCTGCATAGCGGCGTATCAGCTCAACAGCACATTGCTTCATAAGGTTTGGGTCCATCTGGTGATTGATGAACTTGTCAACTTTCAATATGCCGCCCGAATAGCATTTACCATCTTTTAGAATGCGTTCTTTTAGTATTTTCATATTGGTATGATTGTAATATGAAGGTTCGTATAGTTATAATATGAAGGGAAGGTATGATTTCTCATATCTTCCCTTTATATGTTTTTTTATCGTAATTCTTAGATACCCATCTTCTTGCGGATATCCTTAGGAATAGCGTTCTTGTTTACCATGTAGTCCATGGTGTTGGCAGCGATAAAGCTCTTGGTCATATACCAAATACCCTTGTAGTCGCCAGTCTCACCCCATGAGTTCTTTACCATGTAGTATTCCTTGCCATTCTGGTCCTTAGCGATACCAAAGATGAGCATACCATGGTCGTCTGTGAGCTCCCAGTTGTCGAAACGCTCCTGGCGCATCTCCTGTGTAGGAACAATCTCAGGAACTGTGCAACCGAGAGAGTCGAGCATGCTTGTCTTCTGAGTTCTGGTCAACTTGAGCCAACGAGCCATGTCTGAACCAGCGAGGCTCTGAGCCTTCTTGGTGTCGATAGCATAAGCAAGACCTGTGCGTGTGAAGCCTTCCTCAGAAACGTCGCCACCCCATGCAATGCAATAGCCATTCTCCAATGCGTTGTCGATGATGCGCATCATGTCTTCCATAGGAACGTTCCATGACAATGGCAAACGCCAGTTGTCCTGTACCTCAACAGCAAACTGTGTCCAGAATGGGTGGTGAGTATAGCTGGTGACAGTAACATAGTCGTCGAAGTTCAAACCGAGGCTTGCAGCAAATGTCTTAGGAGTATAAGTCTTGCCTTCATATTTGAAAGACTCTGGGCACTCGCCAAGGTAAGCATCCAAGATACCCTGGAAGCCAACCTTCCACTGTTTAGAAATCTTAGAAGCGCTGCTCTTAGCAACAGCTGCTACGTAAGGCTCCAAGATGCTGAAGAATTCGTTGAAGTTGTTAAGAGAATCGCCATACAAGCTACCTGGGAAAGGCATAGCATCCTCTGGACAGATACCATAGTGCTGGAGGCAGTACAATGGGTCGTAAGCGCTACCGCCCTGTGCAAACTGGCAGTCACCATGCAAGCGAACAACCTGGATAGCACGATCCATGTAGGTCTTGTTGGCTACGAATGACTCGCAGAGGTCGTAGGTCTTGCCTGTCTTCTTCAAAATCTCAGCCTCGAAGTAGCTAAGGGTAGAGTAGTCCCAGCATGTGCCCGAACGATTTTGGTCCTTGATACTTGTGATTTTGTTCTCCTTGATAGTGGTGAACACAGGCTTGTTCTTGTTTACGCTGTCTTTCTTTTCTTCAGCGAAAGCTCCTGTTGTCATCAGAGCAACGAGAGCCAAAGTAATAAGTCTTTTCATTGTAAGTTGATTATAATTATTGTGTTATTTATTGTTTGCCATAAACTCTTCTACATCCTTTGGATGATATGGTATGCGGTCTTTGCCCAAGAATCGGCAACCATCCTTTGTGATGAGCAAGTCGTCTTCGATACGTATGCCGCCAAAGTCTTTGTATGTCTCCAGCATATCGTAGTTGATGAAGTCCTTGTGCAATCCCTTGCTACGCCAGTCGTCGATGAGAGCAGGAATGAAATATATACCTGGTTCATCGGTTACCACGAAGCCTTCTTCCAAACGGCGTCCCATGCGCAGACAGTTGGTTCCAAACTGTTCAAGGTTAGGTCGAGTCTCCTCGTCGAAGCCTACATTAATCTGGTCGAAGTTCTCCATATCGTGAACATCCATACCCATCATATGACCCAAGCCATGGCAAAGGAACATTGCGTGTGCACCTGCAGCTACAGCCTCGTCGGTATCTCCCTTCATCAGTCCCAACTCCTTAAGTCTGTCGGTCATCAGTCGGCATACACCGAAGTGTACATCCCAATATTTCACACCTGGTCGTGCTGCCTTTAGTGCATAGTCGTGGCATTCTTCCACGATAGAATATATCTCCAACTGGCGCTGTGTGAACTTACCATTTACAGGCATCGTACGTGTGTTGTCAGAGCAATAGTTGTTGATAGTCTCTGCACCAGCATCCACCAACAGTAGTCTGCCATCCTCAAGAGGATTCATCGATGGAGCACCATGCATAATCTCGCCATGCTGCGAAAGTATGGTAGCAAAGCTTTCCATAGCACCATAGCCATGAGCGATACCCTTCAGATATCCAGCAATGTTCTGCTCTATAGCTCCAGGCTTACACATGCGCATAGCTGTAGTATGCATCTTGTAGCCTATCACAGCAGCACGCTCCAACTCCTCAATCTCCTGAGGCTCTTTAGCTGAGCGCATTTTCACTACTGCCTTTATCAAATCCATTGATGCGCTCTCTTTCTGCTGATTAGGATGAATTCCCAAAAGGTCAAAAACCTGCAGCTTGATGTCGAAGCGATAAGGAGGCAAGAAATGCACCTTGCGCTTCTGTCTCAAAGCATCGTTACAGATGGTTTTAAGAGTCTTCATTGGAGCAGTATTGGCAACGCCTACCTGCTGTGCCATGTCGTGAACGCTGTCTACCGAACCATACCATACGATATCTTCTACCGAGATGTCGTCGCCAATGAGGGTCTCCATATCATTGTCGATATCGATGATGCCCACCAGTCCGTCTCTCTTCTGTCCGAAATAATAAAGAAATGATGAATCCTGACGGAATGGACTATACGCATTGTTAGGATAGTTGGCAGGAGAATCGTTATTGCCAAATAGTATGATGATACCGCTCTTTACAAGCTTCTTAAGCTCAGCGCGACGGCTTACGTAGGTCTCTTTACTAAACATACTCATTAATTTAATATTAATTTCTTGCAAAGTTACACAATTTCTGCAAATTAATGCTAACTTTGCATAGATTTTGGATATTATTAATATCAAATTTGAATTTATAGATGATAAGGAATACAGGATTAGTGTTAGAAGGGGGTGGAATGCGTGGAGTTTTTACAAGTGGAGTGCTTGACGCATTTATGAAAAATGGTCTCGATTTCGAGTATATAGTGGCTGTATCGGCAGGAGCATGCAATGGCTTGTCGTATGTTAGCCATCAGCCTCGTCGTGCACGATTGTCGAATATTGATATGCTTGTGAAATACGACTATCTAAGTATAAAACATCTCTTCACAGCAGGTTGCCTTCTTGATAGCAATTTGCTTTACGACAAATTTCCAAACGAGATTATTCCTTACGACTATGATGCTTATTTCTCTAATCCTTCCACCTTTGAGATGGTAGTCACCAACTGCGCTACAGGCTATGCAGAATATCTCACCGAGAAGTCGGGCAACCGCCAGCGATTACTCGATATCTGTCATGCAAGTAGTAGTCTGCCTTATGTCTGCAAAGTTATTGATGTGGATGGCACTCCTTATCTTGATGGAGGTATCGTAGATAGTATTCCTATCATGCGTGCTATATCTACAGGTCGTAAGCGCAATGTGGTTATAGCCACTCGTAACCGTGGCTATCGCAATACAGGCAAAGATCGTAAGATTCCTAATTTCATATATCGCAAATATCCTCGTCTTCGTGTGGCTCTTGCCCATCGTATCGAAGTCTACAATAAGCAACTTGAAATGCTTGAACGCTTGGAAGATAGTGGTGATGTAATCTGCATTCGCCCAATAAAACCTATGGAAGTGGGGCGTATAGAAAAAGACGCCACCAAGCTCGAAGCTCTCTATGAAGAAGGCTTCAAACTTGGTGACGAGTTTTGCAAGAAGGGATTGCTATAAAAAGAAATTGTTATAATTTCTAATAGTTATATATCCCTTATAATTAATGTTTTTTTTCCTTAAGTCATTATAAGGAGTCGTTTGTGCGGCTCCTTTTTTTTGTTGCTTACTTTAGCAAGTCTGGGCGTAACGCTTTGGTGCGCTCCATAGCCTGGTCAAACTCCCATTGTTTAATCTTTGCCTCGTTGCCACTAAGCAGAATCTCTGGTACCTTCCATCCCTTATAGTCGGCAGGGCGAGTGTAGATAGGCGCTGATAGCATATCGTCTTGGAAGCAGTCGGAGAGGGCACTCTGCTCGTCGCCGATAACTCCAGGAATCACTCTTACTATGGCGTCTGCCATGACAGCGGCAGCAAGCTCGCCACCAGTAAGCACAAAGTCGCCAATAGATATTTCGCGAGTAATAAGATGCTCTCTGATACGATGGTCGATGCCTTTGTAGTGGCCACAAAGTATTATGAGGTTACCCTTCATAGAAAGGTCGTTGGCTACATGCTGATTAAACTGCTCACCATCAGGCGAAGTGAATATCACCTCATCGTAGTCGCGCTCAGCCTTCAAGGCAGAGATACAGCGGTCGATAGGCTCACATTGCATCACCATGCCAGCAAAGCCACCATACGGATAGTCGTCTACACGCTTCCATTTGTCGAGAGTGTAGTCGCGGAGGTTGTGGAGATGAATTTCGGCAAGTCCTTTTTTCTGAGCTCTTGCCAATATCGACTCGTTGAAGAAGCCCTCAAGCATTTCGGGCAACACGGTTATAATATCTATTCTCATATTGTTTTTATTCTTTGTATTTTGCTATGAAATCGTCTTCCGACAGTATCTGTATGCCCAATTCTTGAGCCTTCTTATTTTTGCCAGATGTAGAAGTGACATCGTTGTTGATGAGGAATGATGTCGACTTGCTCACACTTCCTGTCACCTTTCCGCCTTGACTTTCGATATATGCCTTTAGTTCATTGCGGTTTTTGAAATGATGTACATCGCCCGTAACCACAAAGGTTAGTCCTGCGCAACGTGTGCCCATTTCGGCTTGGCTGTCAGCTTCGGCTATTGTTACCTTATCAAGCAGTCGTTGAAGCATGCCATAGTTGTCGTCGTTCTTCATCCATTTCACGACAGATGCCGACTTCTCTGGTCCTATTCCAGGAATGTGGGCAAAATAGTCGTCAGCCTCGCTGCGAGCTTTCTCTATAAGTTCAGCTATAGGATATTGAGCAAGCAGACGTTTGCATACATCGCCACCACATAGTGGGATGTTTAAAGCATAGAGCAATCGGCGTGCATCTACATTGCGAGCTTTATCTATGGAGTTCAGAATATTGTTGGTACTTTTCTGTCCAAATCCTTCGAGCGTAGATAGTTCCAAAGCGTGTAGCTCAAGGTCGTAGAAGTCGGCATATTCGCTTATCCATCCCATGTTTACAAATCGTGCTATGGTCTGTTCCGATATGCCATCAATGTTCATACCATCTTTCGACACAAAGCGAGCAAACTTTTTCAGTCTCTTGGCAGGACATTCCATGTTGGTACAATGCAATGTCAGCGTACCACTCGAAGCACTCGTCACCACTTCTGTTGGTTCACCGCATACAGGGCAACGGTCTGGAATCTCAAGGTTGCCAACCTTGTGTTCCACCTTTATCACTTTTGGTATAATCTTATTGGCTTTGATAACAGAAATCTCTGTACCCTTGTCGCCAATGCCCAATCGTTGACATTCGCTGATGTTGCAAAGGGAAGCACGCTTGACGGTAGTGCCTTCCAATTCCACAGGCTCGAATACAGCTACAGGTGATATTGTAGATGCAGCACACGACCATTCAATATGATCCAACTTTGTAACCACGCTTTCGTCTTGCCACTTAAAGGCGTAGCCTGCTCTGGTGGCATGATGTCCTGTCACAGAGCCTGTTGCTGCATAGGCGGTATCGTCGTATGCTATCACCAGTCCGTCTACAGGATATGGGCATGACCCATTTGTAACCTTCTGTGTCCAACGGTCTATGCAAGCCTCAATATTAGATAATGTAGGGTTTGTAATCTTTTCACGCTCTACGGTATCAAAACCTTGATTTGCCAAGAATGCCATGCGCTCTCCCCACGACAATATCTCATCATCGGCATAAACGAGGGTGAATGGTATCCAATGTATGTGGCGTTGTTTCACCTCGTCAACGTCCTTTAATGTTAGTGAGCCCGAAGCAAGGTTGCGAGGGTTGGCATAGTCTTCGTCTTGCTCCATCAAGAATTGTTCAAAATCCTTGTAAGAGATAACGGCTTCGCCACGAATCACCAAGTGACCTTTATATGCAATGGTAGGCAATATACCATCAATGGCAGGAGCCAATCGAGTGATGTTGGTTCCGATATGTCCGTTGCCTCGTGTCACAACTTTTGTTAGTCGTCCGTTGTCGTATGTCACAACTAATGTCAAACCATCCAATTTCCATGACAGCCATATCTCTCTGTCTTCAGCCCATTTAGCTAACTCCTGTGGCTGTTTAGTCTTGGCAAGACTCAATGCTGGAAACTCATGCTCCTCCTTTTGTCCTGACATATCGTCTTCAGAAACCTTGGCTGTAGGAGAATCCGGCAATACGATGCCTGTGATATCCTCAAGGGCTTTCAGCTCGTCGAAGGCTGCATCCCATTCGTAGTCGGTCATCAGTTCGCCTTGTCCGTTGTAGTAGGCTTCAGAGGCTTTATTCAACGTCTCTATGAGTTGCCTCATTCTTGTGGTATTATGTTCTGCCATGTTTTTGCTATGATTATTGGTTCGCCAAGTGTCGACTTGGGTGTTTAATAAGGGCTCAACCTTATTAGATTGCAAAATTACGAAAAAAAACATAGAATGCTTACCCTAACTCGGAATTAATTGATACCTTTGTGAAAAATTATGGAAAAATGAATGTAATCGTATCTTCAGAGATAACCTCCGTATGCCCAACCTTCGTTGGAGCATGCCTCGATGCAAGGGTAGAAAACTCACAATATTCAGCTAAGTTGTGGGAAGAGATAGAACAGCTTGGTGCCGACTTTCGTGCTAAGCTATCTGTAGACACCCTTAAGGATGTCAGCGCCATTGCCGCCACTCGCAAAGTGTATAAGGCTTGTGGCAAAGACCCGTCGCGCTATCGTCCTGCTGCCGAGGCATTGGTGCGCCGACTATTGCAGGGCAAAGAGCTATATCAGCGCGACACTCTCGTTGACCTTATCAACCTTGCTTCCATGAAATATGGATATAGCATAGGTGGTTTTGATGCCGACACCTTTTGTGGCGACACGCTGACTCTCGGCATAGGCAAGAAGGATGAACCTTACGAGGGTATCGGTCGAGGTATGATAAACATCGAAGGACTACCTGTGTATCGTGATGCTAAGGGTGGGGTAGGCACGCCTACCAGCGACAACGAACGCACCAAGATGCACCTTGATACCACCCATCTTGTGGTTTTGATAAATGGTTATGATGGTAGCGAGCAGGGAGTAGTACAAACAGCAGAATACATTCAGCAACTGTTGCGCAAATATTGCAACTCAGATGGTGGCGAGTATACTGTTTATAGGTAAAAACGTAAAAAAAGTAAAAACAATAATGGCAATAGTAATAGGCATAGACGTAGGCATAAGCACTACCAAGATAGTAGGTATCAACGAGGAAGGAAAGGTGATATCGCCAATCAGAATCAAAGCTACCGACCCCGTGACATCACTCTACGGAGCTTTTGGAAAATATCTATACGACAACAATATTGCACTTACTGATGTTGAGCATGTAATGATTACAGGTGTTGGTGCTGCATATATTGAAACTCCTGTTTATGGTCTACCAACGGATAAGGCTGAGGAGTTTACTGCCGATGGCTTGGGTGCAAGGTATGAGACCAACCTCGACAGAATGATTGTGGTGAGTATGGGTACTGGTACATCGCTGGTGAAATGCGAAGGCGACGACATCCGTCATATCGGCGGTGTAGGAGTTGGTGGAGGTACTCTTATGGGACTCTCGCGTATCATGCTACAAACAGATGATATTAAACAGGTTGTGGCATTAGCAGAGCATGGTGATATTTCGAATATCGATGTACAGATAGGCGATATCAGTCCGCGTCCACTTCCTGGACTTCCAAGGGAGGCTACGGCTTCGCTCTTTGGTAACGCTAAGAGTAATGCATCGCGCGAGGATATTGCCTTAGGCATCCTCACCACCGTATTGCAGACCATAGGTTCAAGTTGTATCTTGGCTTCGCTCGAGTCGGGTATCAAGGAGTATGTGCTCATTGGCAATCTCACGCTTTTACCTCAATGCCGCCAAATCTTCCCTGCCATGGAAAAACTCTATGGTGTGAAGTTCATCATACCGCAGTATAGCGAGTTTTGTACCGCCATTGGTGCGGCATTAAGCTATACATCATCAGAGTCACAAATTTAATTCTAATCCATCATATGCAAGGCTTACATCTTTTGGTAGTCTATCGGCTGACAAACGATGTAAGCCTAATTTGTGTGTAAGATGTGTGAGATAAGTATGTTTAGCGCCTGTAGTTCGCGCTATTTCTATAGCCTCCGATACAAGAATGTGCGAGTGGTGAGGTTTTTCCCATCTTAGGGCGCTAATAATTAGAGTTTCCACCCCACGAAGCATATCAAGGTTTTGTGGAGTAATAGACTTAATATCCGTCACGTATGCAACATCATCGAAGCGGAAAGCGAGGATAGGCAACTTGTCGTGCATAACCTCAATAGGAAGAATATTGATGTCGCCAATGCTGAAAGGTTTTCCTGCCTCAATAGTATTAAGTTTCAGCTTTGGCACACCAGGATATAAATCTTCTGTGAAACAATAAGGCAACATCTGCTTTATGCCCTTCACCGCCTGTCGGTTGCCATACAATGGTATGTCGCCGAAGGTGCAATATGGTCGCAAGTCGTCGGTACCGCCTATATGGTCGTAGTGGGAGTGGGTTACCAATACGCCGTCAATCTTTCGAAACTCCTTGTCCATGAGTTGCTGACGGATATCTGGTCCGCAGTCTATCAGCACTCTTGTAGATTCTGTTTCTATCATTGCTGCCGTGCGTAGTCTGCTGTCGTGAGGGTCGTTGCTTGTACATACCTCGCACCTACAACCTAATACAGGCACACCATTCGATGTGCCTGTACCTAAGAAAGTTAACTTGCGATATTTCGACATATATATTCCTTATATTATATTTACTTCAGGATGCAGTTCGATGCCGAAAGTGCGTTTAACGTCATCCTGTATTGTTTTCATCAAGTGGGTGATGTCGACACCTGTGGCTCCACCTCTATTTACTAATACCAATGCCTGTTTTGCATGCACACCAGCCTTGCCAAGAGTTTTGCCCTTCCATCCGCATTGGTCTATCATCCATCCTGCAGGTATCTTATACGCCACTTCGCCATTTGTATCATCTACCACATAGTGTGGCATCTTTTCGTAGCGAGCTGCCAATTCTTGGTATTTCTCTTTATCCACTATAGGGTTCATAAAGAAGCTACCTGCATTTCCCTCAACCTTAGGGTCGGGGAGTTTCTCGTTGCGTATTTCGATGATGGTATCTCTGAGCTGTTGAGCTGTAGGCATAGAAATCCCTTTCTTCTCAAGCTCTGTGCGTATGTTTCCGTAGTCGAGATGAGGAGTAAAGGTGGAACTCAGACGATAGGTAACATGAGTAATCAGATATTTATTCTTCCACTCATGCTTAAATATGCTTTGGCGATAAGCGTAGTTGCAGTCGGCTGCAGCTATTGTCACCACCTTGCCTGTAGCTATTTCTACAGCTTCGATACTTTCTATCACATCCTTAGCTTCGGCTCCATAGGCTCCGATGTTTTGTACCGCACTTGCTCCCACTTCGCCAGGTATCAGCGAAAGGTTTTCCATGCCGTATAGTCCTTTGTTAGTAGCAAATGCTACAACATCGTCAAACACCAGTCCTGCCCAACATCTTATGCTCACACCGTCGTTTAATATTTCGATGCCGTCGGCTACATTCTGCATAGTGGCAGGTGTCACCACAATACCCTGATAATCCTTTGTCAGTAGCAAATTGCTACCGCCACCTATTATCAGATATTCATTAGCACCACGTAGCACTTCTGCCACCATCTGTGCCTCCTCGTTAGAAGCATATTCTATGAATCTTTCGCCCTTAGCATCTATGCCGAAAGTATTGTGCTCAAGGAGCGAGTAGTTTTTGATGTCGCGCATATTGTTAGCAAGAGAATTCTGTTAATAACCATTTACCCGAACGTCTGCGGAATACCATTTCTATTTCTAAACCATTGGCAATACCGCGCACCATAAACACCTTACGTGTAGATTCTGAATACTTCTGTCCGTAGATGATGTTGTATAGTGTGCCAGTAGGAATAAGTCCTGGCTTGAAGTCAGGCCATTGCTCTGGCATCATATTGCCTGTGATACTTGAGAAGTCGTCATCAGGGTCAGGTGTGGTGAATTTCACCTCCTCAGCCATGCTGTTTATCTGGTATATGGAGTCTCTTGAGAACTTCTCGTAGAATTTCAAGAAGCTGGCATTCATGTTTTGGAATATAGGCTTATATTCTATAGCCGTAAGCATCCACTCACCATTCTTACGGTCGAAAACAAACTGTTGCACAGTCATTATCTTAAAGAATATCTTTTCTACTACCACGTGTGATATCGTGGTGTCCTTTACTAAGTTCATCTGCTTCTTGTTGTCGAAGATAAGAGTGTAATAGCCCTGTCGCATGAAGAAATGTTCCATCTTCCACTTGCCTTTCTCTATCTCCTTCTCCAGTTTGCCATTCTTGTATACAGGCAATGGGAAGCAGATTCGCTTCATCTGCAATTTCTTGTTGGCTGCAAAATTGAAAATAAAATCGTCGAATAGCTCATCGGCAGCCTTAGGCATTGGCGTCTCTGCAATAATCTCGTCGGTAGAGTCGGCGGCAGTAGTGTCTACGAGGGTAGAGTCGGTAGCCAAAGAGTCAGCTCCATCCACCTTCTTATCGTTGCAACTGCTATTGGTAACACATAGTGAGCAAGCAACGATAAATGCCATAATGAAAAATAAACCTTTCTTCATTGTTAATCTGTGTATTAAAAACGTGCGCAAAAGTACATATAAAAATTGATATAACAACAAAAAATCGTGAATGTTTTGTTTTTTGCCATAACATCCTTTCATTTTCTCATTTTTATTATTACCTTTGCACAAATTATTATAAAGAATACTTATACAGTCATCATAAAGACATGTTATTAGAAAAGATAGAATCACTCCTTAAGGAGGTTAACGAACTGCATGCTACCAACGCAGAAGAGTTGGAGCAGCTTAGATTAAAGTATCTTAGCAAGAAGGGCGCCATCAGCCTGTTGATGAACGATTTCCGCTCTGTTCCAGCTGAGCAGAAGAAGGAAGTTGGTATGAAAATCAACGAGCTTAAGCAGGCTGCCACCGAGAAGATTAATGCTCTTCGTGAGCAGTTTGAAGAGGCTGAGGCTTCATCAGACGATATCGACCTCACACGTAGCGCATATCCAGTAGCTCTTGGTACACGTCATCCATTGACAATCGTTCAGAACGAGATTATCGACATCTTCCAGCGTATGGGATTCACCCTTACTTCTGGACCAGAAATCGACGACGACAAGCATATCTTTACAATGCTCAACTTTGCCGCCGACCATCCTGCTCGCGATATGCAAGACACATTCTTCATTGAGCAAAACCAGGTGAACGACGTAACAAAGAATGTGCTTCTGCGTAGCCACACTTCTGGCGACCAGACTCACTATATGGAAACTCATGAGGCTCCTATCCGCATCATCTGCCCAGGACGAGTATATCGCAACGAGGCTATCAGCGCTCGTGCTCATTGCTTCTTCCATCAGGTAGAGGGATTGTATGTAGACAAGAATGTTAGCTTCACCGACCTCAAGCAGGTACTCCTTACCTTTGCTCGCGAAATGTTTGGCGAAGACACTAAGATTCGTTTGCGTCCAAGCTATTTCCCATTCACAGAGCCAAGTGCCGAAATGGATATCTCATGCCACATCTGTGGTGGTAAGGGCTGCGGTTTCTGTAAGCATACCGGTTGGGTAGAAATCCTTGGTTGTGGTATGGTAGACCCTAACGTTCTCGAAGCTTGTGGCATTGATAGCAAGGTATATACAGGCTATGCTTTCGGTATGGGCTTGGAGCGTATCACCAACCTTAAGTATCGCGTAAGCGACCTCCGTATGTTCTCAGAAAACGATACTCGCTTCCTCAAGGAGTTCGAGTCTGCTTTCTAAACTTTAGTATATACATTATTATATATATAGTATATCCTTATTGTTAATTATAGTATATCCGCAATGTCTATCTTGTGATAGGCGTTGCGGATATTTTGTTTGTAGTAGTTTCTGATATACTTCATCGGTATAAAGTTTAAGTTCAAAAGGCGTAATCTTTGATAAAGATGCTATCTTTTGGATAGTTTATTAGAGTAAAAGGTGTTGTTTTGATATAATTATCAAAATAAAGTTAGCAAAAGTTGTTGTGATTAAAAATAAATGCATATATTTGCAAAATAAATGTTGATTTTGTATTTATAGTGTTATGCAATAGTAATTGACTGCATTAAAGAAATAGATAATCATTATTTTAATTATTAATAAAACAACAACAGTATGAGGAAAATTAACTTCAAAATGGCTATGTTTTTTGTTGCGCTATTTATTAGTGGAGTAGCTGTAGCTCAAAACAATGACGTTGAGACAAACAAGACAAGTACTATCCCTACACTTACGGTGGTTGAGGAAGACTTCTCAAAGTGGACTGCTGGTAGCTTTGATGAGCCTGATAGAACAGAATTGGGCGGTAAGGCTAAAGGCTACAAGATTCCTGATGAGCTGATGGCTCAGAAAGGATGGGTGGGAGCATCTGTTTTCCAAGCGGGTGGTGCTTGTGCTCTGATGATGTATGATAGCCCAGATCATGGCAAACTGACAGGTGGATATATAGACACACCAGAGATGGAATTGTATGGTACCGTGGTGCTTACACTTCGTGCACGTCGTATGCATGCTGGTAGTGGCGCTAATATGCGTATTGCACTTTGCGACAACTATGATGGTCCACAGGATGATAGAATCTTTAACCTTACTGACGATTGGGCAGAATATCGTTTTGAAACCAATAAGGCGCTGTTTAGCGCTATCAATATGTTCCAGATTGAGGCTTGGGAAGGTGCTATCTTAATCGATGATGTGAAGGTTACTCGCAAGCGTGATATCATCGAAACACCATATGCTCTTGAGCCAATTAACAACTCTGCAACTTCGTTTACTGCTCGTTGGGAGCCTACAACTTCTGCTAAGACTTATGTGGTAAATGTATATCGTAAGGAGATGCCTGCAGGCGAAACATATAAGGGAACAGTTGTAGAAGGCTTCGACAACTTGAAGTTGACTGCTGATGGCAAGATTGATACCGAGGCTCCTAACTATCCTGAGGGATGGACAATGGACGTATCTACAAAGGGCAAGAAGGATGTATATACCGAAGAAGGATGGTATAATTCTGGCAAGTTGTCTCTATGCTTCGACGAAGAGGGCAATTACGTGGAATCGCCAGAGATGAAGGCGCCACTCACAGGATTTAAGTTCTGGGTGCGACCAAGTTCAATGGAAAATGAGGCTAACTATTTTTATTCAATGTTGGGAATTAGCATCTTCCACCGCAACACAAATAAGTGGGAAACTATTGCCAATATGCCAAACTATTATGTGACAAATCCTAATGGAGAATTCTATTCGTTTACTCCAGAGCAGTTGGGTGATGACGCAGTAAAGGTGAAGATAGAGATGGTACAAAAGAATTCTATTTCGTTCGCTGTAGATGATATTACATTGGATTATTGCACCCAGCGTGTACCAGTAACTCAGCTTGTTAAGGAGGTTGCTGATACATTCCTCGTGGTTAACGATGTTGATTCAAACTATGAGTATTATTATAATGTAAGTGCACGCGATGGCGAATTGCACTCTCTGCCAAGTGACGATGTTTGGGTGAATGGTGTGGTAGGTCTTAAGGCAGAGGCTTTGCCTGCAACAGACATTACTTCAGATTCATTTACAGCAAACTGGGGTACCAAGGCTACAGCTACAAGCTATAAGCTCAATGTATATAAATATATGTATAGTGCTCCTGAGGATATGCCAAATACCACTTTGCTATACGAGGATTTCAATAATGTAAAGAAGGGTACATTGGAGGCTCCTGAGAACCCTTATTATTACAATTTGAACTATGGCGAACTTGGTTTTGCAAGCACAGAGTGGCAAGGTCAGTTGCCTTTGTATGTAGAGGGCATGGTTGGTGCAAATCTCTATAATGCTTGGATGAACGTTAATGGCTTGGTATCATCGCCAAAGATGTCGCTTACCGCTAATGGTGGTGCCTTCGACGTAGATGTTACTGCTTATGGCACTAAAGACGATGTGATATACGTGATGTTGATGAACGATCCTCTTGTTGGTCAGGCTTTGGCTTATAAAGAAATAACTATTGCAGAGACTAATAAGGCTACTAAGCAGACTGTACATTTCGATGCTGTAAAGGATCTTGCTAAGGAACGTAGCAATGTATATGTGGTATTGATGAGCTCTACAGGCAATATCTTCTTCGTTGACGATATCGCTATTCGTCAGGATATCAAGAAGGGTGATGCTTTGTATGTACCTTACAAGACTGTGATGACAGCCGACGATCATTATACATTTACTGGCGTAGACCAGCGTTTTGGCTATCAGTATGATGTTGTGGCAATAGCTCATAAGTCATTTACCGACTATAAGTCTGACGCTTCTGATTTGGTAACTGTTGCTACAGCAAACGGCATCGAGAATGCAGAGGTAGGTTCAGAAATTAAGGTAGAGAATAAGGCTATTGAGGTTGGTGTTAATGGCGCTACTAATGTTGTGGTTTACGACATGACAGGTCGCGTGGTTGCTTCGACAGCTAAGGCTACAGGTAATGTGAAGTTTGAACTTCCATCTGCAGTATATATTGTAAAGGTGGGCGATAAGGTTTCTAAGGTGTTGGTACCATAGGAATATAGCTCATATATAAAAATAGATATAATAAAAAAAGCGTCCCATTAGGACGCTTTTTTTATTCCTTTGTGCTAACGAAGAATAAGTAGTCGCTTAGTCGATTAAGGTAGATGAGGATGGTTGAAGAAAGAGGGGTGATGGTGTTTACTTCCCAAAGTCGGCGTTCGCATGTGCGAGCTTTTGTGCGTGCCATATGTAGCACAGCATTTAGCACCGACGAACCTGGAGTGACGAATGAGAAGCTGTGATTAGAGGCAGACATCTCTTGTTCAAAGAGCTGAGTGTCAAGCTCTATGTGAGTGGTATCAATTGTTTTGCCTGCTATTGCCGCCATAATATCTACGAGGTTGTGCTGTATGTCGGCAATCTTTATAGATAGCGGTTTTGGCGCTTGTGCTTTGGCAAGACCGAGAATGGCATTTAGCTCGTCGATGGTGCCATTGGTTTCTATTCTTATATCTGTTTTTGAAACCCTTGTGCCGTTGGCAAGTGATGTGGTGCCATCATCGCCAGTTTTAGTGTATAGCTTAGTCATATAGTTTTATCTTTTTAATAAGACAACATAGATTATTACCGGAGCTCCTATCAATGGCGTAATAGCATTGAGTGGCAACAGGGTGCCGTTAGGAGGTAGGGTGGTGAGGAAGTTGCAAAGCAAGGCTACTATTGCACCACAAAGGATGGTGGCTGGTAGCAACTGTCTATGGTTCTCGGTGTTGGTGATGAGGCGTGCGATATGCGGAACTGCCAAGCCGAGGAATGCTACCGGACCGCAATAGGCTGTAGAGACAGCTGTGAGCAAGCCTGTGACTATGAGAAGCTGATTGCGCACTCTGCGAATGTTTATGCCTAAGTTTTCAGCATAGCGGTCGCCGAGCAAAAGGGTGTTTAATGGTTTTATGAGCATCAGCGATGCCAAGATGCCAACCAAGGAGAGGAAGGTAAATAGTGGAAGTTGTTGCAACGACACATCACCAAAGTTGCCCATTCCCCACAAAAGATAGTTTCTTACTCCTTCTTCGGATGCAAAATAGTTGAGCAATGTGATGGCGCTCGAAGCTATGTAGCCTATCATAATACCCACGATTAGGAGCATGGTGTTGGAGCGCACTATCGACGACAATGCCAAGACTATCGCCGTAACGATGCTTGCACCAACGAATGCTGCTACAACGATGGATAGTTGGAAGCCTAAGGCTGTGGCACTACCACCTAAAAGCAATGTAACCAAGGCTACGGCAAGGCTGGCACCGCTTGTGATACCAAAGATGGAAGGACCAGCCAAAGGATTGCGAAAGGCTGTCTGCAAAAGCAATCCCGCAACCGAGAGTGATGCACCACAAAGCATAGCGACAATGGCTTGAGGTAGTCGACTTTGAAGGATGATATATGTTGCGGCATCGTTGGCAGCTGAAGATGAGAATAATATCTCCACAACCTTAGTGGCTGGGATGTCGAGGCTGCCATAGAAGATGTTTAGTGCAAAAAATGGCACAAACGCAAACACGGCAAGCCATAGCTTTAGGGATGGAGATATCTTTTTAGTCTTCACTTTTTTACCTTTTTACTTTTTTACCTTTTTACCTTTTTACCTTTATACCTTTATACCTTTTTACCTTTAATCCTGTCTCTTATAATATCTTAGTCCACCAAGCTTAGCATCAGGGTGAAGCAATTGGATGAACTCACGCAGAAGGTAGTCGGGGCGGAAGCATGTTTCTTCGAAATAGAAGGTGGCAGAGGCATTGCATTGGTATATTTCGCCTGTTTGAAAGGCTTTAAGTCCTGCGTAGCCATGATATTCAGAGAGCAACTCTTGGCGTGAGAGAGGATGAGGACCATCATATTTGAATGCCCAGATGTCGCTATTGCCAGCTTTCGACAACACTTGCTCGAAAGGCAATGCAAGGCTACCGCTTTGGGTGTCGTTGGCAAAGGCGTAGCTACCATTGGCGTCAGCAATAAGTTGCGCTATGGTGCTCTTGCCTCCAGGACAATACCATGTAGCGCCAGTCTTACGCTCTGTAAGAATAGAACGTCCTTTCTTCATTTTTATTGCCATCGACTTCAATGAATTATATGTGCTATCTACAACATTGAATAAGCTGTCGGCTGTTTGTTCGCAACCAAATAGCATGCCATATAGCTTCATCCATTCCGCTCTGCCCAATGGCGACTGCTCCATATAGTCGGCAGCCATGACCACAGGTATATTGAGTTGTTGCAACTTTCCTATGCCGCCACTATTCTCAAAAGGACTCATTATCATCACATCGGGATTGAGTGCTATGATGCGCTC
Source organism: uncultured Prevotella sp. (assembly GCA_934254985.1). GTDB lineage: Bacteria > Bacteroidota > Bacteroidia > Bacteroidales > Bacteroidaceae > Prevotella. Next base: position 40,426 of record CAKQMS010000006.1, on the reverse strand, counting down.
TATGTTTGGCGCCATGCCGTCGCCACAATCCATTATCGAAGGTAATGTGCCTTTGTAGGCAGGAGAGGTGCGACGCTTGATGTCGGGAATGTTGATATATTTAAGGTCGCAAACTCCAGCCACAGCAGCTTGACAACCAAGATATTCCATTAGCTGACAATGCAGGGTGGTGAATATCAGCGCTTTGCGATAAGGCTTATTGTTGTCGATGCGGAGAGTCTGTAGAGTTTTGCCCTTATGCCAAGGGTCGGCAATGGTGACATCTGTATGGTCTGAGTACCTGACCATAGTGAGCAAGGTGGAATACTTCAGACGTATGGTGTCGCCATCAATAGCCACAGGCTTGCTCTGGTTTGAGCAAGCCTGCAGGAGAGAGAATGCCACGAAGGCATATATATATATAATAATGTGTCGCATTAAGATATACTAATGTGATGCTTTATTTCAGAATGAAATATCAAGCTCTTATTTCTGATAGTAAGAATCGCAAACAATGGTGCCTGGGTTTACACCGCAGTCGTAGGTGCCAAGAAGTGTGCCTGCTGAAGAATAGCGGTAGAGCTTGCAGTCGGCAGTGTAGTCAGCAAAGCCTGTGTCAGGATTCTTGGTGATCGAAGAGATGAATACGTCGCCATTTACAGGGTTTACAGCTATTGAATAAGGCAAGAATGCGCTAGCTTCTTTGAGGAATGTAGATGTAGCGTTTGTATTGAGGTCGTATACCATGTAATCTCTACGTTTTATAGTATAGTCTTTATTATATATAACATTAACCATATATAAACGTTTAAGATTTGCATCGTACGCCATCATAGTAGCGTTGCCGATAGTAGAGATCTGACCATCTTTGAGCATCTGCACGGTAGCAGGCTTGTCCTTGTCGGCATAGATGCCCATGCTGAGAATGAAGATTGCACTGCCTGCGTTGATAACATCTACAGGGTCATCTACTACCTCAATATCCTGATTCTTTGCCAAGGTGCTTGCATTAAGCTCAACTACATTCTTGTAGTAGGTCATATAGTCAGAGCTACAAGAGTTGCAAACATAGAGTTTGTTGCCTGCAACAGCGATTCCTTCGAGGTTTGCACCAACCACAGCGCTTTCGCCTGTGATAGTGCGAGTGGTCATATCTATCTTGTAAACCTTACCAGTGAATGACGAAACATAGAGGTAGTTAGAGCCACTTTCGTAAGCAAGTTCGCGAGGCTTCTCAATCTTGATAGCAGTACTTGCCTTCTTTGTGATGGTGTTGACGAATTCTATGCGGTTTTCGTCGAAAACTGCAATACAGAGCACAGAGTCGCCAACGATGAGAGCATCGTTAGGTGTGCCACCCAAAGAGCGACCGTTTACATCCTCGAAGATATTGCGAGTCATGCTGTATGTGTCGTTAGCAACATCGTAGCCAAGGAAGTCGAGTGTTCCATTTATTTTGCTATAGTAGCTACCTTCGTTTATTACATAAACTCCATTCTGAACGATGGTTACTGGTGGAGTACAGGTAGGGCAGTCATCGTCGTCACAAGATGTGAACGAAATTGTAGCAGCCATCAAGACTGCGATAGATAAAAGATACTTTTTCATGTTTGTATAAATAATAATTATGTTGTGGTTGTTAATGTCTTTTATTTGAAAGCCACTTCTAAGCTTATTCGCCAGCTTCTGCCAGGCATGGGGTAGTGGCCCACAAGGTCGTATTGCTTATTGGTGATGTTGAGCATCGAGGCTGTGGCTTTGAAATGAGTCTTGCCGATATTGAAACGGCGACTGATGTTGACATCAATCTCTGCAAAGCCGGGGATGCCAGTACCACGACTATGCTCGTTGGTTGTCCAGCGTTTAGACATACCATCAATAGTGGCTGCGATATCAGCCCAAGGATTCTGCCAAGCCAAGGTAGTGGCGAAGGTGCTAACAGGAGTGTATGCAATCTGGTTGTTGTAGTATGGCGACTGCGGATTGCTTCTGTTTTGTGCCTTCTGCAGAGTGTAGTTGGCTGATAGCAAGAGTGTATGCCGAGGGTTGATGCTCCAAGCGATGTTGCTTGTGGCATCAATGCCGAGAGTGCGTACCTTAGCAAGATTCATCATTCGCCACACGAACATATTAAACGGAATAGCTATTATCTTGTCATCGACATTTGATATATAGCCGTCGATGGTGGCTGCGATGCGAATGGAACCTATTGACGAAGTTATGTGGGTGTCGCTAACCAAGCCGACATTCCATTGCGATGAGCGTTCTGGCTTGAGGTCGGTGGAACCTATGTGGTAATAATATAGCTCGTTGAAAGTAGGCATGCGCAATGAACTCTTCCAAAACATTCGCGCCATGAGCTGTCCTTGCGGAAGGATGTTGTACGACAAGCTAACGGAAGGCATAATGCGATTCTCATGGTTGTGAGATTTGTCGTTATCGTCCCAACAGTTTGTCCATAACACTCGAGCTATTGCCGTTAGGCGTCTATTTGAATATTTTGCCGAGATGGTTTGCCATAAAGAGTTGCGCGATGGCGACTGCCATTGAATCATGGTGGTGTTGAGATTATTGTGGGCGAAATCGACAGAATAGTCGAACGAAAGATTTCTCCATGGCGCATACAGCATGGCTGCCGAACCATAATATTCTCTTTGCCAATAGCTTTGGCTTGTGTTGCCACCCGAAGGTACACCAACCCTATACGCAGATTCTGACCACGACACCTTGGCATTAGCCATCAAGGAAAGCGATGAAGAGAGAGTGGAACGTAGCGACGACTGAACAAAGGCATTGCGCTCACGCAGATGCTCGTCGTTGTCTTGAGTATACATGCGCACTATACCTGGCAATTGTCGATTGTTGTCGTAATAATAAGCCTTGGCAGACAGAATACTACTGGCATTAAGATGCCATCGAGTGCCCAACTCCACGCGTCCTGCATCCATACGCGAGTTTTTGCGATGCTCTTTGGTTATGAGCTTAACGTTTTTGAGTGTGAATGGATAGTTATTATCAGAATGCAGATAACTTGCTGAGAGGTCAAGCATAGCCTTGCCCAAAGGCTGAGCTATCTTGAAGCTCGGACTAACTGTGCCCCATGAGCCAACGCCAAGGCGAGCCATAGCCAAGGCAGAGTCGGGGATAGTCTCTATGTATAATGTTGCTGGCGAAGCTGCATTACGAGCAGGCACAAAGATGTTGTCGGCATCGCCAATGGCAAGAGTCATGCTGCGAGTGTTGTCGGTATCAAATCGCGAAAGATCTATTTCGCCTGTCTGGCAATCGCTGATAGCCATACCATCGTAGACAACACCAGTATGTCGAGCACCAATACCACGCACCGAAACTGTCTTCATACCTCCAGCACCACCATAGTCGCGAACTGTGATGCCCGACAGATGTTTCAAGGCTTCGGCCATAGAGCCAATGCCAAGAGCTGACATTCGCTCTGCCGACAGTTGCTGAACGGGAGTAGAGGCTTTGAAGCTTGACTTTTGGGCAATAGCCGTTACCTCCACCTCACGAAGCGAGATGGAGTCAGACTGAGCGCAGGCAGTATCAATGCCAACGACAGCCAAACTTGCTATTATTATTGTTATCTTCCTCATTCTTCCTCGAGAAACGGAATTGTGTCAAGGCAATAGGCAGGTATTCTGACTTACGGCACCAACAGAAGCCTTCCCAAACGTGCAAAGCGCTCAGTGACTGTATGTTATCTGTTGGTATAATGCCGCTCACAGCAGCGGGACTGTCCGAGAATTTCGCTCGGTTCCCTATTAATCTCGCAGCGGAGAACCTAATGCGTGGGCAAAGGTACAAAAAAAAAGCTATTTCGGTTGCTTGTTATTGAAAAAAGTGCTAAATTTGCAATCATTGAAAACTACACACCATAATAATATGTATAAACAATAAAGAAAAAATAATAACCTAAACATTAAACCTAAATTATGCAAGAGAAACTGAAAGAAGTCTTATCTGGCGACTTCAACATCAGGAAGTTTGTTTTGTTTGCCGTTACGGCACTCATTACTCTTATTGTATGGAACTTGCCAAGCTCAGCGTTTGGCATCGAGGGGCTGACCATAGTTCAGCAACGCGTCATAGCCATATTTGTGATGGCTGTGCTATTGTGGCTCACCGAAGCTATTCCGGCATGGGCAACGTCGGTAACCATTATCTTTGTGTTGCTGTTCTGCGTTTCCAATTCGTCGTTCAAGTTTTTGCAAGGCGACGGAAGTGAGTATGGACAGTTGCTCGACTCTGTGGGTATCATGGCATGTTTTGCCGACCCTACAATCATCCTGTTCCTTGGTGGTTTCATCCTTGCCATTGCCGCTACTAAGAGTGGATTGGACGTGCTCATGGCAAGAACATTGATTAAGCCTTTTGGCAACAAGAGCGAAATCGTGTTGTTGGGCTTTATCCTCATCACAGGCGTATTCTCGATGTTTATCTCGAATACTGCTACTGCTGCGATGATGCTCACATTCTTGACCCCTGTGTTCAAGGCATTGCCACCAGAGGGAAAAGGACGTATTGCCCTAACTATGGCTATTCCTATCGGAGCCAACTTCGGTGGTATGGGAACTCCTATTGGTACACCTCCTAACGCCTTCGCCTTCAAGGTGTTGAACGACCCAGCAGGCTTGGATATGGGCATTAGCTTTGGACAATGGATGGCTGTAATGGTGCCATTGGTGATAGTGATGTTGCTGTTGGCATGGTTTATCTTGCTTAAGATGTTCCCATTCAAGCAGAAGACTATCGAACTTAAGATAGAAGGAAATGTAAGCCACAACTGGCGTACTGTAGTGGTAGCGATAACCTTTGCTGCAACAATCATCCTTTGGGTGTTCGGTAAGCAGTTTGGCATCAATGCCAACACTACCGCCATGCTTCCTATAGCTGTGTTTGCATTCACAGGCGTTATCACAGCCAAAGACTTGCAGAATATCGACTGGGCAGTTATCTGGATGGTAGCCGGAGGTTTTGCTCTCGGTATGGCTATGAATGGTACAGGCTTGGCAGAGAATGCTATCAAGAGTATTCCTTTCGGTTCGCTCAACCCAATCGTCATCCTCGTGATAAGTGGTTTGGTGTGTTTCGCCTTGTCAAACTTCATTTCGAATACCGCTACAGCAGCCTTGCTTATCCCAATTCTTTCGGTAGTTTGTAAGGGTATGGGCGATTCGCTCGGCATTATTGGTGGTACTTCTACCGTGCTTATTGGTATTGCTGTTTCTGCAAGCTGCGCTATGTCGTTGCCAATCTCTACACCTCCTAATGCCATCGCTTATTCTACAGGTTTGATTAACCAGAAGGATATGGCTAAGGTCGGAGTGCTGGCTGGTGTATTGTCGCTCATCATTGGCTACGTGGTGCTCATCGTAATTGGAAAGATGCACTTGTTCTAAAGCTAAAAATATCACGACTATCCGCATTGCCTTATGCGACTATTCGCATTGGCTTATGCGATTAGTCGTGATGGCTTATGCGATTAGTCGTGATAGCTTATGCGAGTAGTCGCTCTGACATACATAAATAAAAAATGCGGGCTGATGCGAATATTCGCGTCAGCCCGCAATCGTATAATAATATTTTCTCTTATTATTTATCACTTTCCACGCTCCTTGCACCATATATCAGGGCGGTCGGTTATTATGCCGTCAACATCAAGTTTTGGAGCGTCGAGACCTTGTATGGTCCACATCTTTACTTCTTTGCCATGAGCATGGATGTCGTTGATGAGTGAGCGATTCAGACCTTTATAATATACGTTGAACGACGATACATAATGGTATTTCTTATAGTCGAACTTCACTATACGCATGCCGTCGATGATAAGAGGCAACCATGGCAATTTGCATATCATAAGCTTCTCTATTCTGATGTTATGGTCGAGATTATAAACACGCTCTATAACATCGTCGCTAAACGATTGCACGGTAATCCAATCTTCTGCATTATGAGCCTTGATCTCTTCCAGCATCTTGCGCTCAATACCTTTGTAGGCATCCTTGTATGGCAGTTTTATCTCTACCAATAATCCTACGTTGCGTCCCTTTGCTCGCTCTGCTGCAAATAGCTCCAACGTTTGGTTGAAGGTAGGAATATGTTCGTTGGTCAATACCCCCTCTTTGCTTTCTATTCTCAGATGCGAAATCTCCTCGTAGGTCATATCTTCTATCTTGCCTTCGCCATTTGTCATTCGGTCTACCGTAGGGTCGTGGCTCACCACAACTACGCCATCTTTAGTCAAATGAATGTCAATCTCTATCATGTCGGCACCCGAAGCAATACCACGTTTGAAGCATGCTAAAGAGTTTTCGGCTCCTATGCCTGCGCCACCACGATGACCAACGATGGTGCGCTTGGCTATGCGAGCTTTGTCGAAGCCATGGGAATAGAGCATAGATGGAAGAAACATACTTCCGATATAGATGGCTATCAGAGCTACTATAGCCAATATTGATAATATAATCATACGCATGATAATTGTTTTCTATTAAAACGATAATTCTTGTTTTTTATTTTCCTTGTGAGCTATCTATTTATGATTTGAATAGATGGCGAATTAGTATCTTTACCACTTGTTCAAACCATACAAACGAGTTGCGCGACTTCGTTATTGCGTTGATAGCCTCTACAGCGAAGTCGTCGACAGGACGTAGATTTAGCAATGAGAATATCAAGAAGTTGCCAAACTTATGTGTGAGCACATCTTGCAGACTCTCGCCACTTGGATTGTAGTTGAGAATGCTATCTTGATAAGAGTCTACGCCTGGGAATGGCAACGACGATAGTTCACGCTGGATGAAAGCGTTTACTCGTTCTGGACAATAGTTTTTGGCTGTGCCAAGCACGTTGCCTATCAGTTTCACAAGTCCATATTCGTATACTCCCGAGCGTTGTAGTGTCACTTGGTCAAACTGCTTAATCTTCTCCACAGAGTCGAATCGTTGCATGATATATTTCAGCAAGTCGAGTGCCAAATTGTAGTAGCCCATGTCGGTAACAAGCTCTGTGATATTTTCCACAAGGTGTATCAGCAGTTCGCGATCGCTATTGTCGATAGCTTCGTCTATTAGCTGATAAAAGGCAGGCACACATCTTTCGTCGCCTTCGAGCACTCCACATTCACCTGCATAGGTGCAATAAACAGCAGAATACCAGCTCATAAGGTTACGCTTGTATTTGCCTGTAGCATTAGCCTTGCTGCTGCGATGTCCGACGAAAAGACCACGCAAGCGGCGAGTCCAGTCAACGGCTTCGCGAGTGTAGATGTCTAAAAGCTCTGGGTTTGGTGTCTTCGACTTTACGGCTATTTGGTATAGAGAATATAGCATTGACATCTGCGTGTAGTCGAACATTCGGTTGTTTCTAAACTCTTCGGTAAAGAACGCTTTGACTATAGGTTCCACGTTTTGCCAATCAGCAACGCCCATAATAATCATTATTCGCTCTATCACGAAGTAGCTCATAGAGTCGCCCGATTTGTATGCCGATAGTAGTTTCTTGCGCATGTTGTGCCATAGCTGTTGCTCTTCGAGTAGCTTACTGAAGTCGGGATTGTTGCCTTCTGTAGCTTGCTCCATCAGCTCCTTCTTTTTCAAGAAATGATATGCAAACTGCATCAGCTTTGCGATGTCGTCCGGTTGCCATGATGAGCCTTGATATTCGATATTCTTGAAAGTATCAGGTTCCCAGCATGTCTGATATTCCATGGCGTTGTTCACATAGTCTGATTGGAATGTCACCTGGCGCTTCATTACAACTTGTAAGAATGGCATGAAAGCTTTGATAAGTAGCAAGTTGCCTGTGAGATATCTGAATATCGACTTCATCTCCGATAGCATGTCCGAGGCTATCTCTTCGTTTTCCTTTATAGGTTTTTCAGTAAGCGTATTGTCGATGATCAGCAGCACGGCAAGTCGTGTGGCTGTTTCAAGATATGTGAAGGTGTTAGTGCGAGCCTTTTTTGCCACTATCTTGTATGCTAAATTGCCCTTACGCAGGTTAGCATATATTTGTTTTACTATCTTTACTGTGAGGTTTTCGTGTAGAGGTTCGAAGCCGTTGGTACGTGTGCGTTTAGATAGATAATATATGTACATACATGCATCGTTTCGCACATCATAGATGTCGTCTGTGATGAGTTGCCATAGCAACAAGAGTGCATCGTGAGTATATAGTTTCTCGTTATAGAAATCGGAAAGCAATACTCCGTTGATGAGACTTACAGAAGCCAATTTCTTTAGTCGCATTATGGGTGCTAACTTTGCCGACAACGCCTTGTGGCGCTCTATCACCATACTGTCGGCAGCATTACTTTGTATGGCTTGCACTATGGTGTTGAATTCTGTTATGTCTTCGTTGTTGCCGTCGCTACATGAAATGAGCGTAGGTATAAGGTCGAAGAGTTCGTCTTCATAGTTTTCAGATATCAGAGTGTTTATTGTGTCGTTGACGAGCGACATCACTCTGAAGTCATCGCCCCATTTGTATTCTAATTCGATGAGAGTGGTGAAAGAAGCTTCTGCCAAGCATGTCATTATCAAGGCGTTGCGCATAGCTCCGAGAAATACCACGTTCATGGCGCATGTTTCGAAAGCCTTGATAAAGTCGGTAGCCTTTGGACTTTGGTGTCTCTTAACGAATGCTCGTCCAAGCACATATTCCAAGAATCGTTCGTAGATGAATTGTACGTATACCTCGCTACCATTCTTTCCTTGTCGCTCCACCTCCTTTAGCATTGGGCGTTCGGCTTTGTTAAGCAGTTCGGCATAAGCTATGCTCACTCCATCCTTACGATACATCAGCATGGCAAGCTCATGGAGAGGCGAGTTATGGTCGTTTGTGGCTTGACGGATATCGTCGGTAAGCAGACTGTCTTTAGCTTCTCCATTAAGGTAAGCGTTTAGCAGAGTGTCTGCAAACAACTCGAGCAATTGGCGTTGGCGATTGCCTGCATAAGAGTTGGCGATATCTTCGTATAACTGATTATACAGGGCTATTGTAGTATATTGGTCGGGTGAATCAGAGAGATTTTTTCCGAGGAATATACCAGAAGTATTCTTCAAAGTCAGCGGGTCGCGTAGTCGTAAGGCTATGCGAGGGTCGAGCTCATGGTATGGTGTGTGCATCTGATATAGCTGCTGGTAGATATGATAAGCCTTGGCAGCATCTTTGTCAGAGAATCCCCTTACCTGCAAATCGTCGTTAGTGGTATACATGAAAGGTCGCTCTGCTTCGGTAGAAGGCAACACCTGGTTTGTCCATGTATAGTTGCGGCATGTGAAGAGCACCTTAAATCGTGTATACCCTTCGTTGATGAATAGTCGGCATAAAGCTTTGTAAAGCAGCAATGGTCCTTCTGCGTTATTATCGTCGGTATCGGCATAGCGCATACATTCGTTTAAGGCATCTACCAAGATGTAGACGTCTTGATTGTTAGCCTCTGCCATGTTGTGTATATTGTCGGTAAGTCGCTTAATATCTTTACGAAAGCTGAAGCCAAACATCTGTTTTACAGATATATCGAGGCTGCAGAATACAAAATCAGAAGCAGCAAAAGTGAGCACAGGCTTGTCGGCGTCGATAAGTCTTTCGGTCCAATAAGCCAATTGTGTTGTCTTTCCTTGTCCTGCTTCTCCAATTAGTGGAAATAATGTTTTGTCGCTGTCGTAGAATGCTTTCAGAGCTGTTGTCAGATTCTCGCGCTCTACAAAAAGCTCTTGATTATATTTCTTTTCTGCATATACTCTCTTCAAATAGTTGGAAGATGAGGCGTGCATACATTTCTTTATCTCCGACCAGTTTAGGTCTTGAGCAATATCGAACGAGGGCACTATCTGCTGCATAGCTTTATCTACAGCAGCATTCATGTCGTATGATATCCTTGTAACAGCATTCTCGTTGGCTGCCACATAGCACGTTTGCTCATCTTTCAGAGTGTGGAGCACATATCTGAAATCTTTCTCGTCGCAATAAACCAAAGGATAAAGGTCTATGCTTTGGTTTGATTCCTCAAAATGGATGATATATCGTCCCTGTGCAATATCGTATTTGCATGCTGTCATAGGGCGCAAGGCTTCTATCATAGAACAGATACGTGGCAATAGCAAGTCGCTGATATTATGGTATATATCCTCTGATAGAGTGGTGGAGTGACCGCGATATTCATTTCTTATTTGCACTATGCTTGGCATCGATTTTGTGCCAAGCAATATGTTACGACGCTTTATGTATATGTTGGCAGCGAAACTCTTTGAAAGCGGATGCTCGGGCAGATGTTTCATCATAGCGGCAAGCATAGGTGTGAGAAGATCGTTGAGCCAGTCGCCAAATGAGAGTGGTCGCTTTTGGTCTATCTTATTGACAAACTGTTCGAGCACAACCTGTACCTGCGGTTGTGCTTCTGCTTCCTGCTGCAGTAGCCGCATAAAGACATAAGAGCAGAATGCTGCTGATATCTCGAAAAAGTCGAGCAGATGGTTCATAGCCTTACCATATTTCTCTTCGCTGTAGGCAGCATGTGCTTGCTTTAGCGGATGGCGGAGAGTGTAGGGAAGACTTTCTATATCTTCTATATTAAATAGGTATTGTTGCATAGTTTGGTAGTTGTTATGGTTGCAGAATTGATTCCTATGAGTGCAAATATACAAAAGTTTTACCTATTTTTTACTTATTTAATAAAAAAATATTATATTTGCATCTGATTATACCAATAATCAATATCGGCAGATTGCCATAATAAATATTTGACCATCAAACTGTATTAAACCATGTACGAAACAACTGCTTTCCTTTGTGGATATTTTCATCGCGATCATAACGTATCATCAGAACAGCTTGCTCCAGAAGAATGGAATGTGGTGCAGTTTTCTGACGATGAGGCAGCATCACTAAAGCGCACTTTCTACGAAGAGTATATCGACTTCTTTGCAGATAAATGTGTGATGATGAAGAATGTGGTTAATAAGGATTTACGTCTACCATTTCGTGAAGAGATGTATGATTATCATGTATCTGATATTACAATATACCAGATGCCTCTCGGTATGACTCTCTTTTCTATACGCATAGACATGAATGTGGCAGATTTGAATGCTTTCACGGCTGTGATGTCATCGCTTCGCATGATTGACTATTATAAACAAGAAGTGCATCAAGAATTTATTGACAACGCCATTATGCCTATCAAGGCTTTTTATGATAAGGCGCTTGACACTCCTTCGGCTTCCATCAGCTCTCTTATAGAGAATGGAAACAAGCTGCGTGTGTTCCAAATTATCAATACCAAAACGGGTGAGGGAGTGGGCGAGCATGTAGAATACGAAAATAAAGACTTGCTGCTATATCAGTTGGGCTCAGAGGTTAAGGTGACAACACAAATTGACAACTATTCGCCATCTGAGGAATATATGGAAAAGATACTGAACGAGAGCCGTATTTCTATATTCCGCAATTGGAGAGGATTGGCTTTGACAGATACCTTTACTATACTTGCCGAAGATGCCTTAGACTGGCTTGTGGATAATTGGGTTTCGTGCTATTTCCGATTGATATACATTCATTCTCTATTCCAGAAATGCTATCTCTTCAGACTTAACAAGCAGTTGCGCCTTGCGATGAACGAGCAACGCTCTGCTATGGCAATATTATTGTCTGCTTTAGGAATGTCGGAATCGAAAATTTATTCATTGATAGGCAATTTCAAGAGTTTTGATCAGCATTGTCGCTTCCATAAGATTTCATACAATTTTATGCCTTTGGAAATATCAAAGGCTATAGATAATGGACTGTGTATAAGCGAAGAATTGGAACAGCTTGATGCTGTTATAGAGCGCGAGAAACAACGAAGAGATGAGGCTAACGACAAGATGGTTAACACACTTTTGTTTATATTGTCAACGCTCACCATAGGTTCTGCTATATGGGATTTTTCGTGTCTGCTCGACCAGATGTTCCCTTATTCAGATTACTTAGGCTCAACAGTCGTTGGCTATCGTACTGTTTCGCTGGTCACTTTGCTTGCTTTGACCTTTGTGGTTACACGATTGTTTAAAGATAAAAACAAGTAAAGGGTGGTTTAATAACAGTTTAATACCTTAATAGCTGTTAAAACTAACTATAAAATAGTTAATGTAGTAAAAAACTTACAGCATTTATATATATGTATGAAATAAAGTTCGTACCTTTGTGCTGTGTTTTTCATAGTATTAGATTTAAGGTTAACAAGGTAGGAGTACAGCGGTACTCCATTTTTTTTGCCCTTAAGTTTATACCTTAAAACTTTAGAAAAACACGATTGCCAATAAATGCTCAGAATAGATAATGATTAGAAATGCTCTAATTATCTTTTTTTCTTAAATTTGCGATAAAGCTTCCATGCAAGAATTGCACCATCAAGAGCACCGGCACCGATGTTTATGAATTTAGTAAATCGCTTTGTTGGGGTGGAAGCAGCTAAATCAGGCACATGAAATAGAGAACTCCATAATTCTTGAATCTTCTTGTCGTCGTTATGAAGCTCGTTCAATACCATTTCTTTGCGGAGAACTATCTCTTCAAGAGTCTGTATCTGTTGTGGGGTAGAGTTATTGTTTTCCATTAGTTTGCTATTTACTTAGGAACAAGCCGGCGAGAAACTTAACCAATGGTTTTTCTACCCACTGCTTGCGGAATGTGATGAATAAAAAGAAAACGACAAGATAGAATGCTGCTACAACGAGGTAGGCTGCAACGATGCCAAGCAATGGCTCTAAAGCCCACGCCACAGCAAACGAAACGTAGATCAATACCATCATAAGTATGATACAAAATACAAGCACCATTGTTGCCACGGTGAGAAGTCTTACTACCTTGTCTATAACGTCGAGCTTCACATATTCTTTTTGAAGCCCTATGTAGTGTTTTAGGGTTTCAACGAGTTGACCTATGGTCTCAACGTTTTTATCGCTTGAAAACATAATATGATGATATTAATATTTGTAAATAGTATAGTAGAGCCGGTAGATGATATCTCTTCTACCGACTCTATAATCTTTAATCAAATAAATTACTTATTCCTCTGTAGCTGCATCCTTGATGTCGTCAACGAGATCGTCAACTTCCTTACGGCTGAGCTTAAGGTTGTGTCTCTTGCAGAAATCGTCTACTGCGTCTGTAATTTTAGTACGAGTTTCTTCACCCTTCTCTGGAGCGAGAAGCAAACCAAGAGCTGCTCCGGCAACAGCGCCTCCGAGGAATGCGCCAAGGTAACCTAATGCTTTCATTTTATAGCCTTTCTTTTAGATGGTTAATTATTAGTTGAATTAGTGTTAAAGATAACAACTGATTTAGGCTTGGATAATATCCTGCTGTAGTGCAGTTGTCATGATTACATCGCAAATATAATAATAATCTCTCAAATAACAATGATTTTGCCTTACAAATTTTTATAAAAAACGTTAGAAATAAGTATTTAACAAACTTTATGCTGATAAAAAGGTAGTGTTTGCGATATATTTTGTAATTTCGCACATTGATTATAATGAACAACAATTAATTAAATACTTATTATGAAGAAATATCTCGTATTGTGTGCAGGTTTCTGCGCAGCTATGGCTCTTACAAGTTGTAATACATCTAAGGAAAGCGCATACAAAAAGGCATATGAAAAGGCTAAGGCTCAGGAACAGGAGCAGGCTCCTGCTGTTGTAGAACAGCCAACACAGACAGAGACAGCTGTGGTAACTCCTCTTACTCCTGCTACTCCTGCAACAGAGTCTACAGTTTCTAATGTTGACAATGTAGGTGTTCGCTCAGAGAGCGTTACTGTAGTTAGCGGTGAAGGCTTGCAGGCATTCAGCGTAGTAGTAGGTTCTTACTCATTGAAGGCTAATGCTGAGGGTGTACAGAGCACTCTTAAGGCTGGCGGATACAATGCTCAGATTGTTTACAACTCAGCTATAAATATGTATCGCGTTGTAGCTTCTACATTCAACGATAAGGGACAGGCTGTTCAGAGCCGTGACGCTATTCGTGGTTCGCAGTATAATCCTAAGGGCGACGCTTGGTTGCTCTTCAAGAAGTAATTTTTCTTCTCCTTTATTATAAATATTATAAAGCTGTTGATGAGAATACTCTCAATAGACTACGGAAAGAAACGTACAGGACTTGCAGTTACCGACCCATTGCAGATTATTGCTAATGGGTTGGCAACTGTTTCTACATCTGAACTTTTCGACTATCTCAAAAAATATACTTCGCAAGAACAGGTGGAACGCATTGTCATTGGTCGACCTACTCAGCCAAACGGACAGCCAAGCGAAAACTTGGTTCGTGTGGAACAGTTCGTGAACCGCTGGCGAAAGGCTATGCCTGAGATTCCAATAGAATACTACGATGAAAGATTTACATCGGTGTTGGCACATCAGGCTATATTGGATAGCGGTATAGGCAAGAAGGCTCGACGCGAGAATAAGGGATTGGTCGACGAGATATCGGCAACGATAATCTTGCAAGATTGGATGAGAGCTAACGGTCGTTAGAGAGTCGTGCGCTTCTGCTTTTTTATTTGAAATAGATTTTTGTTCTTATTTGAAATAAGTTTTCGTTTAAGACTTAAATCATAATACTATTTTGTTTTGATACTACCAATTTACACATACGGACAACCTGTATTAAGAAAGGTTGCAGAGGATATTCCTGCCGACTATGAAGGTCTGCAGGAGTTTTTGCAGAATATGTATGAGACCCTCGATGCCAGCGAAGGTATCGGACTTGCTGCTCCACAGGTAGGACGCGCAATAAGGGTTGTTGTTATCGACCTTGATGTACTTAGCGAAGATATGCCTGAGTACAAAGGTTTTCGTCATGCCTTCATCAATCCTCATATCGTAGAGGTTGACGAGGAATCAACTGTTGAGAACATGGAAGAGGGATGTCTCTCTATACCTGGTATCCACGAGAAGGTGGCTCGCCACACTCGTATTCATGTTACATATCTTGACGAAGATATGCAGCCACACGATGAGTGGGTAGAAGGATATCTATCGCGTGTGATGCAGCACGAGTTCGATCATCTTGAAGGAAAGATGTTTGTTGACCGTGTTACGCCATTGCGTAAGCAGTTGATAAAGAATAAGCTGAAGTCTATCATGCAGGGACGTTTCCGTTGTCCTTATCGCACCAAGGCGACTGCTAAATAATGATAGTCGAAGGATAACATTCTGCGATAGCTATAATTATGGCTATCTGTAATTTATGTCATCATGAAAAAATACATTCTCCTCATAGCTTTGGCTGTTAGCGTTCTGACAGCCAAAGCACAATTTAATGTAGACCGCTTGATAACAAGCGGAAAAGTGGCATTGCATTATGAGGACTATGTGTTGTCGATACAATATTTTAATCAGGTTATAGCCCTAAAGCCTTTTTTATATGAGTCATGGCAGTATAGAGCCGTGGCAAAATTCTATCTCGACGATTTTGTTGGTGCCGAGACGGATGCCTCAGAGGCTATAGCGCTTAATCCTTATATTGATATTCTCTACGATCTTCGTGCCATTTCGCGTATACGTCAGGAAGATTATGCTGGCGCTATTGCCGATTATAACAAGGCGATAGCCATTAGTCCCGACACTCGCAACTATTGGTTTAATCGTGCCATCTGTATGCTAAATAGCAAAGACTACGACTCTGCCTTGGCGCAGACAGATTCTATCATTCGCAAATGGCAGCGTTTTGCTAATGCTTATCAGCTTAAGGCTGAGGTGTGGCTGAATAAGAAAGATACCGTAGAGGCTGCAAAATGGCTCGACAAGAGTTTGGAGATTGACCCTTATGATGCTTCTACATGGACCATTAGGGCTAATATGTCGTTGGCTCGCAAACAATGGGCTGATGCCGATAAGGAACTTGGCAAGGCTATACATCTGAAACCAAAGGAGGCTGGCAATTATGTGAACCGCGCTTTGGCTCGACTTAATATCAACAACCTTCGTGGTGCCATGTCTGATTATGATATGGCTATCGACCTTGAGCCAAACAACTTCCTTGCTCATTACAATCGTGGTCTTCTGCGTGTGCAGCTTGGTGACGACAATCGTGCTATCGACGATTTCGACTATGTCATCAAGATGGAACCACAAAACTTCATGGCTATCTTCAACCGCGGAACTCTAAAGGAGAAGACCGGCAACTTGCGTGGTGCCATTCACGACTATACCAAAGTAATAGAACAATTCCCTGACTTTTGGACAGGCTTGAGCTATCGTGCTCGTTGTTATCGTCGACTTGGCATGACTGCAAAGGCAGAGCTCGACGAATTCCGCATCTTGAAGGCGCAGATGAATAAACATCTTGGTGTGCAAAAACGATGGAGCAAAGCTAAGCTGAAGGAGATGAGAAAACGCTCTGAGATAGATCCTGAGAAGTATAATCAGATTGTTGTTGCCGACTCTTCGGATGTAGCACCAGAATACAAGAGCGAATATCGTGGTCGTGTGCAAAATCGACATGTGGATGGCGAGATGAAGCCTATGTATTGCATGGCTTTCGATTCTTATTCAAATGGAATTAAGACTTATCAAGCCTACGATGCTAATATCGAAAAATATAATGCCGATGCTAAGCCGTTGCGTAAGATATACCTCAGCTGTGGTATTCGTCAGCTCACTTCTGCAGATACCAAGAATATCTTTACCCATATCGATATTCTGTCTACTCGCATAGCCACAACAACGACCGTTGCCAAGGCTTGTCCTACACTTATGGAGAGAGCTGTGGCATATTCTGTAGTTCAGAATTATGATGCTGCCATCAGCGACCTGACAGTTTGCATCAATGCCGACTCTACAAATATGTTGGCTTATTGGCAAAGAGCTGTAAGCCAGTCGCTATTCAACAACTATGAAGCTTCGCGAGGTATGGATGTGAGACTGTTGGCTGCAAAGGCAGAAGCAGACTTCGATGCTGCTATCAAGCTTGCGCCTGATAATGCTTATCTGTATTTCGACCGTGGCAACCTCCGTTGCTCGGTAAAGAATTATAGTCATGCTATAGATGATTATACCAAAGCAATAAGTCTGAATCCTGATATTGCTGAGGTATACTTCAATCGCGGTTTGGCTTATCTTAAGTTGGGCAACAAACAGCAAGCTGTGGCAGATCTTAGCAAGGCTGGCGAACTTGGACTTTATGATGCTTATAGCATTATCAAGCAACAGCAGAAATAGTATTAAGATATGTAGAGATATAATATGGCAAAGGATAGTTTCACATTCAAGCAGTTTGAGGTTCGCCAAGACAGATGTGGCATGAAAGTTGGCACTGATGGTGTGCTACTTGGTGCATGGGCTGTAGGCGGATGTCGTATTCTCGATATCGGTACAGGAACAGGCTTAATAGCTATGATGATGGCACAACGTTTTCCCGAAGCCAAGATTGATGCCATAGATATAGACCATGATGCTTGCATTCAGGCGCGAGAAAATATTGCGGAAGCAGGATTTGGCGATAGGGTGGAAGTTGTGGAAACATCTCTGCAGCAACATTCTGGTGAATATGATGCCATTGTCTCAAACCCTCCTTTCTTTGAGAATAGTTTGAAAGCGCCAGAAGGCAAACGTTCTTTGGCTCGCCATACAGACAGTCTGCCTGTGTCGGAATTATTGCGTTGCGTATCTTCTTTGCTCTCGCCACAAGGCATTTCCTCTGTTGTAATTCCTATGGACATGCTACCGAGATATGAAGAAGAAGCTGTTTTTAGCAGACTTTATATTGCTAAAGTGTGCAAGATAAAGACTGTGGAGCGTAAGCCTGCCAAGCGATGCATGGTGATGATACAGAAACAGCGTCCTGAAGCTATCATTGTAGAAGAACAAGTGCTGCAGACTGCAGACTGCGAACGTTCTGCGTGGTATCAGCAGTTGACAAAAGACTTTTATTTATAGACTGTCGAAGCAGACAACCATAGTTTTTTATTATAGAAAGCAGAAGCCCACCTTTCTCTGAGTGAAGGTGGGCTTCTGATGTTTTTATTCTATTAGTTTCTTATAGTTGCTACCTATTTATTTAGCTTTCGTTGTAGCATCTTGCTTAATGCCAACGCACGCGAACTTTGGCGTGCAATATCATCGCGCAACAATGTTATCTCGTTAAACAATTCGCATGCGGCAGTCTGTATGGCGTTAGGCTTACGCTGACTCTTGTCGCCATGTGAATTGACGATGATTTTTATTCCCTTAGCCTTGATTTCAACGTCAATATCCTCGCCTGTCATCACAGGGTCGCCATCATAGTGTATCACTCCAGGTCTGCTGCGATGAATGTGCAACTTCTTGGTTTTGAACGTTTTAATCTTAGAATTTTTGTCCAAAGTCTTGTTAAACATCTCGATACTTATTCGTGATGCCTCCAAGATATCGAAAGGTTCCATAATGATAACATCCATAAGTCCGTCGCTCATAGATGCTTGTGGCGCAATATATGCATTATTGCCATACTGCGATGCATTGGCACACGATATAAGAAACGCCTTGTAGTGCATGGTGCCATTCTCATCTTCTATTTCGTAAGTTTCAGGCTCATATTTCAGTCCTTCTTTCAATATGTTTTCAGCGTAGGTTATTGGCCCACGCTTTCCAGCCTCTGCAAATTTCATGCTAACGAAAGCATCAAATCCCATACCGCAAGTGCAGAAAAATGGATGCTCGTTGATGATACCATAGTCGAGGTCGTGAATCTGATATTCATTGATAACCTCGATAGCCTTCTTTAGTTGCATTGGTATCATCAAGTGGCGTGCAAGACCATTGCCCGAACCACATGGAATTATTCCCAAGGCTGTATTCGAATGTACTATAGCCCTGGCAACCTCGTTGACGGTGCCATCACCGCCTACTGCCACAACAACATCTACGCCATTATCCTTCGCTTCTGTAGCTATCTCAAAAGCATGACCAGCATGCTCTGTGAGGCGTATCTCATAGTCGAAAGCATTGGTGTCGAGTGTCTTGGCAATAAGTTCGGGAATACCAGCTTTGTTTGTGGTTCCCGAAATGGGGTTCATTATGAAGACCATTTTCTTTTTCATAACTGCAAATTTATACAAATAGCTTGATATTACAAAAGAATTTCTAATATTCTTAACTTAGTTTCTAATTATAAACGTTTAACAACATATATTATATATAGGTGAAAATCATAATATCCAGAAAAAAGGTTAGATTTATAAGAAAAATGGATGATATTTAATAAAAAATATGTAACTTTGCAGCCTATTATAACAATTAGAAGATATCTTACCAATTAAAAATGGGACAGTTACAAGAAAGATACAAAGAGTATAGAACCCCACAGAAGTTCATGGAAATGGGGGTTTATCCATATTTCCGCGCCATAACAAGCAAGCAGGGTACTGAAGTTGATATGGAAGGACACAGGGTTCTTATGTTTGGTTCGAATGCCTACACAGGTTTGACAGGTGACCAGCGCGTCATCGATGCAGCCCATGCCGCACTCGACAAGTATGGCTCAGGATGTGCAGGTAGTCGCTTTCTGAATGGAACATTGGATTTACACCTTCAACTTGAGAAAGAACTCGCTGAATTTGTAGGCAAAGACAATGCTCTTTGCTTCTCTACAGGTTTCTCTGTAAACCAGGGCGTGTTGGCAATGGTTGTTGGAAGAAACGATTATATCATCTGTGATGACCGCGACCACGCATCTATCGTTGATGGTCGTCGTCTCTCGTTTGCTACACAGCTTCACTATAAGCACAACGATATGGAAGACCTCGAGCGTATTCTCCAGAATCTTCCTCACGATGCTATTAAGCTCATCGTTGTTGATGGTGTATTCTCAATGGAAGGCGACTTGGCTAAGCTTCCTGAAATCGTAGAGCTCAAGCACAAGTACAATTGCTCTATCATGGTCGATGAGGCTCACGGTATCGGTGTATTCGGTCGTCAGGGACGTGGTGTTTGCGATCATTTCGGACTTACCGACGAGGTAGACCTTATCATGGGTACTTTCTCTAAGAGTTTGGCTTCTATTGGTGGTTTCATCGCAGGCGATGCAGATACCATTAACTTTTTGAAGCACTCTTGCCGTACATTCATCTTTAGTGCATCAGATACTCCTGCAGCTACAGCTGCTGCTTTGGAGGCACTCCATATCATTCAGCAGGAGCCAGAGCGTCTTGAAGCTTTGTGGGATGTTACCCGCTATGCTTTGAAGCGTTTCCGTGAGGAAGGTTTCGAGATTGGCGACACAGAGAGCCCTATCATTCCTCTCTATGTTCACGACACAGAGAAGACATTCCTCGTTACAAAGTTGGCCTTCGAGGCAGGTGTATTCATCAACCCTGTTATTCCTCCAGCATGTGCTCCTCAGGACACATTGGTACGTTTCGCCCTTATGGCAAACCACACCAAGGAGCAGGTAGAACGTGGTGTACTGGCTCTCACCAAGATTTTCGTAGAGCAGGGCATCATAAAGAAGTAATATCCTTATCGGATTATCTTCATCGAAGACTACACATATTATATGATATTAAGGCTTTCAATCAGCAATGGTTGGAAGCCTTTTTTAGTTTCTTGATTTTTACTTATGTAGTATCATTTATGCTTTATGAATGCACATCTTGTCTTTTTGCTGTAACACACCCAAAAAAATGAAGCCTGCTTCAAGTGCCAACGAAGCTTGCTTCAAGTGCCAATGAAGCTTGCTTCGTTGGGCATCGAAGCTATATTCATTTTTTTGCCATGTTTTTAGGAGTTGTGGTTTAACGATTTTAGTTGACCACTCTAAGCTTTGTTTATAATACGAGTTGACTCTGTTGTTACTTATTTTTAATTCACGTTGACGTTTATCATCTATATACGATAAAAAGTAATGAACGAAAATACGCCTATGGTGCAAAAAAATATGTGGGAAAAAATGAAGATGCATAAAAATAACAATTATCGATGGATGAAAAGAATGGGCTTGAATTAACTAAAGAAGTAGAAGTGGGGGAGAGAAATGAGTAAAAACGAGGGTGGCAATGATGAAAAACGTGGGAAAATGAGGAAAAATACAAGAAAAAGCGGTTTTTTATTAAAAAAGTTGCAGAAATGTTTGGTGGGTTCGTAGAAATGTACTACCTTTGCAACCGCAAATAAGGAACAACACTTCCTGAATTAAGAAATTAACTTCTTAGTTATTGCAACGGGGTGTAGCGCAGTCCGGTAGCGCGCCTGTTTTGGGAACAGGTGGTCGCAGGTTCGAATCCTGTCGCCCCGACAAAATGAAGAGATTAGGCATCAAGCTTAATCTCTTTTTTGTTTTTATTCAATACTCAACACTTAAACATTATTATCATGGAACTATTAGAATTGAGCAAGCAGAGATTTTCTGCACGTAAGTATACCGACGAGAAAGTTGCAGAGAGCGACTTGGAGTATATCCTTGAAACTGTGAGAATGGCACCTTCGGCTTGTAACAAACAACCTTGGAAGTTTGTTGTTGTAGAATCTGAGGCTGCTAAGCGTCAGTTGCAGGAATGCTACAACAGAGAATGGTTTGTTACCGCACCTATTTATATATTATGTCTTAGAAATAAGGAACAGAACTGGGTGCGTAATGATGGCAAGCAACATGGCGATATCGATGTGGCTATTGCTACAGAGCACCTTTGTCTTGCTGCTGCTGAGTGCGGCTTGGGAACTTGCTGGGTGTGCAACTTCGATGTAGAGAAGATGGCACAGTTTGTTGGCAACGATGAGTTTGAGACTGTAGCCATAGTTCCGTTAGGACATATTGCTGATGATTGTCCACGAGCAGAGAAGAAGCGTAAGGCTTTAGACGATATTGTAGAAAGACGATAGGCTGGAGGAAATGAAATATTCTGGTTTGTCGGGCTTAAAGGCTGCGATAGTATCCTTGTCGTTATTCGCAACTACATCTTCTGTCTTTGCAACTACATTTTCTGTCTTAGCTTCATCATCTGCTACGATACAAGCAGACGACAACGTTACGACAACCCGTCAGTGTTCGTTTGCTAAGACGGTGCCTGCAGGCGACTATAGTGGTATAGCATGGCTTGGTGGCGATAAATATGCGGTTGTTAGCGATAAGTCGGCTAACGAAGGCTTTTATATTTTCACAATCGATATTGATTCCGTTACGGGCAATATACGCAACGTAGTATGTGAAGACTTTGTGGAGTGCGACAAAGGCAATCGCGACTTAGAAGGAATTGCGTGGATGCCTGAGCGTGGATGGATATTGATGTGTGGCGAGAGGGATAATATTATTCGTGCTTATAGCCGAGAAGGAAAGAGTTTAGACTTGGATATTCCTAAGCATATTTCACATACGAATTTGCCGGGAAATAGTGGCTTGGAGTCGTTATCGTATAATGCTGCAACAAAGCGACTGTGGACATGCAATGAGGCTGCTCCAATCACGCTTGTTGCTTACGATGATGCTTTCAACATTCGTGAGTCGTATTCTTATGCTATGGATGCTCCAAAGAAGGATGGCACAAAGGCGGCAGCCTATGCACATGGCATTAGCGAAGTTTGCGCTATGGACGATGGTACATTGCTTGTGTTGGAGCGTGAATTCTATGTACCAAAGGCTAAGATTGGTTCTTCGGTAGTATGCAAGCTATATCGTTATAATCCTTTGAAACAAGAGAAGTCGTTGGTGGAAGAGTGGAAGACTCGCTTAAACCTCCTTGCTCGTTCGCTTGCCAACTACGAAGGTATGTGTCTTGGACCTCGTCTCGCTGATGGCAGAAGGGTAGTAGTGATGATTGCTGATTCGCAAAGCCAATATAAAGGAATACTGAAAGATTGGCTACGAACAATATGCATAGAATAATCTCTATCATTATTGATTTTAATAATCAACCTTTGATTGAATAATGATATAAAAAAGCGAAACCGCCACGACTTTAGTAGTCGCGACGGTTTCGCTTTTTATTATTTCCTGTTTGCGATGGCTTACTGCCATACTGCGCAGTCTTATTGCTTGTCTGCGATGGCTTACTGCCACGAGTGCGATGGTTGTTGGTGTCGAAGTTAGGGTTGAAGGATTTCTTCTTGCCTTCAAACTTATATCCTTCGTTACCTTTCTTTCCATCCTTCTTCTTAGCTCCATATTTATTGGCGGAGTTAGAATTGTAAGGAGCAGGCGCATGGTCGTAGAGCTGCGGGATAAGGTCGGGGCGACCTATGCGTCTTAGCTCACGCTCTATACCGGCACGCTCCTCAGGTTTATACCAGAAGAAGAACTGGCGTTGTGCAAGCTTTTCGCGCGGAGTCTTTACGCTTTCTACAGGTTCCAGGGTGTATGGATCATAGCCTGTATACCAAGTCTCGGTGCTTATGGTCATTGGAGTAGGAGTGAAGTCTTGCACCTGTTCAAGGTGGAAGTCAAGCTTCTTGGTCATTACTGCCAATTCTGCCATATCCTCTTCACGACAGCCTGGGTGAGAACTTATGAAGTAAGGAATGATTTGCTGGTTTAGTCCTTCCTCACGATTTATCCTGTCGAAGATAGCCTTGAACTCACCAAACTGGCTAAACGGAGGCTTACGCATAAGGTGGAGCACACGGTCGGAGGTATGCTCTGGCGCCACCTTCAGTCGTCCGCTCACATGGTTCTTAATCAGCTCTCTTGTATATTCTCGAGCTGCCTGATTAGACTTTTCGTCCTTGCTCTTATGCAGCAACAAGTCGTATCTCACACCACTACCGATGAAGCTCTTCTTGATACCTGGCAGAGCGTCTACGGCACGATATAGGTCGATGAGCTTAGAGTGGTCGGTATCGAGGTTAGGGCATATCTGCGGATGAATGCACGATGGACGCTTACACTTTTCGCAAGCCTTAGGGTTGCGACCATGCATGCCATACATATTGGCAGATGGTCCACCAAGGTCGGAGAGATAACCTTTGAAGTCAGGCATCTCGATAACCTTTTTCACCTCTTTTATTATACTCTCCTTAGAACGGCAAGTGATGAATTTGCCTTGGTGAGCAGAGATGGTGCAGAAGGCACAACCGCCAAAGCATCCACGATGGATGTTGACCGAGAACTTAATCATCTCGTAGGCAGGAATGCGTTTTCCCTTGTATTTAGGATGAGGCACACGAGTGTAAGGCAAGTCGAACGACGCATCAAGCTCCTCTGTTGTCATAGGAGGATAAGGCGGATTAACTACGGCACATTTGCCATCCACTTCCTGTATGAGTCGTTGCGCATGCATCTTGTTTGATTCCTCTTCAAGATGGCGCACGTTAGAGGCTTGCGCCTTTTTGTTACGCAAGCATTCTTCGTGCGAGAACAGCACGATATCTTTCTCTTCGTCGATACCTCCCGGAATATCCTCAGCCTTGGTGAGATAAACCGTTTGTGGAATATCGTGAATGCTATTGATATCCTTTCCTTCTGCCAGCTGGTTGCTCAATTCTATGATAGGCTTTTCGCCCATACCATATATAATAAGGTCGGCACCCGAATCGCACAGTATGCAACGCATCAGCTTGTCTTGCCAATAGTCGTAGTGAGAAATTCGGCGCATAGAAGCCTCTATACCGCCAAGAGCCACAGGCACATCAGGATAGATGCTTTTGAGAATCTTGGTGTAGACGATAGTAGGATATTCAGGACGACAGTCGTGGCGACCATCAGGGCTGTATGCATCCTCGCTACGCAGACGCTTGTTGGCAGTATACTTATTCACCATAGAGTCCATACAGCCAGGCGCAATACCGAAAAACAAGCGTGGCTTACCCAACTTCTTGAAGTCGCGGAAGTCGCCATGCCAGTCGGGCTGAGGCACAATAGCCACTCTATAGCCCGCAGCCTCAAGCGTGCGACCTATCACGGCTGCACCGAATGAAGGGTGGTCTACATAAGCATCTGCTGAAAAAAGGATTACATCAAGTTCGTCCCATCCACGCAGTTCGCATTCCTTCTTTGTGGTAGGAAGAAAATCAGATAATCTAAGTTGCTTTTCCAAAATTTATTCGTTGGTTACTGTTTCTTCATTCTCACTCTCTTCGTTTTTGCTCTTCCAGTCGATGTAGAGCAATACGAGCTTATGAAGTCCGAAAGCCTTCATATTGTTGTTGTAGATA
Organism: uncultured Prevotella sp.; assembly: GCA_934254985.1. GTDB lineage: Bacteria > Bacteroidota > Bacteroidia > Bacteroidales > Bacteroidaceae > Prevotella. The sequence goes on along the minus strand of CAKQMS010000006.1, from coordinate 15,323 downwards.
ACATCGAGGCAGAGGTCGAGCAAGTCTTTATCCTTGCCAGCTTCCGATTCGAGCATAGAGCGAACATTAAACTTTAGCTTGTCGAGCACCATTTCGTCGATGATGCCGTTGCTATCTATGAGGTCGCGAAGAAGTGAATACTTTTCGATAGTCTGAAGATGCTGGTCGCTAACTTCGATAGAGCGAGTGCCAGACTGGTTTGCTTGAATTTTATACATAGCGATATTGTTTGTTTATTCTTATTTAGTATTATTGTTTAGTTTCTTATTCTACTGATGTTCAGCTCTTTAGCTTGAACAGAGCTTTTACTCCAAGAATTTCAATATTCCGTTCATAATGCTCAGGCGCTTGTTGCGGTCGATGATACATTCGAAAGGAAATGCCATGGTGAAAGTGGCGTTGTCGTTGCCTCTGTAGGCTACGCCTGCGCTCATGCCGTTGGCATATTGTAGCGGGCAGAAAGCCGTGGAAACAGGCATCAGAACATCACATTTCGTAGCCGCATAGTGAGTAGGATTAAGCTGACGATAGAAGTCGAATTCTGTGCCCATGCCCTTTATTCCGCCTATGGTGTCGGTATGAATTGCTCCGCCATATGCAACCTTTAATGTGCTTTCGAGCCATACTCTTTCGTCGTCGTGCTGTAGGTCGGAACCAATATATGCGCCACTTGCTATAAGTTTGCCATGTCCGAGCACGTAAGCCGAAAGCTTGTTTCTAAGCATAGATGGTATCGACTTATAGAAAACAGTAGAGTTATCATCATATTTCTGTAGTCCTAAAGCCAAGTCTACCACATCGTAGTTTATTAAATCTACGATACCGCTCTCTACGGTCTCTGATGTGCAGCTTACAACATTATATCTCTTTGTAGCAGCTATGGCGTCAGCATGAGTGTATACATAGTCGAAGGTGTTGCCCATAACGAAGTTTCCAGCCATCTCGTTGCCTGAATATCCGAGTCCGTTAGGCTCGGTGCTGCCCATGGTAGACTTGTTGAAACATTGCTGTTTGCCACTCCATCCAGCCGTCAGTCCATAGCTCACTCCTGCATCCTCCTCGATGTCGAAACCCTGCTCGTGGATATTATCTCTTACGGCAGGTGCCGAAAGGCGTGAGAAACCATTAATCACCATAGCCGTCTTGGTGGCTCCTGGCTGATAGTAAGCCGAAAGCGTAGATGTAGGGAAGCTTTCGCCACCACGGTTTACTGCCGTTACCTTGAAGCGATACATCACTCCCGGTTCTAATTCCATGGTATACGAAGTGCCCCTAACGTTGGTTCCGTTGTCGAAACCGCCAGAGCCTGCTGCCACATATATATTATAAGATGTAGGCACAGCTGTAGGCTCCAGCTCATCGTCTTGTGCTTTCCACGACAGTCTAACCTTGTTGTCGCCAGTAAGAGTGGCTTTGAAAAGATTAGGCTGCAATGGCTGTACGATGCAAGGACGACGATGCATCTGCGACACATAGCGCAATATCGTTTTATAGATAGAACGAGCCATAGTGAACTTGAAGTTTGGGTCTTGTCCAAGCTTCATGTCGGGGAAGTTCTGATGCGATAGTGTCTCTATGATAGCCGAAGGAACTTCAGGTAGTCTGGTCTCGCTATAGTTGCGGTCCCAAAGATATCGCCAGTTCCATCTCTTATATTTCTTAGATAAATCTCTCGTAACGTTAGAGCGCAGAGCTTCAATAAAGTCTTGCGATGCAAAGCGTGATATTCCCGAGTTGAGTCTACCATCGTTGAAACTGGTGGTACAGATAGCCAACGAGCCCACAAGGCTCTTGCCATCACGCTCATATCCAGCATCGCTATGTACGGCAAGCGAAAGCTCTATAGGCACCTTCTTTCCCTCTTTGGCAGGCACATATGGCGAACCACCAGCAAGCCAGTTTGTCATCAGCGAGCGAGTGTTTATGTCTTCGGCATAGTCATCTGTTCCTGTCTTGTTGCCATAAATGGAGTAGGGAGCGCCAGCCCATTGAGCATAATAGCGAGCAGCTTCCAAGCAACGAGGCATGTGACTAATGTCGCCACCACGCTCTATGTTTCCCATGCCGCCACCAAATCTCACAGCATCGGCAGTTACCACGCCTTTGCGTTTGCTTTGGTTGGTTAGGGCTACACAGTTGAATGGATTTTCGCCCTTATCGAAATCGAAGGTGCCAAGATACACCCATGTGCCGCCACCCATCTTTTGGTTCACAAAGAAATGAGTCTCCTGACCTTTGTGGCGCACTATGTAGTGAGCGTCGTCAACGCTTTTTGGCATCGTCTGATAGCTCACGTATACGGCATAACGTCCTTCCTCTGTGAAGTTAGGTTGCCAAATAGCTATTGCTTTGTCTTCCTTTTTCGTAGTGCGAATCATGCGGGCAGTACCCATGGTGAAAGGATTCTCGCCATCGCGCAAAATGCCATTGCGGAAACCGAAGCCACGTTCGCCAGTATCAGTCCAAGGTTCTTTTTCGGTATGCTCTCCATACCATGAACCTTCGGCAGACACACCTTTGTCGTTGTCTACGATAATCTCTTTTGTTTGCCAGTCTCGTTCGCGTGGGGTGAATACCGTTGCTCCTGCATTTTCGAGCATCGGTATTAGATAAGGCACTACTATGGTTTGTGTAAACAAGTCTTCTGTAGTGCAAAATAGGTTGGGGCGTTGCCATTTCCAGAAGCCCTTCTTTTGGTCGTAATAACGTCCATGACTTGCCCATAGCGCAATATGCCTGTTGCTAAGTCCGAGGCTTATGTTGTTAGGCTTCGAAATGTTCGAAACCCATGGCTTTCCTTTGTAGTCGATGTCATCCCAGTAGCTGTCGTATTCATTATCCGACTTTCTGCCAGGGATGTAATCCTCTATAGGCATGCCATTAGCCATTACTATAAGCTTGTGCTTATTGTATTGGCGTGGCAGGCTTTTCTTAATCTTCTTGTAAGTTTTGTTGACTAACTTTTCTGTGATGTCTTGTTGTGCGAATTCCTCTCCGAGAGTGATGGTCACGGTATGGTTCTTATTGTCCACCACCTGTTTCCACCCTTCGTTTTGAGCATAAGCACCCATTGTTGCAGCCGCAACCAATGCTGTAGCCGCAATTGTTCTCATGCCATGCTTTGTTAGAGTTACCCTGCTTATGTGACGATGTTTCATCAACTAAACTTCTCCTTTTCTTTTAAAAATGTGTTATTATATATTCTTGTAGCCAAGAATTATATGTATGCTTTTGTGCGAGTAGTCGAAAAGCCTTATGCGAATAGTCGAAATGGGTTATGCGACTATTCGAAAAGCTTCTTGTGACTATTCGACAATTTCCCGTCTATACTTCGCCTATCGTAAACAGCTCAGGATGTTTGCCTTTGAAGTCTTTATAGTAAAGCTTCAATTCTCTCATTTCGTTGTCGATATCGCCAGTAGGGATGAAGCTCTTAGTGCATACTATTTCGCGCTTCTTGTAGTCCACACCATATAATAAAAGAGGTATCTGCGCTTTGAGAGCGATATAGTAAGCACCCTTTTTCCATTCAGGATTTAGCGAGCGTGTACCCTCAGGAGTGATGCTAAGATGAAAGGTCTCCATCTTCTTAGCCTGTTCTGCCAGGTTGTCTGTCATGCTGCAGTTCTTTGAGCGCCATACAGGAATACCACCCATAGCTTTGAATATAGGTCCAAGAGGCCAGAAGAACCACTCTTTCTTCATTAAGAAATTAGCCTTTATTCCTTCAGCCTTAGCATAGAGCTGACCTATCAGAAAGTCCCAGTTGCTGGTGTGAGGAGCTATACATATAATATATTTATTGGGATGGTCGACAGTTACCGTCTTCTTCCATCCCAACAAATTATAGAGAATATATTTTGAAATCTGTTGTATCATCGATTATCACTCCCTTATCCCAACGCAACAATTTGGTCAACCACCTCTGTAGCCTCCTTATTGAAATCGGCTTTAAGCTTATTGAAATAAGTCTTAGGCGTCATGCCCGGCTCTGTGTGAGACACTCGACGAATGAAATCGTCGTGGAATACCAAGATTGCAGTAAGGATGTTGTTTACTGTATCCTCATTTACATCACTTGAATAAAGCGATGCTGCTATACACTCTGCGAAAAGTTCTCCGCAAACGATGTTAATGTCCTGTTTAAGTTTTCTTCTGTTAGCCATAATATGTCATATTGTAAAATGTACCCTACAAAGATATTACTTTTTTCGGAAAGTTATAGACTTAGCTATGAAAAAAATGTCAAAATCATGATTTTCTTTCTTTTATCACACCGATATGTCATGAAAAAAATGTAATTTTGCAATCGCAATACGCAGGGTAATGCGAATTATTCAACTATTAATAAATATATTGTAAAAATGAAAAAAAGTCTTTTGCAGAGAGAGAGAGCTGCTTATCAGCCAAAACTGCCAAAGGGTCTTCAGGGTGCCGTTAAGGTAAAAGAAGGCGAGCCAACACAGAGTGTAGGCGATCAGGAAGAAATCAAGAAAATGTTCCCTAACACCTACGGAATGCCTCTTATCGAGTTCGTTCCTGGTGAGGAAGCTACTGGCAAGCAGATGAACGTAGGTGTCATCCTTTCTGGTGGTCAGGCTCCTGGTGGACACAACGTAATCTGTGGTATCTTCGATGCAGTTAAGAAGCTCAACCCAGAGAACAAGCTCTATGGTTTCCTTATGGGTCCTGGTGGTCTTGTTGACCATGACTACAAGGAGCTTACAGCAGAAATCATCGACGAGTATCGCAACACAGGCGGTTTCGATATGATTGGCTCTGGCCGTACAAAGCTTGAGAAGGAAGACCAGTTTGAGAAGGGTCTCGAGATTATCCGCGAACTCAATATCAAGGCAATCGTTATTATCGGTGGCGATGACTCTAACACCAATGCTTGTGTTCTTGCTGAATACTATGCTGCTAAGAACTATGGTGTACAGGTAATCGGTTGTCCTAAGACTATCGATGGCGACTTGAAGAACGACCAGATTGAGACTTCTTTCGGTTTCGATACTGCTACTAAGGTATACTCAGAACTTATCGGTAACATCGAGCGCGACTGTAACTCAGCACGTAAGTACTGGCACTTCGTTAAGCTCATGGGCCGTTCTGCATCTCACATCGCTCTTGAGTGCGCACTCCAGTGCCAGCCTAACGTCTGCATCATCTCTGAGGAGGTTGAGAAGAAGGATATGTCATTGAACCAGATTGTAGAGCAGATTGCAGGTGTTGTAGCTGATCGTGCATCACGTGGCGACAACTATGGTGTTGTTCTTATCCCTGAGGGACTTATCGAGTTTATTCCTTCTATCGGTCGCTTGATCGATGAGCTCAACGACCTTCTTGCTGCGCACGGAGCTGATTATAAGGACCTCGACAAGGATGCACAGCGTGAGTACATTCTCGCTCATCTTTCTAAGGAAAATGCAGAGACTTTCGCAACATTGCCTTCAGGTGTAGCTCGTCAGCTTTCACTCGATCGCGACCCACACGGAAACGTTCAGGTATCTCTTATCGAGACAGAGAAGCTTCTCTCAGACATGGTTGAGGCTAAGCTCGCTGAATGGAAAGAGGCTGGTAAGTATGCAGGCAAGTTCTCAACTCTCCACCACTTCTTCGGCTACGAGGGTCGTTGCGCAGCTCCTTCTAACTTCGATGCAGACTATTGCTATGCACTCGGTGTAAGTGCTGCTCAGCTTATTGCAAATGGCAAGACTGGATATATGGCAATCGTTAAGAACACTACTGCTCCTACCGACGAGTGGAAGGCAGGAGGTGTGCCAATCACTATGATGATGAACATGGAACGTCGTAATGGCGAGATGAAGCCTGTTATCCGCAAGGCTCTCGTTGAGCTCGAGGGTGCTCCATTCTTGAAGTTCTGCTCTAAGCGTGATGAGTGGGCTAAGGAAACATGCTTCGTTTATCCTGGTCCTATCCAGTATTGGGGTCCTGCTTCAGTTTGCGACCGTACCACACGCACTCTCTGTCTTGAGCAGGGTGGCAAGTAATTCCCTTTTATAATTAAGGAGTAGATATAGAAGGGATAATAAAAGTTATCCTTATCCATCTACTCCAATTATAATTAAATATTTAGAATGAGCGCAACTACCAGAAAGACGACACGACGAAATCGAAACACTTCGACATCGAAGCGTCGTAGACGTAATGGTAGTTCCGCTCATTTTTCTTTTTTCTTACCCCTAATGCGCATTCCTCGTTGGACTTGGTGGTTAGGTGGTATTCTTATAGCTGCATTCTATATTTGGGCTTTCTATTATTTCTTTGTCAGTCCAACAGGTTTTCGTTGGCGTGCGCTATATGGCGATGCTAAATATCCTGAAGGCTACGAAATCCATGGTATAGACATCTCGCATTATCAAGGCAATATTGATTGGGCAGAACTTCAAGGTAATGCACTAATAGAAAATTGTCCTTTGAGATTTATTATCATTAAGTCTACCGAAGGCTCTACACGCGTAGACCCAAACTTCAAAGACAATTTCTATCAAGCACGCGAATATGGTTTTATTCGTGGCGCATACCATTTCTGGAGCAACAAGTCTTCGGCAAGAGCACAGGCTTATCATTTCTTAAATAATGTACACCTTGAAGATGGCGACTTGCCACCAGTACTCGACATCGAGCACATGCCGAAAGATACGCCGGTAGAAGATTTTCAGCGTGATGTGCTGACATGGCTTCATATAGTGGAAGACAAATATCATGTGAAGCCAATCATTTACACCTATTATAAATTTAAGGAGCAATATCTTAGTGCGCCAGTCTTTGATGATTATCCTTATTGGATAGCCCACTATTATGTTGACAAGGTGGAATACAAAGGCAAATGGAAGTTCTGGCAGCATACCGATGCTGGCAAACTGCCAGGAATAAAAGGCTATGTAGACTTTAATATTTATAATGGTTCCTATTACGACCTACGGATGCTTACCATAGGAGCCGAAAACGAATAAGTATTCTAATTGTGGCTTGTTACAGCTGTTATTTCTTCAGCACCAAGCAAGTCCACTCGCTATCGCTCTTAGAGTCAATCTTTGATAGTCCGAGGCTCGATGCTTTTTCTATCAGCAAATCTACATCCGAAGCATAGAAGCCGCTGAGTATCAATAAAGATTCGTCTGCCATTACCGAAACAAAGGCAGGCATGTCTGCCAACAATATGTTGCGGTTGATATTTGCCAATACCACATCAAACTTTCCTTCCACACTCTTAAGTACCGAAGCATCGCCAAGCATCACCTTCATGTTGCCAACACCATTAAGTTCGGCATTATGAATGGCATTCTCTGAGCTCCATTCATCGATGTCGTAGCCCACAACTTCGCTTGCGCCAAGCTTTGAAGCTGCAATACCCAAGATGCCAGTACCACATCCGCAGTCCAACACTCGTTTGCCTTTGAGGTCTATATTTAATAATGTAGAAACAATCATTCGTGTGGTTTCGTGAGTACCGGTACCGAAAGCCTGCTTAGTTTCTATTCCGATGCTGATGCCAGAAGCTATTCCGTTGCCATCATCGTGGCGAGCATCATAAATAGTTATGCTGTCGTTGATGTTTATTCTCTCGAAGCCTGCCTCTTCCCATTCCTCGTTCCAGTTTTTATATTCCGCCTCTTGGATGTTGGCGCTTATGCTAACATCAGGCAACATAAAGTTGCTGATAACATCGTTCATGGCATTTTCGTCAAACAACGATTCCTGCACATAGCCCTTTATTCCATCCTCTGTATCTTCGAAAGTCTCGAAGCCAGCCTCGCCCAAAGCGTCGGTTAGCAAGTCGCGGGCAATCTGTATCATGCCATCTTGGCATTCTATTTTAAATTCAGCTACAAGATATTTCATATTGCGTTTAGTTTTGTTTCAAATATATAAATAGTTAAATACCTATGCAAAATTATAAAAAATAGGGAAAAACCTACTATGGTTTAGGGTTTTTCCGTATATTTGCATTAAAATAGGTACTAATTTTGCATTAGATAAATAAGAAACAATAAAATAAAGAGGATTTGCAATATGAAAAAGATTATTCTTTTATTAGCACTTTGTGGATTGTCTACACTCAGCATGACAGCCCAAGACGACGACCTCTACTTCACTCCGAAGAAGTCGCACAAGGCTAAAGCTTTTGACGACAACACACCTGCTTACTATGTAGGTTCCAATCGTGCGGTAGACGAATATAACCGTCGAGGAAAGTTTCGCAGTAGCTACCAAAAGATAGATGGCGATTCTGTTAGTGACGTGATAGACTTCACGGCAGGCGATGGTCTCTATCCTGATTCTACGTATGTAGATTCCGACTTTGCCGAGACTTTGACAAAGAAGAGAAGTCAAGGCTATAGATATGACGACGACGACTTTGAGTACACGCGCAGAATGAGTCGTTGGGATGGTTTCTATGGACCTTGGTATGCTGGTTGGCATTCACCTTTCTGGTATGGCAGATATGGATACTACGACCCATGGGACCCTTGGTATTGGGATTATGCCGGTTGGTATTCGCCATGGTATAGAGGTTGGTATTCGCCATGGTATAGAGGCTGGTATTCTCCATGGTATTATGGAAGCTATTATGGTGGCTACTGGGGTGGCTATTGGGGATGGCATGGATACTACGACCCTTGGTACAGACCAGGATGGGGTGGTGTAGCTGTTGTTCCTGGCGGAACTGGCAGGACTATTGCGGGCACTCGCAATCATGGCTCTGTGACAGGACGCTTTAATAATGCCTCTGGCTCTACACGCTTTGGCTCTCGTGGCAACTACGGCACTTCTACCAGCCAGTCGCCAGCTCGTTTTGGTTCGCGCTCTTATGGTAACAGCGATTCTAACCGCTCTTACTCGTATGGCACAACCAATAACAACAACGGTTTCAGCAATCCTACACCATCATACGGCGGTAGCCGCTCTTATGGTTCAGGCGCTTCTTCATCAGGCTTTGGCGGTAGTCGCTCTGGCGGAGGCTTCTCTGGTGGCGGACACTCAGGCGGTGGCGGTAGTCACTTTGGTGGAAGAAGATAAGTAAAGCATTTTTAGAACTTATAAAGAAGAATAGATAATATGAAAACAAAGATATTGTTTGTGGCAGGAATGGCTCTTGCAGCTTCTTCTGCCTTTGCACAGGAAACTTACGAGAATGCCAATCTCGTAGAAAACGAGCTTAACGGTACCGCACGCTATGTGGGTATGGGTGGAGCTATGGATGCTCTTGGAGCAGATATTTCTACTATCGGCACCAACCCTGCAGGTATTGGTCTGTTCCGCAAGTCGCAGATAGCAGGCTCCTTTGGTTTGGTTTCGCAAGAAGAGGTGGAAAGTTTTTCACCAGGCAACAAGACTAACATGAGCTTCGACCAGATAGGCTTCGTTTATTCTACACGTACTGGCAGAAAGTCGTTTCTTAACTTCGGCTTCAACTATCATAAGAGCCGCAATTTCGACCAGATTCTCTCTGCCAGCAGTCGCCTGACAAACGCTTCGCAAAATAAGCTCACTTATCAGAAGCTTCGCGAAGGATTGCTCTATGAGCTTGACGACAACGGTCTGCCTCGCGAGGATCGTGCCATGATTACTCACAATCAGTTGGACAACATCTATTACAAGAGTCTGATAAAGGATGCTGATGGCAACTTCGGCTATTATGATGCTTCGGGCTACACCTTCAACAAGGCTATGCGTGGCTACATAGGCGAATACGACCTCAACATCAGCGGCAACCTTAACGACCAAGTGTATCTCGGACTTACCGTTGGCATCCACGATGTTCACTACAAAGGCTATAGCGAGTATACTGAGACATTGATGCCAAATCGTGATAATATCTCTAACCTTACGGTAGTAGACAATCGCGAGATTACTGGTACAGGCTACGATCTCAAGGTAGGAGCAATATTCCGTCCTGTTGAGGATAGTCCATTCCGTATTGGTGTTTCTGTGGCTACTCCTACATGGTACGACCTCACCACAAGCAACTATACCTATATTACCGACGGCAACATTTCTCCAAATATGAACGAAAGCTACGACTTCAAGCTCTACACACCTTGGAAGTTCGGCTTAAGCCTCGGTCATACCATCGGCAACTATCTTGCCATTGGTGCAGGCTATGAGTATGCTGACTATAGCGCTATGGACACTCGCGTGATAGATGGCGGATATTACGACACATGGTATGGCGACTATTACGACAGTTCAAGCAGCGATAAGGCTATGAATCGCCACACAGAGCAGACTCTCAAAGGCGTTAGCACCGTGAAGCTTGGTTTGGAATTTAAGCCAGACCCAACCCTCGCAGTTCGCTTCGGCTACAACTACGTATCGCCAATGTATAAGAAAGACGGCTTCAAGGACGGCACCGTTTCGTCAGAAGGCTCCTACTATGCTTCGTCTACCGACTATGTAAACTGGGAGTCTACAAATCGTATCACTTGCGGTATTGGCTATACTGTAGGCAAGATGAACCTCGATGTGGCTTATCAGTATAGCTCACAGAATGGTGAGTTCCATCCTTTCCTCGATAGCTATGCAGATTGGGCTGACGATCCTAACTTCACCAACTATGCAGATGCTGTAAAGGTTAGCAACAAGCGCCATCAGCTCATCTTCACACTCGGATATAAGTTCTAATTTTAGTAGAAAACAACACATAAAGTATCATAAGATATTTTCCATAGTATCTTATGATACTTTTTTTGTGCTTTTTTGTAGCCTATCTTTGCAATTCGGCATTTTTTATCTTAACTTTGCAAATTGTAGACTTTACACCTCATGTGGTCTATATAATCAAAAGAGAAATTATCCTAATTAAAAGAAAAAATATCCTAAATTCAAATAATGAAACGACTGAACTTACTTCTATTGATGATTACTATGGTTCTTGTATCTGCTTATGCTCAGAAGCGAGAATTTCGCGGAGCGTGGATACAATGTGTAAACGGACAGTTCCAAGGCATGTCTACTGCCACTATGCAGCAGACTTTGCAATCGCAGCTCGACGAACTGCAGAAAGATGGCGTAAACGCTATTATCTTTCAGGTGCGTGCAGAGTGCGATGCACTGTATCCAAGCAAATATGAACCTTGGAGTCGTTTCCTTACAGGCGTACAAGGTAAAGCACCATCGCCATATTGGGACCCTTTGCAATGGATGATAGACCAATGCCATAAGCGCGGCATGGAACTCCACGCATGGATAAACCCTTATCGTGCCAAGACCAAAAGCACAACAGCTTTGGCCAACAACCATATCGCTATCACCAATCCTGAGCGTGTGTTCACATACGACAACCAGTATATTCTGAATCCTGGTATGCCTGAGAATAGAGACTATATTTGCAAGGTGGTTGACGACATCGTGAGCCGTTATGATATTGACGGTCTGCACATCGACGACTATTTCTATCCATACCCAGCTCCAGGAATGATTATTCCCGACGATGCTGAATATGCTAAATATAATAATGGTATCAAGGATCGTGGCGACTGGCGCAGATATAATGTCGACCTCTTCATAGAGCAACTTGGCAAGTCTATCCACAAAACCAAGCCATGGGTGAAGTTTGGTGTGTCGCCATTCGGTATTTATCGCAACAAGAAGAGCGACCCGCTGAATGGTTCTGAGACTAACGGCCTGCAAAACTACGACGACCTTTATGCCGATGTGTTGCGATGGGTGAACAACGGATGGATAGACTATTGTGTGCCACAGCTTTATTGGCAGATTGGACACCCTGCTGCCGACTATGTCACATTGATAAAATGGTGGAACAAGCATGCTGGCAAACGACCATTATATATAGGTGAAGACGTAGAGCGCACCGTGAAATTCCCTGATTTGCAGAATCCTAAAATCAATCAGATGCCTGCTAAGTATGCTTTGCATAAGCAGATGAATAATGTGGAAGGAACTGTTTTGTGGTATGCTAAGGCTGCTGTCGACAATATCGGCAACTATGGCACTCTGCTTCGCACATCATATTGGCGCAATCCTGCCCTTCAGCCTCTTATGCCTTTCATCGACGATAAGGCACCAAAGAAACCTCGCAAGCTTAAGCCTGTATGGACAGAAGATGGATTGGTTTTGTTCTGGACTGCTCCTAAGGGCAAGGGATGGAAGGATGAGGCTCACAAATATGTAGTTTATCGTTTCGATAAAGGCGAGAAGGTGAATACCAATAGCGAGAACCACATCATCGCCATCACTTCCGACACATTCCTAAAGTTGCCATACAACGATGGCAAGAAAAAGTACACTTACGTAGTTACAGCCCTCGACCGCATGTCGAACGAGAGCAAGGCTGTGAAGAAAAAGATTAAGCTATAAGCACGCTATAGAGCCTGTTCCATACCATTGGAATAGGCTTTATTGTTTCCTATTAGGCTATAAATAATATTAATTTCGGCTATATATATTATTAATATGGTAAAGAAACGGCGATGCTTGATTATTGCTTAAAAATAGTTAACTATACAATATCTTATGCACAGTATAAACAAAAATGTGTAATTTTGCACCGCATTTTATAAAACTATTTATGAGTAACAATTTATTAAAGGGTAAGCGCGGTATCATCTTCGGTGCTTTGAACGAAGAGTCTATCGCATGGAAAGTTGCCGTGAAGGCAGTAGAAGAAGGTGCAACAATTACACTTAGCAACACTCCAATGGCGTTGCGTATGGGCGAGCTCGATGGTTTGAGCAAGCAGCTTAATGCACCAGTTATTCCAGCCGATGCCACAAGCGTAGAAGATTTGGAAAAGGTTTTCGCTCAGTCTGTTGAGCTCCTTGGTGGCAAAATCGACTTTGTGCTCCACTCAATCGGTATGAGCCCAAATGTTCGTAAGCGTCGCACATACGACGATCTCGACTACAACTATCTACAGAAAACACTCGACATCTCTGCTATTTCTTTCCACAAGATGTTGCAGGTTGCTAAGAAGCAGGATGCTATCGCAGAATATGGTTCTGTAGTAGCTCTCACATATGTTGCTTCACAGCGTACATTCTTCGGCTACAACGATATGGCTGATGCTAAGAGCATGCTCGAGAGCATTGCACGCAGCTTCGGTTACATCTATGGTCGCGAGAAGAACGTTCGTATCAACACTATCTCTCAGTCGCCAACTCCTACTACAGCAGGTAAGGGCATCAAGGATATGGACAATCTTATGGACTTCGCCAACAAGATGTCTCCTCTTGGCAATGCTACTGCTGAGGATTGCGCTAACTACTGCGTGATGATGTTCAGCGATTTCACTCGCAAGGTGACAATGCAGAACCTCTTCCACGATGGTGGTTTCTCATCAATGGGTATGAGCCTTCGTGCTATGAACCAGTATTCTAAGGACCTCGCTCCTTACGAGGACGAGAACGGCAAGGTTATCTATGGATAATTAAACCCACATTCCGATTATAAACAAAGAAGCCACTTTCGTAGTGTTACGAGAGTGGCTTCGTTGGTATAATATCATATTTATTGTCGTAGAATTCAAACATAACAAAATGAAAAAGAATATTTTAATCTTTGGATTAGCCTTGCTGCTACCACAGTTCAGTCAAGCTAAGACCGTATTTGTTTCTCCTAATGGTAATGATTCTGCCAAAGGAACAATAGAGGCTCCATTGGCTTCGCTTCCTGCTGCATACCAGAAGGTGGAGTCGGGAGATACTGTCTATTTCAGAGGCGGAATCTATCATATTACCGACGACCAGGTGATGAAGTTTCAGAAGAACTACGCATTCGTGTTTGCATTGGAAAAGGCAGGAACAGCTTCAAAGCGTACTTGCTTCATGGGCTATCCTGGCGAACGTCCTGTGTTTGATTTTTCAGCTTTGCAGTTAGGAGGAAAATATCGTATTGGCGCATTCTATTTGGGTGCCGACTATCTTCATTTGCGCAACTTTGATATTATTGGTGTTCCTGTCCGCATAAAGGGACACACACAGTCTGAATGCATCTCAGCACGCCTTGGCTCTTATTGCATAGTGGAAAATATAGCTATGCACGACAATATGGCTATTGGCTATTATCAAACTGCGGGCTCCTACAACTTGGTGCAAAACTGCGATGCTTACAACAACTACGATGACTTTTCCGAGGGTGCTTATGGAGGCAATGTCGATGGTTTTGGTTGCCATGTGCAACAGACAACAGATGTCGGCAATGTGTTCCGCTATTGTCGTGCTTGGCGCAACTCCGACGATGGCTTCGACCTAATCCATTGCTTTGCGCCTGTAGAGATTGATCATTGTATTGCCATGTACAATGGCTTCCGACCAACAGCCGATTTCAAAAACACAACAGAACTCGTTAGTGCTGGCGATGGCAACGGCTTTAAAGCAGGAGGATGGGGAATGAAACCACACGCTACAAGATGTCCTGAAACATGTCCGCAGCACTATGTGCATCATTGTTTGGCTTACCTAAACAAGGCAAATGGCATTTACTCAAACCATCATCTTAATGGAAATAAGTGGGAATACAACACCTCGGCAATGAATCGCCATGATAATTATAATATGGTAAACCGAAAGTCGACAACAGAAAATGTTGATGTTGCAGGCTACGACCATATATTAATAGGAAATGTGTCGTGGAATCCACGTGCGCAGCATATTGCTAAATGCGATACTGCCCGCTCTTCATTAATCAACAATACCTTTGCTCCTACTGCTATCAGCGTTTCCGCTTCCGACTTCGTTTCTACAGACCCTTCCCGTCTCTTTGTTGCTCGCGATGCTGATGGCAATCTGCCGGCAATAGACTTCCTTGTCGCCAAAAAAGAGTCTGTACTGTCTAAATTAGGATTAGGTTGGAATATTGAATTATAACGGTTGCTATGTTGTTTTATAAAAGTAGCCTTTTGTTTTCTTTGTACTTTCAAAATAAAAGCTTATCTTTGCCAACGTATATAGAATAAAAAGATAGTTATGGAACCAAAAATAGGAGATATTATGAAGGTTAATCCTTCTTTGACAGGTCTGACCGACTGGATTGAAGGTCAAGTTATTGATGTTGAGCACAATCCTTTTATGGGCTTGGTTATTTCAATCAAAGATAATTTTGGCAGAATATTCTTTGGTCAGTCTAAATATTTTAAGATAGCATAATGTTTGCGATTGCTTTTTGCCTGGAAAACTATACACATTGATAATCCGTATAGTCTTCCAGGCAATTTGTTATTTTTATATTCTCTTACTCTACTTTCGCAAATGTGGAAGTTAAAGTGTAAGTTCAAGATAGAAGTGCAATTTTCAGGTAGAGGAAAAGATAAAATCTAATACCTGAAAACACCGAGGGGT
>CAKQMS010000005.1 GCA_934254985.1 uncultured Prevotella sp. | reverse complement strand
CATACTGTCAAAGAACTCTTTGGCTGGCAGCGTAAAACTGCTTAGCCTTTATATCAAATTTTAACGAACTATTGATATAAAGAATTAGATAAAGAATAATAAAAAAGGCAAGATGATTAATTCACCTTGCCTTTTATTATAAATATATGTATATGTAGTATACGTTTACTTAGCATAAGCTACCGAACGAGTCTCACGGATTACGGTGATCTTAACCTGTCCAGGATAAGTCATCTCGTTCTGAATCTTTGTAGCAATCTCACCACTCAAGTTCTCTGTCTCCTCGTCTGTCATCTTATCTGCGCCTACGATAACACGGAGCTCACGACCAGCCTGAATTGCATATGTCTTAGTAACACCAGGATAGCTCATTGCTATTGCTTCAAGATCATTAAGACGCTTGATGTAAGCCTCAACAATCTCACGACGTGCACCAGGACGAGCACCAGAGATAGCATCACAAACCTGTACGATAGGAGCAAGAAGAGTGTTCATCTCCATTTCGTCATGGTGAGCACCAATAGCATTACAGATGTCAGGCTTTTCCTTATACTTCTCAGCTATCTTGGCTCCATAGAGTGCGTGTGGCAATTCGCTCTCCTCATCAGGCACCTTACCAATATCATGCAACAATCCTGCACGCTTTGCCTTCTTTGGATTCAATCCCAACTCCGATGCCATAACGGCACAGAGGTTGGCAGTTTCACGAGCATGCTGCAAGAGGTTCTGACCATAAGAACTTCTGTACTTCATCTTACCAATGATACGGATAAGTTCTGGATGCAATCCATGAATACCAAGGTCGATAGCAGTACGCTTACCTGTTTCGATAATCTCATTGTCGAGTTGCTTCTTAACCTTAGCAACAACCTCTTCGATACGAGCAGGATGGATACGACCATCGGCAACAAGCTGATGAAGAGCCAAACGACAAACCTCACGACGTACAGGGTCGAATGCTGAGATAACGATAGCCTCAGGAGTATCATCAACAACGATTTCAACTCCAGTTGCAGCCTCGATAGCACGAATATTTCTACCCTCACGACCGATGATGCGTCCCTTTACCTCATCATTATCAATATGGAATACGCTAACTGAGTTTTCGATAGCTGTTTCAGTGGCAACACGCTGAATAGTCTGGATAACGATTTTCTTAGCCTGAGCATTAGCGTTAAGCTTAGCCTCGTCCATGATTTCGTTGATATAGCTTGATGCTGCAGTCTTAGCTTCATCCTTCAAGCTTTCTACCAAACGATTCTTTGCCTCTTCTGCACTAAGACCAGAGAGCTCTTCAAGTTTCTCGCGCTCCTGATTCTGCATTTTGTCGAGTTCCTCCTGCTTAATAGCGATGAGTTTTTTCTCGTTGTCAATACGCTGTTGGTTTTGCTCAACTTCCTGCTTACGACGTCCAAGTTCTTCCTGACGCTGATTAAGAGAAATCTCACGCTGCTTCAAGCGGTTTTCACTCTGTTGAATTTTCTGGTTGCGCTGCTGAACCTCCTTTTCAAGTTCGCTTTTCTTGTTAAGGAACTTCTCCTTTACTTCAAGGAGTTTTTTCTCCTTTATAACATCAGCTTCCTTTTTGGCAGCCTCAACCATTTGATTATATTTTCCGGTAATAACATATCGGAAAAGAGAGTAGCCCCCAAGACCTCCAAGCAGAAGTCCTACTATGGCTGTAATAATAATAAAAAGTGTCATTGATTGTTCATTTATATAAATATGTGGATATTCTTTATTTCTTCAGGACATCTTCGATTTCTGAAGTCAACTTCGAAAGAATATCTGTCACCGGTCCAAGGTCATTATGCCCAGCCTCTTTCTCATATCTAATAGCGATATCGATAAGAGCAGCATACAATATCTCCTTATCACTCTTCTTTCCTTTGAAATAAGAGTAATAAGTATTCAAGGTTTCGGTTATAAGTTTACCTGCCTTACGATAATATTCTTCGTCGCTTCGATCACATCTTAGCGGCATCTCCATATCGTAGACAAACAATCTTATGTTTAGTTTTTCTTTGTTCTCTTCAGCCATCTTTAGTGTCATTTGTCGCTTAACAGCGTGATACATTTATTGACATCCCTGATTAGCTTAGCTACTCGCTTCTGTGCAGACTCCATGTCTCCATCAGTTACTTCGAGCATCTTTGCCATCTTTAGCAACTGATATTCCCTATCAGCCTGCTCCAACTTCTTTTGCAAGTCCTTGATTTGGGCATCGCGTTCGTCAACCATAGCATAAAGCTCAGAATTCTCCTTCTTCAAGTCTGAATATTGGAGTATCATCTGTCTTACGCGAGTGGTAAAAGCTGTTAAAGTCTTCTCATTGGCATCCATAGGAAATTCAATTTGGCTACAAATTTAGCATTTTTATTTTATAACAGCAAGATAATTTCACATTATTTTATTTTTATATGTTAATTATCTTTGCCATTTGTTTAAGATTGCTATTGTTCAGCTTGTTTTGGTTCCTTTTTAGCCAACATCACAACCTGATATACGAAATTGCTCACCCACGATTCACTAAAGCCCAAACGTTTGTTATACTGTCGTACAGCCACTACAGTCTTCAATACGCTAGCATCTGTATAATCGTTCTTAGTAAATATTTCGTGAACGGTCTTTTCGGTCATTGCCTTGATAGCCTTTTTAAAGAATGATGGAAGACGAAGCTTAAACTTCATCAAGTTACCAGTAAGCATCATCAAATCTTGTGTAAAATTCTGGAATTGAAGAAGATAAATCTGTACGTCTTGCATCTTTCTACAATTCTTTCTGATGCTTTGATCTATTTCCTTAAAGAAGTTATCATCAGTACCATAGATTTCTTGCATCATCTTCTGACAATATTTTTTCTCACCAACACCCAATTTGTTATTTACTGTTGGAACATGAAAAGAAGATTTAAAGACTCTCAAGTCTGGCACCATTGCCAAATTGGTAATTCCTACATTAGCCGCAATAGATGCTTGGAAATAGACTCTAACTAAAGTCATGTAGTCTTGCATTCCTCCAGCCTTCTCTTCCGAGCCTTTCTTGCCAAATAATCTCTGTATAAAGTTCATAATAATTTACTATAAAATATTTCAAATAATACAATTGTCGTATGCAAAATTAATGCAAATAATTCAAAACTCAAAATTTATTATTATAAAACTATAAAAGTCCAAATTGGTTCAAATACCATCTTTATTGATATTAAAGCATAGATTTATCACAAAAGTACAAAAAAATCAGAATCTCATTTCGCTATTTCAAATAATATAGTTAAATTTGCAGAGAATTTCAAACCGATGTTTAAATTAATACGGATTAATAAATGGGACAAGTTTTAAACAGGAACGGTAGCAACTTAATTAAGATACTCGTTATTCTATTCGACTTCGTAATCATCAATGCTATATTGTTAACTTTTCTAAAGTTAACACCTTCTGTCGTACCACAATATCTTCTTGACCACGAACGACTTACTATAATATTGGCAAACTTTGCCATGATTATATCTCAAAGCGAATACTCTACAGTATTACATCTTCGTAGCACCAAGTTCATGGATGCAGTAAAGCAATCGTGCAAATTGACCTATTCGCATGCATTGATATTTTTCTTAAGCCTTCGTTTGGTATCAAACGGAGGAAGTCTATTTGAATTTATGATATTGTATAGTGTTATTTGCCATATCATTATATTATGTTCAAGATATGCAGAACACAGCTTACTCAAGTTCTACAGAAAATCAGGAGGTAATATCACAAGTGTTATATTTATAGGTAACGACTATGCCAATGCAGAGATTTATAACAAGTTGATGGAAGATATGTCAACAGGTTATCGCGTGATTGGTTATTTTGCCGACAACAATATTGCAGGTGTAAGTTCTAATTTTGTTAGATTGGGTTCCATGTCTGACTTAAACAACCTCATGGAAAGATCTCTACTAGTATCAGAGAACGATAAAAAAGAACTTTCTGAAGAGCTTATAAATAACAATAACATCAAATCTAAGAACTTCCAGCTCTCTGGTGTACAAGAAATATTCTGCTGTTTGTCGCATAGCGAAAACGAAGAAATTAAACGCATTATGCATTTCTGCGACAAGAATGTCATTCATTTCCACTATGTTCCAAGACAGTTTGGCAACTATCAGTTGAATTTAAAACCAGAACAGTTAGGAGAATTTAGATTATACACAAACCGCAAGGAGCCACTTCTTGAGATTCAGAACTATGCTCTTAAGAGAGCCTTCGATATTGTATTTAGTGGTTGCGTTTGTCTATGCCTATTACCATTCTTACCTATCATTGCATTGATAATAAAGCTTCAGAGCCCAGGTCCAATCTTCT
Source organism: uncultured Prevotella sp. (assembly GCA_934254985.1). GTDB lineage: Bacteria > Bacteroidota > Bacteroidia > Bacteroidales > Bacteroidaceae > Prevotella. The sequence goes on along the minus strand of CAKQMS010000005.1, from coordinate 120,794 downwards.
TCAAGCAAGCAAGAACAGGTTCGGATGGTAGAAACTTTGATTGTATCAAGTTCCGTTCAATGCATGTTAACGCAGATGCCGATAAAATACAGGCAACAAAGAACGACCCAAGAAAATTTGCCTTTGGTAACTTCATGCGCAAGACAAACATTGATGAGCTTCCACAATTTATCAATGTTCTGAAAGGTGATATGAGTATTGTCGGACCACGTCCACACATGCTTAAGCATACAGAGATGTATAGCCAAATAATTGATAAGTATATGGTTCGCCACTTCTGCAAACCAGGCATCACAGGTTGGGCACAGGTTACAGGATACAGAGGCGAGACAAAAGAAGTTTGGCAAATGGAAGAACGTATCAAACGCGACATTTGGTATATTGAGAATTGGTCTTTCTGGCTCGACATTAAGATTATATTCTTAACTGCGAAATCCGTTATCATCCCAGACAAAAACGCATATTAAAACTCAGCAAAAGAATCATACAACAATTCATTATATATAAAAATATGAAAGGAATTATCTTAGCAGGTGGTTCAGGAACTCGCCTCTATCCAATAACAAAAGGTATCAGCAAACAATTGATACCAATATTCGACAAGCCGATGATTTATTATCCCTTGTCGGTATTGATGCTTGCAGGCATCCGTGATATCTTGGTAATATCTACACCTTACGATCTTCCTGGTTTTAAGCGTTTGCTTGGCACAGGCGAAGACATAGGTTTGAATATATCATATGCCGAACAGCCAAGTCCTGACGGATTAGCTCAAGCATTTATAATAGGTGAAGACTTCATAGGCGACGATGATGCATGCCTTGTTTTGGGCGACAATATATTCTATGGTGCAGGCTTTAGTGCATTGCTCAAAGATAGCGTAGAAGCTGCAAAGAATGGTAAAGCCAGCGTATTCGGCTATTATGTCAATGACCCTGAGAGATATGGAGTTGCTGAATTTGATGACAAAGGCAATTGCTTAAGCATAGAAGAAAAGCCAGAGCATCCTAAGAGCAACTATGCTGTTGTAGGACTCTATTTCTATCCAAACAGCGTAGTAAAGATTGCTAAAAACATAAAACCAAGCGCACGAGGCGAACTTGAGATAACAACAGTAAACCAAGAGTATCTTAAACAAAAGAATCTTAAGGTTAGAACTCTACAACGTGGTTTTGCATGGCTTGACACAGGCACTCACGACAGCCTGAGCGAAGCAAGTACATTTATAGAAGTTATCGAAAAGCGACAGGGACTGAAAGTGGCTTGTCTCGAAGAGATAGCTTTCAAGAAGGGATGGATTACTGCCGACCAACTTAAAGAATTGGCTAAGCCAATGATAAAGAACGAATACGGTCAATACCTTCTCAGATTAACTGAATAATAATATAATGACATAAAAAGAAAAATGGAAGAAAACAAGAAACTTGAAATTGACGCTTCTTACAACAGTTCAGAGACTGAAGAAAAATCATCCATCGATTTCGCTACCATTTACACAACCCTTATCCTTAATTGGAAATGGTATCTACTTTCTTTGGTCGTATGTATAGGTTTGGCAGCGGTTTACCTTCGCTATGCCACTCCTGTATATAAGGCAAGTACTAAGTTGCTTATCAAAGACAACGACAGTCAGAAGAGTAGCCGTTATGGCAACATGTTGCTCAACACCAGTAGCACATTGGGTTTGATGAGTAATTCAAATGGTATTGAAAACGAGGTAGAAATACTGAATTCTTACTCTATTGCAGAAGAAGCAATCAGAGATTTGAAGTTATATGTCAACTATTATAAAAAAGGTAAGGTAAAGTATCGTCTACTCTACAAGACCAATCCTATCGAAGTTGACGTAGATGCGCCACACCTTGAGAAGCTCAACACAAGCATCAATCTTAAAATTACTAAGACTGATGGTAAATATCATGTAACTGGTACTTACTATGTGCCTGTAGAGGAAACAGATGCAGAGGGTCCTTATTCTATAGATAGAACTATCAATAAGCTTCCTGCTACTATCGGCACACGTGCTGGTATACTTACCTTCAAGGCTACTGCCAACGAGCCTATGGAAGATGGCGAAGACTTAAAGGTTATAATCAATTCTCCAAAGGTTGCGTCATATAAATATGTTGCAAACCTTGAGGTATCTCAGACAAGCAAGATGACAACCATCGCACAGCTCGTTCTTAAGGACGAGAACCAACAGCGTGCTTTGGATTATCTTCGTCAGTTGGTATTCTGTTACAACCGTCAGGCAAACGATGACAAGAACGAGATTGCCATCAGAACAGAGGAGTTCATCAATGGTCGTTTGGAGAAAATCAATGCAGAATTGGGCAACACAGAAGGTGAACTTGAAAGCTACAAGAAAGCTCACAAGATGGTTGAACTGAAGCTAAATGCAGACCAAGCAATCAAAGATGCATCGCAGTATACTCAGAAACTTACAGATGCAAACACACAGATTGAACTTCTCAATAGCATCAACGAGTTCATGAACCATTCTGAAAACAAATACCAAACGCTTCCTTCAAACGTTGGTCTTACTGATATTGCTGCAACCAACCTCATTAAGACATATAACGATATTGTATTGCAGAGAAATCGCTTGTTGAAGAGTGCAAGTGAGAATTCACCTACTGTAACACCTCTTACCGCACAGCTCGACGACCTCAGATCAAGCATACGTAGAGCTATGCAACAGGCTCGCCGCTCTGTTGAGATACAGCGTGATGCAGTAAACTCACAATACCAACTCTATCAGGGTCAACTCCAGTCTACACCAGAACAGGAGCGCATGCTCACACAGATTGGTCGTCGTCAGGAGGTGATGTCAGGTTTGTATCTTATGCTCTTGCAGAAACGTGAGGAGAACTCTATCTCATTAGCAGCAACAGCCGACAAGGGTAAGCTCATCGATAATCCTGCTATCGAAGGCAAGGTTAGCCCTAAGGGTTCAATCATCTTGCTTATAGCATTGGTTCTCGGTATCGCCATTCCTTCAGGTATCATATTCATCCTCCAGTTCTTCCGCTATAAGATCGAGGGTCACGAGGATGTATCATCGTTGACAAAATTGCCTATCATTGCAGATATTGCTGTTGCCAACGACTCTGCAAAGCAAAAGGCAGACATCGTAGTTCACGAGAATACAAACAGCTTGATGGAAGAGATTTTCCGTTCTATGCGTACCAACATCCAGTTTATGCTTAAAGAAGGCGAAAAGAGCATCCTCTTTACATCAACAACATCTGGTGAAGGTAAAACCTTTACTGCATCCAATCTTGCAGTAAGTTTCGCATTGCTCGGCAAGAAGGTTATTCTCGTTGGTCTCGACATCCGTAAGCCTCGACTGGCACAGTTGTTTGAAATCAACGATAGAGTACATGGTATCACCAATCTTATCGTAAAAGAACACCCTACAAAGGACGATATCAGACAACAAATTCTCCCATCAGGAGTTAATGACAATCTCGACTTGCTTATGGCAGGACCTATTCCTCCAAACCCAGCAGAGTTAGTCACACGCCACTCTCTTGATGAGATATCTCAGCATCTGCAAGAAATGTATGATTATATCATCATCGATACAGCTCCTGTTGGTCTTGTTACCGATACATTGCAGATTAGCCGTATCTCTGATCTTACTGTCTACGTCTGCCGCGAAGACTATACAGCAAAAGAGAGCTTTGAACTCGTCAACAGTTTGGCTGCAAGCAGCAAGCTCAAGAATATGTGCATTGCGCTTAATGGTATCGACATGTCGAAGAAAAAGAATGGATACTATTATGGCTACGGAAACTATGGCAAGTATGGTCGCTATGCTCGTTACAACAAACATAGCTATGGCTCTTACGGTACATACAGTTCATATGGTACATATGGATCATACGGCAACTATAGTAATTCGCACTATGGCAACAAGAATGACAATTCTATAAAGTTATAATTCATTATCTAAAAAATCAATATGACCATAGCTGTTGATTTCGACGGAACAATAGTTGAAAACAGATATCCAGAGATTGGTGACGAACGAATGTTCGCCACCGAAACTCTGAAAATGCTTATCCAAGACAGACATCGCCTGATATTGTGGACATGCCGCGAAGGTAGACTTCTTGATGACGCCATCAACTGGTGTAAGGAGAGAGGTGTAGAGTTTTGGGCTATAAACAAAGACTTTCCTGAGGAGAATATCACAAAGAATCAACAATTCTCAAGAAAGATAAAGGCAGATTTATTCATCGACGACAGAATGGTCGGTGGATTGCCTGACTGGGGAACTATCTATCAGATGATAAAAAACAATAAGACTCTTGAGCAAGTAATTCAAGAGTCATTTGGTAAAGTCTATGAAAAAGATATCCCAAAGAAGAAACATTGGTGGCAGTTTGGATAAAGCAAATCTGCATTTATAAATACAACTAAAAAGAGCTATTTGGAACTCGTATTCCAAATAGCTCTTTTTAGTTATATACTTATTGCTATACTTTTATATATATAATAAAGTATAATATAGATAATGTGTATTATAGTCTTTGACCATTAATAAAGTCTTTAGCACTCATACGCTTCTTTCCCGATTGCTGCAGATGCAAGATTTCAAGCAGACTATCAGCACAACTAACATATAGATGTCCCTTTTCTGCAAAGAGTTCACCAGGAGCGAGCGATGTAGCCTTATCAGTCTTCTGTGTTTTGAAAACCTTCAGCATCAGCTCCTTATCGTTGAGCACAACATTTCCCCATGCTCCAGGATATGGCGACAGACCTCTAACAAAATCATAAACTTTCTTTGCAGGCTGATTCCAATTAATCTCGCATGTCTCTTTAAAAATCTTAGGGGCAACAGGCAATTCAGCATCACCGGCATATTCCGATTGTTCTTTCGACTCTACAACACCATCGCCAGCTATCACCTTGTCTACAGTTTCCAAAGCCAACTCTGCACCAAGAACCATAAGTCCATCGTATACATATTCAACATCGGCATCATCAGGAATTTGGAAAGTCTTGCGGTCGATGATTCTTCCGGTATCGATATCATGGTCGAGGAAGAAAGTTGTCACACCAGTCTCTGTCTCACCATTTATCACAGTCCAGTTAATTGGAGCCGCGCCACGATATTTAGGTAGCAATGCAGCATGTACATTGAATGTACCATACTTTGGCATTGCCCACACCACCTCTGGCAACATACGGAACGCTACCACAACCTGCAAATCAGCTTTATACGAAGCCAACTCTTCCACAAAAGCTGGATCCTTCATTTTTACAGGCTGAAGCACAGGCAGACCATGTTCCAAAGCATACTTCTTAACTTCAGAAGGTTGCAATGTGTCTTGATGACGGCCAACAGGCTTATCTGGTTGAGTAACAACGGCAACAACATTATATCCGCCTTCAACCAATTTACTTAATGTGCCTACAGCAAACTCAGGGGTTCCCATAAACACTATTCTCAAATCTTTCTTTTCCATATAAAGGCAAAGTTAACATAAATAGCCGAAATAGCAAAAGAAATAAAAAGGTTTTTCTTTTGTTATGTCGTCTAATTGAGCTATCTTTGCATTATATTTATATAAGATAATTTATTTACGCAACAATATAAGAGGAAAAAGATTGTGAAAACAGAAGACGATATTAGAAATGCAGTAGAGACAATGCGCAAGGGTGGAGTCATCCTCTACCCTACTGATACTGTTTGGGGAATAGGCTGCGATGCTACAAACCCTGAGGCTGTAGCAAAAGTTTATAAAATAAAGCATAGAGACGATTCTAAAGCGTTGATATGCTTGGTAGATAGCGACTCTCGTTTGCAGAGATACGTGCGCAATGTGCCAAACGTAGCATGGGATATCTTTGAGTTGTCTGAAAAGCCTACTACCGTAATCCTCGACGATGCAGTAAACCTTGCACCAAATCTTATAGCAGAAGATGGTTCTATAGCTATGCGCATCACAAAAGAGGCATTCTCTAAAGAACTTTGCTACAGATTCCAGAAAGCCATCGTTAGCACAAGTGCTAACATTAGTGGCGAACCAGCTGCACAAAACTATTGCGATATCAGTCAGGAGATTTTAGATGCTGTAGACTATGTTTGCTGGACTCGTCGCCAGGAACACAAGCCTCACACTCCATCAAGCATCATCAAGCTTGATCGCAATGGCGTGGTTTCTATCATAAGGAAATAAGTTTCTGTAATAGGAAACTTATTCCTAAACCAAAGAGAGTTATATATATAATAGGTATTAATTAATAAAAACTCGCAACCTTGTTTACAAAGATATTGGCATGGAAAGAAAAACATCTGACCGATCGTCAGATGCTACTCATCTTGGCTTTTATCATAGGTATATTGGCCTCTTTCGCTGCCTACATTCTTCATACACTTATTCATCAGATACAAGCCATCCTCACCGAGGGCTTCGAAGTTAACTCTTTCAACTGGCTATATCTTGTATTCCCAGTTATTGGTATTTACCTCACATCCCTTTTCGTACGCTACGTTGTTAGGGATAATATCTCGCATGGTATCACCCGAATACTATATGCCATATCCTCAAAGCGTTCGCATCTTAAGCCACACAACTGCTGGTCGTCTGTGATAGCATCAGCCATCACCATCGGCTTTGGTGGTTCTGTAGGTGCTGAGGCACCTATTGTATTGACAGGTTCTGCCATAGGTTCAAACCTTGGTCAGCTGTTCAAGATAGACAACAAGACCATGATGTTGCTCGTAGGATGTGGTGCAGCTGCAGCCATAGCAGGAATCTTTAAGGCTCCTATTGCCGGATTGGTGTTTACTCTTGAAGTGCTGATGGTTGATCTCACCATGGCATCTCTATTGCCAATCCTTGTTGCCAGCATCACAGCCAATGTTTTCACTTGGGCTTTGATGGGTGGAAAATCTCTCTTCACCTTCGTTATGGATAGTGCATGGCAAGTAGATCGCCTACCAGCATGCGTGTTGTTAGGATTGTTCTGCGCCTTTATAAGTCTCTACTTCATCCGCACCATGACGTTCTGCGAAGGCATCTTTGCCAAGATGAAGAGACATCCATACGGCAAATTGGCTGTTGGTGGAGTAATGCTTAGTTCGCTCATCTTCCTGTTTCCAGCACTCTATGGTGAAGGCTATTCTGCTATCAACATATTGCTCAACGGAACAACAGAGGCTGATTGGAATCAGCTGTTAGACAAATCTCTATTCTATGGTCATGGCAATTTGCTTGTGGTATATATAGCGTTGGTATTGCTTACCAAAGTCTTTGCAACATCATGTACCAACGGAGCTGGAGGTTGTGGTGGTACCTTTGCACCTTCATTGTTTATCGGAGGTTTTGGCGGTTTCCTCTTTGCTCGCCTTTGGAATATGTACCAAATAGGCGTATACGTACCAGAAAAGAACTTCACTCTTCTTGGTATGGCAGGCGTTATGGCAGGCGTTATGCATGCTCCGCTAACAGGTATCTTCCTTATTGCAGAAATCACGGGTGGCTATGCCCTATTCGTACCATTGATTATCGTTTCTGTAGTTTCAGTAATGGGTATAAGCATCTTCGAGCCTCATAGCATCTACGCCATGCGTTTGGCTCGTCAGGGCAAACTCATCACCCACCATACCGACCGTGCTGTGCTCACGTTGATGAGTATGGATAGCATCATCGAGAAGGATTATATCAGCGTGGCTCCAGACATGCCATTGGGCAAGTTGGTGAATGTAATCAGCCGAAGCCAGACTGACTTCATCCCTGTACTTGATGTTGGCGGAAGACTGCTTGGCGATATTGATATCACAAAAATACGTCATATCGTATTCCGCACCGAGCTATACAACAAGTTTAATGTTAGCCAGCTCATGTCGCATGTTCCTGCAGTGCTCTATACCAACGAACCTATGGAACTGGTTATGAAGAAATTCGAACGTAGTAATGCCGAATATCTTCCTATCGTCGACATCAACAACAAGCTTACAGGATTCATCTCCCGCACTCGCTTGTATACCATGTATAGAAAGATGGTGGCAGATTTTTCTGCGGAGTAATTAGACTTTATAGAGTAGTATAATTAATGATGTATAAATATAGAAACATATAGACATTTTTATATTTATACATCTTTGATAGAAAGCATAGCAAAATTTGATAGTAAGCAAACGTATATTTATTAGAAAGCATGGCTATCTTTGATAGAAAGCATAATGTCAATCTAACAGATATCGTCATCGACGGTAGTAGGCTTAAACATCGATTGTAATAGGCTTAAATATCGACTATAACAAGGCTTAAGAATTCGATATTAGTAAGTATCCTAACAACAAGATAAAACCCCGGAAGTTCAAACAATAACTTCCGGGGTTTATTTTATTAGCTATTATCAATTATAAAAATGATATATAATCTAATATTTAATCATAACATATAATCGAAAATATAATCATGCTTAAGCTAAAAAGTCATATTACTTTCCTCTCTTTTGGAGAGGGGTTGGGGGTGAGGCTGTTTTTACAGCTCCCATCCAATAGCCGATGCTCCGAGCACAGCAGCGCTGCTACCCTCGAGTCCGCTAAACAAGAATTTAGCTTTACCCTTGAACACCTTCAACACGTGCTCATCATAGCTACGCACGATAGGGTTCATAATCAAGTCGCCAGCCTTTGCCATACCTCCGAAGAAGATGAAAGCCTCAGGACTGCTAAAGGCTGCAAAGTCTGCACAAGCCTCACCAAGCATTTCGCCTGTGAAGTCGTATACTCTCTTAGCCAAAGCATCGCCATTGTTGGCAGCAATAGCAACATCGAGCGAAGTGATAGCTTCAGGGTCCAATGTGCGCAATGAACTTGGCTCATCTGTAGTCTGCAAGAATTCACGAGCTGTACGAGCCACACCTGTTGCTGAGCAATAAGCCTCCAAACAACCGTTGCGACCGCAACCACAAGGACGACCATTCTCTCTGCGCATGATAACATGACCAAGCTCGCCAGCAAAACCGTCGCATCCATATACCAACTGACCGTTGATAACGATACCTGATCCTACGCCTGTACCAAGAGTAAGCACGATGAAGTTTTTCATACCACGTGCCACACCGTATGTCATCTCGCCGATGGCTGCAGCATTAGCATCATTTGTCAAACCTACAGGAATGCCGAGCTTGTCAGAGAACATCTTTGCCAATGGCACAATACCGTTGTGACCCCACTTGATATTAGGAGCAAACTCAATAGTACCGTCATAGAAGTTGCCGTTAGGAGCACCTACTCCCATAGCCTTAATCTTCTCTATGCCACCAACTTGGTCAATAATAATCTGCAAGGCATCTACTGCAGAGGCAACAAATTCTTCTGCAGTCTCATAGCCCTGTGTCTTAATGGCTGTTGTAGCCTTTATTTCACCTCTACTATCTACAATTCCGAAAACAGAGTTTGTTCCTCCAAGATCCAAGCCTATTACGTAAGGCTTCATTACTGCTGATTGTGATTCCATTCTTTTTTAATTGTATGTTTTTAGTTATATATATTGCAAAGATAGAAATAATTAACAAAAGAGCAAAATGAAACAACTAAAAATATATACATACAATCATTTTTTTATATAAAAGCCCATTGTTTCAACTTTTATTAGTAATTTTGCAGACGATATGCCATTTCCATTTCATATAGACATCCTTGATGTCATGCTTAAGGGTATCCTAATCGGTATACTTGCATCAGCACCGATGGGTCCTGTAGGAGTGCTCTGTGTACAGCGCACTCTTAAGAAAGGTCGTTGGTATGGTTTTGTGACAGGCGTTGGCGCATCTATCAGCGACATCATATACGCCTTGATTACAGGCTATGGTATGAGTTTCGTTATGGACCTCATCACTAATCCTACCAACAAGTTTTGGTTGCAGATTATCGGAAGCATAGTATTGTTGGTATTCGGAATATATTGTTTCCGCAACAATCCTACTAAGAATATGCATCAGAGCGGTAATAACAAGGGCTCTTATTGGCACAACTGCCTCACAGCATTCCTTGTCACATTCTCTAATCCGCTTATCATCTTTATCTTCATGGCAACCTTTGCACAGTTTACGTTTGTCATTCCTGACCATCATTTCGAGATGTCGTTGGGATATGCCAGCATTGTGGGCGGTGCTCTGCTATGGTGGTATGGTCTGACATGGCTCATCGACCGCATTCGTGGTAAGTTTGATGAGAATGGAATCCTTATTATTAATAAGGTGATAGGAAGTTTGGTGATATTCTTCTCATTGGTGATGCTCATTGGCACCATCTTCAACCTCTATACATTCTATTAGGTGTAGACTTCTCTATACCTAATATTTGTATTTACGCCCCTACCCCAACACACTCTTACTCAAAGTATTTCCAATAACATTTATAATATACATTTATTTCCAATGTTCATAGCACAAGAATTAAGGAAGACTTCTATAGCCGAATATCTGCTATATATGTGGCAGGTAGAGGACATCATCCGTGCCTACGACTGTTCGCTAACACGATTGAGAAAGGAATATATCAGCAATTTCCAACTATCAGAGGAACAGATGGACGAAGAAATTGACTGGTGGGGCAACCTCATCAATATGATGAACCAAGAGGGATGCCGCGAGAAAGGACATTTGCAGATAAACAAAATCGTGGTACAGAGTCTTGCAGAGCTTCATGCTCAGCTGTTGCAATCGCCAAAATTCCCATTCTATTCTGCAGAATATTATAAGGTATTGCCATTTATCGTTGAGCTCCGCAATCGCGGCGACAAGGATATCAACGAGATAGAAACCTGTCTTAACGCTCTCTACGGAGTGATGATGCTTCGCTTACAGCAAAAAGAAATAACACCAAGCACACAGAATGCTATAAAGGAGATTACGACTTTCATCGGCATGCTCTCCGACTATTATCACAAAGACAAAACCGAAGGTATAAACTTCGACGAGGATTAAACAACTCGGCAAAACAAACAATAAAAGATACACCTTATTAAATATATAGAATCATGAACATCCTTATTACTGGCTGCAACGGACAACTTGGCAACGAGATGCAGCTTTTGGAGAAAGAAAATCCACAGCATCAGTATTTCAATACCGATGTGGCTCAACTCGACATCACTAACCCCGAAGCTATCGAGGAGTTCGTAAGCAACAACGCTATCGACATCATCGTCAACTGTGCAGCATTTACAGCTGTCGACAAGGCTGAAAGCTCTCAGGAGCTATGCCATCTGCTCAATGCTAAGGCTCCAGAATATCTTGCTGCAGCAGTAGCTAAGCGTGGTGGTTATCTCGTACAGGTGTCTACCGACTATGTCTTCGATGGTACCAACCACACTCCATATACCGAAGACGAGGCTACATGTCCTAACAGCGTTTATGGTTCTACAAAACTCGAAGGCGAGAAACTGGCTATGGCAGCATGTGCCAACACTATGATTATTCGTACTGCTTGGCTCTACTCTACCTTTGGCAACAACTTCGTGAAGACTATGATTCGCTTGGGACAGGAGAAACCTGAGCTTGGCGTAATCTTCGACCAGATAGGTACTCCTACTTATGCTGGTGACCTTGCAGCAGCTATCATGGCGGCTATCAACCACGGCATTGTGCCTGGCATCTATCATTTCTCTAACGAGGGTGTCATCAGCTGGTACGATTTCACAAAAGCAATTCATCGCATAGCAGGCATCACATCTTGCCATGTCAAGCCTCTGCATACTGCAGAATATCCTACTCCTGCCGCACGCCCACACTATAGTGTGCTTGACAAGACAAAGATTAAGCAGACCTATGGCATCGAGATTCCTTACTGGGAAGAGTCGTTGGAAAAGTGCGTAGCTAAACTATTGGCACAATAATCCAACAATTCTAAACGCCTGGATTTCACAACTCCCCATAATAAAATTCAATCATTTAAAATACATGTCAAAAGAAATAGAAAGAAGAAGAACCTTCGCCATCATCTCTCACCCTGACGCTGGTAAGACTACTCTTACTGAGAAATTCCTTCTCTTCGGTGGTCAGATTCAGGTGGCTGGAGCCGTAAAGAACAACAAGATTCGCAAGACTGCCACTTCCGACTGGATGGATATCGAGAAACAGCGTGGTATCTCTGTATCTACTTCCGTTATGGAATTCGACTATCTGCCTGAAGGCTTAGAGGGCGACCCATATAAGGTAAATATCCTCGACACCCCTGGACACCAGGACTTTGCCGAAGATACATACCGCACACTTACAGCCGTAGACTCTGCCATCATCGTTGTCGACTCGGCTAAGGGTGTTGAGGCACAGACCAGAAAACTTATGGAGGTCTGCCGCATGCGCAATACTCCTGTTATCATCTTCATTAACAAGATGGACCGCGAAGGTCGTGATCCTTTCGATGTTCTCGATGAACTTGAAGAGGAACTCAAGATAAAGGTTCGCCCATTGTCATGGCCTATCGGTCAGGGTGTTCGCTTCAAGGGTGTATACAACATCTACGAGAAGCAGCTCAACCTCTTCACTCCTAACAAGCAGCGAGTAACTGAGAAGGTGAGCGTAGATATCGACTCTGCCGAACTCGACCAGCATGTAGGTGAGCGTGAGGCACAACAGCTACGCGACGACCTTGAGCTCGTAAATGGTGTATATCCTGAGTTTGAAGTAGAAAGCTATCGCTCTGCTGAGGTAGCACCAGTATTCTTCGGTTCTGCTCTCAACAACTTCGGTGTACAGGAACTCCTCGACTGCTTCGTTGAGATTGCCCCTTCGCCTCGTCCTACTAAGGCAGAGGAACGTATGGTAAGTCCTGAGGAACCTAAGTTCACAGGTTTTATCTTCAAGATTACTGCCAATATCGACCCTAACCACCGCAGCTGTATCGCCTTCTGCAAGGTTTGCTCGGGCAAGTTCGTACGCAATCAGCCTTACCAGCATATCCGCTTGGGCAAGACCGTACGTTTCTCTTCGCCTACTCAGTTTATGGCTCAGCGCAAGAGCACTATCGACGAGGCTTATCCTGGCGACATCGTAGGTTTGCCAGATAATGGAATCTTCAAGATTGGTGATACTCTCACCGAGGGTGAACTGCTCCACTTCCGTGGTTTGCCATCATTCTCGCCAGAGATGTTTAAATATATTGAGAACGACGACCCTATGAAGAGCAAGCAGTTCCAGAAGGGATTGGAGCAGCTTATGAACGAGGGTGTTGCTCAGTTGTTTGTCAACCAGTTCAATGGTCGCCGTGTAGTAGGTACTGTTGGTCAGCTTCAGTTTGAGGTTATCCAGTATCGTCTTGAAAACGAATATAATGCCAAGTGTCGTTGGGAACCTGTTCACCTCCACAAGGCTTGCTGGATAGAGAGCGACAATGCCGAGCAGCTTGATCAGTTCAAGAAGCGCAAGTATCAGTACATGGCAAAAGACATCGAGGGTCGCGATGTATTCCTCGCCGACTCTGGTTATGTGCTCAGCATGGCTCAGCAAGATTTCGAGGACATCAAGTTCCACTTCACTTCTGAATTCTAAGGCTATATATCTCTTAGTCATCCCATTAGCTATATCATTAGCTATCAACATAATCGCCATAAGTATTCGGTTTGCTTATGGCGTTTTTTTGTTAAATACTTTAATTTATCACATAAATAATGTATCTTTGCAAAAAGAAATAAAAAGAAAGATGAACAATGGAAAAGAATTTAGATCAAATAATGATGGCCGGAGGCAATTTACCTGTCAGCCTTTGGATTGCCAGTCTACCCGTAGACGACAGGCAAATAGCGACAGAAGCCGTATATCTGTGTTTACGAAACAAAACACAAATAAACAGAATGGAACTTGGGAGCGCTATTCGAGAACTACGGAGGAGAATGAGAGCAAACGACTTATCTCAATAGCTAAAGATAATAATCTGTATATAGAATATGCAGAAACAGAATCGTTTGGCAGCCTATATTCTAAACAAACAGGTGAAAGTAAAGTCTATGCAAACGAAAAACTCGGATTAGTATTTAAGGTTTATGACCCATTTGCTAAAAGAGTTATAAAAGAGTTACATCCCATTGATATTATCTATGAACATATCGTTCATAATATTCTTTTTCCATCCACACATTACACATTTTTGGGAATATCATCTATTCACGAAGATGTAAGAATCATATTAAGCCAATCATTTTGCGAAGCATCACTAATACCTACAGATGAAGAAATAACAGCTCATCTTAAAGCACTAGGTCTTAATAAAGAGAACAACTATTATTTCGGTAATGAATATCTTGCAATTACAGATATAAGTTCTGAGAGCGATAATGTTCTTAAAGATGAGAATGGGGTACTTTATTTTATAGACCCTATTATAAAACTTAAAAAGTCTGCGCCAGAAGTTATTGATTGGTTATTAAGTGATAATTGTTATATGTGGAATAATGATATTCTTCAAGATTCTAAAAGATCTAATAATATTATCACACATATAAAGAATTGGCTAAAAAAACTTTTCTAATCAAATAAACTAAAACATGAAACATTTTAATCATTCAGTTCTATTGACATTATTAAGTATGAACTCTTTGTTTGCCAACGATGGCGTATATTTCACCAGTGGCAACTTCTTGCAACCTATCAAGGAGACGAATATTTCTGTTGCTAAAGAGATTCTTACTATCAGCATAGACAAAGATAGCTTTGCTACAGTAGATGTATACTACGAGTTTATGAACAATGGTAAAGCTAAAAACATAACGATGGCGTTTGAAGCAACTGCACCATACAACGACTACTCACCTCTAAGCCACAAAGGTATTCATCCTCATATCAAAGACTTTACGGCTACAATGAATGGTAAGCAACTAAACTATCGCAATGCCGTTGTAGCCTTACACTACCAAGATGGAAATGAGGAAGTTGACTTCACACCACTCGACTTGAACAAATGGAAAGGTGAAGAAGCTTACGACTCCATAGTACCAGTAGACAATGAGTTATATAATGCAGAGCTTGATAGCTTTATCTATTTTGGTTATGCCTACTATTTCGATGCCCCTTTCAAAAAAGGCAAAAACATAGTACACCACACTTACCGCTATCGCATGAGCTATAACGTTCTACAGACATTCGAGATTCCTTATAGCCTACCACCTGCCACAAGATGGGCAAACCATAAGATAGACGACTTCACTCTCAACATCACATGCGATGAGGGGACAGACTTTTGTCTTGCAGACAGCATATTCCGCGATGCTCCTTTCACCTCTACAAGAAATATGCCTATATACTACATTACCGACTATGATGACCAGCATAAACTATTTGCAAGTATATTGAAGGGCGACACCATAAGATGGCAATGCAAAAACTTTGCTCCAAAACAAGGCATGTGTATATCTTCGCCTATGTGGGAGAGAACAAGCATTTCTCGCAGGTGGAATACCTTTGGCAGAGTTGTGATAGAGAAAAATGGAGATATTTCTCAATATTGTGCCGACAGTGGCGACAGCTATTTAGTAGTTGCACAGGATTATGGCTTGGTTAAGAAAAGCGAATCACACATAGAGGAATATAGCGCAGAAAATGGTCAAGGTGTTCTCATAATAAACGACGATATAGCCAAACAAGCCAACGTAAGGGAAAAGCCAACAACAAAAAGTTCGGTCATCACAACCATCAGCTATCATCAATATGAAATACCGGATGTATTTCCATGCTTAGGATTAGTAGAAACCACCGACGAAGATAAAACCTACATGTGGTATAAGACAGAGATAGATGGCAAAATAGGTTATATTCGTCAAGACCTCATGCTTTGGGATTCTGTAGGCTTCTATTAATATATAACTCTTAATAAGAAAATATACGATGCTAAAAAAGGCAGCTACGACACAAAAGTCATAGCTGCCTTTATTATTTATGGATTCAAATTATTGTTTCTTATTACTTCACAATCTGAATCTTTCTTGCAATAGTTTCACCATCAACTACCGCCTTAACAACATAAACACCAGTTGCAAGACCATTGATAGCTACTGTGTTGCCCTTAGCAGATGCTACGGTTGAACCAGCTGCAGAAACAACCTCTACTGAAGAAACGTTAGCACCAGTAACAGTGATATTGTTATCACCCTGAGCAACCTCGATACGACCGATAGTGTTGTCAGCAATACCAGCTGCACCAATGAAGAAGGTAGTAGCACCACCCTTAACGCTTGTACCATTTACCTTGTAGTAAGTATCTACGCTAATAGTATGCTGCTTAGCGTCCTCAGAGCCGAAGTCGTAGTTGAATGCTGGCGATGTGAGCATAGCAGTATTCTTCTTCACGCCATCGATATTTACATCGTAGCCTACAGCTGGCAATGATACTCCATTAGGATTCTCGATATTCATACCAATCATCCAGTTACCATAAATAGAAGCACTTGTTACAGAATTCCAGCTTTCACCGTTAAGAGAATAGATATCTGAATAGTCCTGTACTGGCATATTCTGGTCAAGAGCCATTGCTGCACATTTTGGAGTTACGTCATAGCAATCGATAACAAGTTTGTAAGAAGACTTAGAATCGATAACAATAGGCTCTGCAAGCTTAACAGTATTCCACTGCTTTAGCTCATAATCGTTGATCTCTGTTTCGCTGATCTGTACATCATCCTTGTAAATGATTGCAGTAAATGAAGCATCGTTCAATGGATAGAAATTAACAGAAGTAATCTCATAACCATTGCGACCCTTAAGCATTGCAGGAGTATAAATAGAACCTACCATAATACTATAGTTGTTCTCAGCAGGAGCAACAGGAGCATTCTTTGCAGCCTTACCCTCACAATATGCCAATGTTACCTTATCCTTATCTACAGGAGCCTGCCACTTAGCAGTAATTGCAGAGTTACCATTTGCAGTTACAGCAACACTGTCAACAGCTGCGAGCTGAGAAGCGTTGTGAGCAATATTCAATGATGTTGAGCAAACAGCCGACTCCTCACCATTACCATATACAGAGCTTACACCAACGGTATGAGCACCCTCAGCAAGTGTAGGAATAGTATAGTTTGCAGTCTTTGAAGAACCAGCAACTGTACCATCTACATATACATTAAAGTGATCAACAACATCCTTGCTCAAGTCAGCGTTCTCAGGAGCTACAGTTGCATCAATAGCCCATGTTGCAGGATAAAGATAGCCACTGCTCTCCATCAACTCACCAATAGAATAGAAGTCATCCTCTGTTGTAAGACGTACCAAGTCGGTATAGCCCTTGTTAGAGTGACCATAGTCTACACCAGTAATTTCAGCAGCAGGAGTAGTAACAGCAACCTCTATAGCAATGAGCAACTCACCATCAGGAACATTCTGTGGAGTTGTCAGAGTAACAACATTACGCTCATCGTATTTAAGAGTCTGAGTTATAGGCTGAGAATAAAGAAGCTTAAGTGCTCCATTAGCATCATAGGTATAGAGATTTACCTTCCATGAGCCTTGCTCCGACATAGGATAGAAACCTACTGAAGAAATCTTCTGACCCTTATATGCAGCTGTAGTTACAGAATCCATAAGGATGGCAGTTTCATAGCTCATACCCTTGGCATTCATACCAAAGCCCTCCTGACGAGCATGGTCTACATCGAAATATGTGAACGAACCGAAGTTAGAAACAGGCTTATTCCACTCCATGTATGCAGCACTATAACCATGCTGCTGAGCAAACAAAGAAGTAGGAGTAGACAACACTTGCTTAGCTACAGCAACGTTAGCCTCTGCGCTCTTTGCCGACTCTGCATCTGCATATACAGCAGTAATGGTATACTTATGGTCGCCATAAGGAACATTAGCATCGAGATAATTCTCTGCTGTTACCAATTCCTTATTGAGCTTTTCGCCATCGCGGTATACATTGTATCCCTTGATACCTTCTGCAGCGACATTAGGTTTCCAAGAAACATTTACGCTATTCAAACCAGAGAACTGCTTAGCCTTTACGCTCAATGGGCAAAGGCCTGTAGTAGCCTGATTGAACTTAACAACCATTGTCTGCATAGATACAGCATAGTTGCCTTCTTCATCCTTATCATCATTATAGATAAGGAAGCTCATCACATTATCATCAGCCGAAACTGTGCTTGCACGGAAGACCTGATAATAGTCTGTTTCTGGAGCCATGAAGATATGCTGTTTAGAGAGGTCTACTCCATTAGCAGTTAAGAAATCTGTTGCATAATAAGTCTTACCACCTTTATATATATATCCAAGAGCTCCATTCTCACCTACGACAGTAAGATTATCGCTAATATCAAAGAAGTCGAAATTGCCACCTTCATCAATTGGAGGAATACCAGTCTTCTCCTTTGTTTCAAGGTTATATATAGCATAAACTGATGCATTTTCAGCTTCCATATCATCCCAACCTCCCCAATAAAGAAGGTTCTTGCCATCATGAGTATATTTACGAGCAGAGCTCCATGGCGACTGGTAATCAGAAAGGAATGTCACCTCGCCATCAGCTTCCCAAATACATGCAGTACGATTATCCCTCTGAATCCATCCTGCAGCCGACTGTCCATCAGGAGCTATAGCATAAGGCATAGAACAATTGGTGTTTATCAATTCCTTCGCAATCTTTCCATCTTTCCAGATATAGCCAGTATAGATTCCAGATTCTTCAACATGACCAGTTACATAATGTCCGTCTGGAGAAATGCTTGCTGCACCAGCTCCGGAAACCTCATCAGAAGGCATCTCAAATCTGTTCCACTTGCCATTAGCCCAATAGCCAGCAAGTTCTACTGCAGCACCATTGCTCTTGTAAGAAGTATCTTCATACTGACCTACTACAAGACCGTCATCAGATACAGACCATGCTACAGAAGGCTTAGAAGGATCGAGCATCTCGATTTCACCAGTTTCCAAATTCCAAAGGAAACCATACTGCACATTTGAATAATCGGAATAAACACCACAAGCCCATTTACCATTGCCTGATGCAGCAAGGATTTGGAACTCGTTAGGGGTCTTCATCACGATAGGCTTCATAGTAGGAGTCTGCGCCATAGCAGCACTACTAACAAGAAGCGAAGCTAAAAGAGTTTGAATTTTCATTGTATATCTCATTAAGTTTAATATTAGTCAAATCGAAAATAAGTAGATAGACTATTGGCGAATAGTCCAACAGTCTACCTACTTATATTATAGATATATCAGATGTTATTTAACACGATATTTGTAAGCATTAACGTTACCATTCTTTTCTACACATACGATGTATGCAGCAGCAGGAAGATTGTTGAGCGAAACGCTTGTTACATTATTCTCCTCATATACCTTCTGACCATTTGCTGCGAATACAGAAACTGTAGCATTGTCGCTAAGAGTGATAGTATTACCAGCGAATGTAGCCTTTACAGCGCCATCAACAGTTACACCTTCTACACCTGTAGCAAAAGCCTCGATATCTTTAATCTTAACAGTAATTGTATCAGAAATAGCATTACCCAAAGCATAGCTTGTAACAACATATGCCTCTGTATCCTCTTCAAATGCAAGTTCTACGTTTGCGCTTGTAGAATCAGCCTTAGTAATTTCTGACAAAGCCATTTCTTCCATTCCGAGGTATACACTATTCTTCTTGAAGCCATAGTCTGTAATATTCTCAGGGTTCTTCCAAGAAAAAGCTGCGAAGTATGTCTTCTGCAAGTTAGCTATACTACCAGAAGTCTCAACCTTACCACCTGTCAAAGCAAGATCAGTTACTGCAGGAAGCTCTGTATAAACTGTTACCTGTACAGGAGTTGTAGAATAGTAACCAATCCACTGTGCTTCTGGATTCTCCTCTGGACCAACGACACCACCATCGTCGATACCTGGTTCATCAACATCAGCAGCCATCATATCGTCACTATATGCTGTGAACAAAGGCTGAATGAAGTAATCGTATGTACCATTCTTCAGGAGCTTGTCCTGATATGTGCAAAGACCTGTTTCAGGATCTGCATTTGCAACAAAATCATCGAAAGAAAGAGTATCGATAGGAGTGCAATCACGATAGATAACGAACTTGCAATCCTGAACACCACCAAGCTGAGGCATACTGAACTTCAAGTTTACAGTATTGTATGCTTTTGCATCTACTTCAGCTGTAAGCTCCATATATGTATCCTTTTCCATATCAGTGAAGTCTACATAAGTGTAGCGACTATATGTACTCTCACCCATCCATTTTGAATTCTTGCCATTGTCGAAGTATGAAGAGTCGCGAGCATATACATCGTTGTAATCACCTTCTACTACAGGCTCGTATACTGTCTTAAATTCAGGAACAGATTCACCATTATCATCAAATCTGAACTTTTGATACTCTGCAAGGCAGTTATCTACATATTTCCAAGATTCAAGCTGCTTTGACTTATTCATTGTTGAACCTGGCATATTAGGATCATCAACGACCTGATACTGGTATTCTTCTACCTTATTACCATTTTCATCATACTCGATTTCGCCATTATATTTCTGGCTATCCCAATTTCCATCAGAAACATATGAGATAAGGTTGCCCTTTTCATCGTAAGCGACATACTGAATAGACTGAGAAAGTTTCTTTGTAAACTTATTGTATGTATTCAATGTTGCCAAAGTACCATCCTCATTGTATGTATATTCATGATAGTAAACAGATGTGGTATCAGAAACAAGCTGACCAGCCTCGTTGTATGCGTAGGTCTCGCAGTTAGGAGTCTTCTGGAATGTATAATCCAAGAAATCGTATGGACCCCACTGATAAGTGTTTCTTGCTACGATGTTGCCATTCTCATCAAATACAGGCTTAGCAATATCAACAAGATTAAAGTTATCAGAAATGCCAAGATCTGTGTACAAACGACCATAGTTAGCATAACCTACTTCCTTGCCATCTACATTATAATAATAGTATGTACGCTTAGAGTCTACATCATCTGGAACATCGCCCATAGCAGAGCCATAGATTCTTCTCATCACCAAGAAGCGCTTTGCAGCAGGCTTATCGTCAGGAATATTCTCTGCTGCTACACCGTCAGCAGAAGACTTATCGAATGTGATACCTGCAATGTTCAAATTCAAATTACCCTTCATTTCTACAGTACCAGCAGTTACATCGAAAGCATAAATACTCTTGCCTGCAGCATAATAAACAGTATTACCATCCTTCGATGCTACAAGACTATTGAATGTAGTGTAAGAGCAATTAACAGTAGTGTTAGCTACAGCCTCAGAAACTTTGAAGTCAGCCGAAACCTTATAAAGAACAGGATAGTTCTTTCTACCTTCGGATACGACCTTAACCAAATAGAAACCGCCTTTATGGTCGGAAGCTATTGCCTCATAGCTATCATTCAATGTTGCGACTTCGGCAAGAGTACCATTTGTGGTATCTACAGAATAAAGCTTAGTAGCAGTAGCATCTAAAGATTCATCATATACACCTTCAATGACATACAGCTTACCATTAGTCTCATCATAAGCCATACCATTGGCACCGAAGCCAGGTTTGCCATAAGTAAAAGACTTATCATTAACAACAACCATTTTACCTGTGGTAAAGTTGAGAGTAACAAAAGCAGGAGCGTCAACGCCACGATTAACAACGAAAGCGTAATACTTATCACCTACAGATGTACCACAGTTAAATTCCTCTGCATTTTCAAATGCAAAATCAGGGGTGAGCTTCAAAGCATCAGAGCCAAGTGCATCAATATCAAAAGATGTAGTACGAGCACCATATGTGTTTGATGGCATAAGACCATAAACTACATTTTCAGCCCAAGCTGCAACTGTTGAATAAAGCGCTAAACCCAATACCAATAACGAACTAAGTAGATACTTTTTCATAAGAATTGTTTTTAAAAGTTTAACTATAATTATACCTCATCTGCTGCAAAGGTAAACAAATATTTTAAAATGTAAGCACAAATGGAGGAAAAATTCATAATTATTTTGTAGATATGCATAAAAAGTAGTAATTTTGCATACGAAAGACAGTTAAGCTTACAAACTGTTAATTACAGCAATTGTACTAAATACACATATTATAAATATAAAATATACATATATAAAATAAAAGCGCGTATGAGAAAGATTTTCCTTAGCCTATCTGCTTTCCTTCTGTTGGCAGGTAATGTGAATGCAGCAACTATTGGTTATTCTAATCAAAAGATTAGTAGAGCCAACATGTTTAGACTTGGTGACACAGAAAAGCAGGGTCAAGCCATCAGAATTCCGAAAGCAAAGCTACAGGCTTTGAAAGGTAAGACCATCGACTTTGCTGAATTTGTAGTAAGCTCTGTAAACACCAACGACAAAAAACTGCATGTATTCCTCACAACTTCGCTTGATGCTACTCCTATTGCCGAAGGTACTATAGCCATTACAAAAGCATTCAAGGAATGCAAATGGACTCTTGATAAACCTTACACAATTACAGGCGAAGAGGAAAACCTTTATATTGGATATACTGCTGAAATTCCAACAACTTACAAATTGCTCTTTAGCGACGGCTCGTACGATATCAATGGCTACAACTTTGCATATAAAGATGGCGAATGGGTAGATACCTATGGCATGAATAAAGGTAGTGCTTTGATTAGCTTTAATGTTGATGGCGAAGTTAATTATACCGACGTGATAATGGGACGCACAAGCTTTGCTGGATATTTTAAGGCTGGCAACAACTACAGTTTTGCTGCAAGATTCATCAATGAAGGCACAACAACCATCACAAGTTTTGATGCTAAAGTAAAGATAGAAGGCAAAGAAACCACTCAGCACTTCGAGAACCTAAGTATACTACCAAAGGGTGTATACAATGTAACACTAAACGACATTAGTACAGACTCTGAGGGAGAGAAGAATGTTGAAGTAGAGATTTTCAATGTGAATGGTGGTAACAACGATATCGACACTTCTGATAATACAACAACTGGCAACATATTCTTCTATCCAAACAATATGGAGAGTTCTATATTGGTAGAAGGATTCACAGGTCAGGATTGCTCTAATTGTCCTGGTGGTCACTTAACAATGAACTCTGTAATTGAGAATTCTACTGAGAATATTGTAGAAGTGAGCCATCATGCAGGCTACTACCCTGACATGTACACTATGATGGAAGATGGGGCATACATGTTCTACTACCCAAATCCATCGAGCACTTTTGCTCCTGCAGTAATGGTAAACAGAAAAGCGAACCAGGATATTTCATCAGCTCCAGTTATTGAAGTAGATAGCAAGAATCTAAAAACATTGATTTCTAATGCTGCAGAATCTAAGCCTTATGTATCATTGAACCTTGACACAAAGTTTGACGAGGCTAAACGTGAGTTAAAGGTTAAATTGCAGATAAAACCTCACGAGCAGATTACTGCAGACTCTGTGTTGTTCAACGTGTTCCTCACACAAGACAACATTCAAGGTCCACAGAGCAATGGTGGCTCTGAATATATACACCACCATGTGTTCCGCGGAACAGTTACTGGCAACAGTTGGGGCATATTACTCACAGACCTAACTCCTGGTAAGGTTTCTACATGGGAAAAGACTATCACCATTCCTGAGAGCATACATTCAAGCTATTGGACAGATGATATGATAACATATTCAGAAAAGGAGGTAAATGGAGAAACTGTAAAGGAGGCTTGGTATAGCGGTAAATACAAGGTTGAGCAAACAAATATCAAGACTGTAATTGACGACATGTCGGTAGTAGCGTTTGTTTCTGAATACGATACCAGCAATAGCGCTAAGAATGTGGTATACAACTGTACAGAGACAAAACTTGGAACTACTCACACTCAAGCAGGTTTCGGTCCAACAACAGGTGTAGAGACCATCGAGAACAACAACGTTGCCAACGTATATGTAAGAAATGGTAAGGTTATGGTCGACGGCAAATACGACAAGTTATATGTATATAGCATTACAGGCGGTATGGTAGATGCAGATTCTACTCTCAGCAAGGGCGCTTATATCATTAAGGTTGTTGCAGGCAACAAGCAAATGACAAAGAAGGTTTTGGTTAGATAATAACAACATGAGAAAATCATATATATATATAATAGGTATAGCAGTGTCCCTCGTTCCCACCACTATGTGGGGACAAGGGACTTTGTCACCTAAGGCTGCCATTACCATAAGTGGCAATGGCATGAAGAAGGCTAAGGCGCAAGGCGTGGACAATAAAAAGGTAAGCGCCTACGTAACCATAAACGAGAACATCACTTCGTGGCAAGAGCTTGGCTTGATGCCTATAGCAGAAGATGGCAATACCGCTACCGTCAGACTATCATTAAACGAGTTAAAGGCGTTGGCAGGTAAAGAGGGAGTGGAATATATTCAACTCTCATCGGGTGTACAGCAGATGCTTGACGTGGCTCGCAAAGAAGCAGGAACTGATGATATTCATAAGGGTATTTCGTTGCCACAGCCATATACAGGCAAGGGTGTGGTAGTTGGTATTGTTGATGCAGGCTTCGACTATCTGCATGCAGCATTCCGTAACCCTGAAGATGGCACATTCCGCATCAAGAAGATATGGGAACAAGGAACCACAAAGCTCGAAGGTGCTAAAGCACCAGAGAAATATGGCTATGGCATAGAGCTAAACACTCCTGAACTTATCATGGAGTCGCAAGGCGATAGCAAAGTTAATTCACATGGCACCCACGTTGCTGGTATTGCAGCTGGTAGCGATAGCTTCCAAGATGGTGCTTATGTGGGCAATGCTCCTGATGCAGATATTGTGTTGGTGGCATTGGACCTTAACACATGCACAAATGCTGATATCTGCAATGGTGTGAAATATATCTTCGACTATGCCGACGAAGTAGGAAAGCCATGTGTAGTAAACCTTAGTCTTGGCAACCACGAGGGACCTCATGATGGAACAACTACTTTCGACACTATGACCGACAAGATGCAGGGACCAGGACGACTTATCGTTGGTGCTGCAGGAAACCATCGTACAGATAAGTTCCATATCGACCACAGCTTTACATCTGCCGAGGATGCTCCTTTGAAGACATTTGTTGACTACAAACTCGGTC
Organism: uncultured Prevotella sp.; assembly: GCA_934254985.1. Lineage (GTDB taxonomy): Bacteria > Bacteroidota > Bacteroidia > Bacteroidales > Bacteroidaceae > Prevotella. The sequence continues at coordinate 95,736 of CAKQMS010000005.1, read as the reverse complement.
CATCGTTGACAACTAGTGGTGGCAACATAGAGATATGGGGCGAAGTTGGTTCAGAGTTTACTGTAGACCTCGCTGCTTATAACACTTTCAACAAGAAGGATATGGTTTCAACAACTGTATATCCAGCAGAAGGCGTAACCGAAGCATCATTCGGTCGCTATGCTACAGGAACATGGAAGGTGGCTTCTGAGATTAGCCCTCTAAACGGCAAACCTCATGTAGTATTAACTTCTGCGCTCACCAATATGCGCAACAACTACAACATAGCTATCACCATCACTCCAAAGAATAGCGGAAGAGTGAACATTTGGGCTGACGACACCTACGTAGGTTTAAGCTCTAAAGATATAGAAGGATATAGTGGTCCAGACGAGAAGTCATCAACCTTGGCTGAGATTGGTGGTACAGGTAAGCGCATACTTACCATTGGCGCCTACACCACACGAAACACATACAAGACAAATACAGCCTCAGGAACTCTCGAAGAGACTATTGGTGCTATAAGCTCGTTCTCAAGTTATGGTCCTACTGCCGATGGACGAATCAAACCAGAGATAACAGCTCCAGGATGTTTCATCATCTCTGCAGTTTCTACAAATGATGAATCTGGCAACGCCATGTATGTAGACAATGGTTGGTACGATAAGTATGGCCACACAAATATCTATGGCTATATGCAAGGTACATCTATGGCTTCGCCTTTTGTAGCTGGCATAGTAGCAACATGGTTGCAGGCTTATCCAGAGCTTACTCCAGAACAGCTTCACGAAATTGTAGCCTCAACAGCTCGCAAAGATAGCTTCACTTCTACCGAGGCAGATAACAACTGGGGATATGGCAAGATTAATGCCATGGACGGACTAAAGAAGTGCATAGAGATGCAGACTGCAGGATGCGAGAACATTGAATATCCATTTGATGGTAGCATCAAGGTGGCTAACAACAATATCGCTATCAACTTCCCTCGCGACACTCGTGCAGCAGTATCAGTAGCAAATATGGCGGGACACCTTATTATATATAAGGACCTTGGAAGCAGAAATGCAGGCGAGACAGTAAACATTCCAATGTCGTCGTTGCAAAAGGGTGTTTATCTCCTTTCTGTAAAGACTGGCGCAGGAACAAAGTCATATAAGTTTGTATGCCAATAAGATTATTCATTTTCCAATAAGAATAATCGTATACATATAAAAACATAAAAGACCGAACGTAGTTTTTTACGTTCGGTCTTTTATGTTATAATGCAAGCCAGTTGCCAATCATCTTCTTACCATCAGGAGTAAGCACACTCTCGGGATGGAACTGTATACCATGGATATCATATTGTCGATGGCGAAGAGCCATTATCTGACCTTCTTCGCTCTCGGCTGTTACCTCCAAACAGGCAGGGAATCCATTCTTCGAAACCACCCAACTGTGATAGCGACCAATGGTAAAGCGGTTTGGCAAACCAGCAAAGACTTCATCATCGGCAGTTTGTATGCAGTCGGTAGCCACACCATGATAAACTTCTGATAGGTTTTCGAGCTGTCCACCAAAGGCTTCGGCTATAGCCTGATGTCCAAGACATACACCGAGCATTGGCTTTTTGCCTGCATAGGTCTTTATTACATCAAGCAACAAACCAGCCTCTGAAGGAATGCCAGGACCAGGGCTGAGTATTATCTTATCGAAAGCCTCAAGCTCAGGGAGCTTAAACTGGTCGTTGCGATATACTGTGACATCGGCACCAAGCTCCTTTACAAGATGCGAAAGGTTGTAGGTGAACGAGTCGTAGTTGTCTATGATTACAATCTTGATCATATCCAAGAATTTAATTTTATTAGAATTATAGATTAAGAGTTAATGGCGTCGGTCTGCTTTATAGCTTTGACCAATGCACCAAGTTTATTGTTACATTCTTCAAGTTCATACTGGTCGTTGCTCTTTGCCACAACACCACTACCAGCTTGAAACCACAACTCACCATTACGGCTAATAAAGGTTCGTATGACAATAGCTTGGTTTAGGTCGCCATTCAAGCCAATAAAACCTATACAACCTCCATATGCACCACGGTTGTGAGGTTCGAGTTCGCTTATTATCTGCATAGCCCTAACCTTTGGCGCACCGCTAAGAGTACCTGCAGGGAAGGTGTCAATAAAAGCACTAATCTTGTCAGCATTATCATCGAGGGTTCCCGACACACGACTAACAAGATGAATAACATGGCTATAGAATTGCATATCTTTATAGAAATCTACATGCACATCATGACAGTTGCGACTAAGGTCATTGCGTGCAAGGTCTACAAGCATCACATGTTCAGCATTCTCCTTAGGGTCGTTGCGCAAGAATTCTGCATTTCGCTTGTCTTGCTCTATATTTCCCGTACGCTTGGTAGTACCGGCAATAGGGTCGATATATGCTTTGTCGCCTTCTATTCTGTTGTGTGTCTCCGGACTTGAACCAAAGATACGGAAGCCGCCAAAGTCGAAATAGAAGAGATAAGGACTTGGATTGATGCTCCTTAGAGAACGATACAATCTGAAATCATCACCTTCATATTTCTGCACGAACCTACGACTAATCACTATCTGGAACACATCGCCACGCAGACAATGCTTTATACATTGTCGAATGTTTGCCTTGTGCTCTTCGTCGGTGAGTGTAGATGTAGGTTCACCAATAGCATGAAATCCATAAGGATTTATATTCTGCTTGTTGATGGCTTTTATTATTTCATCGATATTTGCTTCGCCCGCAGCCTCATCATGACATAATGAGATTAGGGTCAAGGTATTATTGAAATGGTCGAACACCAAGATGTCACGATACAGTATGTACATTATATCTGGTGCATCGTTCTTATCCATAGTTGCATCCTTGACAGGAATATCCTCGAAATAGCGGACTGCATTGAAGGATGTATAGCCATAGAGTCCGCAATAGTTGGAGCCTTCGCCTTCGACATTGAAATACTGGATGAAGTCGTTGATAGCCTTAGCTACCGACACCTTTGCCCTACCCTTTTGCGACATGTCTACATCCGATTGCTGACGTGTACCATCAGGGAAAGTCATATCAATCTTTCCATGTCCTACCTTAATGTTTGCTATCGGACAGATACCTATAAACGAGCGACTGTTGTCGTTGCCATGATAGTCGGAACTCTCAAGCAATGCACTCTGCGGATATATATCGCGCAAGTGCATATATACGCCAACAGGAGTATATAGGTCGGCAAGTATGGTCTTTGCCTTGGTTATATATTTGTATTTTGCATTGTTCATTGTTGCCTTTCAATTAAAGTAATTACTTGTCCCCCTTTTTACTTTTTCACCTTTTTACTTTTTTACCCTTTTACCCTTAAAAGTTTCCATATTCCTTAGCCATTTCCTTATGGCTGAGATATGTTTCTACGTCCTTATCGCCACGTCCACTTACTGTCAGCACCACAACATCATCTTTCTTGAATGTCATCTTCTTCAATGCAGCAATAGCATGGGCACTCTCAATGGCAGGAATGATACCTTCCATGCGAGTAAGTTCGTAGCCTGCATAGATAGCTTCATCGTCGTTGATAGCAAGAACATGAGTGCGACCTTCGGTAGCCAACTGCGCATGCATAGGACCAATACCAGGATAGTCGAGACCAGCACTAATGGTAAAGGCTTCCTTTATCTGACCATCATCGGTCTGCATAACGAGGGTGCGAGCACCATGAATGATACCTTCTGTACCACATTGCATGGTTGCGGCAGTATAGTCGGTATCGACACCATGACCTCCTGCCTCGGCAAGATACATTTTCACACGCTCATTGTCGATATAATGATATATAGTTCCTGCTGCATTTGAACCACCACCTACGCAAGCTATAAGATAGTCGGGATAATCTCTTCCTATCTTTTCTTCCAACTGCCACTTTATCTCCTCTGATATTATGCTCTGCATACGAGCCACGATATCAGGATAAGGGTGAGGACCCATAGTAGAGCCAACGATATAGAAAGTCTCTTTAGGATGACAACACCAATCGCGGATGGCTTCAGAGCATGCATCGCTAAGAGTCATATTGCCTGTGGTGACGGGATGAACCTTTGCTCCAAGCATCTTCATACGCTCCACGTTGGTATGTTGGCGCTCAACATCTGTCTTACCCATGAATATCTCACATTCCATATTCATAAGTGCGCAGACTGTAGCTGTGGCAACACCATGCTGACCAGCACCTGTCTCGGCAATGATACGAGTCTTGCCCATTTTCTTTGCCATGAGTATCTGACCAACGGTATTATTAATCTTATGTGCACCTGTATGATTCAAGTCTTCACGCTTCAGATAGAGCTGGCAACCATACTTCTCGCTCATTCGCTTAGCATAATATAGAGGTGAAGGACGACCAACATAGTCGCGCAACAAAGCACGATACTCAGTCTTAAACTCCTCACTCTCCATTATGGGGAGGTATGCTTTCTGCAAATCAGTTACACATTTATATAATATCTCAGGCACGTAGGCACCGCCAAACTTGCCAAAAAATCCGTTTTCGTCTACTTTGTAATTCATGTTTATGTTTCTTTAATTTGTGGAGATATGAATGGATAAACGTTTATTTCTCTAATGCTGCATATAGTTCATCCATTGCCTTGTCGGCATCTTTATACTGATTGAGCAGAGTAACAAACTTACTACCAATGATGGCACCTGCAGCATTAGCCTGTGCACTCTCAAGGGTTTGCTTGTTGCTAATGCCAAAACCTATCATTCTCGGATTCTTTAGGTTCATGGCGTTTATCCTGCGGAAATACTCTTGCTTGGCATCATCAAAACTCTGCTGAGCTCCTGTGATGCTTGCCGAACTAACCATATATATAAAACCATCGGTATGATCATCGATAAAGCGGATACGCTCTTCGCTCGTCTCTGGAGTAATCATCATTATCACTCTAAGACCATATTTGTCGGCTATAGGTTTCACTACATCCATATAGTCGGCAAAAGGAAGGTCGGGAATTATCATCCCACTAACTCCGCATTCCACACAACTCTGACAGAACTTCTCTATGCCATAATGCATGATGACATTTAGATAACCCATCATAACGAGGGGTATCTGCACTTGGTCTTTGATAGACTTCAACTGGGCGAACAGATGCTTTAATGTCATTCCATTCTTCAAAGCCACTGTTCCTGCACTCTGGATAACAGGACCATCTGCCAATGGGTCGCTGAATGGAATACCAACTTCTATCATATCGATACCACGTTTCTGCATGGTAAGGATGACATCGGCTGTACCTTCGAGGGTAGGACAACCGACACAGAAATATAGCGACAAGAGCTTGCGCTCCTTATTCTCTGAGAATAGTTTGTTTATCTTGTTCATAATCGTTGGTGTTTATGTTGATAATGTTTGTGTTGTAGGTGTTTGGGTTGTAGGTGTTTGTGATGTCGTTTATTATGTTTGCGTTGCTGTGATGTTTGCGTTGCTTATTTCATTTCAGATATGAAAGTCTTCACTTTCTCAACATCTTTAAAGCCTGGTTCTATCTCAAACTTACTATTGAGGTCGACACCAGCAAACATAGGATGATGAAACTCTTTAATGCTTTCAGCATCATCTGGTGAAATGCCACCACTAAGCAGGAAAGGAGTATTGCCATTGTATGCTTGTAGCATCTGCCAATCAAACTTCTTGCCACTTCCGCCTACGCTTGCGCATTTGGTATCGAAGAGGAACATATCTACCAAGCCTTCATATTGCTGGCATTTCTGTAAGTCTTCCTTGTTAGCTATGCTTATCGCCTTAATCACCTTTAGTTCCTTTCGGATATCTGGCACAACAGTAGCCTTTAGATTCTGTATCATTACAGGGCTCTCGTCGCCATGCAACTGCACATAGTCTAAGTCGTAGTTGTATATTCTTGTAACGATATTCTGTGGAAGATCATCAACGAATACTCCTACCAACTGTGGTCTATCATTTATAGAAGAGGCTTTATCGTTACTTGCAACCTTCTCGAAATTGCTATCTACATGGTCAGGGATTAGTCCGCTACGAGAATCTACCATGGTAACACATCGTGGACTCTTTGGATAGAAAATCAATCCTATCATATCAGCACCAGCATCTACAACAGCACGAATATTATCGGCATCGCGCATGCCACAAACCTTTATTATCATATCTTTTTCTTTTTTCTTTTATTAGTTGCTTAGTTCATCTAAGATAATAACGCAGTTTTGGCAATTATGTTGTTTTGATGGTATCAATGAGTGTCTTTAAAGCCTCGCCTGGGTTGTCGGTCTTCATGAAATGTTCGCCCATAAGGAAACCACGGAAACCAACTTTTCGCAAGTCCTGGATTGTTGCAGCATTAGACAAGCCACTTTCGCTAACCTTGCATACTCCTTCAGGCAACTTCTCCGCCAATCTAAAGCTATTCTCTACCTCAGTGACGAAGGTTCCAAGATTACGATTGTTGATACCGTACATATCAGGTTCAAGTTCTGCATATTCGAAGTCGCGGTCGTTGTGCATCTCCAACAGCACTTCAAGCTTCAGTTGATGGGCAGCTTGTATCAGTTGCTGACATCTATCTTTCTCTAAGCATGCAGCTATGAGCAATACTGCCGAGGCTCCGCTATGTACAGCTTGCAAGAGTTGATATTCGTCGATCACGAAGTTCTTATATAATATAGGTAATGTAACCCCACTCTCTCGCGCGTACATTATATATTCATCATACCCTCCAAAATAATTTGTGTCTGTGAGTATACTCAATGCTGCAGCTCCGTTCTCTTGGTATTGCAATGGCACTACATCAGCCTTAGCATCTTTGTTTATCCATCCTTTAGAAGGCGACTTGCGTTTAAACTCTGCTATTATGCCAGTATCTGAAGCTAACAACGCTTCACGCATCGATGGTACACCTTCGGCATCACGCTTTGCCATATCAGCCTCAACTGACGAGTATAGCTGACGTGGTGGCAAGAACTGCTTGAAAGCCTCGAGTTCTTGACGCTTATGGGCAACTATTTCTTCAAGGATATCCTTCATTTTATATAGAATTTGGAATGGTGAATATTTTATTTCGTGGGGCAAGATTATTAAAGAGAACTAAGAGTAATCGTTATAGATAACTAAGAGTTTATCTCTGAAAACTTACGGAATGTGGCGAGAGCCTTACCGCTATCTATTGATTCGCGAGCTATTTCCACACATTCTTCTATGCTCTTCTGTCCCTTCTCCATAACCTGTATACCGAAGGCTGCATTTGCCAATACTACATTCTTCTGTGCTGGCAAAGCCCTGTTCTCCAATACTGCATCAAAGATTTCTGCAGCCTCATCTTCGTTGGCTCCTCCAACAAGTTCTTCTGGTGTAGCAGGAACAAAACCAAGGTCGGCAGGCGAGAATACTCGTTCATAATTGTTAGTAGCAACCTTGAAGTCGCCAGTAAGACTTATCTCATCGTATCCGTCTATGCTGTTTACGATACCATAGTCGATACCCAACTTCTGATATACCTGACGATAAAGGCGCATCTGATCAAGGTTGGCAACACCAAGGAGCTGAGCCTTTGGCTGTGATGGATTAACCAACGGACCAAGAAGGTTGAAAACCGTAGGGAACTGCAAAGCCTTGCGAATAGGACCAACAAACTTCATGGCACTTGCAAAGAGCTGCGCATGGAGATATACAATGCCTGCTTCGTTGATGCTGCGATTCAATTTGTCTATATCGGCAGTAAACTTCACACCATGATGATGAATCACGTTTGATGCACCGCTAACAGATGTTGCAGCATAGTTGCCATGCTTAGCAACCTTATATCCAGCTCCAGCTATAACAAAACATGAAGTTGTGGAGATATTGAAAGTATTCTTTCTGTCACCGCCAGTACCTACTACATCGATATACTTATCGCAATCCAGTATGGCTTTCACTCCTGTTGCCAAAATGCCATCACGGAAACCCAACAACTCGTCAACAGTAACACCACGCATCTGCAAACCAGTAAGCAACGCTGTTATCTGCTCAGTTGGAAATTCATCTTTAGTAATACCAACAATGATATCACGAGTTTCGGTGCGCGAGAGCTCCTCGTGGTTCAGCATCTTGTTCAAAACTTCTTTCATCTCCATAAATTTGTCTCCTATTTGTTTGGTTGTTCGCAGAGGACTAAGGTATCATATCTTGTTGTCTCTGTATTTGATTGAAATTTATTAAAAAAGGCCTGTCGTAAGAACGACAGGCCCATTGATATCTTATTAAAGTATCCACACGGCTTACTCGACTCACGACTTTATTGAAATCTTGAGATACGCCACCACCATGTTAGAGATACTAAATTGATCATAGTCTTTATTGTTTTTGTTTTTAATATTTGATTAGAACTATTGTTCGTTTGCAAAATTACACTTTTTCTTTTAATCTCCAAACTATTTGAGCAAAAATATTTCAGATTGATAGCAAATTGTATTATTTACCTTATTATATATAGTTTAATCATAGAATATATAGCGTATTATTATTTAATAACATGAGGTTTGTATATTCAGAAAATAGAAAAAGCATTGGACTCTAATCGATAATTAAATTGATTTAGATTAAAAGTGCAATTATTTTTTCATTTCCATGTAATAAAACTGAAAGTGGAACGTTTCTTTAATATACAGAACCAAATTTATGATTGCCTATGAAATATTTTACACTTGAAGAATCTGCTCCATCAGAAATGACATTAGAAATAATTCGCAAGATTGCCCATACATATAGAGTATCTAAAAACAACGGCAACACTTTAAACTTTTGTCTAAATTGATAAGCAAAATGAAAACATTGATTTCACCTTCTTTGTTGGCTGCCAACTTCCTCAACCTACAAGGAGAGATGGAAATGATAAACAAGAGCGAGGCCGACTGGCTTCACCTTGATGTCATGGATGGTATGTTCGTCCCAAATATCTCGTTCGGATTCCCTGTCATTGAGGCCGTAGCTAAAGTCTGCAAGAAACCTTTGGATGTTCACTTCATGATAGAACAGCCTGAACTTTATATCAAACAGACAGCCAAGACTGGCGCCATGATGATGAACGTACACTATGAGGCATGCCGACATCTGCATCGCACAATACAAGAAATTCACGAAGCAGGCATGAAAGCCGGCGTTACTCTTAACCCTTCTACCCCTGTATCTGTGCTCGAAGATATCATCAATGATGTCGATATGATACTATTGATGAGCGTTAACCCAGGCTTCGGTGGTCAGAAGTTTATTGAGCATACTATAGAAAAACTCGGTAGACTAAAGGAGCTAATAGCTCGTAGTGGTAGCAAAGCCTTGGTAGAGATTGATGGTGGAGTGCAACAAGATACAGCACCACGCCTCGTTGAAGCAGGAGCCGATGTGCTGGTTAGTGGCAGTTATGTATTCAAAGCAGAAGATCCATTGGCTACTATTAGCTGGCTAAAGAATCTTTAAAAACTCTATAGAATAATTAAGGGGCTATACATTAGGATGCGATATTATTATATCTTCCTAATGTATAGCCCCATGATTTTTTAGCATAAGTCTATCTTAATATAGTTCCAAGTCAAGTTCTTGTGTGCGAGCCATACGACGCATATTCAATATTGCATAGCGCATACGACCAAGAGCTGTATTGATGCTAACATTTGTACATTCAGCTATTTCCTTAAATGATAGCTGCTGATAATATCGCATGTAGACAACTTCGCGCTGTGTATCTGGCAAGAGATTCATAATCTTCTTCACATCCTCAAGCACTTGGTCGTTGACATATTGATTTTCAATATTCAACTCCAACAAATTGTCGCTACTGATATTGGTAAGATTGTTATCTTCAGGAGTCTCAATAACATTCTCTATTCTTCGCTCACGATAAGAGTCCATGATAATATTGTGAGCAATACGAATCAGCCAAGCGCCAAACTTACCACTTGTAACATAGCGTCGCTGCTGCAACCTTGATATTACTTTGACGAAGGTTTCTTGGAATATATCCTCTGCCTTTTCGCGGTCACGAACCACGAAAAGAATATAGGAAAACAATTTAGTCTGATTGCGTGATAATAGCAAATCGAACGCCTTGTTATCTCCGTTGGCATAAGCTAATGCCAACTCCTCGTCAGTAAATTCTGAGAGTTTCTTCATTTCTTAATCTTTTTATTATTAAGTAAATGTATATCCTATAGGCGTGTCGTTTTGTTATTAAATAATGTTTTGTATTGGCAAAGGTAGTTATTATTTTCCAAAACAACAAATATTTCTGTGAAATAATGTAAATTCGGCAATAATTTAACAACTTCTACGTTGTCATTTATTATTAGCCCAATCTACAAAATCAAACTACCGAAAACTATGGAAGATAAATCAGAACAAGATAAAATAAAGAATGAGCAAGAAGAAAAAGGCTTAAAGCAAAATAGAAAAGAGCTTGAGCAAGATATAATTCCAAGTGGAAACGATAAGCTTGAACAAGATATAATTCCGAGTGGAAACGATAAGCTTGAGAAGGATAAAGTACCGAGTGTGCTTAAGCAGCAAGCTAACTGGGATGCATTGTTCTTTTATCAGAAGTCGGATGTTATCTATCAGCTCACATTTGCCTTCTGCGACCGATTCATCCATCTTTATAAAGACCGCACTCGCGATCAAGTGATTCAAGCAGCACGCTCATGCAAGCAGAATATCGTAGAAGGATTAGCAGACGGAGTTACATCAACAGAAATGCAACTTAAGCTATTGAATGTAGCCCGTGCATCATTAAAAGAAACTCGCGAAGACTTTGAAGACTATATAAAATCTCGCCATTTACTATTCTATCGCAAAGGAGAAGACAGATACGACAAGATGCTCAGCTACTGCCGTTACCACAATAAGCTTGAAGACTACGAACCATTCTTCTCTAAGTGGAGCGACGAAGAGATGTGCAACTGCGCAATCACCCTCTGCCATATGGTTGATAAGATGCTAATGTCATTCTTAGCTAAATTAGACAGGGAATTCGTCACAGAAGGTGGCATCAAAGAGCGCATGTACAAAGCCCGCACCGGATATCGCCAAAAGCAAGACGAAAGATTAAAGCAACTCGAAGAAGAAAATCCAAGGCTCATAAAGCAAATATTGGAGCTTAAGGAGCAACTTGAGAAGCAAAAGGAGGAGCAAAAGAGGCTAATGGAAGAGCAAAAGGCGCAACTTGAGGACGCTCTATCTTTAGCAGCGAAATGGCAAGCCGCTTACGAAGACCTCAAACAGAGGGCTTTGAAAGCTTATTATGAGCAGCAAGCAGAAATAGAGAGGCTAAAGAAAGATAGATAGATTTTCTAGAACTTCTAGATTTTCTAGACTATCTAGAGCTTCTAGTTTATCTAGAGCTTCTAGCCAAAAAAACAAAAAAAAGAGGTTGGTGCAGGATGCTACCAACCTCGAGGGATGATTTCGAAAAAAACTCGAAATCCATAAAAACTTTCGCAAATATAGACCTTATTAATGACATTTCCAAATTTTCCCTAAAGAAAATGAATTATTTAACATATGTTTTACTCTATCTTTCAATAAATATCAAGTTTAGCCACAGTCATATCTATAAGCTATTTTCCTAAATATCAACTACTTAACAAAAAGTCACATAAAATAAACGAAAATTCTAAAGAATATAAGTATTATTTTTATATCTTTGCAAATAGATTATTCTACAAGCGCTAAAAGCTACAGGAAACTAATCAAAATTCCAGAAGACAGGAAACCTGTCAACACTCACACAGTACAGGAAACTAATCAACAATCATATAATGAAACATTTACTGACAACATTAATCATGTTGCTATCGTTGCCACTATGCTCTTTTGCACAGGGTTGGAACGAAAGCGAGTACAAACAAATCGAGAGTAACATCAGAACTCCACAGTTCCCAGATCGTACTTTCACCATCACACAGTTTGGTGCTAAGGTAAAGGCTTCTGCTGCCGTAAACCAAAAGGCCATTAACAAAGCTATCGCCACATGCTCTGCTAAGGGTGGTGGTACAGTCGTTGTGCCTAAGGGTACATGGAACACTGGTGCTATCAGAATGAAGAGCCACGTAAACCTCAAGGTTGAGGAAGGTGCTACTCTTCTCTTTGCTTTCCAGCCAGAGCTCTATCCTTTGGTAAAAACCTCATGGGAAGGCTTAGGTTGCTGGAACTATTCTCCATGTATCTACGCCTATGGCGAGACAGACCTTGCTATCACAGGTAAGGGAACCATCGACGGTAATGGTAGCCGCGAAACTTGGTGGCCATGGTGTGGAGCTAAGAAGTTCAACTTCCAAGAAGGTATTACCAAGGAAGCACAAAACTTGGGTAGCCGTGCACGTCTGCTGAAATATGCTGAGGATGGTGTACCTGAAGATGAAAGACGTTTTGGTAAAGGACAAGGCTTGCGTCCACAGCTCGTAAACTTCAACCGTTGCGATGGCATCCTCATCAAGGATGTAAAACTCACCAACTCTCCTTTCTGGGTTATCCACCCATTGCTCTCTAAGAACATCACCGTAGATGGTGTATACATTTGGAACGAAGGTCCTAATGGTGACGGCTGCGACCCAGAGGCATGCGAGAACGTTCTTATTCAGAACTGTACCTTCCATACTGGCGACGACTGTATAGCTATCAAGAGCGGACGCAACAACGACGGACGTCTTTGGAACACTCCAAGCAAAAACATCATCATCCGTAACTGTAAGATGGAAGATGGTCATGGTGGTGTAGTTATCGGTTCTGAGATTTCTGGTGGATGCCAGAATGTATATGCAGAGAACTGCCACATGGACTCTCCTGACCTTGAGCGTGTATTGAGAATCAAGACTAACAACTGCCGTGGTGGTTTGATTGAGAACATCAACATGCGCAACGTTACTGTTGGTCAATGTCGTGAGGCAGTATTGAAGATTAATCTCGACTACGAAGCTAAGGAAATCTGCTATCGTGGCTTCCAGCCTACTGTTCGCAAGGTATACATGGAGAATGTAACCTGCCAGAAGAGTAACTATGGTGTTTTGATCATCGGCTTGAACGAGATTGAAAATGTTTACGACGTTACTGTTAAAGACTGTAACTTCACAGGCGTTGTTAAGCAGCCTGTAAAGATGACTGGTAAGACACGCAACGTGAAGTTTGACAACCTCATGATAAACGGCAATCTCATCCTTCAGGATGCTGACAAGCCATATCAGAACTATTCGCAATGGATGACATGGTCAGAGATGAAGCGCACTCCAAAGAGCTATATGCTCGACTTCGCAAAGAAGCCAAAGTGGAGCTATGTGATGGGTATCGAAATGGAAGGTATGCTCGACACTTATTATAGATACAAGGACGAGGCTATCGCAGAATACCTCAAGGAATATCCTGCAAAAATGATAGATGCCCAGGGCAATATCACAGGCTACAAGCTTGAAGACTATAACCTCGACAACGTACGCACAGCAAAGTTCATCTATCGTATGAACGAGTTGTTCCCAGCAGAAAACCAGAAGAAGGCTCTTGCCACACTATTCTCTCAGCTCGAGAAGCAGCCACGCACCAAGGAAGGTGTGTGGTGGCACAAGGCTATCTATGCAAACCAGGTATGGCTCGACGGTATCTTTATGGGTCTTCCCTACTATACTCTCGCTGCTCCAAGCATCAAGGGTATGAAGAAGGCTCAGAAGAAATACTGGAAAGATGCAGTAGACCAGATTCTAAAGACCGACCTTCGCACATACGATGCTAAGACAAACCTTTGGAAGCATGCTTGGGACGAAACCCACACCGCTTTCTGGGCAGACAAGGAGACAGGACTCAGCCAGCACACATGGGCAAGAGCTTTGGGATGGTATGTTATGGCTATCACCGAGGTGCTCGACGTATTGCCAGCAGACTATCCTAATCGCGACAAGGTAGTAGCCTTGTTGCAGAAGACAATGCAATCGGTAGTAGACTATCAGGACAAGAAGACTGGTGTATGGTACGACGTGCTCGATGTTAAGGACAGCCGCAACTATCTTGAGTCAACAGCCTCTTCTATGTTTGCTTACGTATTGCTTAAGGGTGCAAGAACAGGCTACCTTCCTGAGTCATTCCGCGCAGCTGGTATCAAGGCATACAACGGCATCATCAACAACTTCATCAAGGTTAATGCCGACAAGACAATCTCTCTCACCAACTGCTGCTCAGTTTCAGGCCTTGGCCCTGCTCCTGGTCCATACGTAAAAAAGCCTAACTTCAAGCGTGATGGCAGCTTCAATTATTATATGAGCGAGCCTATCCGCGACAACGATGCTAAGGGCGTAGGTCCTTTCATCTGGGCTTCATTGGAGATGGAACAGCTTCCACAGGGAAAGTGAAGAACGAAGAGTGAAGAGTGAAGAATCTAATAGATTAGACATTCAAAGAAATTCTATGAAAAGAATTATAATGGCTGCCGCTGCCACACTTTCTATGTCAGCAGCAATGGCACAGGCTCCCGCATTTCCTGGTGCTGAAGGATTTGCACGATACACTACTACTGGTGGACGTGGAGGTAAGGTGATTCATGTCACTAACCTCAACGACTCTGGTACAGGTTCACTCCGTCAAGCTTTGCAGAACACATCGGGTAAACGAATTATCGTATTTGATGTTTCTGGTACAATAGCATTGAAGAGCAACCTCACTATTAAGAATGGTGATGTAACGATAGAAGGTCAAACAGCTCCTGGCGATGGTATCACACTCCGTGACTACACATTGGAGAACAAGGCAAACAACGTAATCATTCGTTTCATACGCGTGCGCCGTGGTAATGCCGTAGATGTTAACGATGGTGCTGATTCTTTCTGGGGACGCAATCGCAACAACATCATCATCGACCATTGCTCTATGAGCTGGAGTATCGATGAGACTGCTTCATTCTACGACAATAAGAACTTCACCATGCAATGGTGTACCGTAGCAGAGAGTCTCAACAACGCAGGTCACGACAAGGGTGCTCATGGATATGGAGGTATATGGGGCGGTAAAGGCGCTTCTTTCCACCACAATCTCTTGGCACACCATACCAATCGTTGTCCACGACTCAATGGTGCCCGCTATGGTTGGGGAGGCTCTTCTGCCGACAACTATGCAAGCAGCATAGAGGCTGAGCAGGTAGACTTGCGCAACAATGTGATGTACAACTGGGGCAAAGGCAACGGAGCCTACGCAGGTATGGGTGGCTACCATAATATAGTAAACAACTACTATAAGTATGGTCCTGCTACAAAGAATAAAGACCGCGTGTTCCAATGTGGTCACACATCAGGTGCAAAAGGCGAAGTGATTCCAAAGAATACCTATGGTCACTTCTATATAGATGGCAACTATGTTAGAGACAAAGGTGAAAACTACGACTGGAATGGCGTAATCATCGACGATGGCAACACTACTATAAAAGACACCATCAAGCTTAAAGAGCCTATAAACCATGGAGTAGTAACAACCCACTCTGCTCAGAAGACCTTCGAGAAAGTACTTGCATATGCAGGAGCTTCATACAAGCGCGACGCTGTAGACGCTCGCTATGCAGAGGAAGCAAAGAATGGTACTGCCACCTATAAGGGTAGCGTAACAAAGCTTGCAGGTATCATCGACTCACAAAATGATGTTGGTGGATGGCCTACCTTGAATTCAACAGAAAAACTTCTCGACTCTGATAACGATGGTATGCCAGATATCTGGGAAACAGCACACGGCTTAAATCCTAAGGATGCAAGCGACGCAGCTGCTTATACTATAGACAAGAAGGGCTACTATACCAATATCGAGGTTTATTGCAACGCATTGGTAGAAGACTTGATGAAGGCTGGTAACGCCGACGCCATTGAGAGCGTAGACGAATACTATCCAGAGACAATCAAGGTTGACGGTATACCTTATTATAATAATGGCAACAGCAACCCTACCCTCATCGCAGATATCGACTACAACGATAACAACACCAACGAGTACTACAACCTTCAGGGAATGAAGGTAAACAAACCTACTCGTGGTATCGTAATCGAGAAAAGAGGTAAGACCATAAAGAAAAGAATATACTAAACTATATTTATATCATCATCACAAAGAAGGATAGTGCATCATAGTATGTGCTATCCTTTTTTCTTTTATAATATATTGGTGAGATTTTCCTCTCTATACTAAAGAATTTTAGTTGTTTAATAAAATTTTAATATTAATATTCGGTTTATATTAATAAATATATCTATCTTTGCAATGAATGTAAAACTATTGCAGAATTATGTGTTCTCATAAAGGCCTATAAATTCTTATAATCTAAATATTAACTAAATTAATACGAACAGTTATGAACAAAATTTTACGCTTATCTTTCATAGCAGTCCTTGCTATGGTGTTTAATGTTTCGTTTGCTGAAACAAAGATTTGGTCAGAGGATTGGACTGGTGCAAAGAAAGACCAGACTCCAGCACAGGTCAACAAGAACTATTCTTCAGAAAATGCTGGTACAAAGATTTATGAAGAAGCATTAGCTGGTGGTAAATCTCCAGAACTTCTTGTTGCAAAGAAAAATGGTAGCTTCACAGCTACAATTGCTTTAAATGGTGCAACTGGTGAAATGACTTTGAGATATAACACCAACAAGTCTCTTACTATTTCATCAAGCACTAAAGGAGTAACTATTGGCGAGGGTACAAAATCTGGCAACACCGTTGAAGCTAAGATTACAGTTCCTGCAGGAACAGAAACACTTACTCTTACATTTGCTAACACCACATCAAGCAATGCTCGTCTCGACAACATTCTTTTATATCAGGGTGTAGCCAAGAAGCCTGCAGGTCTTTCTTGGGGTACAGCATCAAGAACTGCTACTATCGGTAGCGCTGACAACCTATTCCCTACCCTTGCTAATGCTAACAAACTCAATGTAAAGTATAGTAGCTCTGATGAGAAAGTTGCTACCATCAACGAAAAGGGTGAAGTAACTCTTGTTGCTGCTGGTGAAACAAACATCACTGCAGAATTTGCAGGCAACGATGAGTATGAGGCTCAGAGCGTTACTTACGCTCTTACCGTTAAGGCTGCTTCTACTGTTGACATCAAAAATACTCCAGAAACTGCATACACAGTAGCTAAGGCTTTGGAGCTTATTGAAGCAGGCGAAGGTCTTGATGCTAAGGTTTATGTTAAGGGTATCATTTCATCTATTAAGAGTGTAGACACAGCCGAATGGGGAAATGCAACATACAACATTTCAGACAATGGTAAGGAAGAAAACGTGCTTGTAATCTACAGAGGTTACTACCTTGGCGCAAAGGACAACAAATTTACATCAGCAGACCAAATCAAGGTTGGTGACAAAGTTGTTGTTTATGGCAAGCTCGTAAACTACAACGGTACTAAGGAAATGAATTCTGGTAGCTACATCTACTCTCAAAATGACAAGGTTGCAAGTGTAAACGCCATCACTCTTGACAAGACTAACGCTCCTCTCTACAATCTTGCAGGTCAGCGTGTAAGCAAGAACTACAAGGGTGTAGTAGTAAAGAATGGTAAGAAGTACTTCAACAAGTAATCTCTTCTTCAGCTGATTACTGATTACTAACTACAAGTAATACATATAAGGCTGGCATCTCATTTTTGATGATGCCAGCCTTTATTTATTTATCTCTTTCGACTAACCTGGGTTAGTCGGTAAAGGAATATATATGCGATGGTAAAGTAAGTTAACTTCTATGACCTACTAACCTTGGTTAGTCGAAAAAGGAATATATATGCGATGGCAAAGTAAGTTAACTTAATAAAGAAGTATATCAGATAGCCGGAAAGCGAATATATAATAAAGGAAGAAATACAAGGTAGTTATAACCAATATTGTGGTAAATATAGTGTTGCTGCAAAAAAATATTGCTTGGCAATCACAGTTAATGTGGGTAGCCAAGCAATACTATAAAAAGCAATATAATAGTTTATTAGAACTATCAAAAATAGTTTTTTGAGCTATTAAGAATTTAGATGAATTACTTAACGTACTTCTTACCATTCTTAATCTTCAAGCCCTTAGCGTTCTCTGATACCTGAACACCTGCGAGGTTGAATGTCTTACCATCAGCCTTAGGAGTGAGGATTGTTGAAACTCCAGTTGGGTTTACAAGCTCGAAAGCGTAGAAGTTGATAGAACCAACTGGGTATGTGATAGCAACATCACCCTTCTTTGCCTCAACAGTGATAACAGGATAAACGTTCTTCTCTTCCCCATCAATAGTAGCCTTAACAGCCTCCGACTCCAAAAGAACCTTATTTGCCAACTCTGTTTCGTTCTGGGTCAAGATTACATTACGATCAGTTGCACTACTACTACCTGTACGAGCGTAAACCTTAAGAGTACCATCAACAGGCAATGTAAGAGTCAAATTGTTCTTTGATGACGACTTACCACCAGACTTCAATCTCTTGTCGAATGAAATGTAAGAATCTGCTGTTCCGAAGTATTGAGTGTTAGCATCAACTACGAGCTTACCAACAGTATCAGTAACTTTCAATACAACATCGCCATTGCTAAACGATGCAGGAATTTCACCAGCAGCATAATTAGTATCAAATGAGATAACCTGTGCAGAAGCAGAAGCAGCAAAAGCTACAGCTGCGATAAGAGTAAAAATTTTCTTCATAATAATAATTTTGTATTAAGTTTATATTTTTAAAGTAGATTTATTTTCTGATTCATGATAATGCAAAGAGCGCAAAACATCAAGCACGTCTGAATGCAATGCCTTTTGCTTTTTATCTTTTGCAAAGATAATTATAGATTGTCAACAACATGAATAATTATCATCATAAAAACATGAAAATTTATCAAACGACTTGTTTTTCAAGGTTCTGCATAACTAAATATGAAAAACAGCTAAGATAAGTCATAAGGATAGTTGGCAAGGGCAGTTCTTAAAAACGGACTATCCATATTTCATTTTACGAAGTGATAGAGCTAAAAATATTGATTAATTAATTGGATTAAGTAGGCACATATATATATTAAGGTATATAAAGAAGGAGAAATGGACGAATATCAGAAAGAAATGCCACCTAATTTACAACTTAGTATATGCAAATAATTATCAATAAGTACAGTCTTAACAAGCTGATATTCAAAGGCTTGATAATTTTTCATAAAATAATGCTAATATTTTTAGAGCAATTTAATATCTTTTTATTAATTTTGCGCAGTAAACTAATTGTACTAATCTAATTAATTTCACGTATGTCTGGTTATTTGAATAACATTCGAATGGCGCTATTGTCCTTCTTCTGTCTCTTCTTGACAGGGACTATCTCGGCGCAAACCATCAATGGTTCAGTTAAAGACAATACCGGTGAACCCGTAATTGGTGCTACTGTTGTAGAACAGGGCATATCAAATAGCGGTACAGTAACCGATATTGACGGTAATTTCACAATTAAGCTTAAAGGCAAGAGCCACAAGCTGAGTATATCATATGTAGGTATGAAGACTCAGGTTGTAGAAGTGAAAGGCAAGAGCCAAGTAACTGTTAAGCTCGAAGACGAAGCCACAAGCCTCAACGACGTTGTCGTTATCGGTTATGGTTCTGTCAAGAAAAAGGACCTTACAGGTTCTGTTGCCACAGTAAGCAGCAAGGCTTTGGCTGAGGTTCCAGTAGCTTCAGCCTCAGAAGCTTTGACAGGTAAGATGGCTGGTGTGCAGGTCACAACATCCGAGGGTTCACCTGATGCAGAAGTAAAGATTCGCGTGCGCGGTGGTGGTTCTATCACCCAGAGCAACGATCCTCTTTATATTGTAGACGGTTTCCCTGTAGATGGTATTGGTGACATCCCTGCTACCGACATTGAGGACATCACTGTCTTGAAGGATGCTTCTTCTACTGCTATCTATGGTAGCCGTGGTGCTAATGGTGTTATCCTTGTTACCACTAAGAGCGGTAAGAGCGGTAAGGTTAACGTTAGCTACAACGCTTACTATAGCGTAAAGAAGATTGCAAAGACTATGGATTTGCTCACTCCTTATGACTATGCTAAGTGGCAGTATGAGCTTGCTTTGCTCAAGAATCAGAAGGACATTACTTCTTACACAGATTTCTTAGGTAACTATCAGGACATGGACATGTATAAAGATGTAGCTGCAAACGATTGGCAGGACATCGTTTATGGTCGCACAGGTCACACCTTCAATCAGAACTTGAACATCAATGGCGGTTCTGAGACCATTAAGTATGCATTCAGCTATGCCCACATGAACGACAAGGCTATCCAGATTGGCTCTAACTTCAAGCGCGACAACTTCAGCTTGAAATTGAACACTAAGCCAACCAAGAACACAACCCTCGACTTCCAGGTTCGCTATAGCGATACCGATATCCGTGGTGGTGGTGCTAACGATGCTACAGGTTCTATGGATACCGACCGTCGTTTGAAGTATGCTCTTTATTATTACCCAATGCCTCTTTCTAACCTTGACGAGAGCGCAGGTAGCGATGATGATGAACTTGGTAACCTCTACAACCCTGTTGTTTCTCAGTATGACAACGACCGTGTAAAGGAGCGCAAGCAGTTGAACTTCGCTGGTGCTTTCGGTTGGGAAATCATCAAGAACTTGAAGGCTAAGGTTGAATTCGGCTACGACGACTACAACCAGTATGATCAGCGTTACTATGGTAAGACAACTTATCAGGCTCGTAACAGCTTCTCTGACTACCCTGGCATGCCAGGTATCACTCTCGAGGATACAAACCGCCACAAGTTCCGTAACACCAATACTGTTAGCTACGACTTCAAGAAGCTCTTGAAGAGCAAGAAGCACAGCCTCAACATGATGGTTGGTCATGAGTATATCATTACCAAGAAGCGTACTCACTCTGACGAGATTCACGGTTTCCCTACAGACTTCGATGCTAACACAGCTTGGAAACTTACAGGTCAGGGCCACCCTGTAAAGGTTAACGATATCTACTCTGCAGACGACAAGCTTTTGTCTTTCTTCACTCGTGCTAACTACAACTACGAGGATAAGTATTTGTTGAGCTTCACATTCCGTGCCGATGCTTCTTCTAAGTTCTCTAAGGACAACCGTTGGGGTTACTTCCCATCAGCAGCTGCCGCATGGCGTATTTCTTCTGAGCCTTTCATGAAGGGCACACAGAAGTGGCTCGACGACTTGAAGCTCCGTGTATCTTTCGGTACTGCAGGTAACAACAACATCCCTGTAGGTCAGCTCACACAGGAGTATCAGGCCGTAACTGGCGACCCTACTCTTTGGGTTAACGGTTTCAACACAATGTGGGCACCATCTTCAACAATGGCTAACCCTAACTTGAAGTGGGAAACTACTATCACACGTAACCTTGGTCTTGACTTCACCGTATTTGAAGGTAAGTTGAGCGGTTCGGTTGAAGGATATATCAACACCACTAAGGATCTTCT
This sequence comes from uncultured Prevotella sp., assembly GCA_934254985.1. Classification (GTDB taxonomy): domain Bacteria; phylum Bacteroidota; class Bacteroidia; order Bacteroidales; family Bacteroidaceae; genus Prevotella. The sequence goes on along the minus strand of CAKQMS010000005.1, from coordinate 74,276 downwards.
TATCAAGTTCCCTGTAAGCGGTACAGGTTATACATCACAGTATCGTAACATGGGTGAGACAGAGAACAAGGGTCTTGAGGCTACATTGACATGGCATGCCGTAAACAAGAAAGATTGGGGCATCGACTTGTCTGGAAACATTGGTTTCAACAAGGGTAAGATCAAGTCGCTCGGTGGAATGGAGGAGTTTGGTGCTGAAACACGCTGGGCTTCTTCAGAAATCGGTAATGAGTACGTAATCGCCGTAGGCGGTCAGGTAGGTCAGATTCGCGGTTATCGTAGCGCAGGTCGCTACGAGGTTAGCGACTTCAAGGGCTACAACGAGAAGACAGGTCTTTGGGAACTCAATGATGGTGTAGCTGACGCTACAGCAGTAGTTGGTACTATCCGTCCAGGTTCTATGAAGATTCAGGATATGCCAGGCGAAGATGGTACAGCTAATGGTACTATCGGTGACGAAGACAAGTGCATCATTGGTAATGTAAACCCTGACTTCACTGGTGGTTTCTCTATCAACGCACGTGCTTATGGCTTCGACCTCAGCGCAAACTTCAACTTCAGCGTAGGCAACGACATCTACAATGCCAACAAGATTGAAGGTACAATGACTGGTAAGTATCAGTATCGTAACATGCTCGACATCATGGGCGATGGCAAGCGTTGGACTAACCTCAACGAGGATGGTACACTCTGCAACGACCCTGTAAAGCTCGAGGCTATGAACAAGAATACTACTCTTTGGTCACCTTATACAAAGCAGATGATTCTTACAGACTGGGCTATAGAGGATGCTTCATTCCTCCGTTTGAACACCTTGTCTCTCGGCTACACATTGCCTAAGAGCATCGTTAAGAAGTTGGGCATCAACAGCCTCCGCTTCTACTGCACAATGTATAATGTGTTCACCATTACTGGTTACAAGGGCTTCGATCCAGAGTCTGACTGTATCAAGAAGTCTGGTCAGGAGAGCCTCACACCTGGTTGTGACTACTCAGGTTACCCACGCAGCCGCCAGTATGTATTTGGTTTGAACTTGAATTTCTAAACCTTCCATTACAAGACCAAACAATGAAAAATATATTTAAGCTTTCAATAATGTCCATAGCTCTTGCAGGTGTAGTAACATCATGCGATATGGACGCCCCAACACAGTCTACTCTCGATGAGAGTTCTGTGTTCTCACAGTATTCGTTGGCTGAGTCAGAGATTATGTCTATACACGTATCATTCTGTCAGACAAACTCTTACCGCGGACGTTTCCTACCTTATTATGGTCTTAACAGCGACCTTGAAACTGGTAGTGGAACACAGCCTTCATATTCAAAGGCTATGTCGTACGACGATAAAAATAGCCTTTGGGCATACAACACACTGGCTACCAACGGTCAGATGAATACCGATAATAATGCTTATGCTATGTTCTACGAAGGTATCGAGCGTGCAAACCTCGCTATCCAGGGCATCCGCAAGTATGGCAATATCGAGAATAACCGCGACATGGCTCAGCTCCTTGGTGAGGCTTTGACATTGCGTGCTCTCATCTACAACGACCTTATCAAGGCTTGGGGTGATGTTCCTGCACGTTTGCAGCCAAACAATTCTGACAATGTATATATGCCACGTTGCAACCGTGACTCTATATATAAGGTATTGCTCGCAGACCTTAAAGAAGCAGAAGACTACTGCTATTGGCCAAACGAGAATGTAATAACAAAGAGCACAGAGCGTGTAAGCAAGAGCTTCGTTAAGGGTCTTCGTGCTCGTATCGCTCTCTATGCTGGTGGCTATGGTCTTCGTGGCGATGGCTATCGCAAGAGCAAGGATCCTGAGTTGGCATCTGACAAGATGTATGCTATTGCTAAGCAGGAGTGTACCGACATCATCAACAAGCATTGCAACACTCTTGGTAGCTTTGAAGAGAACTTCAAGAAGCTTTGCCAGGACAATGTAGCTGCAGGTGGTGAGTCGTTGTGGGAAATTCCATTTGCTTCTGGTCGTGGTCGCGTAGTTTATACTTTCGGTATCAAGCATCAGGCAGCAGACCAGTACACATCACAGAATCAGGGTGGTGTTAACGGTCCTCTTCCTTATCTATATTATGACTATGACAAGGATGATATCCGTCGCGATATTACTTGTATTCCTTATGAGTGGAGCAAGGAACTTGTTGATGGCAAGTCATATCAGCAACTTCGTGGTATCAACAAATGGTGCTTCGGTAAGCTTCGCTACGAGTGGATGAAGTCAGAGCGTGCTCTTAGCCTTGGTAAGAACGATGATGGTGTTAACTGGCAGTACATGCGTTTGGCAGATGTTTACCTCATGGCAGCAGAGGCTATCAACGCTTTGGACAACGACCAGCAGACAGCTTGGAACTATATGAAGCCTGTTCTCGACCGTGCTCTTCCTTCAGCTAAGGTAGAAGCTTTGAAGGCTAAGTATACAGCTAATCAGGATGCTTTCTTCAATGGTATCGTAGAGCAGCGTGCATTTGAGTTTGCTGGCGAAATGCTCCGTAAGGCAGACCTCGTACGTTGGGGAATCATCGACGAGAAGATGGCAGAGGCTAAGCAGAAGCTTACAGACCTTTCAAACCGCGCAGGTAGCTACGCAGACCTTCCTCTTAAGCTTTACTTCAAGAACGAAGGCGAAAATATCGTAGTATATGGATTGAACCATGGTGATACTGACGAAGAGGGTGCTGCTCTTGATGGCTACAAGTCAAAGCAGTGGTTCGTAGACTCTAAGACAAATGCCAACCTCTTGACTGAGGACTACATCAATGGTTTGTATGTAGGCAAGCCAAGCTTGAACTGCTTGTGGCCTATCTGGCAGACATTCATTGAGAAGAGCAATGGTTTGCTCAACAATGATGGCAACTACGGTCAGCTCTCTGATTAAAATATTATTAGTTGGCAGATATAGCAATCTGCTGTATCTGCCAACAGATAATCTTTACAAAATACAATTCATAAACTGAACAATATGAAAAAATCAATCATAAACGCTTGCATCCTTGGTCTCGGCTTATTGTCGATGACTGCATGTAGCGATCCGATGGACGAGATTACAAGCCTTATCGTAGGCCGCAACTTCTCGCCTGTTAACTTTGAAACTAAAGATATCACTAAGGAGAGTGTTTCGTTCCAGTGGTCTGCAGTTAGCGGTGCAACAAGCTACACACTCCAGCTCTTCGCAGATAAAGACCTTGACTTTAGTGGTGAACCAACATTTGAATTCAAGAACATCTCTAAGGACGACATCCCTTACGCAGTAAGCGGTTTGATGTACGATACCCAATATTCTGCACGTGTTATGGCTGTTGATGATAACGATGCTACTCGCAACTCTAAGTGGAGCGAAGTTTCATTCCGCACCAACGCACAGCAGATCTTTAAGTCAGTTTCTAACTCTGATATCGCTGACCGCAGCGTTGTAATGAAGTGGCCTGCAGGTGAAGATGTTACAACTATCTATGCTGTAGCTTCTGAGACTGGCGACACAGTTACAACAAAGCAGCTTACCGAAGCAGAGATTGAGGCAGGTAAGGCTACTGTAGATGGTTTGCAGCCAGAAACAAAGTATGACGTATATCTCTACAATGGTAGCAAGAAGCGTGGTACAAAGACATTCAAGACTATTGCAGACCTTAATGGTGCTATCGTAGTTCGTCCTGGCGACGACTTCGCTTCATTGATTAAGAATGCTGAGGCAGGTTCTGTATTCGCTTTGATGCCTGACACATTCAAGATTATGTCTGAGGATGAAACAGGTACAAGCGCTGTAGCAATCTCTAAGAGCATTGAAATCAAGGGTATCTACCCTACTGCAGCTCCTGTTATCCAGGGTCGCTTCGAGATTAACGATGGTGCTTCTGTTTCTATCGACAACGTAGTTCTCGATGGTTCTGCAAATGTTTCTACCGACCAGGCTTTCAACTTCAAGACTGCTGATGCTACATACGGAAAGGTTATCATCAAGAACTCTGAGATTAAGAACTATGCTAAGGGTGTATTCTATGTTAACGTAGCTTGTACTATTAACGAGCTTACTTTCAAGAATTGTTTGATTCACGACATTGAGTGCGATGGTGGCGATATGTTCGACTGTCGTAAGGGTCGCATAGACAACCTTAACCTCCTTGAGTCTACAATCTATAATAGTGCAGCAAGCCGCGACTTCATCCGTATGGACGATGCTTCATCTACACTTGGTGGCGAACCTGTCATCACAGTTAACAAGTGTACTATCGATGGTGCATCTAACAAAGCTAAGCGCTTGCTCTATGTTCGCTATGTAGGCAACAAAATCAACTGGACAAACAACATCGTTTCAAATACTGGTGCTGTATGGTCTAACCAGTCAAAGACAGGCGTTCCAACATTCCAGAACAACGTATACTTCAACTGCGCTAAGCTCAATGTAGCAGACGTAGAGGGTAAGACTAACATGTTTGCTGACGAGGCTGGCAAGGAAGCTAACCCTGAGTATAAGAATGCCGCTAAGGGCGACTTCACTATCGGTAACGAGAGTGTTAAGAAGCTCGGTGTTGGTGACCCAAGATGGTAATCACCTAAAAACATATATAATAACAAAAGCTGCAGCCATATTTATTTGGTTGCAGCTTTTTTATTATCCTCAATTTTACCCTTTTACCTTTTTACCCTTTTACCTTTTTACCCTTTTACCTTTTTACCCTTTTACCTTTTTACCTTTATAACTTTCTTGTTTGGTTTTACATTCACGTATTTCTTTTTTCCATTTTTTTCTATACATAAAGTGAGAGGCTGACGGAAGATTTTATTATCGAGGTTGTTATCAAGGCGTATTACCATCGTCTTACCATCATCTTTCTCTACCGAGATGAAGGTAGCATTGCGCTCCTTCTGATAAGCCTCAACCTCGGCAAACGTTCCTACCCAAACATCATCAGAATGTGCTTTGACATAGTCGTAGAATTGCCATAACTCCTCAGGATGATACCATTTATCATATCCATCAGTAATGGCATGAGTCATTGTTATACCCCACTCTCCTCGCTTTACAATGTCATCAAACCAACGTTGCATCTTATCTAAAGTAGACTTATTGTTCTGCTGACCATGCCCAACCTGAAACAGTCGTGAGCCTATTCTACCCTCTTCTACCGCTTTAATAGCCTCGGAAGTTTTTGAATTGTATGGATAAGCAAAAGTTAATGGCTTATGACCGAGATTAGCAATAAAAGCAGAATCGTTGCTACGAACATCCTGCATAAAAGCATCATATCCTACTTTTCGACAATTTTTATGACTCCATCCATGGCTTCCCATATCGTGGCCTCGCTTCTCCATCTTCTTTATTTGCTTCCATGTCATACGTGCGCCCAAGCGATGATGTTCTACTCCAACCACATTACCTATAATCCAAAAGGAACCTCGGAAACCACGCTTTTCAAGATTAGGAGCTACGAGAGTGTAATGCTCTAAGAGTCCATCATCATAGGTGAAGCTTATAGCCGCCTTCTTGCCTTGATAGAAGGGAGTGATAAAAACACCATCGGTAAACTTCATATAAGTATTGAACCATTCTGTGGCAAGAGGCAAAAACAAATCATGACCAGCATTGTTCAAATGAGCTGTATCATTATTGCCTTGGAAGTATTTCTTACGAAAGCCTGCATTACGAACTTTGATAATACAATCGGGAGAATAATTGTACAAAACAGGAATGTTATTCTCTTCGCATACCTCTTTAATAACCTTGCATACTCCTGCAAAACCTGGGCGATCAACATACCATGGTGTGACATAACCTATCTTAGCCTTCGGACATTGAGAATGGATATTACGGATAAACAAAGAAAGAGAATCACGAAACATAAGCAAAGAATCTTCATTGTTGTTAATCTTGGCAGCATCGTTGTGACCGGCAATAATCAAAACATAGTCGGCAGAAGGATCCATGAACTTAGCCTTGGTATAAAGTGCTGGTCCACCATTAAACTTAGTTTCATGAGTTCTGTCGAAAGCAACGCAGGCACCATTTTTCCCATAATTATTATACTTCATTCCCATAGCTTGCGCCATTTTATAGTGCCATGCTTGCTCTTTAGGTGCTCTATGGTTAGCTACATATGAGTCGCCAATGACATTAATTGTTCTTTGGGTCTGAGACTTTGGTTGTTGTTCATTTGTTGTATGTGCTTGCGATGTAATAGCAATACATAAACTGATTAGCAAAATTAGTTTTCTCATTATCGTTTAAATTGTTAATAGGTATTTTAATTTATCGACTACAAAGTTAGCTATAATATAAAGAAAAGAATATGTAAAATTCTCCAAAAGAATAGAATATTATACACTATAAACATATAATGTATGAAATCGTTTTCGTATAAATAGTTAGAGAGAAACATTGCTATTTAAAACAAAAGTAGTATCTTTACAAGCTCTAAATCAAGAAATAAACAATTAACTCTTAAAACATGAATAAAACAACTATCAAATCGTTTGTATTAATAGCTCTATTGGCTATGCCAAACTTTATTCAGGCACAGACTTTCAAGGGTATTTCAGAAGAACTTAAGGCAAATAATACTCCTGAAGGATGGAAGAAGGTAGACTTACCTCAACTACCTGAGATTACAGAGAAAAATACATTCAACATTGTCGACTATGGAGCAACAACTTCGGCTGACGATAATACCAAAGCTATACAAAAGGCGCTCGATGCAGTACCTGCAACTGGAGGTATGGTAGTAGTACCTGCAGGAACATGGCGTTTCGGCACAACAGCAGAGATGACAAGCAAGACAGAGATTCTTAGCATCAAGTCGAAGACTGTACTCCACCTATGTGCTGGCGCAACTTTGCAACTTGTAGAATATGGCAAAGCACCTAACAACAAAACAATCTTCATAGGTTGCAAAAATAGAAAGCAAAGCGATATCATTATCGAAGGTGAAGGTGAGACATCTATTATCGATGGACAGGGTGCTCGTTGGTGGCTGGCAAGAGAGCAGAAAGAAACTTTCAATCCTGGTTCAATGATTCGCCTTGAACAAGGATCTCGCTTCTTGCTTCGCAACTTCAAATTACAGAATACTCCAGGTGTAAACATCACTATCAGTAATAGTGGTAAGGCAAGCCATGCAACAATACATGATGTGAAGATTAGCGAGCCTGCATCAGAAGCTGGCAAGGGTAAGGCGTCACATAATACAGATGGTGTTTCTATTTGGGGTCCATACGTAAACATATACAACTGCAACATCAGCAATGGTGACGACAACGTGGTTGTAGATGCTGACGGACAATATATACATGTATGGGATTGCTACTTCGGTACTGGACATGGAGCTTCTATCGGCAGCTTTACAAGCAATGTAAAGCATGTATGGTTTGACAATATCACAATGAACGGTACTACAGCAGGCATCCGCTTAAAGACCGGAGTGAACAAAGATAAATCAGGCAATATAACCTCTCTACGTGGTGGTGGCGAAGAAGACTTCCGCTTTACCAACTTCACAATGACAAAGGTAAGAAACCCATTCTCTATCGACCTATTCTACGATAAGAACTATAATAGCGACCCTGCTGTTGACGAGGCTAATCAAAGAGCCGTAGACTCTTCTACTCCTACATACAACAACATTTATCTTCAGAATGTGAAGACCACAGATGTATGCGAAGGTAATGCTATCTTCCTCATTGGTAGACCTGAAAGCCATATCAAGAATATCACTCTCGACAATGTGCAGATCTCTGCAAAGAAGGGTATAGATATTCGCTTCGTAGACAACTTGGTATTCAAGAACAATTCGAAGATTAAGGCAAGTAGCAATACTCTATGGATAAAGAAGTATGCTTCTACCGTAGACGATCAATGCAACGCTACTGGTTTGAAACCATCAGGTATCAATAATATCAGCAACAATGATAATAACAGCAGTAACCTTTATTCTATGAATGGAACAATGGTGAAAGCCAATGCTTCTGACAACGACATTAAGACACTGAAGAAAGGAATATACGTGATTAACAAGAAGAAATTTGTGAAGAAATAATGAAACAGGTGGTATCAAAAGGCTAAGAAATAAAAATGATACCACTTAACACCAAATATTGACCGCATAAACACCAATAATGTACAACAAGAGGCTATTATCGAAAAAGCCACTTGTTGTACATTGTTTTTTTTCCTAAATTTGCAACAGAAGAAGAATACTACAAGTAGGAAGAAAAAGACTACTGTAGTTGACAATATACAACTCTACTGATACTGAAATTAATTAAAATAGTGTATAAAAACAATGGTTAAAGAGTGTGAAGAGAATAAGAACGAATCCTTTTAATAAGTAGTAAGATATGTAATTTCGAACTAATACTCATAACGAGAAAACCAGTGGCGCAAGTGATTGCTCCACTGGTTATTTTTTATATACAACATTAGACTACGGTATCTATTCTACACGCTTTACAATATCTCCAATTGCTCCTTAACAGCCTTATAACAACGACGAGATACAACAATGTCTTCTTTATCGAAAGGAGGAACAAAGACGCAACGTAAGGAAGTATTCTCAATACTTATAAGATAGTCGAGATTGATGATGCAATCTTGGCGCACTTGAGCCATAGACGGCGAGATTGAAAGAAGAGTCTTGGAAGTGGTCTGTTTCTTAAGCTTATGCACTGTACCATTGGTCATCTTTAAGTTCCATATACGAGTGTCTTCATCGTAGATGCAACTAAACACCTCATCAGGTTTCACCATCAGCAAGCCTGAGACTGTTTGTATAGCAGCACGCTTAGAAGCTAAGCCTGTTAGACCTTCCAATCCTAACATATCATCCAAAGGAGATATTTGACTATTATCTTGATTATCAGCTGCATCGTTGGCATCAATATTATTCATTTTATTGCGAATACGATCTACCACAAGTTCAAACTCCTCTCGCTGATATGGTTTCAACAAGAAATCGAAAGCCGAAGCTCGCAAGGCATCGATAGTATATTTGTCGAAAGCACTATAGAATACGGTTATCATGCCTGTAGGCATCTCTTCGCGTATAGACTGCAAGACTTCAAATCCTGTTTGTCCAGGCATCTCTACATCAAGAAACAAGACATCGGGCAACATTCCCATCACCAAGGTCTTGGCAGACATTGATGATGAAGACGTAGCAATGACATCAAAGTCGCCAAGCTCCATTAAGTCGGTTTGCAGACGAAGAATGCTCTGCGGCTCATCATCAACAATCACAACTTTTATCTTGTTTGTATTATCTATCATATTATCCATAACGTTTCACCTTTTTGTATACAGTACCTTATTATATATATTACCTTATTATATATATGCATCATTGGAATACATCGAAATTATATTCACATGGCACACCAATGCTCACAATAGTACCTCTGTTAGCATCATTTTCAGCATCAGTATCATTATTATTGCTATGCATGATGAAATATATCTTTCGCTTGTTTGCTGCATTTAGCATCTCAATGGTGCTATTAAGGATTCTTAGACCTGTACCTGTGCTAACAGCAGAGTTTACCTTCTTTCTGCTATTTGCAGCCCCTACTCCACCACATCCATTGTCAATGACATCAATGCGAAGCATATAATCTTCTATCCATATCTTAACTGTTAGTGATGGCTTTAATGATGTTTCTTCCATACCCACAAAAGCATGCTTCAAGGCATTCTCTACCGGAATTTGGATTATCATAGATGGTATCATCGAAGATAGGTCAACATCCTTGGCTATATCGTAGACAGGCAAAGGAAGGAAAGGATTAGTCTCATGGCGGAGGCTGGCATAGTTGACCACCATCTGCAACTCCTCATCAAGACTTGCTGCTATCTTATCGCATGTAAGCAAGTTGGTACGTAGCACCTGAATCAACAAGCGCAGAGGTCTAACATTGACATTCTTCGGAATATTCGAGATAAAGACATTGAGCACATTAAAAACGAAATGTGGGGAGAATCGGTTTCGCACATTCTCCATTTTCAGTGCCACCATTCTGTTCATCTCCTGATGATGTTGGTGCTCATGGCGCAGAGACTTATATCTATAGAATATTACCAATGCGATAACTCCAACGATAAGCAAAGTTATTACCAACAGCATGATAACTCTGGTAAACTCAGCCTGCGACTGTGTAGCCTTTAGCGTCATATCTCTACGTACAATGGCAGTATCTTGCTTGAAGCGAAGTTCGTTTTCGCTAACATTGGATATCATCATAGCATTACGCAGAGAGTCGTCATACTGATTTGTCAACTTCTGATATTCCAAAGCCTTTGCATAATCACCCTTGCGCTCATAGAGATCGGCTAATCCTTTATGATGCAGGTATAGATAGTTGGGTGGCATATGGTCGAGCACATAAGGCTTACTCAATATCTTAGTAGCTTTAGCAAGATTATCCTGCTTTAATGCCAAAGAAGCATTCAATCCATCTACAAAGAATTGAACATCGCTGTTCATATCAGGCTTAGCGAGGAAAAAAGCTGAAGCCAATGACAGATATTTTTGAGCTGAGTCGAGTTCGTTAAGTTCCATATAAGTCTGTCCAAGGTTGGAATTAACCACAGACGACATAAATGGAGACTCCATAGCATTAGTAGCCTTTTGGCATTTCAAGAAACATTTAAGAGCTTCAGCCGATTTGCCTTGGCTACTATATACATTACCCCAGCTGTTATAAAAGAAATGAATATCCTTAGGAGTTTTAGGAGGATACTGTTGCTCAGCCTTACGGAAATAGTAATGAGCAAACTGATAGTTTTGCAGATCGTTATATACCTGTCCTAAACCTGCTAATATACAGTTTTGTGCTACATCAATATGCAGAGAGTCTGCAAGGAAGTTAGCTCTACGATACCATGATGAAGCATTAGCAAGCTTACCCAACTGGCGTGAAGCATCGGCAGCATTGATACATATATCGATAGCCTCATCATGATTGGGGAGATTCATAATTGCATTATATGCCTTGACATAATAAGTCAAAGCAGAATCGCGCTGACCTATAGCCTGAAGCAACACACCCTGAAGGTTGTCGGCATAGGATTGTATCTTGTATGAGTATTGTGAGTTAGGATGCTGACGGCAAAAGTCATTTACAGAATCGATAAGATTCTGACATTCTGCATCGGCACCTTTTAAGAAATAGCATTTCGCTATGATAAGTCGCTTCCATTGCTCTGATAGTTCAGGACGTTCTGTGCATTGCAATCTTCTAACGAGCGTCATCATCGAATCAGGATGGCTCTGCATAAGTTGCTGATGTTCTGCCACAAAATCATCGATAGGTTTAAACCACGAATTATCATCATGGCGATTATCAGAACAAGAAGCTAAAAGCGTAATCGTTCCTATTAATAATATGTATATGACTCGTTTGTAATTCATCAAATTATTATGGCGTGGAGTATTAATTTTAAATCATTAAAGGGCGCCTAAAGAAAACTCATCTTTAAGCACCCTCTTAAATGATTATGGAATTTGATTTAACATCGTTAAATTATTCTGCAGTATTCTTTTTTGCTGCTGTTGTCTTCTTAGCTGTTGTTTCCTTCTTAGCAGCTGTTTTCTTTGCAGCAGGCTTCTTTGCAGTAGCCTTAGGAGTTTCACCATATTTAGCACGGAGCTTAGCCTCTTCAGTTTCAAGCTTTTCTATCTTAGCCTGAAGACGAGTAATCTCCTTACTCTTCATCTCAATCTCGTCGCCCTGGTTCTTGATAGTAGTGAGCAATGATTCGAGCTGCTCATTATCAATCTCCTCAGGATAGAGGTTGTTTACACGTGTGATGAAGTCGCCAAGGATGTTCATATAGTTAGTGAAAGCATCGAATGGACTGCTATAGATACCACGATCAAGACCTACGTTAGAAGGCTTGGTGGTCATAAAGCGGAAGTTGTTGCTTGCCTGCAGATAGTCCCAATCCTGATTGATACGAGGGTCGTTAGCAATGCGCACACGATCAGCTACACTATATAGCTTTTCGAAAGCCTCACGCTGAAGAGCATTGCCAAGCCAGCAGCTAACATCGCGCTCTTCGTCTACCCATGACAATGTGTCAGGAACATCGAGAGTGCCTACACTATTGGTGTTAGCAAAAATCTCGCTTGGAGTAGCAAAGCCAATGCCCTGATTCTTAGCACATGCTGGCAACGCACGAATGAAGTCGAGAATGTTGCTCGACAATGGCTGAGCAATACCAATAGCTGAAAGCTCCATGAAGATATTGATATTCTGCTCCTCTGCTGGTAGAGCTACTATATTATTGATATAGTTGTCGGCAAATAAAGGATAGCCAGGCCAATCAGTATTATTGAAGCGCAATGAGATATCATCGCTGAGGTTTACATCGCGAAGCAACAACTTGAGCTGTGGAGCCAACGCACAATTGTATACATAGTGAGGAGACTTCCATCCCAACACATGCTTAGCGCCTTCGGTAAGCATACCTACGAAGCCCATCTGCGCAGCCTGCATACCAATATCGTCGCTATAGATAAGTGAAGAGTTGCGCAATACCTTTGGCGACTTACCAAAGTATTCCTTCATCTTAACACATTGCTTCTTTACATCAGCAACAAACGATTCTTCATTTTTCAAAGAAGAAAGTCCGTGAGAATAAGGTTCTGCGAGGAATTCTACACAACCTGTAGCGTTAAGTTCCTGAAGTTTCTCAATAACCTGAGGAGCATGTAGCTCAAGCTGTTCCATACCAACACCTGAGATAGAGAAAGCAACCTTGAAATAGTCACCATTCTCCTTGATCATATCGAGCAAGGTGTTGAGAGCAGGCATGTAAGAGCGCTCTGCTATGTCGGCAATGCTACGCTCATTCTCGTAGTCATCGTAATAATAATGGTCGGTACCGATATCGAAGAAGCGGTAGCGTTTGAGATGAATTATCTGATGTATCTCAAAATATAAACATATTGTTTTCATGTCTGTAGTCTTTAAATTTTAAGTATTATTTCCAGCCAAGTGTACGCATGTAGAGTTCCTTAATCCATGCGCCAACCTTTTCCCATGTTATCTGGTCTACCTCACGCTTGCCTTCTTCCTTAAGATAAGTGAAGAGACTCTCGTTGTGGCAGATAGAATATATGGCATCAGCGAGGGCATGAATATCCCAATAGTCTACCTTTATACAGTTAGTGAGGATTTCCGCACAACCACTCTGCTTAGAGATGATTGAAGGAGTACCGCATTGCATAGCCTCAAGAGGTGAGATACCGAAAGGTTCGCTCACAGAAGGCATCACATAAACGTCGGAATTCTTCAAGCATTCATATACCTGCTTTCCACGCATAAAGCCTGGAAAATGGAATCTGTCAGCGATACCACGCTCAGCAGCAAGATAAATCATCTGATCCATCATATCGCCCGAACCTGCCATACAGAAACGCACATTGCGTGTGCGATGCAATACCATATTGGCAGCCTCAACGAAGTATTCCGGTCCCTTTTGCATAGTGAGACGACCAAGGAAGGTAACGACCTTTTCTTTGCCGGTATGGTCAGGACGAGGAATATCCTGAAGCTCCTGACGAAGTGGATAAACAGCATTATGAACTGTAAAGCACTTGCGAGGATCCTGATGATACTGATTGATAACAGTCTGGCGAGTGAGCTCAGACACACACATGATACAGTCTGCATTGTCCATACCATTCTTCTCGATGCTGTAAACGGTAGGGTTGACCTTACCGCGGCTACGGTCGAAGTCTGTAGCATGAACATGAATGCAGAGAGGCTTACCACTAACCTGCTTAGCATGAATACCAGCAGGGAAAGTTAGCCAGTCATGAGCATGGATGATATCGAAGTCCATGCTACGTGCAACAACACCTGCGATGATAGAGTAGTTGTTAATCTCTTCATGAAGATTTGAAGGATAACCACCAGCAAACTCCATACATCCAAGGTCGTTGACATTCATATAATTAAAGTCGGCATAGATATGGTCGCGGAACTTATAATAAAGTTCTGGTTCCATGATATGAGATATGCGTTCTTTAACATAGTCGTAGTTGACATCACGATAAGCGATAGGCACACAGTTCATGCCAATAATCTTGGCAAAAGTTCTATCCTCATCGCCCCAAGGCTTAGGCAAGCAAAGGGTGATGTCCATATCGGGTTGTGCATGCAAACCTTCGGCAATACCGAAGTTGGCAGTAGCAAGACCGCCATATACATGGGGAGGATACTCCCATCCAAACATTAAAACTTTCATTTGTCGTCCTCCCTATTATTAATATTTGTATTTCTCCAACAATTCGAGTGTTCTCAACACCTCGCCTACATTCATAGCAAATGAAATGCCACCACGACCATGGAATGGAGGGTTGCCATCGAAGAGCTCAGGAATAGTGCCGAGGCAATGATAAGACATCTCATCTTCATAGCCCACCAGCTGACGCTCGATAAAACTCAAGCGTGTGCGCTTATAGAGTTTTAGCGATGCTTCCATATAGAATCCACCAAGCCATGGCCAAGCTGTACCCTGATGGTAAGCATAGTCGCGCTGTGTCTGTGGACCTACATACATAGGATTGTAGCCACCACTCTTTGGAGAGAGAGAACGCAAGCCCTTAGGAGTCAGCAACTCACGAGTACAGATGTCTACTACACCCTTCTTCTGAGCCTGATCCAAAGGAGAATAATCAAAGGCTGCTGCAAATATCATATTAGGACGAACACTCCAGTCGCGAGGATCCTTATCGTCTACATAGTCGAACAAATATCCATGCTCATTGAGGAATACCGCAACGAATGAAGCCTTCACCTTCTCAGCCAACTTATTCAGATGGTCTACCTGTGCATTATTGCCAGAAAGTTCTTCCAACGAAGCAGCGAAGCACAAGGCATTATACCACAAAGCGTTGAACTCAACGATATATCCAGTACGAGGAACAACAGGACGCCCATTAGCAGTAGAGTTCATCCATGTAACGGCATTCTTCTTGCCCTCAGAATATAGGAGTCCATTTTCTCTTAGTTCGAGATTGTTATGCTTGTTAGCTTCGATAAACTTCACGATGTCGGCAACAAGTTTGCCATACATCTCGTTACATTTCTCTAACGAAGCCTCCTTGGCATATTGCTGGATAGCCCATATTGCCCAAAGCAATACATCTGGCTGTTCGATTTCTGTTATCATGCCTGTGAGAGGCTTACCAGCCATAAACTCGCGAATTCCACGTTCAGCAGTCTTCATCACAAGCTCGAAATAGTCTTGTTCCTCGATAGAGAGTGTAAGACCAGGAAGCGAGATAAAGGTATCACGCGCACGACATTTGAACCAAGGATAGCCAGCAAGGAGATAGCGATCGTCGTTATTCTTACGGATATGGAACTGGTGTGCAGCATTTACCAAGCAATGGAAGAAGTTGTCGCGAGGATTACGTTCTGCCACCTCTTCGTCGAAGAGTTTCTTTAATGAAGAAGGTTTGATAGAAGAAATAGCAGCTGAGAATACTATGCTCTCACCCTTCTTGATAGGCATCTCGAAATATCCTGGAACATAAAGATCCTCAGTAGAAGCATAACCCCGTTCCTGCTCCTTTGGATATTCTACGCCACGATACCAATCAGGATGGAATATGAATTCGTTTTTCTTGCTGAACTGCATATACAAATCAGGATAGCCCTCGTACATGCAAGTTTTAATACCATTGTCTACAGGATAGAAGTCACGAGAGGCAACAGTATTTTCATGAGTGAATTGCCTTACGCTTCTGAAAGCGAGGAAAGGACGGAAACGGAGTGTTGTTGCCGAATGGGCATCAACGAGGGTGTAGCGAATAAGAATACGATCTTCGTAATGTTGGAAGACCACCTCTTTCTTAAGCAACACACCACCGACACGATAGATGGTTGTAGGGACTTTGTCGCAATCGAACTCGCGAATGTACTTATGTCCCATAGGACTAAAGTTGTTGCCCTGATACTTATGCAAGCCAAGATTAAATTCTGCTCCATGCTGTACGACTGTAACATCAAGAGATGAAAGCAGAACATGATTATCGTCGTCGATTTCAGGAACTGGAACAACGAGCAAACCATGATACTTTCTGGTGTTGCAATCTACGATAGTAGAACAAGAATAGGCTCCCGAACGATTTGTACGCAACAATTCCTTCGGTAGCGAGTCCTGCAAGTTAGTCATTAGAGCTTTTTCAAATCTAAGATAACTCATAGTTCTATTAAGGTTAGTTATATAATTATTGATTTATCGTTTCAAGGTCATGGCTTAAATCTTGCGATTATCCACCATAGGCTTTATTTGGTTCAAAGGTAAACAAAAAAACTCAACCACACAAACTATTTCCCAACAATTTGTAAAAATAACGATAATTAAGTGAAGAGTCTCTTCCCTCTTCACTTAATACCCTTTCCAGCCAGGAATGATAAAGTTGAGCACTTCTTGCTCTACAGATATGCTAAACATACCTTTAGGAGTATTCATAAGTCTGCCATCGATACCCACCATGGCATTCTGTGTGTTTTCAAACACAATTTCCTGTGTGCGATAAGGATGCACACTCTTATGATTGAGGAATTTACCACGAACAAACATGTAGATGCCTTCAAACAGCTGAGTCATCTCTGGGTGATAAACCACAGAGACATCAAGTAAACCATTGTAAGGCACGGCATTAGGAGTTTGACCGTATCCCTGACAGTTGCCTACACACACGGTCATCACCTTACGCTTTATCTTATCGGTATTCAAGCGAATAGACATTTTGTAGTCCATACGTTGGAACAACAACAATAGGAATGAAGACACAAACGACAGCGTACGCGAGCCAAACAAGTGGTGCGTCTTGCGTCTAAGGTTCATAATGGCAGCGATAAGACCAACATTCACACAATTGAGGAAATAGCGATGACAAGGCTCATCGTGCTTATTCGTATAGCGAATGCATCCAAGGTCAATCTTTCTGATTCTGCGTTCCTTTATCCACCCGATAATCTTAGCATAATCATCTTCTTTATATTCCCAGAAGTGAGCAAAATCGTTCATCATACCATTAGGAATAACGCCTAATGCTATCTGGTCGCGAGTTTCCTTTTCTGTCTGCATCAAGCAGTTTACAGCATCATTCAAGGCAGAGTCGCCACCTATGATGACGATAGTCTTATATCCATTATTGATATACATCTTCACCAATCTTTCTACGCTACCCGTGTTTTCGCTCTGCACATAGTCGTAGTCCACTTGCTGTTCCTTAAGGCATTGTTCTATCTTAGCCCATCTTTTGGCCGACGGCATCATCACTCCCACCTTAGGGCAGTAAACGATACCCCATTTGCCATTTGCTTGATTTGTCATCATACTTGTGTGTATTGTTGATTGAGTTTCAAAATTAGGTCCACTTTCTCGTCCATAGGTAGTGTTGCGTCTATCCAATGAATCTTTGTTCCGCGACGCTCCATACCTCTAAACCATGTCATCTGTCGCTTGGCAAACTGATGAATAGCTATCTGGAGTTTAGAGAACATCTCTTCGAATGTAAGCTTACCTATAACATATTCTGTCACATATTTATATTCCAAGCCATAATAGATAAGGTCGTCGGGAGCTACTCCACTATCAAGAATAGAGCGAATCTCATCGACCATACCTTCATCAAGGCGCTGACGCAGACGTTTTGTTATCTTCTGTCGTCGCAACTCTCTGTCGATATCTACTCCTATCACTAAGGAATCTACAGCTGGCATCTCGCGTTGTCCGAGATTATTCTCAAGATTATAAGTTTCTATCTCTATTGCTCTAATGGCACGCTGAGCAGTATCTACATCCGAATGGTTGTGCATATTGCTTCCCGTCTGCTGCTTAAGCGCCTTAAGCATTTCGGTAAGTTCAGCGAGCGACTTCCCTTCAAGACTTTCTCTAAGTTGTGGATTTTGTGGCACAGGCGACAAAGCATAACCCTTAAGAACAGCCTCGATATACAAGCCTGTTCCGCCACATAATATTGGTTGCACACCACGCTTAGTGATGTCTTCGTATGCATCATTGAAATCTTGCTGATAACGGAATAGGTTGTATTTGGTGCCAGCATCAGCAATATCTATAATATGATAAGGTATCTGTTTGCCATCAACAACATAATCGGCAAGATCTTTACCTGTTCCAATATCCATATTGCGATACACCTGGCGAGAGTCGGCACTAATAATCTCGCCACCCATCACGGCAGCAAGATTAGCAGCAAGCGTAGTCTTTCCGCTTGCCGTAGGACCCAATATCGTTATCAACCTTTGTTTCATGTTGGCAAAGATACAAAATTTTCCGATATAGATAACCAAGAAAGAGAAAAAAAGGAGTATGAAGCCACGAAATGAAGCTTCATACTCCTCTTTTAAGCAAAAAAAGCCTAGCATTTTGCAATGCTAGGCTATATTATTGTTGTGTAATCGCTTTAGCGGTATTACTTCAACTCTGCGAGGTACTTGATAGTACGAACCATCTGAGAAGTATAAGAGTTCTCATTGTCGTACCAAGAAACTACCTGTACCTGATATGTGTCGTCGTCGATCTTGCTAACCATTGTCTGAGTAGCATCGAAGAGAGAACCGAAACGCATACCGATGATATCAGAAGAAACGATCTGCTCGTCGTTGTAACCGAAGCTCTCGTTAGAAGCAGCCTTCATTGCAGCGTTGATACCCTCAACAGTTACGTCCTTACCCTTAACAACAGCTACGAGGATAGTTGTAGAACCTGTAGGAGTTGGAACGCGCTGTGCAGAACCGATCAACTTACCGTTCAACTCAGGAATTACGAGACCGATAGCCTTAGCAGCACCTGTTGAGTTAGGAACGATGTTCTGAGCACCTGCACGTGAACGACGGAGGTCGCCCTTACGCTGAGGACCATCAAGAATCATCTGGTCGCCTGTGTAAGCGTGGATTGTAGACATGATACCAGACTGGATAGCAGCATACTTGTTCAAAGCGTAAGCCATAGGAGCCAAGCAGTTAGTTGTACAAGAAGCTGCAGAGATAACTGTATCTGCTGGAGTCAAAGTCTTGTGGTTTGTATTGTAAACGATAGTAGGGAGATCGTTACCAGCTGGAGCTGAGATAACTACCTTCTTAGCACCTGCTGTGAGGTGTGCAGAAGCCTTCTCCTTAGATGTATAGAAACCTGTGCACTCAAGTACTACGTCAACACCAAGCTCACCCCAAGGAAGCTCAGCTGCGTTTGGCTTAGCGTAGATAGTGATTTCCTTACCATCAACGATGATAGAGTTGTCTGTTGCCTCTACAGTGTGCTTGCCCTCACCGTACTTGCCAGCGAAGCCACCCTGTGCTGTATCATACTTAAGAAGGTGAGCCAACATTTTTGGAGATGTAAGGTCGTTGATAGCAACTACCTCATAACCCTCTGCCTCAAACATCTGACGGAAAGCCAGACGACCAATACGGCCGAAGCCGTTAATAGCAACTTTTGTCATTTTGTTTAATATTTAAATTAATGGTTGAAATAATTTTTACCCAAATGAACTTTTAAGTGTTTGCTATCGAACTGAAACATTCAAAAAGCAATACTATTGAGCATTTTTTCTTATTTACGAGCGCAAAGTTACGAATTATTTTCTATATTTGCAGCCAAAAGATGTATTAAATAATATAAAAATATCATTAAGACCAATGTTATGCGGATATTCATCCGTGCTTAAATAGTCATACTGACAACTCTATATTACAAACAGAAACATAAAAACAAACACTAATGGGAAAATTTCTAAATGAATTCAAGGCGTTTGCCGTTAAAGGCAACGCAGTAGACATGGCTGTCGGTGTTATCATCGGCGGTGCTTTTGGTAAGATTGTATCGTCAATCGTCGACGACATTATCATGCCTCCTATTGGTTGGCTTATTGGTGGTGTAAACTTCACCGACCTTAAGTTCACTTTGCCTCAAGTAGAGATTCCTGGCGTTGAGACTATGGCTGCAGCCACCATAAACTATGGTAATTTCATTCAAACTCTGCTCGACTTCGTGATCATAGCATTCTGCGTTTTCATGCTCGTTAAGTTTATCAATAAGCTGGCACGCAAGCAGAAAGAAGAGGCTGCTAAGCCTGCTCCAAAGCCTGAGCCATCGGCAGAAGAGAAGCTATTGATGGAAATACGCGATTTGCTAAAGAACAAGCAATAATAAGAACTTCCACATTTCTAACTAAGGTATACGTCTTTTAATATTAAAGGTGTATACCTTTTTTATATGCCTATACTTACATCTAATTATGCGACTACTCGCATCGGCTTATGCGACTATTCGTATTTGCTTATGCGAATAGTCGCGTAAGCCGATGAGGATAGTCGCATTGAAAGCCTTGATTATTCATAGAAGAAAGCTATCTAATATAGTCTTTCGTCAGCATATCATAGTATAGAGCCTCAAGCTCTGCCGAACTGAGGTTTTCTACCGAGTGGGTTATCATGCGTATCAACTCTTCTCTACGAAGGTCGGAAGAGTTGGAACCGAAGGTGGTGTATGTTTTTGCCATTGCTATTAGGGCTTTTATAATTATTTAGTTGGGTATAAGATAATCAACGAATGCTTTTTATTTATCAACATCGTAGCCAAAGAGTGCGAAGTCGCCTTTGGAAGGGTCGTCGGGGAATACTTCGAGCATCATTTGGCGCAGCAATTCTACCGACTTCCATGTAGCCGTCTTCTGCGACAGGAGAGCTAAGCGCGTAGACATCTGAAACACATGGGTGTCCATAGGGATAAAGAGATTGCGCTTGTCGATAAAGTCTGCCCACAAGCCGAGGTCTACAGGCGAAGCATCACGAACCATCCATCGCATAAACATCACAGGACGTTTACACAACGACGATTTGGGTAACGGCACTATGCCTTTCATTCCTCTATCGGCAAACCAACGACCGAAAGCATCAAGAACCTTCACCACATCAGTATCTGCCGACGATTGATTAGATGATGCTGCATGAGCAAACTCGCCCAACGAACCATATAATATAATAAGGTGGCGAAGTATACCAAAGAAAGCGTTCATCTTCTCATAGTCATAAAGGCGATAGAAGCAGTCTTTGGTGGGCGGAATATTGCATGCATATTCGCCTGTCTTTATCCATTCATAGATATTGCCTTTGGCAAAGTCGAGCAACTGCTGTATCTTTGGCAGAAACTGCTTGCGCGAACCATAGCTTAGGCACGAAGCCACAAAGGCTGTTGCTTCTTGGTTTTCGCGTCCCGCCACTTGGTGCATAAACCATGAAGGGTCGCCATTGATAAAGTCGGGTGTTTCATATTTTTCAGCCAACTCACGCAGCAAGTTGGCAGTATCGTTGTTTATCATGTGATGTTGGTTTTATATAATGCAAAAGTAGCTTTTTATATCGACATCCACAAGTATATGGCAGCAAAAGCTGTCATTATAACGACATTATTTGTTTGGCTCAACATTTTTGTCTACTTTTGCAAAGCAACATTATAATAATGAGCAACATCTTAGAATCACAATATCATTAATCATGAACGACAACAGAATATGCAAGCTCTTCGGAATAGAACTTCCGATAGTGGCAGGAGGAATGGTTTGGTGTAGCGGTTGGCGACTGGCTGCTGCGGTAAGCAATGCTGGAGGCTTAGGACTCTTGGGTGCAGGCTCTATGCATCCCGACACTCTGCGCGAACATATCCGCAAGACTAAGGCTGCAACATCTAAGCCTTGGGGTGTTAACATACCGTTGATGTATCCTGATATGGAAAATTTATTGGATATCATCGTTGAAGAAGGCGTTAAGATAGTCTTCACTTCTGCTGGTAGTCCGAAGAAATACACTCAATGGTTTCATGAGCATGGCATATTGGTTGCACATGTAGTGTCGAGCAGCAAGTTTGCCAAGAAATGCGAAGAGGCTGGCGTAGATGCTATCGTTGCCGAAGGTTTCGAAGCTGGCGGACATAATGGTAGAGAGGAATCTACTACGATGACTCTTATTCCTCAGGTTCGCAAAGCCACTACCCTACCCCTTATTGCTGCTGGCGGTATTGCTTCAGGTCAGGCTATGGTAGCAGCAATGGCTCTTGGTGCTGAGGGTGTGCAGATAGGTACAGCCTTTGCTCTAACCAAAGAGAGTAGCGCTTCGGAAGCTTTCAAATTGGCTTGTATCTCTGCCAACGAAGGCGACACCATGCTATGTTTGAAGAAGATTGCTCCTTCGCGTCTGCTTCGCAATCAACTATTCAATCGCATTGCCGAAGCTGAAGCTAATGGTGCTTCTGCCGACGAGTTGCGAGCATTGCTCGGCGAGAAAGCTACCAAGCGTGGCATCTTCGAGGGCGACATTGAGAATGGCGAGATAGAGATTGGTCAGATTGCATCAAGCATATCGTCGATAGATAGTGTGGCAGACTGCATGTCGCACATAATGAGAGAATATCAGGAAACCATAGATAGAATAAAAATGCTATAACGGCATTATTGAAAGGATTTAAAAAGAATAAAACAATGAAAGTATTATTGGTAAATGGCAGTCAGCACAAGGATGGCTGCACTCACACAGCTCTTAGAGAAGTAGCAAGCGAATTAGAACGCCTCGGCATCGAGACTGAGGAGTTTTGGTGTGGCAACAAAGCAATAATGGGATGCATAGGTTGCGGCAAATGTAGCGCAACAAAGCGTTGCTGGTATAACGACGATACCGTGAATGCCTTTCTTGACAAGGTGGGCGAAGTAGATGGTTTCGTATTTGGCACACCTGTCCACTTTGCCGGTCCTTCAGGCTTCATCAAGCCATTCATGGACCGTGCATTCTGCTCTAAGCAAGCTTTGTTCTTCAATAAGCCTGCAGCAGTAGTTGTTAGCTGCCGTCGTGGTGGCGCTCAAGGAGCTTTCGAGGATATCAACCGCTATTTCACAATCTCTAATATGCCTGTGGTATCATCACAATATTGGAACCAAGTGCATGGCAACAAGCCTGAGGAAGTGAAGCAAGACCTTGAGGGTATGCAGATTATGCGCCAGTTGGGTCGCAACATGGCATGGATGCTGAAATGTATCGAAGCTGGCAAGAATGCTGGCATAGAGCTCCCAGAGCATGAGGCTGCAGTAAAGACCAACTTCATAAGATAAACAGTTTTCGCTATTTGCGAGGAATAATAAAAAAGGATAACACTCTCGGATATGGCAACCAATTCAAGATACCAAATTGACATGCTCAATGGGCCGCTGCTCAAGAAGATTGTCATGCTTGCGCTACCTTTGGCAGCAAGCAGCTTGTTGCAGCAGTTGTTCAATTCTATCGACGTGGCGGTAGTGGGAAGATTTGCAAGTAGCCAGGCTTTGGCTGCTGTGGGCAGTAACACGCCTGTGATAAATCTTCTCATCAACCTCTTTGTGGGCATATCGATGGGTGCCAACGTGATAATATCCAACCATATAGGACAAAATGACAAGAAGAGTATTCAAGATGCTGTGAGCACCGTAGGCATGGTGGCTGTGGCGAGTGGACTGTTTCTTATGGTATTAGGAATATGTGTGGCTCGTCCTATCCTTGAATTGATGGACACCCCACCCGACGTTCTTGATATGGCAGTCACATATCTGCGCATATATTTCTTGGGCATACCATTCTTCATGATATTCAATTTCGGCTCTGCCATATTCAGAAGTATGGGCGACACACGCCGACCATTATATATATTGG
Organism: uncultured Prevotella sp.; assembly: GCA_934254985.1. Lineage (GTDB taxonomy): Bacteria > Bacteroidota > Bacteroidia > Bacteroidales > Bacteroidaceae > Prevotella. The sequence continues at coordinate 50,550 of CAKQMS010000005.1, read as the reverse complement.
TGGTGGCAGGAATCGTGAATACCATCCTCAACCTTGTCCTCGTCATCGTCTTCAATATGAGTGTGGCTGGCGTGGCTATAGCTACTTCGATAGCTAATGCGGTGAGTGCAGGCTTGATAGTATACATGTTGTTGCACGAAAAGGAACCTTATCAACTTAAGCGTCTACATATAGAATGGCGAGAGTTGAAGCGCATGTTGCAGATTGGCGTACCGGCAGGAGTCCAGGGTATGGTATTCTCGTTGTCGAATGTTGTTGTGCAGACAGCCATCAACGGCTATGGCTATGGAGCTATAGCTGGTTCGGCAGCAGCAGTAAACTTCGAATACTATTGCTATTTCATTATTGCTGCATTCAATGGTGCCGCAATCTCGTTTATAGGTCAGAACTATGGTGCAGGAAAGTTAGACCGCGTAAACCGTGTATTCTGGATTTGCTTAGGATTAGCAGCATTGACTTGTGCTTTGGCAAACTGGTCGTTCACATGGCAGTACCACTATGTGCTTAGTCTTTTCTCTACCGACCCTACGGTTATCGACTACGGCAACATAAGAATGCACACGGCTCTTGCCTTCCAGTTTATTGCTGCCACCTACGAGATTTCTGGTTCTGCCATGCGAGGTATGGGCAGGTCGGTAGAGCCTACTATCATCACCATCGTCGGCACATGTCTGCTTCGTATGGTATGGGTATTCATGATATTACCACAATACAACGACTTCTTCCACCTTATGATGGTCTACCCTATATCATGGGCTATCACAGGAGCATTGATGCTCATCCTCTATGCCGTTCATTGGCGAAAGGTAAAGAAGATGGCGTTATAACTATTAAAACAACAAGGCAGATAACCCACACGGATTATCTGCCTCATTTATATTATGTAGGAAGAGTATAGAATTCTTCACTCTTCACTCTTCGTTCTTCACTTTCCTACTCCCACTCTATTGTTGAAGGTGGCTTTGAAGAGATATCATAGCATACGCGGTTTACGCCACGCACCTTGTTGATAATCTCGTTGCTAACCTTAGCCATGAAATCGTATGGAAGATGTGCCCAGTCAGCTGTCATAGCATCGGTAGATGTAACAGCACGCAAAGCAACTGGATGTTCGTATGTACGCTCATCGCCCATAACACCTACGCTACGAACTGTAGAGAGCAATACTGTACCAGCCTGCCAAATCTGGTCGTAGAGCGAAACCTCTATCTCGCCATTCTGCATGTTGGCAGGAACGCCAGCAGCAAGAACCAAACGAGCCTCTTCGCCAGAGAGCTTAACCTTATAGTTGCGCAATCCGCGGATATAGATATCGTCAGCATCCTGAAGAATGCGAACCTTATCAGGAGTGATATCGCCAAGAATACGAACTGCAAGACCAGGACCAGGGAAAGGATGACGAGTGATGAGATGCTCAGGCATACCCAAAGAGCGACCTACGCGACGAACCTCATCCTTGAACAACCATTTCAATGGCTCACAAAGCTGAAGGTGCATCTCCTTAGGAAGACCACCCACATTATGATGGCTCTTGATAACTTTTCCTGTGATATTCAAGCTCTCGATACGATCAGGATAGATAGTGCCCTGTGCAAGCCACTTAGCACCTTCAATCTTCTTAGCCTCAGCATTGAAAACCTCTACGAAGTCGCGACCGATAATCTTACGCTTCTGCTCAGGATCTGTAACACCAGCAAGGTCAGCAAAGAACTTCTCGCTTGCATCTACACCAATAACATTCAAGCCCAAGCACTCATAGTCGTGCATAACATCACGGAACTCGTTCTTGCGCAACATGCCATGGTCAACAAAGATACAGGTAAGGTTCTTGCCAATTGCACGATGAAGCAATACTGCTGCTACTGATGAGTCTACACCACCAGAAAGACCGAGAATAACCTTGTCATCGCCAAGCTGAGCCTTAAGTTCTGCTACTGTTGTGTCAACGAAAGAGTCTGCGCTCCAGCTCTGCTCAGAACCACAGATGCCTACAACGAAGTTCTTCAACAGCTGTGTGCCCTGTACTGTGTGGAACACCTCTGGGTGGAACTGTACTGCCCATACATCCTTGCCATTGGTATAGCTGGCATATTTCACATCGGCAGTAGAAGCAATACACTTGAATCCCTCTGGGATAGCGGTGATGGTATCACCATGACTCATCCAAACCTGAGAATTGTCATCAAAACCAAGGAAGAGAGGATTTGTCTTGTCTACAGTCTGAAGATGAGCACGACCATACTCGCGAGAGTCTGCCTTCTCAACCTTTCCACCAAGAGAATGAGAGATAAACTGTGCACCATAGCAGATGCCAAGAACAGGCAAGCGACCCATAAAACGAGAGAGGTCTACCTTGAAAGCCTCTGGGTCGTGAACTGAATATGGCGAACCGCTAAGAATAACACCTATCACGTCGCTGTCATCTTCGGGATACTTGTTGTAAGGAAGTATCTCGCAGAAGGTATCGAGTTCACGTACACGGCGTCCGATGAGCTGTGTAGTCTGTGAACCGAAATCGAGAATGATAATTTTCTGTTGCATGTTCTATTATTATATATATTGATTGTCTATTAATTCTAATTTGCTTTGTTGTCGTAGCTTTACACCTTATTTATATAGCTCCTTCAAGAATTCTTCGGCTTCGCAAATAGTTTCAGCCTTGCCTACGTCCATCAGTCTTAGGTCTTCGGCTTTATGCCCTATAATATTTGCTTTGCCACATTCACGAATATAGAAGTCCATGATACCGAATTTCTCAGGATATGATGCCATCATCGGGAATAGGCGTGGGGAAATAATATGTATACCGGCAAATGCAAGTTTGCTATAAGCATCAGCACCATTAGCTATTGCCTTTTCGCCCTTCACCTCCTTGGTTTCGATATTCGTCCAACCGTTCATTCTCATATCATCATCAAATAGCAGATAGCGTTTTGTCTTTCTTTCGCTAACGAGCAATGTCGCATCGTTATCGGCATTAGAAAGATAGAAATCACGGAGGTCTACGTTGCTCAATATGTCAACGTTGTGAATAAGAATAGGAGCTTCAGGAGAAAAGAAATGTGAAGCTTTGCGTATGCCACCACCTGTATCAAGTAGCATAGCTGTTTCGTCGCTGATATGAATATCCAAACCAAAGTTGTCGTTAGCTTTAAGATAATCCACAATCTGCGAGGCAAAATGATGCACATTTACCACAATATTGGTAAATCCAGCCGATTTCAAGTTAAGTATTACATGTTTCAAAAGCGGCTCACCCCCTACCCTTACCAAAGCCTTTGGCATAGTATCTGTAAGAGGTTTAAGACGTGTACCGAGCCCTGCGGCAAAAATCATTGCTTGCATCATGCTGCAAAGTTAGTGCAAAAGAATGGAATAACAAAACAATTACGAAGTTTTGTTTTGATTATTCCTGAGTGCAGCCTAACTTATATAAAGTTAGTGCAAAAGAATGGAATAACAAAACAAATACGAAGTTTTGTTATTCCATTTCATATATTACCACATATTACTCAGCTTCCAGCACTTGCTGGATATTCTGCTCACGATGGCATATTCTAACTTCTATACCAAATTTTTCATGAAGATGCTCCGCCAGATGTTGGGCAGAATACACGCTACGATGCTGGCCACCAGTACATCCAAACGAGAACATCAACGATGTGAAACCGCGCTGGATATATCTCCTCACGTGGGCATCAGCAAGCTTGTATACGCTATCAAGGAATGTCAATATCTCGCCATCATCTTCAAGAAAACGGATAACAGGCTCGTCCAAACCAGTCAGTTTCTTATATGGTTCATAGCGTCCTGGATTATGAGTGCTACGGCAGTCGAATACATAGCCTCCTCCATTGCCACTCTCATCCTCAGGAATACCTTTTCTAAATGAGAAACTAAACACTCTCACCACCAACGGGCCCTTACCATCATATTTAGAGAATGTAGCAGGACCATCCAAAGGATTTGCCTTGTATACATTGCTATCTGTTGTCTTATATCCGTCGGCTCTGCTTGTTGCCGACTGCTGAATATGGGCAAACTGTGGTAGCTCGGTGAGTCGTTTGAGCATATCCATCATATATGGATAAGGGAATACCGACTCTCCCATCGCTATTAAGTCGCGAAGGTTGTCCATAGCTGGCGGAATGCTATCTATGAAATGCTTCTTGCGCTCAAAATATCCCCGGAATCCGTAAGCACCAAGCACCTGCAGGGTGCGGAACAATACGAATAACGACAATCGCTCAACGAAATGTCTTACCGAAGGTACCTCGATATAATTCTTCAGCGAGTTGTAGTATTCCCAAACGAGTTCACGGCGAAGCTTATAAGGATATTTTGCCGATGCTTGCCATAGGAACGAAGCAAGGTCGTAATAATAAGGACCCTTGCGACCACCTTGGAAATCAATAAAATATGGTTTACCATTAGCATCAAGCATCACGTTGCGAGCTTGGAAGTCGCGATACAGGAAGCTATCATCATTCTCTGCTGTAAGGTCTTTGGCAAAGAGTCGGAAGTTGGCTTCAAGCTTTAACTCATGGAAATCAAGACCTGTAGCCTTCAAGAAGCAATACTTGAAATAGTTGAGGTCAAACAACACGCTATCTTGATCGAACTCTGGCTGCGGATAACAGTTACTCCAATCCATGCCGCGTGCACCTTCTATTTGTATACGAGGCAACTCACGAATGGTATTTATCAATAGCTTCTTCTCGTGTTTGTTATATCGTCCGCCAGCCTCGCGTCCACCACTTATAGCATCGAAGAGTGATGTATGACCAAGGTCGGTCTGCAAATAGCAAAGTTCATCATCGCTAACTTTGAGCAATGTTGGCACAGGCAATTTGCATTCTGTGAAATGACGACACATATAGATGAAAGCATGGTTCTCGTCGCGACTTGTACCAACGACGCCCACTATGCTCTCACCATTTTCATCGAACAAACGATAATACTGTCTGTTGCTTCCTGCCATCGGAAGCTTCTCTATACTGGTAGGCTCAGCGCCTTTCCATTCCTTATATAATTGTATAAGCTTTTGCATGATGCTTTATATTATTCTGCGATATTGCAAATATACTACTATGCAAAGGTAATATAACTTGAAGACAATACAAAATAAAAGCATTTATTTTGATACAAAAAAAATCGGATGTCTCACGACAACCGATTTTCAAAAAAACAAACTACTTAAAAACTAATCTACTAAAACAAATCAAATTTCGTTATCTAATCTCTTTTCAGAGAAGCGATATTATCCTTTTCTTGCTGCAAAGATAGCACCTTTATTCTTAACTACCAAATATTTGTATATTAATTTATATATCTTACGATTAAAATTATTTAAAAAGGAGATAATCTCTTGCAAGACTATCTCCTTTTGTTATCTGAAGTTTACAATCGTATACTTATTTTACCTCATTACATCATGCCACCCATACCTGGCTGACCCATTGGAGCTACTGGCTTATCCTCTGGCTTGTCGCAGATAAGGCACTCTGTGGTGAGGAACAAACCTGCGATAGAAGCAGCATTCTCAAGAGCTACACGAGCAACCTTTGCTGGGTCGATGATACCTGCCTTACGCAAATCTTCGTAAACATCCTTACGAGCATTGTAACCGAAGTCACCTTCGCCCTCACGAACCTTGTTTACTACTACTGAGCCTTCGCCACCTGCATTGGCAACAATCTGACGAAGAGGAGCCTCGATAGCACGCTCAACGATGTTGATACCTGTCTGCTCGTCAGCATTCTCGCCCTTCAACTCTTTCAATACGTTCAAGGCGCGGATGTATGTTGTACCACCACCGGCAACAACACCTTCCTCCATAGCAGCACGAGTAGCGCAAAGAGCATCGTCAACACGATCCTTCTTCTCCTTCATCTCAACCTCGCTGTTAGCACCAACGTAGAGAACTGCTACACCACCTGCGAGCTTAGCCAAACGCTCCTGGAGTTTCTCCTTGTCGTAAGAGCTCTTTGTGTTTGCAATCTCGTTCTTGATCTGAGCAACGCGGTCTGCGATAAGTTCCTTCTGACCAGCACCATCTACGATAGTGGTATTGTCCTTAGAAACTGTTACCTTCTTAGCAGAACCACACATATCGAGAGTAGCCTGCTCAAGCTTCAAGCCCTTATCCTCGCTGATAACTACGCCACCTGTAAGAACTGCGATATCTTCGAGCATAGCCTTACGACGGTCGCCGAAGCCAGGTGCCTTAACAGCACAAATCTTCAAACCACCACGCAAACGGTTTACAACCAATGTGGTAAGAGCCTCAGAGTCTACATCCTCAGCGATAACGAGCAATGGACGTCCGCTCTCTGCTGCAGGCTGAAGGATAGGCAAGAAATCTTTGAGGTTGCTAATCTTCTTATCATAGATGAGGATGTATGGATTCTCCATTACACACTCCATCTTCTCGGCATCTGTTACGAAATAGCCTGAGAGGTAACCACGATCAAACTGCATACCCTCAACAACACCGATGTTGGTATCGCGAGTCTTGCTTTCCTCGATAGTGATAACACCATCCTTAGAAACCTTGCGCATAGCATCAGCAAGAAGCTTACCGATTTCAGGATCGTTGTTAGCAGAAACTGTTGCAACCTGCTCAATCTTATCGTAGTTGTCGCCAACAACCTCAGCATTCTCCTTGATGAAGTCTACTACCTTAGCAACAGCCTTATCGATACCACGCTTCAAATCCATAGGATTAGCACCAGCGGTAACATTCTTCAAGCCCTCGTTAACGATAGCCTGAGTAAGAATAGTTGCTGTGGTTGTACCATCACCAGCATCGTCGCCAGTCTTGCTTGCTACACTCTTAACGAGCTGTGCACCAGTATTCTCAAATTTATCTTCGAGCTCCACTTCCTTAGCAACGGTTACACCGTCCTTAGTAATCTGAGGAGCACCAAACTTCTTTTCGATAACAACATTGCGACCTTTAGGACCAAGTGTCACCTTTACAGCGTTAGCCAACTGATCTACGCCCTTCTTAAGCAATTCGCGAGCGTCTACATCAAATTTAATATCTTTAGCCATTTCTTTTAGTTTTTAATTGTTGAATGTTTTAATGAATAGTATTGAAGTAAAAAGTAAAGTATTTAATTCTTCACTCTTCGTTCTTCACTCTTCACTTATTTATTATTCTTCTACAACAGCGAGAACGTCGCTTTGACGCATCATAAGATATTTCTCACCATCGAGTTCTATTTCAGTTCCAGAATATTTGCCATACAGAACTACGTCGCCAACTTTGAGAATCATCTCCTCATCCTTGGTACCATTGCCTGTAGCAACTATACTACCACGCTGTGGTTTCTCTTTTGCTGTATCAGGAATGATAATTCCACCTACTTTTTCTTCAGCCTGTGCTGGCTTTACCAGTACTCTGTCTGCTAATGGTTTAATGTTCATAGTCTTTTTATGTTTTAGAATTTAACTTTCTGCCCTTCTAAAAGCCAAAAGCGTGCCAAAGCGCATAGTACTGACAATTTGTCACCATACATAGTCCAGTACTTAGCATAGTTTTATATTTTTAATCAATAGTAATTATAAATATGACAGCAATAAGACATAGATTTTTTTTGCGTAATGCAAGATATTTATTATTTTTGCATACACATTATTATATATATAAGCATAAGACAACCCAAAGAAACATGAATTTCTCAATAAAGACATTAATATCAATATTGATAACATTGGCATATATGCCATCTTTGTTTGCTCAAGGTTATGAAGGCGACCTAACTTCAAAGCGATTATCTGTTAGCGACGGCTTGCTATCAAACACCATCAGAACCATGGCGCAAGACCGCGATGGTTATATTTGGCTTGGCACAACTGCCGGTCTGACACGCTATGACGGTTATTCCTTCGTCAACTTCAAGGATGCTTCTTCATCATCCAACTATGTCGGTATTATCACCTACGATGAGAAGAATAACCTTCTGTGGACATTCTCTCCTATTTATAATGTTAAATGCCTTGACCTAAACAAGGGATATTATGTAGACTATACCACTCGCAACGATACAGAAAAGAGTTTCCGCAAACATCTGCTCACGCCAAATGGCATGTGGCTGTATACCGAACAGTTTGGTATACGACACGTGGTATACAAAAATGGTGAATTCAATACCACCGACTATAACACTACCAACCATAACATACCTGAAAACAAGGTTTCATATATGGTTGAAGACAATAAGGAGAACGTATGGGCTATAGCGTCTCACCACGTGATGAGAATTGATAATAAAGGGAAACTCAATATCATCAACAAACAAATCAAACCTATCGTTCTCAGAAGCGAAGGCGATAATATCGTTGTTTTTGATACAAACAACACACTATGGTATTACACTTCTTCTGGTAAGCTAAAGTGCAGCACCAAAATTCCTATGATGCTTGGCGTTGTTGACAAGATAACAACTTCAATGATATGGCAGGGAAGCTATTATCTGTTTACCCCAAACGAGACTTTTGCCTACAATCTTGCTACAGGACAATGGAGCAAGCCACACGACATTCAGATTCCTAAGGCTCTCGATCAAGGATTTACCGACAAGTTCCAGTTCATAGGCAACAACAAAGATGGCAATCTATGGATATTTCCAAAGAAAGGTAAGCACAAGAAGGTGCATTTGATGAACCATCTTAGTGCCGACCCTGGTCGTGAACACATTTACAATGTTGTTGCTGTTTCCGACTCTCTTCTCGCTATAGCTACCTATGGTGAGGGTCTCATCATATACAATTATTATACAGACAAACAATATCTACACACAGCAGAGGACAAAGACCCTTTGTTTCATTCCAACTACCTATTCTATATTATAAAAGACCGCAACAACGGAATATGGCTCGCTGCAGATGCTGCAGGAGTATCGTATGTATCGCCAAAGCCAAAGGCAATAGCAAGATATATTGTTCCTTGCCTTGAGCGACGTGGTAGTCGCGAAAACGGAATAATGAGAATCAAGAGAGTTAAGAATGGAGATATTGTTGTTTCTACGTATAACGACAAAAACTATATTCTAAATCCTGCAACAGAGACACTATCTCCTTATACAACCATCAACTATGGTCTCACGGCTTATGCTATAGATAAGAACGGGACAGAATGGTTTGGAATTAACAAAAATGGATTGTATGTAGATGGCAAGTCATATACCACCAACGATAAGCAAACCAACCTTCCTTCAAACGACATCCGCGATATGGCTGTCGACAAGCAAGGACGTGTGTGGATAGCAACATGGGGAGGCGGCTTGGCATATACCATGCCTAAGAAAAATGCTACGCCTAAGTTTAACGTACTTCTAAACAACGGACTAAACCAAAGTCGTATATACAATCTTGAGGTATTATCTTCAGGATGGCTCTTCGTGGCTACATACGATGGCTTATATGCTATAGACACCAACAACAAAAAGATTGCTAAAGAAGACTTTCTTTGCTTCAACACACAAAACAAGCTCTTACCTACCAACGAAGTGACAACCATTAGGTCGGTAGGTAACAACATCATGTGGATAGGAACCATTGGCTTTGGAGCAATGAAGGTTACTTTCGATGCAAAGAAAAAAACTATCTCTTATGTAACTATCGATCATAACAACGGATTGCCAAACGATAATGTTACATCAATAGCCATCGGTGCCAACAACCACATTTGGCTTGGCACTGAAGAGGGTGTGGCATTGGTAGATGGCAAAAACCTATGGGCACAGAGTTTCAAGCCTGCACCATCAACCATGGGCAACATGTTTAGCTCACCTGGAGTACAGGAACTAACCAATGGCATAATAGCCATGGGCACATATAATGGTGTGGCAATAATTGATGACAACATTAAGTTCAACACTTCAAAAGAACCTAACGCTCCAAAGATTTCGGATATAAGAATAAACGGAAAGTCGATATTCGAAGACGAACTAATGAAAGAGAATCCGTTTGGAACTCAAGAACTTTCTGTTGCTCATACTCAGGGCAACATAGAGTTCAGATTTTCAAGTCTCGACTACCCTACTATCAACTCCACTCTCTACCAATACTATCTTGAGGGTATCGACAATACATGGCGTGAACCTTCAAAGAATAATATTGCTGAATATTCTCATCTTTCACCTGGCACATACACCTTCCATGTGAAAGTTATGAATGGCAACAAATGGAGCAAAGAGACAACATTCCAGCTAACGGTATGCCAACCATGGTATAACACCATTTGGGCATGGCTCGTTTATATCATTGCCATTTCTATCATCACAATAGTGCTTTACCGCCAATGGCGACGCAACTTCGAACTTAAGCAACGCATGGACATGGAGAAAAAGATGACGGATTTCCGTATCAACTTCTTCACAAGCATTGCTCATGAATTCCGCACTCCGTTGGCTATCATCGAGGGTGCAGTAAACAAGCTCGACGCTATAAAAAGAGGTGAACAAGTGGGAAGCCAACGTACAACTATCCAAATGGTGAAGAGAGGAACAACAAGGTTGCTCCGACTTGTAAACGAGCTGATGGAATTCCGCAAGATAAACACAGGCAATTCACGACTCTCGCTCCAGCAATGTGATATCATACAGATTGTGCGCAATGTGTATGACGATTTCCGCACGCTTGCCGAACAAAAGAGATTGAATCTTTCGTTCACTCCTTTCGACAAACAGTTCACAGCAGCTTTCGATAAGAGCAAGGTGGAGACTATAGTATACAACCTATTGTCGAACGCTATAAAATACACACCTAACAATGGCGATGTAACGATAAGCATCAAGCACAACGAGGACAACATAACAATATCTGTTTCCGACTCAGGTCCTGGCATCAGCGAACAGCAGAAGCAGAGCTTGTTTGAACCTTTCATGCATGGCTACGTCAGCAATGGCGGTATGGGCATAGGTCTGTATACGGCATACAATATGGCTAAACTCCATCATGGCACATTGGAATATCTGCATACAGAAGTGGGAGCAACATTCATGCTCACACTTCCAGACAATGATGAAGGCTATTCTGCCGACGACTTTGCCCAGCCTACAGCAATAGACAACGAAGCTTGCTCTAACGAAAAGGCTGACGAAATAATAAAAGAACTACAGTCGGAGGCGCTAAACGATGAGACTGTTGCTATCATAGAAGATGATGCTGACATGATGGCACAACTATCGAGCGAACTTGGCACTTATTTCAAGCTTGTGAAATACAATAATGGTGCTGAGGGCTACAAGGGAGTGATGGAAACAAAGCCTGCTATGGTGGTTTGCGATGTGATGTTGCCTGATATGGATGGCTACGAGATTGTGGGCAAACTAAAGAAAGACCCTGCATTCGAAAACACTCCTGTCATCATGCTCACAGCTCTCGACGATGTAAACCATCAGATAAAAGGCTACAAGGCTGGTGCTGACGACTATATGGTAAAGCCTTGCAACTATCATCTGCTGTTGGCTCGTGCCATACAGCTCATCACTTGGGCTAAGGCTCGACAGGCTAAGTATGCTGCAACGCCAGCTGATGGTTCCGACCAAGCAGCGCCAGCAAAGCTTGTCACATCGATGGCTGACAAGAACTTCAAGCAAGATGTCGACTTCTATATTGCGCAGCATATCTCCGACTCCGACTTCAATGTGGAGCAACTTGCTGCCTTGGTACAGATGGGACACACCAAGTTCTATGGCAAGATGAAGGAGCTTACAGGCATGTCGCCAAACAAATATATCATGAACGAGCGCATGCGTATAGCTGCAGAGTTGGTATTGGAAGGCAGAATGAACATCAGCGAAATAGCATACAAAGTTGGATTCCAAGACCCATCATACTTCAACAAATGCTTCAAGAAGCAATTCGGTAGCATTCCGTCGAAGTATGGAAAGCAATAATAAAATTGAGATAAGTAAAAAAACGGTCAAAACATTTGAATTATAACAAAAAAGCTTTATCTTTGCGAAAAGATTGCAACACAGTTGCATAAACTAATCACACTAATCTAAAAACAATACAGTATGAAAAAATCTATAATAATAATGGTTCTAATGGCTTTTGCAAATATAGCTATTGCCAAAACTTTGGTAACACTCCAACAATTACAAGGAAAGTGGCAACGTACGGAGGATACATATAAAGTAGATACACAGACGTGGACATTCAAAAAAACAAGTTTTATTGTGGAAAACAAATATGTGTATAGAGACAAGGTTGACACCAGTAAATATGAGATATTCTATTATCTATCTAAAGGGGTGCCTAATGTTTACGATGGTTCCAAAGTAGGTAAGATAGGCTCAGGAACACACATAATATATTATGCAAAACCAAGGAAAAAGATTTTGTCTTACGAGATTGTTAGTCTAAAAGACGACACGCTTACTATTAGCTATTATGCTCCTCGTGCTATAGGCAGAAACGCAGGCATAGTTACCCTTACACTTAAGCGTGTATCACGCTAAAAAGTAAGCAATATTACTAAATTAAACAAGTCTCCCAGTACCTCTTTTAGTACCAGTAAGGTGGTACTGGAGTTTCACCTATGTGGTACTGGAGTTTCACCTATCTGGTACTGCAGTACCACACTATTGGTACTGGCGATGAAACTAACAGTCTTTTTTAAGGAGGTTAAGAGTTATTTCTAAAGCATATAAATGCTATCAACAAACATATAAAAAGCGAGGACATACTTTGGTAAATAATCACCAAAATATGTCCTTGCTTTTTATGTTTTATATTATCTCGCTATTTTCTAACGACCTTGCCTCCTACGACATAGATACCGTGAGGAAGACCATTGGTAGCATTGCGACGCTTAACATCGTTCTTTACGACCTTGCCATCGACTGTTAATACATCTACAATCTCGTCCTCGTCAACATCTACAGCAGAGATACCTGTTGTAGCCTGTGTGCAGACGATAGAACCATCGGCAGCAAGAGTAGAATCGTCCCAAAGAGAACCATCGGTAGACTTGATAATCCAACCGCTTGCAGGTTTTGTACCTGGGAAAATGGTAAGTTTCTCACCTACAATAAATGTACGACCAGCCTGTGGTGCAATAACGATAGTATCGTTACCAGCCATGCTGAAGATAGAACCCTTTACATTAAGCTTACTGTTTGATGTTGCGCTAACATTTACTACAAGAGTAGCTCCAGCCTGCATTATGGCATTAGAGTTTGTCGTGAGTGTAGCAACAGCATCATCTGTCATGCCAGGCTTTACAACTGCACCAGTCTGAGCAACTATACTGTTGGTAGTACCAGTTCCTGCGAGAACAGCACCCTTGCCTACTGTCATAGTTCCTGTTGTAGCAACACCTGAAATATTGAAGATTGTGAGCTTACCTTCTTTCACAGTTATGCTTGATGTATTCTCATTGCCCTTGATAGTCCAGTTGCCTGTTCCCATCTTGGTAACAGACTTAGTAAGAAGTTTACCTGAGAATGTAGCATCAGCATTGTTGTAACCAACAAACCATGATTCATCACTACCTCCAAAAGTAGGTTTTGTCTTGAATGACGAATAGCCAGAAGCATCTGTCAAAGCACCGACATGAAGAGCAGCAACAACACCATTACCTGCACCATTCTTGTAGTGACGAACTGAAGCACCATCACCAAGAGAGAGTGTAGCAAGCTTCAAGTCTGTAACATTTGACATCAGACGTGCACCACCATTGATATGCAATGTTCCTGCAAGCTTGCTCATATCTGTACTGATATCATAGCGCACACCACCTGTATTCAAAACCAAAGTTCCGCTACCGCTTACACTACCCTTCAATCCTGCACGCTCGGCACCATTGATAGTAAGTTTTGCACCTTCTTCGATAGTAATAGCATTTTGGATAGTAGGAACAGAACTCATACTTCCATTAGCAACAAAATTATATTTTGTATCCTTACCTGTCACCAAGAATGGTACAGTACCTAAAGACATGCGCCAATCACCTTGTGCTATTATTCCACCTGCCAACACAACAGATTTCACAGGGTTTGTTGTTGTCTGACAGAGATTTAATTGTCCATCGCCTTCCTTTACCAATACAGCATCCTTACCGCTGATTATACCGCCAAGAGCAAGCGAACCATTAGATTTGACTATAGAGATACGAGCAGTATCCTTGATAGCTATGGCATGGTTGGTAGAAGAGTTGGTACCTGTGAACTCCAAACGTCCGCCATTGATCTGCAAGTTGTCAGCAACAGCAGTAGATGTTCCTATAGGACAAACCTGACCAGCATCGAGAATGTCGGCAATAGAGAGTGTACCGCCATTGATGATGGTGCGACCTGTATAGTCGTTATTCTTGAGGTTCATCACCAACTTACCATTTCCTTCCTTCACCAAGTCGCCTGCGCCAGATATTGCACCATTGCCATTAAAGGTATAGGTACCATTGGTATTTACAACCACTCCGTTCTGTATCATCTTGGCATCGAGCTGAACTGTCTTTACCGCAGCATTGTCATTGAAGACAATCTCGTCGTTCTTTACGAAAGGAGTAGCAGCACCATTAAGGGCGAAGTTCTGTGAAGAATAATCCCAAGAAGAGCCTTCGGCACCTGTCCATTCCACATTCTGAGCAGCATCGCGCGAGCCACTAATATTGATAACGATATTCTTGCCGACAATACTAATCTGGTATGGATGACCGTCAAGGCCCTCTACCTTCAGCATACCATCGGCTGCTGTGATGCCTTCGGTAGTTTCAACCAAAGTATATTCTCCCTTCAAGAGTTCATTATCGGTAGTTGTAGGATCGATAACAAAAGTGAGAGGCTTAGAGATTGTCAACGCACCATTAACCTTTATCATATCAGCCTTACCATTGCCGAGAGAAGCCTCTACAACAAGACCATTAATCTTACCATTAGCTATGTTGAGCGACTTACCGAAAGTCATAACCTCGCGAGGCATCAGTCGGCATCCCTTATTATGGAGTGAACCTTCGAGTTCTACATCGCCATTGATAGTTGTCTTACCGCCAAGCGAACCAAGGGCACGCAAAGAGAGGTTGCCAGAGATAGTGCCATTAACATTCAGCACACCATTGCTGACGATGGTCTTACCTGTTGTTGTGATGTTGGCATTGATAGTTACATTGCCACGCTCACTCTTCCATACATCGCCACTTCCACCTATTGAGCCAGTACCAGAGATAGTATAGTCGTGGTCTACAGGTGCCATAAGGTATGTAGCAGCAGGTTTAACTTCGGTATTGAGAGCAATAGCATTGGTGTTGGCACCAGAGATATCGAACACTACACTCTTGCCATCAGCATAGTTGGTAGCAGAAGTCTGATCGAACGAAGTAAAGCCAGACTTACCATTAGCCCACTCTGTACCAGAGTTCCAACGAAGGTCGGTCTTCATAACAGCTGGCAATGGAGGCATTGGCATATCGTAGCCAAGATAGAAACCTGTGTTAGGCGACTGATAGTAGCCACGGGTGGTGCAGTCGAGACGATAGTGTGGGTCGTGCTGCAAGGTGTAGAAGCTATAGTCGGTAGGAATATTGGTGGTATAACCAACAAGACCAAGGTTGCGTCCACCTTTATTATATAGTAGGACTACTTCCTCGCGCCAGTCACCAATGATATCGCCCATGAAAGCAGGACGAACAGCCCAACCAGCATGGGTAGCCCACTCGCTCTCTTGTGAGAATTCTGCAAGACGTGAGCCATTATATTTGGTTATCATCACATTAGAGCTATAACCGCTACCTCCAGGAGAGTTTATAACCTCGCGCGCCAAGTCGCCATCCCACCATATTCCTTCGTATGGATATGATGTTTTGCCTTCTTTGATAACATTTCCTTTGCAGTCGTAGAGGTTGTCCATCAAGCTATACACCTCATAGCCAAGATGATCAGGATCTACATCCATACATTCGCCACGACCAACATCATACACATTTGGCAAATACCATTCCTTAAGGTGTTCGCCTGTAGCAGCATCATATATGACCTGTCCTAAAAGGTTTGACTGCTGGATGGCATATACTTCAAGACCAGGACGTGTAGGGTCGATATCGCTAACACGATAGCGGTCGCCATGGCCGATACCTGCTGATGCCACCATATCTTTCTTAGGATTTACGCTAAAGCCACCCTGTACAAGTTCATCGATACCATCACCATCAACATCGGCAACACGCAACTGATGGAACTCTGCTGGCCAAGGTGTCTTATCGTTGCGGCTCCATGTGTAGCTATGATGCCAGTTAGAAGGTGTGCCGTTATTCCAATCATACTTGAATTCAAATACATAGTTATGATGCTTCTGACCATTCTTGGTACGGTCCAAGCATTCCATCATCAACGAAGGATGCACGCCGTCGGAGTATGTGATACAGAAATGACCTGTCATAAAGGCATACTCATGACCACGGTTATCGTCCATATAGTCGGCACGATTGTCGCGAGAATATTTGTCTTCACCATCCTTAACCTTAGAATAGTCGAGCTCGGCACTATTTATTTCTTCGCCTGTCAAACCATCTACTACCGAGATATAGAAAGGAGGATTGCGCTTTTGCTGGTCTTGATAGTCGGTGATGCCATCGCCATCGATATCAAGGATGCTACTCTTGAAAGGATATAGTCCGAAGTTGTTTGCCGACTTATTCCAGAAGCGAGTACCCTCACAAGTACGGAGCATAACCTCAGCCTTACCATCGCAGTTGATATCGTAAGCCAACACTTCATCATTCTGACCTTGGCAAATCCATACATTTGGTCCCATATCGATAGTCCAAAGATATGTACCATCGGCTTTATATGCCTGCACCTTATCGGTAAGTTTATCATGATAGCGCGACACCTGACCAACAATATAGTCGTATTCGCCATCGCCATCAAGGTCGGCAGGCCAAATATACTTAGCATCGAAGCTATCAGGATGACAAATCTCGCCCTCAAACTCTATCTTCATAAAGGTGTTGGAGTATGGCTGATTGGCTGTAGTATACTTAAACTCGCCAATACCGCTTGCCAATTCCTTGCCATCGATAACAGGAACTACACGAAAGACATCGTTATTATTAAGATTAGATAATTTTAGATTGGTATTCTTGGTGGTAGCCAAGAGTGAGCCATTCTGATAAACATTATACTGAGTGTCCTCAGATTCTGTGGCAAGTCTACGCCACGACACAAGTTTGCCATCTGTTCCTGACGTAACGCTACGTTCAGGATTTCTGTTAACAGCAACAACACCTCTACCAAGGTCTTGCTGTATGCGCTGCGCCATTGCCGGCATAGCAAAGGTTGCAGATAGCAGACAGAGAGAAAAGATTTTCTTCATCGCTTTGTTTAGTTATTAAGTTTTATGTATGATTTCTGCCACAAAAGTAGCATATATTACATATTACAATATGGTAAAATCATACAAAAACAAGAATATTTCTACGCTTTTGGCGTAGAAATATCCTTTTATTACTCTAATGTTATTGCCATAACGCCAATCACAACTTCATTAGACAGAGTCTTAATGCGGAAGGCTTTAAGCTTCTTCGTAGGGTTAAGTTTCATGTTCAATATCTGTGCTGCACCATTAGGAATGATGTTTTGCTCGGCTGTGCGAGTATGCTTCTTTATGACGCCTTGGTTCATCAAGTCGCCATATAGGTCGCGACTAACCATGCCACTACCTAAATGTATGCGGTAAGGACGAGGTGTAACAGTATTGAATGCCAAGCCATCGGTATAATAGTCTTGCTCTATTGGACACCAGTTTTCTGGGTTGCGCAATCTGAGAGTGTCGCTACTACCGTCGGTATATATCGCCATCACCACTCCATTGTCGATACGGCTCTGCATATTGTTGGTGCTTCCTGCCATGAGTAGCCATGCTTGATGAGCCTTGCCCTTTGCAGGAACGTCGATGCTATCAGGATAGTTGTCCCATAGAGAAGTATAGGCTATGTTGTGACCTTTGACTGGCGAAGCGAAAGTTACGCCCTGCTTGGTATCAAAGACATCATTAACGATGGTTGCTCTATATGCAGAATCATTAATCTCGGCAGTCTTCTTAGGCAAACACCATTCGCCAATACCTTGAGCAGGTATCTGAAGAGTGGTGTAAGGGGCACGTGGCGAGAGATATTTATTCTTGAAGATATCGTCGACATTAGAATTGAAAGGAACAGCGAGGTGTTTTTCTTTCATCTTACCTTCCTTTGCTGTTGTCATATCAACCAATCCCCAATAGTCGGCATCGTGAGTTTCTTCCTTCTTAGCCACAAAGTGGAAAGGTTTCTTCTGCGACATAAGCCATGCCTCGTCAACTTCAAGAGTCTGCTCTTTGTCTGCCGAACCTTTTATCTCAACAAACTGACCGTCGCCAAGACTTATTCTCCATATCATAGCGAGTGGTTGACGGAACTGCTGAGTGATTGTCATCTTTCGCTTTCCGTCCTTCTTCTCATACCTATATATAATATAAGGTGTAGATATCGAAGCCGAATCCCACATCTGAGGGAAGCCTGGCTGCAGAATACATCTGCCATTCATAGCATCGGGACGAATACCAAACAAGCCATTGACAATAGCACGGGATGATATTCCTACATTGTCACCAAAATCGCGATATGCCTCTGAGCGTGCCTTGTCGTAATAGCTTATTTGTCCGAAGTTGCCAGGACTGGCTCCAAGGAACATACCATCAAGCACATCGCTCTTCAACAAAGCAAAACCTTCTTCGTTGCGTCCTGCTTGGAAGAAAGCCAATGCCATATCCATAACCTCCTCATGTGCCACATTGTTGATGCTCCAATCGTATGGCATCCAGTCGGTAGTAGAGATAGTATGACCTACCACCATACCGCTATCGGCAGTAACAGGGATATGTGGAATATTGTCGATGACATATTGTGTAGACAGCCATGCCTGCTCATCGGTAGTCACTCCACAGTCTATCGGAGTATATATCGACCATAATGCCGCACTCTCATGCTTACGCTTATAGCCCATCAGGTCTTGGTATTCTGCCCAATGTCCGCGGTCTGAAAGCCATAGTCTATCGTTCATAGCTTTCAATATAGCTTCAGCTTCTGTACGGTAAGGCTTAGGATCTTCGCCAAGAATCTCTGCCATGCGTGCTGCAAGCAGGTTGCCACGATAGTTGTATGCCGAACTATGTGTCACGGCTCCACCATTATACCACAAGGCATCACTTGCCCAAATACAACAATAGGCATCATAAAGATGGTCATTGTCAGGGTCGAAGTTGCGCTTCTCCCATGCCAAATGACTTGTCAATACAGGCCACATCCTACGCATCATCACGGTATCTGCATCATAACAGAAGTGCCAAAGCAGTTCGTCGATATAGTTGAGGTTCATATCATAATGGTGCATCTGCCTGTTATTGTTAGGATTACGGCAGATATAACCATTTGAATACATCTGTGTGCCCCACTTCTTTTCTGCTCTTGCAAGGTTCATTGCCGAATCTTGGGTAGGATGAGGATATATGGCAGGCACATTGGTAACCTGACTCTTAGCATAGGCTTCGAAATGAGTCTTTGCTCTTTCGTTCCATCCAAGCACATCGGCAAGATATGCTGCACGCCAACCTGCCAACGGCATACGCCAACCAATACAGCCATGAAGCCATGTGCTGCCATCCCATAAGCCATTTGATGCAGCAACGAGGTTGGCATCAAGGGTGTTGATATATTGGTCGGGAGTTTCTATGTGGAGTATAGATGTTAGCTGTTCTGTAGCTTTCTTCTCTCTTTTAAAAGCCATAGAGGCTTCACCTTTGCCTGCATCGCAGAGTATCTCTCCAGCATTCTCAACTACAAAGCAAGCTTTTCCGATGTTTCTTTTAATCTGTATGGTCTTGTCTTCTACTGGTGAGCCAGGCATTGGGTCATAGCTTTCGCGTGGTTCCATACCGAGGTCGCCCTCGCGGTGCATACCTTTTCTCTTTGTTTTGCAGCAGTTTATCACTAATGATATATCGCTGTCAAAGCCCTTGGCATCTACTGCAAACATAGCAGCCTCAGAACTTTGTGATGCTATTGCCACAAAGTCTATCTCGCCGCCATTCCACTTCTCGTCCTTAAGCTTATAGCTGCGCACACCACCACGATAGCGTGCTTCACACCATGAAGTGCTATCCAAGCGTGTCTTCACACCTTTATATATTATATAGAACGAGATGTTGCGATTGTTTTTCTTGTCGTAGGTAGCAAACAATGGTCGGTCGCTTGTTTCCAAACGATACAATGTCTGCGAACCATAGAGGGCTCGGGTATAACGGTTGTTACCATTCACGCAAACTATATCACCATTATCAGGATAATAGTTCATCTGCCTTGGTGCTTTCTGCTGAGCGGAAGCAGAGGCTGAAATTAATAATAGGAATAGGATGTCAAGTAGTTTCATCTATCTTTGTTTTTTATGTTGTCATTACTAATAAACTAATAAAGCTATTTTGCTCGATATTGTGTAGGCGACTTGCCATGCTTCTTTTGAAAGTTGCGCCTAAAGGTAGAGGCGTCACTAAATCCACACTCAATAGCCACTTCGCTAATAGATTTTGTGGTGGAAAGTAGCATTTCCTCCGATTTTGTTATACGCAAAGACACTATATAATCCATAGCAGTAAGCCCTGTAAGCGATTTCATCTTACGAAATAATTGTGCACGACTCATTGCCATCTCTAAAGCAAATTCATTGATTCCAAAGTTGGTATCTGAAAGATGTGCCATTACTACGCCATTAGCTTTAGCAAGGAATTCATTGCTTTGCGTCTGCAAATATTGCAACGACTGCTGTTCATCTGTTGTCACTGCTGAAACTGATTTTATCTCATCGTTATCAGAGACAACAGTTTTATTATCATCAGCAATAGCTGAAGGCTTTTTCTTTCGTTTTACAACAACAAGAGTTATAATGCCCAAAAACAATAATGTTAGCACAAGTACAACTATCCAACGAAAGCCTAATTTATCTGTAGGCTTAGGCAATGCAACCTTAGAATAAAGAGCTACAAGACCTTGTTCGCTTCCAAAGAGTATTTCACCAGTACTTTTATTATAGTAGCAGGCACCTTCTGCATAATTGTAGCCTTCGGTTGTTATCACTTCAGCCGTTAAACTATGGGAATCGATTTCTATGAGTGCAGAACTTGTTGTCACATATACATAATTGTCCTTACAAGCAATAGCTCTCACGCTTTCGTTGCCATCTGCAAGCGCAAGCTGTTGCCATTGGTTGGTATTGCGACGAAGATATACTATTCCTTTATTAGTGCCACACCATACAGTGCTATCTGCCGAGATAGCAATGGCATAACAAATACAATCGGGCAACATACATTGCACCACATTGCCTTGTTTGCTATATATACCATTCTCTGTTGCTACCCATAGAGTGCCGTTGGCATCTAATGTTATATCATGAAGCCTTTGCATTGTGGTATCTATAGCTGCAATAGGTTTTAGAGTTGACAAGCTGATTGCTGTCACCCCACTCCATGAAGCCACCCAAACACAATTAGCCTTTTTGTCTTCACACAATCGATATATCCGATTTGCAACAGACGTAGGATTGCTATTTAGAAGTATACGGGAATAATGTTTTCTACTCTTGTCAGAAACAAACAAGCCTGCACGTGTAGCTATCCATAAGCGTTTCTGCGAATCAAGAAGAAGATGACGAACTCGTCTACATTCTTTATCTTCACTATAATAACTACATGTATCAACCACAGAACGGGTCTTGTCAACATGCACTACACCGCTTCCTTCATAGCCTACAAACAATCCGTTTTCACCATCATCGCAAATAGTTCGTACAGATTTACAAGCTTTTGGCAAAAATACTCTTGGCTCGTTTCCGCCAAGCAAAGCATAATACAACCCATCAGAATTTGTTGCGACCCAAAGTTTATGTCTCTTACCCATGGTGATGGATGTAATTTTACCATCGTAGAGTCCTGACTTACGAGCAATATCGCCTGTATAAACTATAGAATCATTACCTTGCGCATCATATTGTGTAAGCGTATTGTTGCGACATGAAAATCGCTGACCTTTGAGCTCCACATTATTATAAAATGTAGCATCGAATCTTTTCTTTAAATATTTAGGGACTTTTTTTGAATCTACCGTAACAAAATCATCGGTAGCATAACGATAATAAGCAATAGTATACGAAGCATTAAATCTTATCCACAATGTTCCGTCATCGTCTAAACACATATGACCTGCACGATTGTCGGGAATAGAGAATGTTCCGCCATCAGGCAAGTAGGTATGAAGAGCCAAACCATCAAAACGGCAAAGACCATTTATCATAGATATCCAGAGATTGCCTTTTTTATCTTCCAAAACATCGCTTATACGATTATCTGGCAAATGATAGATAGTTGAAAAATGATGAAACTTCACGACATCAAAGACAGCTACCTTGTCCTTTGCTTCACACGATGCAAAGGATATATGACAGCTAACTGCTATCAATAAAAGATAGGTAAAAAATCGTCTTAGTAGCATATCGTAGGTTTCAACTATGGTGCAAAGATACAAAAAAGATAACTAACAGCCTAAGTATAAACAACTAATTTGATACTGCATGCACGTTTTTTGAGATTTATTGTGCGCCCTAAAGATAATAATTGCCGTAATTTTGCAACCGAAACCTATATAACGTAACGAAAAGTAATATAACATAAATAATATACTAATGACAAACAAATCAAAACTCATTACATTATTGCTCATGGCTGCGACCTACGGTTCGCAAGTTCAAGCACAGGTAAGCGATGCTCTGAAAGATATTTGGCCTATTACAGATAGCGCTAAGAAAATGTCGCTAAACGGAAAATGGAACATCAAAGTCATAAAAGGCATTGGTGATGACAAAACTGTTCCTGCACAGGACAACACATGGACTAATATTGATGTGCCTGGATGTTGGGAGGCATATGGACTATGCAAAGCTAAATATTCCTTTCCTGATAGTCTAACAGGATATTATCGCACATCGTTCACAATACCTGATGAATGGAAAGGAGAACGAATAGGTATCAGACTCGATGGTGTGCTCAGAGGATATGACCTATGGATAAACAATAAATATGTAGGAACATGGGAATGTGGATATAACACATGCCAATTTGACATCACTCCATATCTACAGAAGAAAGGTAAGCAGGAACTTGCTATGAGGGTTTATTCAAGATTCCGCGGGTTTGAGTTTGACTGCTACGACGACTGGGCTCCTATGGGTATAGACCGTGATGTAACTCTTTTTGCATATCCAAATACTCATATCTGCGATATCAGAGTTGACACAAAAATGGATGGTTCGGTAAATATCGATGCGACTATTGCCAACGCTCGCAAAGATAATCGTTTGGAATATACTCTTACTGATGCTACAGGCAAGATTGTAGCCGAAGGCAACAGGATGAAGGTGGCTAATCCGCATTTATGGACTGCTGAGACACCTTATTTATATAATCTCACCGTAAAGCTCAAGGATAAGAAAAACGACATACAGACTTTCACTCAAAAGGTTGGCATACGCGAAATAAGCATCGACGGCAACTTACTAAAGGTGAATGGTAAGCCTGTAAAACTTCGTGGTGTAACTTGTCATGCTACAGATCCTAAGACTGTTAAGGTGATAAGCGAAGAGTTAACAAAAAAGGATATGAAACTAATGAAGGAGGCTTCTATAAACTATATCCGCACAAGTCATTATGCTCGAGAACCACGATTCTATGAACTTGCAGACTCTTTAGGATTCTATGTTGTCAACGAGGCTTCTATGGGTAGCCGCGGAGAAAAGAATCTAAAAAAGGCTGACTATCAATATAACATGAAGCAAAGGGTGGCATCAACGATGATGCGCGACAAGAACCACGCTTGCGTAATTGTTTGGAGCATCGGTAACGAGAATCGGCTACCTAACACATGCGTAAAACTTGGAGAATATGCTAAATCATTAGACAGCAGTCGCCCAATATGCTACCCACAGAAAGGTAGCTATTTCAGAAGTATAGGCTTCGAAAAGTTTCCTAAAGTGGCAGACATCTATGCTCCTCACTACCCTACAACTTCACAAATACGCGACTACTACACCAAAGGCGACCGACCTATAATATTCACCGAATATTGCCACAGTCTGGGTATATCATTCGAAGACCACGACAGACAGTGGGAAATCATTGAACAAACTCCTTGTATTGCGGGAGGTAGCGTTTGGGAATGGGTAGACCAAGGTATGCCATTCAAGAACGTAAGCAAGGAATTCTCAATATGGCGTACAGATGGTAGCGAAGAAGACCAAAAGGTATACACATCTACGGATTGTGGATTCGAAATGAATGGAAACCAAGGTACAGATGGCATGTTGTATGCAGACCGCACACCATTGCCTAACTATTATGAACTTCAGCACAACTATGCTCGCGCTTTTATTTCGGATGTTAAAGAGGGTGTACTGAATATCGTAAACCGCTTCGACTTCGTAAACTTAAAAGACTATGTAACTATCAACTGGGCACAAACAAACAATGGGGACACTATAGCTCGTGGTGCTTTCTCACCTAATTGTGAACCAAGAGCGAAAGCTACTTACCAACTACCAATAAAAGAGGTTGATGGATTTAGTCTACTAATATTCGACCTTAGCGATAAGGATGGGAACCATTTCTTGCGACAAAGCTTTATTATAAACAAGCCTGATATAGCTTGGGAAGGAAGTGGCAGCCCTATGGATATGATACAACATGGCGCATTGGTTCGTGCAGGCAGAAAAGTAACTATGGCTGAGCGTATTACCGAAAAGGGCAAATATCAAACAAAATATATCGTGCCAATAGTAAATGGCGAGGCTAAGGGCGAATTGCTTAATATAAAGACAGATATTCAGACTGCAACAAATGCCCATGGCGGCATACATATAGACGGCACATTAACCAATGATACTGCCGACTGTTTTATTTCAGAATTAGGTTTGGCTTATCTTTTGGATAGCAATATCGACCGCGTACAATGGATAGGCGAAGGTCCTTATGCCTCGTATCCTGGTCGCCACCAAGCCAATAGATATGGGGTATGGGCACTACAGAAAGATGACATTTATTTCGAAGGCAACAGAATGGATGTAGAGGCATGCTACCTTAGCGACAAGGATGGCAACGGTATAGTAATTGTGGCTGACAGTACCATGAATATCAACTTCGAGCAGACCGACCGTGGCATCATTGTAACAGTAAATGCTGCAGTAAGCGGACAGGGTCCAAAGTTTGCTCGCTCAGCATTCAAGGTTTGGGCTGATAAGAGCGAAAGCAGAAAATGCTCATTCTCTATGTACCGTATAAAGAATGGTAAGTTGCCAGAAATTGCAAACAAATTATTTAGCCAACCTGCATATATGGCAAAGCCTTTCAAGCCTTTCCTTACACAATATGATACCTATTTACTGAGATTCGACAACATCTTAGCTCCAACTACTAAGTCGGAGGGTGGAAAATAATTATTGAAACAGCAATTTAACAATACATGAAGAAAATAATATTGATTTTCGTCCTCACCTTATTATATAATGGTATGGCGAATGCTATAGAATGGTTTGATGGCAAACAACCTGTAAGCTATTGCATAAAAACAAAGACTGCTCCTGTAGTAGACATCGCCTTGCAGATGTTCGATAGCGACATGTTGCAGGTCACAGGAATAAAACCTACTGCACTTAGAAATGCCAAAATAGAAATCTATGAACTTGATAAAGCATCGGCAAATATCATCAAAAATCTTTCTGCTAAAGGTATTCCGACACAACGAATAGTAAAAGAGAAAGACTGTTTCTATCTTGGTGTGAAGAATGAAACCATTATCATCGTAGGCAACAATGGCCGCGGATGTGCGTATGGCATTCTTGAACTATCGCGTAATGCAGGCGTTTCACCATGGGTATGGTGGGGAGATGTTACTCCTGAACGAAAGAAGTATCTATCATTAGCTGACAACTATGAGACTTGCCAAAGTCCATCTGTAGAATACAGAGGAATATTCTTAAACGATGAAGACTGGACTATACGCAACTGGTCGGGTGTAGGTTTCGATCCCTCGCAACCATACGGAAGCATAGGCCCTAAAGTATATAAACGCATATTCGAGCTAATGCTTCGTCTGCGTGCAAATGCAATATGGCCAGGAATGCATACTGGAACAACCGCCTTCTTTAAAGTCGATGGCAACAGAGAAATGGCAGACTCTTGTGGTATTATCGTTGGCTCGAGTCATTGCGAACCTTTATTGCGTAACAATGTTGACGAATGGGACGAGAGCAAACGAGGAGCATACAACTTCATTACTAATCGTAAAGAAGTAGAAAACTATTGGATCGAAAGACTGAAAGAGGTTAAAGGGGGAGAATACTTCTTTACTATCGGCATGCGTGGTATTCATGATGGCGACATGCAAGGCGTAAAGACAAAAAAAGAGAAGTTGGAAGGTTTGCAGGCTGTTATAGACTGTCAGCAAGACCTAATAAAGAAACATTTCGATAAGAATGTAGAAAAGGTGCCACAGGTGTTTGTGCCATACAAAGAGGTACTCAACATATATGAGAATGGACTACAAGTGCCTGACGACGTAACGCTAATGTGGTGTGATGACAACTACGGATATATGACTCGACTATCTGACGAAGAACAGCAGAAACGTAGTGGTGGTGCTGGCGTATACTATCATCTGAGCTACTGGGGTAGACCTCATGACTATATGTGGTTAACAACCGAGCAACCAGGACTTATTTATAATGAAATGAAGCAGGCTTACGACCATAATGCACGTAAGCTATGGATAGTAAATGTTCACGACCCGAAGATTGCAGCATACCAATTGGAACTATTCCTCGATATGGCATGGAATATAAACAGCATAAGCTACGATGGCATATCAAACCACCTAAAACAATGGTTGCAAATGCAGTTTGGCAATAGTATTGGAAGTATGCTTCTTCCTCAGATGCAAGAATATTATCGTCTATGCGGCATTCGTCGACCTGAGTTTATGGGATGGAGCCAAGTGGAACTCGATCGTAAACGCTATCCACGTGGACGCTCACAGGTTACAGATACAGAGTTTACTACAGCTTTTGGCAACGAGACTAACAGATATCTTGAAGATTATCGCAACATCGTGGACAGCATTGAACAAATAGGCACTAAGGTGCCAGCACAATTAAAAGATGCATACTTTGCAGCTATTAAATACCCTGTATATTGCGCATCGCTTATGGCAACAAAGATGCTCGAAGCGCAAAAAGCTCGTTCTTTGTGTATGGGACAAATGGATAACTACGTAAATTCTCGTCATGATGCACTTCTCACAGCAGCATCACGAAGCCTCAAAGCATATTACGACATTCGTGCACTCACCGAGTATTATAATAATGATATGGCTAATGGTAAGTGGAAGGGTAATATGAACTTTATGCCTCGCGACCTCAATGTCTTCAATGGTCCTATTCTTCCTATTGTACCAACAGAGAAAGAAATAGAGAAATATGCCACCAAAGACAAAGCTCACTACACTATCAAGAGCGATGGCGCAATAGCAATAAATGCTGCAGAATATAGCTCTGCAACAACAAACGTGAAGACTATAGACATGCTTGGACATAGCATGAAGGCTGTAAGTATACCAAAGAATGGTAGTATCTTGTTCGACATAAATATACAATCAGACTTGAATGGCATGCTATACACAGCAACTATTCCAACCCAAGCCAATGACAAGGGAGATATTCGCTACAAAGTGACAATAACAAGTGAAGATGGCAAATCGGTATCTGAAGAATATTCTTTGAAAGAACCATTCCGCTCTGACCGTTGGAAAGAGAATGTGATGAGAGGGCAAGCATTACGCACAATGCCAATAAACCTCAAAGCAGGAAAACATACAATAACTATTACCGCCTTAGATGAACACATACTCATCGATCAGCTAATGTTAGACAACAAGACCAACCGTAAGTTTTATGTAATTCCAACAAAGATACGCTATTAAAAACACGGATAGTAGTTATTCGTAAAACATATAACAGCTATTGATAAAAATAGGAGACCAAAGAACAACCAGTTGCTTATTGCTGTAGGATAAAACTGGTATTGTTCTTTGGTCTCTGTGTTGTTAGATTTGAGTTGATATAAATTCCGAAAGAGTTTAAAGCCATATTCATCTCTGACAATAATGTCAAACAATATAGCATAAGGTATTCCCTATCAGCATTACAAAGGTAAGCCTTTATTGCTAAACTCAAATAAAAACAAGCCATAAAGGTGTAACAAAAGAAAATAAATGATGTAACAATTTGGGCGTATATTAATAATCAACTACTTACGCCCAACATGTTCATTGCGTAAAAATAGTATTCATTTACTATTTGACGCATAAAACCACATATTTTATTCAGTTTTTACCCCCCCCGAAGCATAAATACGAGATTTCAGCTACTGATAGAAAGATTTAAGTTTATCTTCTTTTGTTAAGTGTTTTCTGTACTAAGTAATCGTTTATATTCCGTTGGTGTCATTCCATACTTCTCTACAAAGAGTCGATGGAAAGTCTGACGATTAGAGAATCCACTATCCAAAGCAATTCCTTCTATAGTATATTCCTGGTTGCTACGTATAAGCTCCAACGAATGTTCAAGACGCAAGTTATTGACGAATGATACAAAACCTGTAGAATACTTTTGGAACAGAGCAGAGAACTGCTTCATGCTCATAGGTACTATAGATATTGCATCATCACGACTAAAGCCTGGTTGCAGATATAGCTTACGAGTGATTATCTCGTTGTATATCACCACAAACATCTTTCTATCTTCGTCATCTTCCTCGTTTTCATCAACCGATATGGTATCTGTATGTTGACGAGTACGCTCGTTGTATAGCTTGCGCAACTCCTCCATTGCTGCAAGGTTTGCCCTATCTTTACGTCTTAGAATATTATTATATCTTATTGATATTGCCAACAGCAAACCAAGGGCTACTACGAGAATCGTTGCCAAGATAATAACAATCTGGTTGGTCTCAGCCTTTTGTTCATGCTTAATAAGCTGGAGTTGTATATCTCTATCGGCAAATACTTTCTTCACAGCCCTTACATAGTCTTTCTTCTCTCTGGCTCTAAGACTATCTGCCACAACCATATTTTCATAAGCAGAAAAGGAAGCCTCTTTGTTCATATTAAGATTATAATAGCACATAAACTCATTGCGGAGTAAAGACTTTATATAATAATAGGTAACAATACTATGATGCTCCTGCATATGCTTCTTCTGAATCTTTATACATCTAATGGCTTCTGCATACTGTCCAGAGTTAACAAGATATGGCACAGCAAGTGCTATTCCATGAGCTGTATTACCATATTTTGTTAGTTTCAACTTCTCATAGCATTTCTCAGCATTTTTGGTGTCACCAGCACCATAATAAGCCTTCGAACATGTTGCCATAAGTTCGGCTTCACGAAGATCATTAAGACCTATGGTGGCAGAATTTGATTTTTTTAGATAATCTAATAATTTGACGCATCGAGGTATTAACGAAACAGCCTTATCGTAAAAACGATTACTTGCATACGCATCAACTTGCTTGGTCAATGCATATAGCATATTGTCATAAGTAGCCCATCTTGCGCTATCTTCAACAATAGTCTGGTATATCTCAATACTTCTGTTCAGATAGTCTAAAGCATCATGTAAGTTGTCTATCTCTGACTTTGCACTTCCTAAAGCCATATAGAAGAAAGCCACAGACTCTTTATCTTTTATTTTAAGTGCAAGTTCTATAGCTTCATTCGATTTTATTATCACATCTGTATAATGGCTTTGCATATAATAGATAGTAACCAACACCTTCAGACTATTGAGCTGAGCTAAGGTATCTACATTCTCAATAGCGGTAGAATAGCCTTTATTAGCACACTCCAAAGCTTTCTTGGGATTATCAAGTCCATAGAAATATGACATAGCCCTAAGGTTTTGTATTTTTTCTATAGATATCAGCCTATGTTGCTCTGCAGAATCAAGCATCTGCAGAGCTTTCTTTGGCTTATCAATATATATGGTTGCTATTTTCCGAAGAAGAGTTACTTCCTTTTCTTTTGGAGTAGAAGACACTTGATGATTCTTATTTCTTGAATCACACGACGCCACAAATATTGCTAATAGCAAAAGTAGAATATATTCTGTTCCTTTGCGTAACAGTCTCGTTTCTATCATTCCGTTTATTATTGTTAGTAGTTGACAAAATCATTCACTTATCATTATTCCACTAAGAACTTGCCATCTGAGGTAACTCCAGCAACAGAAGTCTTAACCCTTGTATCTCTACTATTATTGTATAGCGTGACGTTGAAGTTGCCTTCATCATCGGGCATGGCATTTGGGTTCCAATATAGTGTGCGACGATAGTCTTTCTTATTAGCAGGCTTAGCCTTTGAATAGTCTGGGGTATAGAACTGCTCAGGCTCAGCAAAGCCATCAAAGAGATATCTACGATCGCGATATGTATAGCGTGTGCCATCGTCTGGCAACAGCTGGTACATCATATTGATATCCTCGGTATTCAAGGCTTCGGTATGACGATCTTCGGGATTGCGTGGTTCGTAGTCGGTATAGAAGCGGAACTTATCCAAACGCTTTAGGTGCAAGTTTTTGAATACTAAAGCATTGCTTCTATTTTTTACATTATCAAGAAGACCTCTAAAATTCTGATAGAATACATACCCATCATCGAAAAATGCCCGGATATTATAATCGCGAGATCTGTTCATATTACCATATACAGTAAAACAAGCTATCTTTGGGAAAGTACCCATATTAGGCACACCCCACGACAATCCACGATCGGTAGCTTCGTTATACAGGTCGTAGGCATCAATGACGTAGGCAGGCTTTGAGAAGTCGACATCTCTGCGACTACGACGCTTGGCATCTACCTTTACTGTTGATAATGTATGATCGTTTTCCATTTTCGATAATTCCTTTAAGGTTGCATCATCGAGTAAAAGGTTACGCCACTCTGGCTGATGAGTTTGATACCACGAATAGGAATGAGCAAACACAGGGAAGAACAAGTCTTGCTTTACATAGAAATCAGGATAAGACTCTTCGTCGAAACGGTGTTTGTCCACACCTTTCTCCATAGACTTCTTCACGGAGTCTTTCTCGTTGTATGCCTTAACAAACAATACAGCCTTACCATAGAAAGGAGGCAATTCAAAGACGAAACGACCATTATTGAGAGTTTTCTGCACTCCGCCTGCAGTCATTCCATCTTTAGTTATCTCTGCCTCCACAAGCACTTCCTTCTTCAATGTGCCATGGTTTACTCCGAGATATCCTCCTTCTACTTCAATTTCCGAATCAACATCATCCAGAGATGTTTCTGACTCTTCTTGCGATGCTTCAACACTCTCACCAGTCATATTAACAGCACCCTCACTAACAGCATCTTCTGCTTTTTTAATTGCATCGGCAGCAACACTAACTTTGTTATCAAGTCCTGCAACATCATCAAGAGTAAGCATATCTACTCCCAACATCTTGTTTACAGAACCTTCGTATGTGAGAGTTACCTCAGGACGGTATCTTAATATAGGCACACGCTTATATCTACGCCAACCTTGCACCATAAGCAGGTTGTCGAGAGCGGTTGTATGTGCTTCATCATTACTTTCAAAATAATATGCAGGCGAAGCTACAAAACCTTTAAGGTCGGAACATAGCAACATCTCTGTCATCATATTGCCATCATCGAATGAAGTATCATCAGTACGGGCATCACGAACAGAGATAGCGAAAGGTGTCTTTGGCTCTGCACCTTTAACTTCAAGACTTATTGGTTCGAATGGTTTATATTCCATCTTGTCAGTCTTCACGCTGACATTCTTCGCTTTATCATCATGATTAACGAAGAATAACCTTGATGCCAACACCTTTGCATCTGCATCAAGAAGCATGAGTTCGTTGACACCCGAAGGCAACTTATCCATTGCCAAAGAAGCAGATGTAGACGAAGTACGTTCAAAAAGATATAGCTTGCCTCTACACATCACAGCGTATGCAGCCACGCTAACTCCCCTACTCGCCCACTTAGCTTTGCCTTTATCTAATACCAAGACTACACCCTCAGCCTGGGATTTAGGCAACTTGAAAGTCCACTCTTTATCATTCCATTTGAATGTAGCTTTCTGTCCATTAGGAGTAACGAGGAAAGTTCCTCGTCCCATATAGGCAGGCTGAAGCTTTGTGCCATCATCAAGAGAACCTGATATCTGCAAAGCCTGACCATCATTGTCGCAGATATCGAAAGCCACTCTGTTCTGCACACCTTCAAGAAGTGTGCCTCCTTCTGGATAGAATCTCACTTTCAACTTAGGTTTCTCAACAAACTCAACCTCCTGCTTTGGTCTGCCATACATATATTTACCTTCATAGTTGCCTTTCTGTTTAGGCTTACTGAAGATAGGAAGCACTCGTGAATACAGACCATTCCATTCGCGGAAGAAGTCATGAGCCATGTTGTTATTATAGAACAGGTGCTTATCGTCGAGGGTGTAATCACGATGCGTAACATTGAAGTTAAGCATCCAACGGGTGTAAGCTCTAATCTCGTAATATCCGCTATATAGACTATCCTGAAGCGCAAACTGTCCGCATGTTACTCCCTTATTGCTTACCACAATACGTTGGCGCTCTACCACAACACCATCAGGAGACAACAGTTCCACATATAGCAGCTTACTCATGTTGGTAGGTTTGTTATTATCAGCACGAAGCACGAAAGCCTTATACCATAGAGTATCACCTACAAAATAGCAGTTATTATCAGTCTGTACATATACCTTCTCTTGCACTTGTTCCTTGGTTTGCAACAGAGTCTGCAAACTATCCAAAGCATCGGCTTTAGCTGTGGTAAGAGATAGCATCGACAACATCATGCACAATAGGCATGACAACATATTGTTTGGTAATATAGATTTCATATTGGTAAGGTTTTGATAATAATGCTACAAAAGTAATAATAATTATTGAAAAAAACGAAGAAATAGAAATTAAAAAAGGAGCATATCGTGATTGATATGCTCCTTTAATAACATATTATCAGTAAGTAGTTGTTTTCTTACTTAAATGGTAAATACCAGTTGTTAGGATCTGTCAAATCCTTGGTAGGATTCTTATACATCAACTTGCGTGCAAGCCATCTGCCACCGAAGTCAGCACCATAGAGTCCTGCCTTGTTCTTATGACGAGCCAAACGCATAAGGTCGTACCAACGTGTACCCTCGAAAGCAAGCTCAAGAGCATACTCGTCGCAGAGAATATCCTCCATAGCATTGATGCTATCGGCCTTTGTTGCACCAACGGCAACATTGTACATATCGGCAATCTTCTTCATCTTCAAACCAACGATAGTGTCGAGCTGATATGGTGAGCGACCTGGATAGTTACCGTCGCCAGTTATACCACAACCATGTGCATGGATACCATAGTTGGTTTCCAACTCGCTTATTGATGAAGATGCAGCAGGGAACAACGAGCGATTCTCGTCTGAGAGGAATGGATATGTTGTCTGAAGCATTTTGCGAGTATCGTCTGTGATATAAGTACGAGTGGTATCAAGCAAAGCTTCTGTAATACCATCCTTCAATATTGCGAATGCTGCATCAGGATGACCTAAGCGGTTGAAAGCCTCTGCAAGGTGGAGATAAATAGTAGATGTACGATATAGCATCACGTTAGCTGTATTATACTTCTTTATCCATTGCTTTGTAGAGTCAGCATTTGTACCAAGAGTAATAGAAGTGCAAGAACGCATATCACCCCACTTGATACCACCAACATACTGCTGCTTCAAACCGCCAGTAACGTTACGATAGTAGTAGTAGTCACAGCTATCAGAGATTGACCAATATTCCTTTGAAGGCATAATCTGAATCTCATCCATCTGCAGTTCTTTTTTATCTATGCCATAATAGTTGTTACCGAAGTATTCTGGCAACATACTTGTGGTACCGCGCAAGCTGTTTACTGCCATTGGAATATAAGAAACAAAGTCGAGAGCATTGTTTTTGAAGATGTTGGTAAACCATGGGAGAATAGCTCCAGACACATCCATATCAGAAGGTTTGAATAATGCTTGTGGCTTGTTATACTCCATGTAGCTCTCTTGACAATTTACTACATACTTATAATCATTAGTAGCAACCTTTGTAAGATATGTTGTATAGTGAGAAGCTGCCTTATCAAACTGCTCTGTCTCAAGATACATTTCACCAAGGATAACGTCAACAGGTATAAAGCAGAACTTAGTCTGCATATGCTTGCTCTCTCCCCAGTTTGTCTTACCTATATCAGGATTTCCATAGTCTGGAACCTTATAGCCTGTATACTGCTCAAGGTCCGGAGCAAGCTGAGCAACGATACCATTGATGTCAAGCTCAGGATAGTTACTGCTATTAATCTGAGAGATTGTAGTAAGAGGTTCTGTAAAGAATGGAACCTTACCATAGGTGCGAGCCAACTGCAAGTAAGCCCAAGCACGGAATGCCTTGATAGCAGCATACTCACGCATAACAACGAGAGAACTACCTGTCATAAGAGTAGTATCGCGGTGTGCGATGTAGTAGTTGCAGTTGTTGATTACACGATAGTAAACGTATGCAGAATCATACTTGTTTGAAGCATCAGCAGAGAAGTCTGCGAGCTTACGAAGGTTGTTGTCTGTATATTCAGTAGTCTTTACAAGGTCACCACGCATCTCACCGATAAGTACGTACTGGTCTGCCAACTGCTGCATAGACTGCATAATGCCGAAAGCAAAGTGTACAGAGTCGGTCTTGCTGTTTAGGTCCTTGTCAAAAAGCTGACGAGAGCTATCAGACTCCAACATGTCGGAGCAGCTTGGGAGCATGCATACTCCCAATACTGCCAACAATGATAAAAATATCTTTTTCATTTCTTAAGATGTTTAGAGGTTAGAGGTTAATCTTAACACCGCACTGGAAGCTACGTCCCTGAGCAATATTGCCGCAGTCGATACCCTGATAGAGTACGCCATTGCCGATAGAGAACTCAGGATCGCTACCAAGATACTTAGTGAAGGTGAGCAGGTTGTTAGCCTGTGCCCATATTGTCAAGCCCTGGAGCCATGTCCATGAACCAGGAACAGGAACCTTATAGCTGAGGTTAAGGGTCTTGAGGCGGAGATAGCTGCCATCTTCAATCCAACGATCAGAGAAACGGTTGTTGCCCATAGGGTCGCCGTAAGCAAGACGAGGCAAATCTGTCTGCTGTCCCTCATAACGCCAGTGAGCAACCTCAGCAACCTGCTGGTTGTAGAATGTGCTACCGCTATTGAGGATAGAACGCTGATAGTTGTAAACATCGTTACCAAGGCTATAGTTCCAGCCCATGGTCAATGTCAAGTTCTTGTAGTTGATAGTAGCGAAGATGTTACCATAGATATCTGGGTTAGGATCACCGATAACCACCTTGTCAAGTTCGCTAATCTTACCATCGTTGTTCTGGTCGATGAAGTGAACATCACCAGCCTTGAAGTCGTTGCGAATACCTGCATTGTCTTCCATATACAAGTAGCCATCCTTGCCAGCAGCCTTAGCGTCAGCATCTGTAGCAAATACGCCAGCTGTCTTGTAACCATAGAACAAACCTACAGGGTTGCCTACAGATGTGAGGATGTTGTTGTCGCCATATACAGATGATGTATAGTCTCCGTCAGGAAGCTTGGTAACCTTGTTAGCATAGTGGCCTACGCTTGCACCAACTTCAACATTCCATTTGTGAGTAACAACAGGCTTTGCAGTAACCGAGAGTTCGAAACCTTCGTTCTTAATCTCACCACCATTAGTCCAATAGTTGTTGATACCACCGATAGGGTTCTTGAAAGTCTGGAGAGTGAGCAAATCCTTTGTCTTGTTTACATAGTAGTTGAAGTCTACGCCCAAACGGTTGTTGAGCATGTAAGCCTGCAAACCTACGTTGAACTTATGGTTAGTCTCCCACTTAATCTCATCGTTACCGATGTTGGTGAGCTGCAAACCGATTGCATTGTAGTTGAAGCGTACTGCAGAAAGACTTGTACGAGCAGCATAGTTAGAGATGTCGTCGTTACCGCTCATATCATAACCTGCATTTACACGCAAGTAGTTAACACCAAGATTGCGTGGGAACCAAGACTCGTTTGTCATAACCCAACCCAACTGTACGCTTGGGAACAAAGCCCATGCTACACCACAAAGGTCAAGGTCGCCAGACTTAGCACCGAAACGGCTGTTAGCTTCAGCAGAGAGAGAAACTGTTGCGAAGTAACGGTTCATGTAGTTATAGTCTACATTGCCATACCACTGAAGGTTCTTCCAAACATCGTTGTTACCCTTGATGTGCTGATAGCCAGAGCTTGCGCTAAGAGCAGGGTTCTTATCGTTGGTTGTTGAGTTATACTCAGTCTTCAAGTTGTTATCATCAAACGAGAAGTAGGTATACTTAAATCCACCAAAGGCAGCAAGATTATGCTTGCCATACTGATGCTTCCAGTCGATATGGGTATCGCTAACTACGTTAATCTCCTTAGAGAACAAAGAAGCTGCCATACTTGTTACAGTACCGAGGTTAGAAATCTCAAACGAAGGTACACCAACGAATGGACGATGGTAGCGCTGAGAGTTACGGTCCAATGTATAGCTGAACATAGAAGTAAGGCTCAAGCTATTATTGATTGTCCACGTAGGTTCTACGCGAACATTGAAATAAGTATTCTCAGCCTTGTTCTTGTTGTCACCATTTGCATTATTAAGGATGGCAACAGGGTTAGCCAAACCATATCCAGAACCAAGCTGGCTATAGATATCGTCATAGTCGCAAAGCAATGAGGTGAAACCACCAACAATAGCGTTGTACTGATAAGGACTAACGATAGGAGACTTTATCAACGACAAGAATGTTGGTGAGGTGATAGCACCTGCACTAAGATCTTCCATAGCACCATCGTCAAACACCTTGCTGTTTGTACGGCTGATAGAGATATCAAACTTAGTGTTAAGGTTATAAAGAATGTTGATATCGGTATTGAAACGAACGTTCATACGGTCGAAATCATTATTCTTTGCTGTGCTCTCAGCCTTAACATAACCTACAGAGAGGTTGTACATACCAATATCATCACCACCCTGCACATTGATATTATAGTTCTGAGTCATGGCTGTGTCGTAAACATAGTCTGTCCAGTCAGTATCGTTGTGATATGTGTGATAATAATAGTTGTTAGGGTCGTCGTTGAGGAAACGGAACGAGATAGGAGTATCGCGGTTGATATTCTCAGGAACGGTACCAAGAATCTCGGTAGCATAGTTGCGATACTGCGAAGCGTTCATCATTGTAGGCAACTGTGGTACGAGGCTAACACCTGCAGAGATGTTGGCATCAATACGTGTAGCCATCGACTTACCACGCTTTGTTGTGATAAGGATAACACCATTACCACCACGTGCACCATAGAGTGCAGTAGCATTTTTCAACACCTTTACTGAGGCGATATCCTCAGGAGCGATGTTAGCAAGAATGTTGTTAATCTGACCGCTATGCAAAGACAAACGGTTTTGCTGCATATCCTGCTCTACTCCATCGACAACAATCAATGGCTGAGCATTAGCGTTGATAGACGACAAACCGCGAACAAACATTGTTGCACCAATACCAGGAGCAGCAGAACGAGTTACGGTACGTACATCAGCACCAAGGATATTCTCAATATCTGATTCGATTGTTACGTCTTTAGCTTCAGCATCGAAGCCTGCCTGTGCAGTATATGTGGTTCCTTCTGTATACATAGGACGGAACTTCTCCTGCATCATAAACACCTGGATATCTTTTTCAGTGTCCTTAGCGTTGATAGCAACCTGCTGCGACATAAACGATGGTGAATGTACAAACAAGGTTGTAGCAAACTCAGGAACCTTGATAGTAAACTTACCGTCAGCACCTGTCATGGCAGAATATCTGTCATAGCCAAGCACCTTAAGCTGAATACCAGCAAGAGGCTTCTTAGAAACCTGGTCTACAACAACACCATGAAGCATGGTGGTAGCAAATTTATCTTTCACCACACGCTCACGTGTAGGTTTCTTGATAGACATCTCAACCTCGTCGCCCTCGTTTTCTGATTGGGCAAAGGCTGTTGGGCACAAGCCCAAAGAAATGGCACAGAGCGATAGT
Organism: uncultured Prevotella sp.; assembly: GCA_934254985.1. GTDB lineage: Bacteria > Bacteroidota > Bacteroidia > Bacteroidales > Bacteroidaceae > Prevotella. The sequence continues at coordinate 12,250 of CAKQMS010000005.1, read as the reverse complement.
CTCAGACCATGCTTCTGTATATTGTTAATATATTTACGCTTCATAATTAGTTCTCCTTAGTAGCATTAGCTTCAAACTCTTCCATCTCTGCAGGCTTCAACAATATAGATATGATGCGGAAGTCGCGAGTGTATTTAGCCATCATTGGTTTGCTGAACACACCGAAGCTTGTTGTTATCTTCAAGTTAGGATAAATCTTGTCACCAAGTCCATAGTAAGCAACAGGGAATGTGAAAGTACCTACTGCTACGGTATCAACCTTGTTAGGGTTGTTCTCAACCTTCTGATTCAACTTCTTTGTCTGCAACTTACCCTTAGCATCGCAATAGCTAAGTTCGAAGTTCAAGTTGTTAGCCTTACGGAACTGGTTGCCATCATCATCTACACCTAAGTCTTCACTTGGAGCCAATACCAAATATATATTATATGTAGTAGAGAGCACGTCATACAATTTAACATCCATCTGTGGCTTACCCAATCCACTCAAAGGAGCTACCCAAAGATATCGAAGGCTGCTTTGGTTATCATATTGAGGCTTATAACCAATCTCCTCAAACTGGTCTGAATTTACCAGAACAGTAGTATTAGCACCTGTCCATACTTTGCTAGTATAAGGACTAATCGTTAATGGTTTTGCCCATGCTTCCCATGGATGGAAAGCCAAAGAATCTACAATACGGAACTCACCATTACTCATCTTCAACTTGCTGATGGTGTGCGACATTATCTCCTCAGGGTTAGTGAAATAACCATAAGTTGTAGACTTCAATGTATCATAAGGCTGCTTGCCTTCTTCCTTGAGCCAATCGTTGTAGTAGTTGTTATTGTTATAAAAGAGATAACCGACAACACCCAGCACAGCCAAAGAGTCAGACTGATAAGCAGGATCGATAGTTACAGTAGAAGTTGGTGCGGAAGTAGTAGATTTAGCTTCATTAAGATCCTGTGCAGAAGTAGTAGCGATATAGTTGTAGTATTTCTTCACCTTATTATATTGTGCCACCCAAGCTTCGTTTGTTGGAGCAAGCATAGTATACGAACTGTCTTCTTTGCTTACCTCAGCGTTCAACATATCGAAAGCAGTATTAGTAACGGTCATTACAGAGTCGATGTAAGTCTGCTTACCATTTACAGTAGGACCAAGCACACTATTCTTTGTATCAAGGGTCTGAATCTCGTAATGCTTGAAGTATTTTACTACAGAGTCAATATCAAGTCCAGTTGCAGATGTTGCCTGCTCATAGATATTTGGATAGAACTGTGCAGCACCATTAAGGATGTGCATAATACCATTAGCGCTTGGCTGATTAAGAGTTGTGATGTTCAAACCATCATAGGTATATGCACCATCACCAACAAAGCCATACGACTTCTCGTTCAACACCTTAATACGCTCATCGATAGCACCTGAAATCACATGGTTATAGTCAGCAATGTGATTCTTTACAAACTCCTTCAGAAGTTTAGTACTGTCTTCTGCCATCAAAGCTTGCGCATCGAATGTACCGTTAGCAGGAGCCCATACAGTATAGAAGTGCGACTGAGAAAGAGCTGTATCGAAGCCTGCCTTCTTTACCAAAGCGGCAAAGTCTGACAAGTTCTCATTCTGCGATATATTCTCCCACAAGGTCTTATCTGCCGACATATTGCCTGTAGAAGGAGTCTCATTATAGTCGGAGAAATCGGAGCATGATGTTGCCGCAAACATAGCGGCAACAATCATAGTTCCTGTTTTGAATATACTTTTCATATATTAATATCTTTATTTTTTAATACCAATCTTCTGAGTACTTATTGTTGTCAACAACGTTGACTGGTACAAACTCTACGAAGTCGAGCTGCCACTTAAGGTCAGAGTCGTCATTGATAACGTTCTTGAAACGGAACCAGAAGTCATCACTCTGCTTAACGTTTACACGACCAAGCACACGGCGCAAAGTTACGATACCATCACCACGGCAGTTCTTTGTTGTCTTAGTATCACCATCATTACCTGGGTGACCGCAGAAACTGTAAGGACCACGCATATAACCACGATTCTTCATAGCCTCGTCAGAAGCTACACCTTGATCATCTTCATCATAGAAAGCTGTCCAACCAATACGTGGGTCGGTTTCTTGAATACGAACATCAAGAGGAATGCTCAACGCTGTCATCTCCTGAACATTCTTTGAAGTACCCCAATAGAACTGCATCATACCACCATGTCCCATAGGAGAATAGAACAAGCGGAATTCATACAGGCCTGATGGTACTGGAGGCAATTTCACAGCCAAATCGTACTGTCCCCATCCCTGGAATGCATCTGCCTGGTACGCACGATATTCGCCCTTTACATTATAGCGAAGCTTTGTCTGCTCACCATTGTAGCAAATTACATTATCGAAATAGTCTACAGGGAAAGCCAAACGAGCACCGCTACCCCCACCATTCAATGCAGAAACTTCATTCATAGACATATAGCGGAAGCCATTGTTGATGAACTCAGGCAAGAATGTGGTAGCCTCGAAACGCATACGCTCATTCAATACACCCTTTGGCACCTGCTCATTGTAAACCAACATTCCCTTGATTGGGTGGATATAACCATTGTAAGCAGAAATATCCTGACGTTCAATCTCGATACCTGGATTTACGAGAGTGTGATTAGTACCACGTGTACCTACCTCATTGGTAAGGGTATTGAAAGTCTGGTAGCGGTTGATATAAAGGGTCTTACCTGGCTGTGGCTCCCAAATCTTCATAAGAGTGTTAGGAAGCATTGTCTGATAGTAGTCGTAAGGATCGGCACCATTCACATAGTTCCACTTACTTGTTGCTACAGGCACACCTGACTTGTTTTCGAATACCAACTGGTCTTGTGCCATAGAAGCATATAGAATATGGTATGCAACGAACATATTCAAGGCATTGAAACGATTAGTATAGTCATTACCTGTGCTAACGCTCAATCCCTTCTCGTTGATATAATCATACCATGCTGCAGCACCACCATAAACTTTATTTGCATAAGCTACGAGATCATCGAAGCTGTTGATGCCGTGGGCCTTAAACACTTCGTCGCTCTCTGCAAATACGGTGAAGCCAACCTTACATTCCTCTGGGCAATAAAGTTCATCACCATTGGTATCATTGACATCAGCAGGCTTAGTGAACTTAGTTGTACGAGTACCATCAGCAAGTTTACGATACTTTATAGACTGTGCAATAGAGTCTGCAAGACCTGTCTTATGCAAAGCTTCACTAAAGATGCTGTAACCTTCCAAACGCTCGAAGGTATCGCCAAGCAAGCGTGAAGTACGAGGCACAACATTGTTTACCTTATGAACCAAACCATTTGTAACCTCATTATCTTCGCTGATAATAGTAGCAACATCGTTCAATACTGTATTACCAAGACTGTCTACCTTTGAAGAGATAGGACGACCAAGCATAGTAGTGATAGTAGCACCACTACCACCCATAGAGATGATGCTATAAAGACCGTTTGTCAAGTGATATTTTGCAATATCAAGGCAAAGGCTATCGCTAAGTCCCTCGAGTGAATTATTTGTCATACCATTATGCTCAATAGTAGCCTCAGGGTCATTATAAAGGCTGTCGATATAATGTGCCACGCCCTCATTGGTAGGAGCATAGCAAGTATACTGACCATATGAAGCCATCATTCTGTCCAAACCTACGCGGTTGAGGATGTAGTTGAATGATGTAAGAGTGCTATCTTTCTCAATGAAAGTCTCGATGGTCTCGCCAGTAAAGGTATAGAGGTTCGACTCATCTGGCTCCTTGTTACAAGAGCCGAGAGCAACCACAGCGGCGAGAGCGCCGAAGCCTAATTTAAAGATTTTAGTATTCATAAATTTTATTTCCTCCTTTTAGTAATTCTTTTTATATTCATCATCAGCCTTGTATGCAGGATTCTGATGCAAATTCTCGTTTACATCAATATCACTCTGGTTGACAGGCAAATATAGATATGGCTCTGTACGCATCTTTGCAGCTGCAGCAGAGGCGCCTGATGAATATTTTCTTGTAACGAGGTTCAAGAAGTCAGAGTTGTTACGAACAAACTCCTTACCTTCAGCCTGCTGCTGATAGAGAGTTTTGCTATAGTCAATACCTTCTACCTTGCGATAATTGTAGCGCACGAGGTCATACCAACGCTTACCCTCGAAGCAAAGCTCACGCAAACGCTCCTGAAGAACCAATGTTTCTACACTTGAGCGTGTCTTGTAATAGCTAAACTTCAAAGAGTCTGTAGCAAGGCTACCGCTATACAACGAGCGGCTATTAACAGCCTGTACAAGGTTGAAAGCCTGACGCAACTGTACATCTTCGTCAGATGCAGCAAGCTGAGTAAGAGCCTCTGCCTTCATAAGCATAACATCGGTTAAGCGATAGAAGATATAGTTCTGAGCAAAGCGATCGTATGTACGGCTTACTGCATTCTTTCTATCTTCACCCTTACTGCCAACAGGGTTAGAATTCAATGACGAAATTGCTATCATCTTACGGATATCATAGCTTTCAAGGCTGGTGTTTGGAGCAAACACATTATTTATAAAGCGAAGGTCGCCAGTCTGTGTATATACAGGCTGTCCGCTACCGGCAGTACCGAAAATAGAAGCTGCTCTAACGAAACCTGAAGGCGAGTTGTCCTTAGCATACTTGAAGTAATACTGGCAAAGAGCGGTATTAGAGTTTGCTGTTCCATCAAACTGCAATTCGAAGATACTCTCCTCAGCATTTCCTTGAACAAAGATATTGTCAAAAGCCTTATTGGCATCAGCAATAGGATATTCCTTTGTCTCTACCTCACCACGGTCAGCAACATGCTGTTCCTTCTTTGACTCTATAACCTTGTCGCAATATTCTACACACTTCTGATAGTATGTAGCATCATGGTGTACAGAACCAAGCCAGAGATAGATATCTGCGAGAATAGCGTTGATACCATCCTTGTTTATCCATCCTGTTCTACGCCAGTCGGTAAACGCTGTTGGGTCGAGAGCTGACTGCGAAGCCTCCTCAAGGTCCTTGATACAGAGAGTGAGTACTGAGTCTGGAGCAAGCTGAGGAAGGTTCATTTCCTGGCTGCTGTTCATATAAGCCTTACCAGAATATGGTACATCGCGGAAGTTGCGTACCAAATAGAAGTAGCACAAAGAGCGCAAAGCCAACATCTGAGAACGGTCAGTAGTATAGTCACCTTCAGTATATGAAGGGTCTACATCCATAACAGCCTTCGATTTGTCAAGCACGATATTACAGTTGTTGATAACAGAATACAAGCCACCCCATGTAGCGAAGGTGTTTGTAGTCTGCATATTCACAGCATCAATTTCAGTAAGTGCAGTAGGTATCGAACCTGTTACCGACGATACCAAGTTCAACTCATCTGAGCGGAAGTCGCCCCATACAATGAGTCGGCTCATAACATCAGCCGAAAGCATAGACTTATATGCGCCCTGCACCATCTGGTTGACATCCGACTTTGTTTTCCAGAAATCCTGGTCAACAGTCTTGTCATCTGGCAAGAGTACGGTATCTACGCAAGATACCATAGCGAGGCTTGCCAATATGGTTGATATATATTTTTTCATTGTTTTCAATGTTTATATAGGTTGTGGGTTTATCAGAATCCTACGTTCAAGGTTACAGTAAACGACTTAGCACGTGGTGTCTGTGAGTCATCGACAGCAACACCCCATCCTGCTACAGAAACTTCAGGGTCGGTACCGCTATACTTTGTCCAGCAATAGAGGTTGTTGACGCTGAGGTAAGCTTGAAGCTGATTCAAGCCAAGCTTCTTGATAACCTTCTTATCGAAGTTGTAAGCCAACTGCAAGTTGTTGAAACGAATATACGAACCATCCTCTACGAAACGGTCGGATGCCTGATAGTTGTAACCAGCATTGTACATAGCACGAGGAATAGGAGTGATATCACCATCCTTACGCCAACGATAGTTTACAGTAGCGCACTGGTTATAAGTGGTATACATGTTCTCAAGGTTCATACGAGCAAGGTTAACAACCTTGTTGCCGAAACGATAGTTGAAACGTGTCTTCAAGCTCCATCGTCCATATTTAAAGGTGAAGTTGAAACCACCCTGTACCTTTGGCAATGAGTTGCCGAGATATACGATATCAAGAGCATTGATCTGACCATCGTGGTTGATATCCTCGTAGATAGCATCACCACCCTTGAATGAGTATGTAGAGCTACCATCAGAATAGTTGTAAACAACATGTTGTGGGTGACCCTGGCTTGTCATCAATACCTTACCATCAGAACCAAGAACTACAGGGAATGTCTTGCCTTCTGCCAACTGGCTGTTGATCCAAGCCTCATAGTCAGAAGCTGAGAGACCATGCTCCTTCTGATAGTTCTCAAGGTATTCGTAGCTATACTGATAAACACCCTTATAGCGGAAACCATAGATAGAACCAATAGCGTTACCTACCTGCACACGGTTGGTGTAACCAGTAGCCTTTTTGCTTGAAGGACGTGTTGTTGCACTCCATTCGGTGTTGATAGCATCGAGCACACGCTGATCCATCTCCTTAATCTCATTGTAGTTCTGAGCCACGTTCAAGCTGGCATCCATAGAGAACTTACCGAGCTTGATAAGACGCTTACCCGAAACATTAAGCTCCCATCCCTCATTGTTCATCTTACCAACGTTAGCGTATGAAAGGCTACTGTAACCTGTTGTTGAAGGAATCTTCACACCTGTCATAAGCAAATCCTTAGTATTCTTGGTATACCAGTCGAAGTCAACTTCTACGCGGTCGTTGAACAAACCGAGGTTGAAACCAAGGTTTACAGAAGTTGTCTTCTCCCAACGAAGGTCGTCGAGCTTCAAACCATCGATACTTGCAACAGTAAATGTGTTGTTACCATTACCATATGAGCCAGCACTTGTATTATATGTAGAATAGAACAAATAGTCAGCACTTGGAGCCTTACCATTGATACCCCAGCTGGCACGGAGAGCCAACATAGAGAGGAACTTGTCGCGGAGAGGCTTCATGAATGATTCATCGATGATGTTGTAACGGAAAGAAACACCAGGGAAGTAAGCCCACTTGTTCTTAGGACCAAACTTAGAGTCGCCATCAGCACGGAGAGAGAATCCGAGGTTGTAGCAACCTTTATAAGAAAAGTGTCCATTATAGAGGGCATACTGTGAGTTAGAACGGCTGTTACCACTTGTCATCGACTCCAAAGCACCAGGAACGGTTGGCGATGTGATACCATCAGGCAAAGAGTATTCAGAGATATACTGGTTGTTGCTCTTCGACTGTGTCATCTCATAGCGGAGAAGCATAGTAGCAGACAAGTCCTTGTTCTTGAAGTGAGGAGTGTATGCAAGTTCTGCACGTGCACTCATCTGGAAACGGTTCGACTCAGTATTTGTAGACTGGTTATAGTTCTTGTCGCTCCACTTGTTAGTTGTCAAAGCTGCAGGATAGTATGAAGGCTGCGAGCGAGCATAGATATCGAAGTCTACTCGACCTGTGAAAGTCAAACGTGACTTATCTGAATCGATACCAAGAAGTTCGTACTTCAATACGAAGTTAGGTGTGATACGATATGTCTGGTCTTTCTTCCATGCCAAGTTAGCAATAGCAACAGGGTTGCCAAGGTCGCGAATCTTTGTCATCTCAGAAGATGAGTAGTTACCTGTATAAGGTGTTTCTCCTGTTGGAGCAACTGGGTTCATGAGATAATACTCATTTGTGTTGCTGCCATCAGAATTCTGACGATAGATACTCATGTTAGGAGCCAACTTCTGTGCAATACCAAGAAGTCCAGAATAGTTCTGGTCGTTGTTGGTATATGTCAACGCAAAGTTGGTAGAGAACTTGATACGGTCACTCACGTTGTAGTCGAGTACCAAACGTGTAGAGAAACGATCGAGCTTCTGCTTGATAATAGAACCTGTCTGATGGTCGTAACCTGCAGAGATACGGAACTGTGCCTTCTGACCACCACCTGTGAGGTTGAGGTTATAAGAGTGCATCTGTCCGAACTGCTTTACTTCCTTCACCCAGTCAGTATTGTTGTTCCAGTTCTCATATTCAGCCCAGCTCTGGTCGTAGTTAAGCTCGGCAATATTTGTAGTAGCTGTTGACGACTGCTTAGGATTATAGAAAGCTTCCTTCATAAGCATGGTGTAGTCGTCACCATTAAGGAGCTTATATCCATCTGGCTGCCATGTGCCAGTAAACTTATACGAGAAGTTCACGCGTGTCTTACCACGAGCACCACGCTTAGTGGTAATCTGGATAACACCATTAGAACCCTTAGAACCCCAAACAGCTGTAGCAGCAGCATCCTTCAAAACCTGGATGTTGGCAATATCTTCAACGTTTACAGAAAGCAACGATGCATACTGTTCATCTGTAGCAGAAGAGAAGTCGAAGGTCTCGTCAGGGTTATCGAAGATACGGTCGTCGACAACGATAAGTGGCTGAGCATCACCATTGATAGTGGTAACACCACGAAGACGCATGGTAGTACCAGAACCAAGGTTACCTGAGTTAGACACGATGTCAAGACCGGCAATCTCACCCTGCAAAGCCTCGTCGGCTGAGGTAAATGCCATACCCTCGACATTACTCATATCGAAAGTCTGCTGAGCAACAGAAATCTCACGCTTAGGGATGAACAAACCACCCGAACCTGCACGTGAGCCCTTTACAACGACCTCTTTAAGAGTGTGGTCGTCGGCATCGAGCATGATATCGAAAACTTCCTTGTCACCTACAGGGATAGTCTTTGTTTTGTCGCCAACGAATGAGATGCGCAACTTATTCTTTGGACTCTTCACTTCCATAGAGAAGTTACCGTTGAAGTCGGTCTGCGCAGCTGAGACGATACGGTTGTTGGCATCAATCTCCGTGATGTTTGCCATCATCACAGGACCCATATGGTCGTTGACCGTACCTGATATACGCTTGCTTTGCGCCATCATTGACATGGTGGCGGCACAAAGGCAAGCTGTTAGCAATATTCTTTTATTAGACATAATGATTGGTCTTTAGCGTTTGTTACTTTCTTTTAGCACCAGTAGCTTTAGCACCAGCATTCACTACAGAAGGCTTCCATGTAGGATTACCAGTCTCCTTATCCTTGAATAGATAGAAAGGCTTAGAAATCTCATGAACAGCACAGAAAGAAGATGTTGTGATAGCTGTAGCACTCTGAGCAGAATTGTTAAACCAATAGTCGCGAGCCATAGCGTTGGCAACCTTGCCAGAAGCATTGGCATCTACAACATGCTGAATATCTGCACCATCGGTAACGACAATCTTATCGTTGCCGCCACTAACCTTAATCTCGCGTGCAAGACCAAGCTCGTTGGTAGCCAAAGTCTGATATGTGCCACCCTCTACAGTCTTATCTGCATAGAGAGAGATGCTCTGGAAATGGTAGCGAACAAACTCTCTAATAGCCTTAATCTGCTCCAATACCTCAGCACGAAGATTGTCTGGTGCTTCGTCACCATACTCCTCGAAGAGAGCCTGGATATTCGACCAGCGTGGTAGGCCATTAGCATAAGCCTCTTCCATAGCTGCATTGTCTGGAGCATAGAGAGTATAGTTGTAGGTATTAAACATCTTAACATTCTCGTCCAAGCAAGCCTTCTTAATAGCGTTCTTACCTGTACCGTATGTAGAAGTAAAGACGATATACTGATCTTGTTCTGTTGTTCCGAATGAGTTTGTATCATCAGAAATACCAGCCCACTTCAAGATGTCGGTAGCAGAGAAACCTGCACAAGCCTCATAGAATTCTGAGAACTGGTCATTATTCTTAAGAGTCTTGGCAACACTATTCTGTGGAGCCTGAATGATATTGCTTACACGGAAAGCAGTACCGTTCTTCTCGTTGTAAACAGCCTTGATAACTGAAGGAGCAGCGCCATTGTTAATCTGAGCACCACTAACAACTGAGCTACCAGCCTCGCCATTACCCTGGAGGCAAATCTCACCACCATGCTTGGTCTTATAATATTTGTTATGTCCAAAGGTCTCTCCAGACTCCATCAATACAGTATGGTAGTTCAAGATGTCTACCAACTGGCTTGAACGCTGAGAAATATCAGCAACCTCGCCAATGCGATCACCCAATGTACCAGTAGCTACATCATAATAATATCTGTCGCAACGTACTACAGGGTTCTTCTTTTCATTATAATAGAAGTGGAGAACTTCTGGCTTCTGATGACCAAGAGAAGCAGGGTCGATATAGTAAGCATTGAAAGCTTCATCCTCAGGAATAAAGAATGCGTAGTTTGCACTCATAGCCAAGAGGTAGAACTTAAAGTCAACACCAAGATACTTACGGTCCTGAATAGCCCAGTTCATGATTCTCATATCTGGATATGAAGAAGCAGGAGCAAGCACTGCCTGATACTCATCAGGAGCAATCATATCTTTAAGGATATAGATAACACCATTGTTGGCAATCTTGATATCATACTTGCCATCAGAGTTCTTCTTCAAATAGTCGAGGTTCATACCCATGTTCTCGCTGGCATCGTTGATGATGCTCTCGAACTTGCTTGGTACTGTCTCAACGAACGAGTTCTTCTGAAGGTTCTTGATGAAAGCAGAGATAACCTGTGGGTTCTTAACATACATAGAGTCAAGGTTCTCCAAGAGGTTAGCCTCGGTATTATCCTTGGTACCATAGATATCTATAAGGAATGCACCACTACCACCTGGAAGGAAATACTTCTTGATAGCAGCATCACAAGGAACAAACATTGCACCCATATCGGTGATGCTATAGTCGATGCTTGAAGAGTTGGCATGAGCAGGATAATATTGATTCCATCCTGGATCGTATGACAAATAGCGACCCTGACCCATAGTGTTGCCAGAAGGATCTACTACGAGTGAAGCATTCTGAGAACGTGAGCTGAGGTAGCGCACCTGATAGATAGAGTCGATAGTAGGAACATTGTTGGCAACAGCCCAGTCGTTATACTGGTTTGTTGTGGCTGCATCATAATAAGGAGCAGCAAAATAGTCTACCATACGGCTAAAGATGCTTGTCTCGTTTTCATCTCTCAACACCTGTGCCATGTTACCTGGAGGCAAAAGCACATCCTGTAACTGCTGGATATAACCGTTCATACAAGTGATATCGCGGTTGATGATACGGTCGTTGAAGATGTAAGCAGGCTTAGAAGCTTCGTCGTAAGTCTCACCTGTAAGGATGCTGAAGTCGCTATTCTCACCGATGGTGGTAATGTTGTTATTTACCATCTGCTCACGTGTGAAGTGAACCATCATAGGACGGGTGTTGTCGCTAACTACATCAATACCGGTCTGGTAATACTTTTTCCACCAAGAGTTGTTGGCAGGCATCTGAGCAGCATCATAGTAGTGTTCAAGACGTTCAATAACACTTACTGATGTAGGGTGCTTAAGACCCAAACCTGCAGTGATACCATCTGTACCGCCACTAACGTTGGACAACATACTTACCAACAAGGCATTGTCAATCATAGAAGAATACAAAAGAAGCTTCTTCTGCGAATTAGACAACTCCTCATAACTGGTTACACCCCACTTGTTGCTTTGGAAGAAACGCTCAAAAGCTTCGTCGTTAGCAGGGAACACTGTTTTACTACCTGTACGAGAAAGAGTAGATGAATAGTTCAAATCGTCAACCAGACGAAGATACGTTTTAAAGGTACCTGTCAGATGGTCTGGATTTGGGTTCTTCAACTCCTCATAGATACTGCCACCCAAGCTTGCAGGCTTACGGTCAGAATCCACAGGTTCATCCTTATCAATACACGAGGTCATGAAACCTGCGCATATCAAAGAGATACTAATGAAGAATTTTTTCATTGGTTTTACGATTTATGATTTGTTTTCTTTAGTTATCAGAGAAAATATCTATATATGCTGAAGTGGTAAGCTATCAGGCATTATTAAGGTAGATATTAGATTTCAACATGCAAAATAACTAAAAAAAAGAGAAATAAACAAATAAAATTCCTACGAATAATGGGAAGTTTAACACTCAACTCCCAAAAAAATCATAAATCAAAGGTTAAAATCATAATGCTTAGTTTTAGCAAGTGATAAAGACAATAACTAAAGTTTCGGATTTAGTTCCAAACGGGCTGAAAGCCCAACAAGCGTATAGCCCAGGGCAAGCGAAGCGACACCCTGGGTCAAAGCACATCCGTTAGTGACGCCCTGTAAGGGCATAAGCATTA
>CAKQMS010000004.1 GCA_934254985.1 uncultured Prevotella sp. | reverse complement strand
CATACTGTCAAAGAACTCTTTGGCTGGCAGCGTAAAACTGCTTAGCCTTTATATCAAATTTTAACGAACTATTGTTATATTTCTGCAGGTGGGCATTTCGGTAATAAGTCATTGAATTTATTGAAGCATTTTGCTGATGATTTGGGATATGAATATCTTTCTGCTACCAATAAGGAAGAGTTTAATTCGGTTAAAGAGAAATTCTTGAATCCTGAAATAGGAGATAAGCCTATTGTTTTTGAGATATTTACAGAACAGGACGATGAGAATAAGGCATTGTTTACGATGCTTAACCTTAAGAAATCGGCAGATAAGCTTGTTGTTAATGCTGCAAGAAAAGCCATTGTAAGCATAGCTGGTGAGGAAGGATTTACAAAAGTGAAAAATATAATTAGAGGACGTTAAATATGAAAATTGGTGTTTTAACTTTTTTGAATGTGTCAAATTTTGGAGCTAATCTTCAAGCTACGTCTACATATTATTATCTCAAAAATCAAGGTCACACTCCTGTTTTTATTAATTATACATCTTATCAGGTAGAGATAACTAATAAAATATCGCAGTTAAAAAAGAAACTCCAAAATAGGTCAATTTCTATTCAGACTTTAGAGCATGAGAAATTTATTAAAGAACAAATAAAGAACCAAACTCGAAATGTTCATACTTGTTCGCAGGTTTTTGAAGTAATAAAGGATGAAGGAATAGAAGCTGTTATCATCGGTTCTGATGCAGTTGCACAACATTGGCCATGGTTTTCTACATTGAAGTTGGGCAAGCATCGCCCGTTTTGGATAGAACCATTACAACAGGAACGTCGTTTTCCTAATCCGTTTTGGGGCGTAGGATTTTCGGATAAGATTCCGACAGCCATGATGTCTGTATCTTCGCAAAATAGCAAATACCCTATCTTTACTAAATCCGTTCTTAAACGAATAGCTAAACAGATAGATACAATGACGTATATATCTGTTCGTGATGCTTGGACGAAGGATATGATGCTTGCAGCCCAACCTTCTGGATCTATAGAAGTAACTCCTGATCCAGTATTTGCACTAAATTATAATTTGGGTGATTTGATACCTTCCGAAAATGATATTAGAAGAAAGTTTGAATTACCAGAGAAGTATGTGTTGATTGGTTTACGTTCACAAGTTTATACTTATGAAGAGTTAGATAAAATGAACGAGTTACTGAAGAGTGAGGGTAAAGAATGTGTTGCTTTCAACATCGATGGTGTATATGCTTATAAACATCCTTTCAAATATGAAATCAAACTGCCATTGAACCCCTTAGACTGGTTTGGATTAATTAAATATGCTTCTGCATATATAGGTAGCAATATGCACCCTATAGTCTCAAGTCTTACTAATGGTGTGCCATGTTTTAGTATAGACAATTGGGGTATCGTAGATTTTTGGGGTAAGAAAAAGACATCTAAGAGTAGTAAAGTCTATGATGTACTTAGCCAATACGGATTGACAGATTATTGGTGTTCCATCGAAAATGGAAAGTGCAATGCTACAGTGGAAAAGATTATAGAAAAGCTTCATAATTTCCCAACAGATAGAGTTAAGCAGATTTCTATTAAGCGAGTAAATGTATATAAGAATATGATGGAACGTATTATTTCATCATTTGGAAAGGAATAATTATCTGTAATTATGAATAATTCATTAATTAAGGACAATGTTTCGAATATATCAAAGTGGATTCTTATTCTCCTTTGTGTTTTATCTCTGTTCGAAATGGTTTTTTATCCAGAGATAGAGAATATATATGGTTGCGGAACTTTTATCATAGGATGGTTATTTCTACATCTTTTTGTGATGAAATATAGAAATGCCCAGAAATGTTTCTTGCCATTTATCTCGTTATTTGGATTGGGAATTTGTTTCTATTTTATGCCTTTATTGATGACTCTGGTGGAGGGAAAGCCGTTAACATTTAGATTTCAGAATCCGTATTTGACATTCAATTATCAGTTGTTGAATTTAGTGATGCTCATACTAGCTTTTAGACTTTGTCTTTGTATTTATCGCCCCAACAACGTATTGACGAAATTATGGGATAAAATAGGATATTTCACTCCGCCTTCAGATAAGCAAATATGGGTAATGGGTTTTATTGGAATCTTCAGTCAGGTTTTCTTATTGACGATAATGGGTACTGAAGATGCAGAAGCTGAGAACTTGGGTTTTTTAGGTCATTTGTTGGGAGTAACTAAAGTTTTTGCATGCTTTCCGATATTACTTCTTTTTAAGAAGTTATATTCAAATGACACATTTACAAAGACTGAGAAACGTCCAATCATTGTATATCTTATAGTTTTAGCAGCTTTAGGATTGGCAACAGGAAAGCGAACTATGATATTTAGCTCTTTTGTTACCATTGCGATGTGCTATATAGTACCTTTATTTTCAGAGAATAAAAAGCTTTTTTCAAGAAAGAGTGCAATTTATTGTTTTATTGCAATTTATCTTGTAACAGGTCCAGTTGCTGATCTGGCAGCAGCAATGGCCTTGGGACGTGATAATCAACAGGGAACAGGAGCAAGCAAGACTTTTGATAATATTATAGATATTTATCAAGACAAGGAAAAACTTCATACTTTATATAATGCAGTTTTGTTAAAAACTGATAATGGGGGAGACAATTTCTTAGGTTGGAGTGAATATTATGTTGATAATATTATGATGGATCGTTTTTGCAATCTTAGAGTGTGTGATATGACTATTTGGTATGCTAATAAATTAGGCTTTGATAATCCTAAAATGCATGAGTACATGGCAAATCAAGTCCTTTTTTTATTACCGACACCAATTTTGCAAAGTCTTGGAGTTCATATTAACAAATTTGAGTTACAATATACACCAGGTGACCTTATTTCTATGGAAAGTTTAGGTCTTAGATATTATCGAGGCTATCGAGTTGCTGGAGATGTAGGAACTGGACTCTATTTATGGGGGGAGATGTATTTTGTCTATGCATTCTTCATATATTTTGCCATGTTCCTTTTTCTTTCTTCACTTGTAAAAACAAATTTTAGTAACACAATGTTGCTATTTCCTTTACCAGTTCTTTGTGATTTGTTTAGATACTTTTTGTTCTTTAATAATGCAACGGGAATAGTAGGAGTCGTATCAACTTTGTTAAGAACTGGTTGGCAAGCGATTATGGTGTATTGTATAGTATTTTTTGTAATTAAAAGATTTGTAAAAAAATGCAATGCTAAAAGCTTGTGATAATTACATGTTGAATATTTAATAATAAAAATAGTGTTTTATGAAAATAGCAATTTATAAACCGACAGTATCTGTATCTCCTGTTTGTGGAGTAAAAGTACAGGGCAAAATGTGGCGTGATGGGCTTGTTGCTTTGGGACACCAAGTTGATTTAGTGAATATTTGGGACGACTATGATTGGGATTCTTATGATTGGTTGATAATGATGGGATTTGGAGGAAACTTCAGAGACTCTTCAAGAGCATTTAGTAAACTTGTTAAACGAATTGCTTTAGCACCAATTATAGACCCTGATTGTGGTCATGCAAAGTATAAGTTCTTCACTAAATATTGGGGAGACCAAAAGCATTTAGGATTGTCTTCTAGATTTCATGATTTGTATTTAAATAAAGATTTCTATAAGCTATGGCTTGTCAGATCTGATTTTGAGGCTTCTTATGTGACAAAATGTTTGGAAATAGAAGAATCAAAAATAGAACTAGTACCACTTCAGTATAGAGTTCAATCTTGCGATGAAATGCCTAACAAGGAGAATTTCTGTTTTCATGCAAGTAGATTAGGTGCGTCAAATAAGAATGTGCCACGTTTGGTAGAAGCTGCTATTAAATATAAATTCAATTTGATTCTGGCTGGTCTTTTAGCTTCTGAAGAAGAGAAGCAATGGTTGCACAGTATGATAGATGGTCACAAAAATATTAAGTATGTAGGAGAATTGACAGATGAGAAGCTTTTGGAATATTATCGACGTTGTAAAGTCTTTGCATTACCTAGTTTGACAGAGGGCGTGGGTATGGTTGCTTTAGAAGCTGCAGCTAATGGGGCAGAAATAGTTTTGACGAATGATGGTGGTCCTAAGTATTATTTGCAGAATCATGCAGAAATTATTAATCCATATTCTGTTGATGAAATTGGTAAGGCTGTTGTAAAACTTTTAGACAAAAACGTATATCAACCGGATTTATTAGAATATATGAAGGATAATTTTTCTCCAGAAGCATGTTCTAAGAAATTGGAGAAATGTTTAATAGATAGATTATGATGCCTAATATAAAGAACAAGATTAGCATTATTGTTCCATGTTATAATGTAGAACAATATCTACCCAAATGTATCGATAGTATCATAAACCAGACATATAAAAACTTAGAGATTCTTTTGGTGGATGATGGCTCGCCGGATAGATGTGGAGAAATCTGTGATGAATATGCTAAGAAAGATGACCGCATCAAAGTAATTCACAAGAAAAATCGTGGTTTAGCAGCTGCCCGTAATACTGGACAAGATGCTGCAACTGGTTTTGCTATGATGTTTGTGGATAGTGATGATTGGCTAGAACCTGATTGCTGCGAGAAAGCGCTGCAGGCAATGCTGAAAAACGGTGTAGAATTAGTCATGTTTGACGAATATTTTAACAATCCAAATTCTCAAGATGTCGTTCATTCTTTTAAGGATGATGTGGGGGCAAGGGTCTTCAATGCACAAGACTGTAAGAAACTGCAAGCTCGTGTTTTAGATTTTAATGGAGAAATAGCTATGGCTTTTCAAAAATTGATGAGATTAGACTTTTTGAGAAAATATAATATTCGCCATGTAGATGAATTAAAGCAAGGTGCTGAAGGATTTGTCTTTAATATACAGTTGTTTGAACATCTCAAAAGCGCATGTTACATTAATGAACCTCTTCTTCATTATCGTTATAATGGTAGTTCTATTTCGCATACTGCTAGTGTGAAAAATAATATTTTGATTGTTAGATGTATGGAGTGGATTGATAACTATGTTAAGAGTAGCAGTAATCCATTAAACTTACATGTTGGCGTGTTGAATAGAATGTTATATATCATCTGTACTACAGCAATTACAGGCTATTTCAATCCTTATTATAACAAGAAACATGGAACAAAAGTAGCCGAATTTGAGGAGTTTATGAATGAACCTCTAGTCAAGGAAGCTATGGCTTCTGCTCCTCGAATAGGGTTAAATAAACAAAGAAAGGTAATTTTATCATTAGTAAAGCATAAGCAATATCGCTTGTTGGCTTTATTAGGATGGCTGCGTAGAAAACAATTAGAAAATAAATAACTTAAAGTTTCATTTTATGTTAGAAAAAAAAGATCATTACACAGGGCGTGAGCTATGGAAAGACATGCCTGAGTGGAAAAGAAAGAAGGATGTACATTTGTGTCGTTATTTTTTTAGACCAATTTCTTTTTATATTTCGGCATGGTGTGCTAATAGAGGAATTTCAGCAAATACAGTTTCGTATTTTTCGATTTTTATTGCATTTGCTGCCTGCATTTGTTTTATTGTACCAGGTTATTGGTGGCATATTGCAGGTGCTATACTTGTAAACTTATGGTATCTTTCCGATACGGTAGATGGCAATATTGCCCGAAGTGTTAAAAAACAGCCTTTTGGTGCTTTCGCTGATGCTGCCAGCAGCTATATCTTAGTTGGTTTTCTCGGAGCATGTATAGGATATTCTGTTTATACAGATGGTGGTATGTTTGTTGCTTCTGGATGCGCATTGATTATTTTGGCGGGAGCATTGGGAACAACCTCTGATACGATGATGCGATTGATATATCAAAAGTATAAGAGCTGCGAGCGTGAACTGCAGGATAAAGGTGTTTTGCAAGTTGAATATGATCAAAGAATAGATGAAAATGCTACTACCAGTCTTTTAGTGAGACTTGAGGAATGGCTAGGAATTGGAGGCTATTTAGCTATATTCATATTGTTGGCTGCTATTTTTAATGCACTGGATATTATAGTTTTTTATTGTTTCTGCTATTACGGGGGCTCTTTTGTTGTGATGACTCTGAAATATTGCAGAAAAGCTATAAAGTTGGCTAAAGAAAATGATGGTAAAATGTAATTGTAAAATTGTTATGAACAGAAAAAAATATATACTATTATTGTTGTGTACAATTGTACCTTTATTCATTTCCGCAGAAGAAAATATAAAAGAATCTCCTTTCTCTGCAAATTTGGAATTGTCCACAAAATATATGTGGAGAGGTATTGAATACGGAACAGCTCCAACAGTATTTCCGATGATAGGCTATAATACACATGGCTTTAATGCTTTTGCTATGGGTGGTTATGCCATTGATGGTAGTCATCAGGAAGTCGATTTAGGCGTATCCTATACTGTTAGTGAGTTTACAGTTGGTGTATCTGATTACTATTATCCTTCTTCTGTTGGAGAGAAGGATCAATACTTTAAGTTGAGCAATCGTGAAACTGGACATTGGATTGAGGCTTATGCCACATGGGCTGGAACAAAGGTTCCTTTGTGGATAACAGTATCTACCTATATTTTTGGAGCAGACAAAAATGCAGATGGAAAGCAGATGTATTCTTCGTATGCTGAGGTTGGTTACACTCACTCATTTACAGAAGACAATAACATTGCTTTATGTGTAGGAGCCAATTTGAACAAGGGCTTTTATACAAACAACGAAAGTGGATTCAATGTGGTTAATATCAATGCCAAGTATAGCACAGCTTTCAAGTTTGGAAACTTCAAGCTGCCTGTAAGTGCTAGTTATGTACTGAATCCTTATAATAATAAATCATTTTTTACTATGTCACTTTACTTTGGACTCTAATGAAAACTGCGGTTATATTATCTGCAAGGAAGGATAAGGGTACTGATGTCCCTTATCCTTTGAAACCTTATTGGGAGGATTATTGTTTGATAGACAGAACTATTGAGGCTTTGACTGCACTCAACTATACTAATATTCTTTTAGTAGTTGGAGGGCAAGCTCAATTGTACCAGAGATATGCATCTAAGACTGTCCGACTAGTATTAAATCCAGATTTTAAGTTCACTTCTTCAATGGGGTCGCTTGCCATGGCTGCACCTTACATAAAGGAAGACTTTTTATTGGTAGAAGGCGATACGTTTTATGAGTATAAGGTCTTAAAAGAACTTTCTGAGACAAAAAATGAGAATTGCTTTGCTATTACGGAAGAATCGGGTAGTGGGGATGAAGCTTTTGTAGAAACTCGAAGTGGATATATTACAAAGATTAGTAAGGATCGCCATCAGATATGTAATTTCGAGGGTGAGCTATTGGGTATCGTCAAGATTTCCAAGCATACCTTTGACAGAATGATGAACAAGTGGCAGAATAGCAATAATCCTTATCTTAATTATGAGTTTTTGCTTTTTGATTCTACAGATGTACTTGATAGACCATATATAAAGTTTACCAACTTGATATGGGGTGATGTAGATTGTGAAGACGATTTTAATAAGCTTTGCAATTATATATACCCCAAACTTAGAAGAAAAGAAAATCCGTTTGATTATGAGAATCTGATATCATATCTTAAGATTATTTTCCCAAACGAACAGATAGAAAATGAGGTAAAGATTAGTCAGATTGGGGGTATGTCAAATAAAAATTTTAAGGTTACTAAGGGATTATTTGAATATGTTCTTCGTGTACCAGGTAATGGTGCTGAAGGTATGGTGGAACGAAGTAATGAGGAACAAAACTCCTTACAAGCTTGTAAGATGGGTATCAATCCTCCAATTAGATACTTCAATGCTGAGACAGGTATCAAACTTGCAGACTTTGTAAAGAACGCTGAGACATTAAATAGGGCGACCATTCAGCGACCATCAAACATGAAGAAAATAGCCAATATCTTCAGGACCTTACATCATTCTCATGTTCGCTTTGGTAATGAGTTTAATGTGTTCAAGGAAATTATGAACTACGAAAACTTGCTTGTTAAAGCCGAAGGGAAAATGTATGAAGGCTATGAACCTATAAGAAAAAAGGTTTTCCAATTGGAAGATTACTTAAACCAATTAGGAGTATCTGTAAAACCTTGTCACAATGACCTTGTAGCAGAGAATTTCTTAAAGGCAGAGGATGGAACTATCTATTTGATAGACTGGGAATATTCAGGTATGAATGATCCTATGTGGGATATTGCAGCCCTTTTCTTGGAAAGTAATTTTTCGGAAGAAAGCAAGGAGTATTTCCTTAGCCATTATTTTGAAGGTAATGAACCAGAAAATTCGAGAATGAAGATATTGGTATATCAGATACTGATGGACTATCTCTGGGCATTGTGGACTTGCATCAAGGAAGCTCAGGGGGATGATTTTGGAACATATGGTAAAGATAGATATTCAAGAGCTATAGAAAACTTAAAGAAAATAAATATTTAAAAATGGAAAAAGAAAATCTAAAAGGTCGTATTGATTGGGTAACTACTTTGATACCATTCGGTATTGTGTTGGCAATGATGTTGGTATTTATGCTGATACCAACACAGTCTAAATTATTTGTAGATACATTACGTGGCTTCTTTGGTGATACTATTGGTATATATTATGCAATCTTAGGCTTGGGATGTGTATTGTTAGCATTATATTTATCATTTAAAGATAAGTATGGACAAATAAGATTAGGTAATATTGATAAGCCTCTATATGGTAACTTTGCATGGGGTACCATGATCTTTACATCAACAATGGCTGCTGATATCATGTTCTATTCATTAATTGAATGGGCTTTATATGGAGCAGAACCTCATGTAGCAGAATTAGGAAAAATGCAATTATGGGCACCAACTTTCCCATTGTTCCATTGGGGACCATTAGCATGGGGATTCTATGTGGTTCTTGCTATTTGTTTTGCCTTTATGATGCATGTTAGAAAAAGAGAAAGACAACGATTCTCGGAAGCTGTAAGACCCCTCTTTGGAAATAAGGTTGATGGTTCTTTGGGTAAGTTTATAGACATTGTAGCAATCTTTGCAATGGTATGTGCTACTGCTACAACATTCTCTTTGGCTACACCTCTTTTAGCATCAGCATTAGCATCCGTCTTTGGTATTTCTACTAGCGTTACGCTTACAATAGGAATCTTGCTTTTGATATGTGCAGTCTATACTATCACAGTATTGTTGGGTATGAATGGAATTTCCAAATTGGCATCGTTCTGTTCATATATGTTTTTTGCCATCTTGTTTTATTTCTTGTTCTTGGGTGGAGAAACAAGATATATTATAGAAACAGGATTCCAATCTTTAGGCAACATGGTTCAGAACTTCGTAGGTCTCTCTACTTATATGGATCCTTTGCGTGAAAATAGTTTCCCACAGACTTGGACTATTTATTATTGGGCATACTGGTTGGTATGGTGTATTGCAACTCCTTTCTTTATAGCTCTTATCAGTAAGGGAAGAACAATTAAGAACCTTGTCTTTGGAACATTTGGTTGGGGACTTGCAGGAACTTACATGTCATTTATTATTTTAGGTAATTATGGCTTGGCTCAGCAGTTAAAGCATGGATTAGATGTAACAGGTTATATTTCTAATGGTGGCGAGATGTATCAAGCTATTTTGAATATATTTGGTACTTTACCTTTACCAGAAGTTGCTTTGATTCTATTAGTTATCACGATGATTGCTTTCTATAGTACTACATTGGATGGTATTACGTATGTGGCATCTTCTTATAGCTATAATCAAATCTCTGCAGATGAAGAGCCAAGCAGAAAGATTAGAGCCGTATGGAGCATTATGCTCATCTTGTTCCCTATCGGATTGTTGTTTGCCGAGAATACTCTTTACAGTTTGCAGTCAGTGACAATCATTGCTGCATTCCCAGTGGGCATTCTCTTGATACTGATAGTTTGGAGCTTCTTTAAAGATGTGAAGAATTATTTGAACGAAAAATAATATTTAGATATGAACGCTATTATATTGGCTGCAGGCATGGGAACACGCCTGCGCCCTTTGACAAATGATCGACCAAAGTGTTTGGTTGAAGTAAATGGTATCCCTATGGTGGAACGTCAGATACAATTCTTGAAAGAGAAGGGTATTGAGGATATAACTCTGATTTCTGGCTATAAGGCTGAAGCTTTGGATTTCTTGAAAGAGAAGTATGGTGTAGATATAGTTTTCAATGACAGATATGACACTTGTAACAATATCAATTCCTTGTATATCGTTAGGGATAGATTTCATGATACATACGTGATGGAAGGCGATGTTTATATGGATAAGAATGTTTTGCTATCCGAAGTTGCTCAATCTACGTATTTTGCCAAGAAGAAAAAATACGAGAATGAATGGGGATTGAAAGTAGATGAGAACAACAAACTTATGAAGATAAACATTGGTGCAGGTGATGGCTATCTGATGAGTGGAATCTCATATTGGAAGGCTGATGATTGCAAGAAGATTATCAATCACATGGAAGATGTTTATGCTAATAAGGATTATACCAATCTTTATTGGGATAATATGGTGTTGGATATTTATCCTGAATTAGATATACATGTGAAGGAGATAAAGGATATCTATGAGATAGATACACCGGAGGAATTAAAGGAAGTTGAGAAATCTCTATAATTATTATACTTTTCCGTTATTATTTAGAATAAGTATTTTGCTTTTGCTCTTAAGTCTTGATGCCTATAAGCTGTTCCGTATGCTAGTGAAGAAGATAGTAGGGAAGTGAAAAGGTGAATAGATTATAGTTAATCATAAATTATGGTAGAAATAAAACCGTTACCCAAGATTGTTCCCTTATGGGAAGATCTGATTAAAACCATTAAAAACACTTTTTTACTATCTACACATTTTAAAAGATGGGTAGTAGAGGTAGGATTTGATGATGTTTGGAATAGTTGCTTTAAAATTGTTGAGAATAATTATAGGGGATTTCGAGTTATAGGAAACTCGGACGAGTTATATTCTCAAAATACGCTTGTATTGATTTTAAATAACTTTTATGAGAAGAAGGATTATAAAAATCTTGTATTTTTAGTTAAGGGAATATTGAAAACTTTCTCTGCATGTAATTCGCAAGCAATTGATGTAGATATTATACAAAAGGATTTAGTTGTAGCAGGAATAGGGGAAGCATTAATTCAAACTTTTGAAGAACTCAAGTCCGTTGGCTCACACGAATCTTTAGAAACAGATGATGAAGTAGAGGAATATACCGAAAGTAGAGTTCGTTCTTTGGAAAAAATATACAAGGAGGCATCTTCGAAAGAGATTAATTCTATGGATGCTATTCAAACTTATCATGAATGGCATTCTTCTGCTGTAATTTACCTGAGTAACTACTATTCAAATGCAAATGCCGATTATATAAAATTTAAGAATATTGATAATTCAGGAAACGGTTATACCCTCTTGAATAATTTTCATGAACTTTATTCAATATATAATCTTCTTATGATCCAAACTAAAAACGAGTCAAGGGCAAGGACGGAAAGATCGGGTAGTCCTATGGTATTTATAAGCCATTCTTCAAAAGATAAAACTTTTGTAGAGGAGCTTGTTGAATTATTGGAAAGTATAGGCTTTGACGAGAGTAATCTCTTTTGTAGTTCTGTTGATGGATATGGTATAGAGTTGGGCGAAGATATCTTTGAAACGCTTAAAAAACTATTCCATGAACATGAACTGTTTGTGATATTCGTTCATTCGCCAAGGTATTATGAGAGTCCTGTATCGCTCAATGAAATGGGTGCGGCATGGGTATTGAAGACTAACTTTTATTCTTTTCTTACACAAGATATGCAGTTTGATAGAATGAAAGGTGTTGTAAAATCCGATAAGGTTGCTATCAAAGTAGATGCGGAGGATGCTAAGGCTCGATTGAATGAGCTGAAAGACAAACTTTGTGCTGCTTTTAATCTCGAAAGCATATCTCATACAAAGTGGGAGCGAAAGCGTGACAATTTTTTGAAGACGGTTAATAATATAAAATGATATTAATGCCTTCCTAAGAAAGTCAAGTATGCTTTTTTGTTTATCGATTACTATTTTTTTATTCTTCGTTTCCATTGTCTTTTGTTCTATTAAAGTTGAGATAATGGTAAATGGAGAATCTATTCTACTTGTGTTTAATTAAGAATAAAATAGAGAAGAATTCTAGTGAATTCTTTATGGTAATTCTTAATAGATAATAGAATTTCTTACCTACAAAATAATATGATTTATAAATTTAAATATAAAGGGGCAAATTATGTTCCTCTCAAAGCTATTGTTGATAATGTTGTTCAGGTATCAATTGGTTATAAAGCAACTCTTCATAATAATGAAAGGAGGGTAACAGCATGAAGATACTTCATATTGCACAAAGCGCAGGTTATGGTGTCACCATCTACTTAGAGTCTTTAATAAAAGGACTAAAAAGTAAAGAGTACGAACAGATAATTCTTGGTTCGGAATATTATAATACCGACCACTTTCGAGCTCTTGCTGATAAAGTGATAACAGTTCCAATGTGTCGAAATATATCTCCACATGATATACAAACAATTTTACGATGCATGAAGATTGTTCGTGAAGTTCGACCAGAGATAGTTTATTGTCATTCTGCAAAAGCAGGCATATATGGAAGAATTGCTTGCTTGGGAACAAAGACTAAGGTTGTGTATAATCCGCATGGTTGGTCTTTTAATATGCATCGTAGTAAAATTGCGACTTTTGTTTATAAGGCTATCGAATACGTTTTTTCTTGGTTAACAGATAAAATAATCATAATATCAAACTTTGAGTTAAATTCAACACCTAAATGTTTTCCTGCTAAAAAACTAGTGGTTATTACAAATGGTATAGATGTAGAACGTAATTTGAAGTTGCTATCTGATTCACATTTGGAAAAAGATAAATTAGAAATTCCATCTAATGCTTATGTAGTTGGTAGTGTTGGTAGAATATCCATTCAAAAAGGACAAGACCTTTTTGTGAAGACTGCAAAAAGAATAAAAGATGTCATACCTAATGCGTACTTTCTTATTGTTGGTGGTAAAAGTGACGATGTACCTATTGAAGATATAATCAAAGACAATGATTTGCAAGATAGTTTTACTATTACAGGTGAAGTAACTGATGCTATTCGGTATACTTCTCTTTTTGATGTAGCTTTATTTACTTCTCGATGGGAAGGCTTTGGCTTAGTTCTTCCAGAATATATGTTGGCAAAAAAGCCGATTGTAGCCTTTGCTGTTGATGCGGCTGTAGATATTATAAAAGATAGAGAAACTGGTATACTTGTACCTCCAAATGATATAGATTTGATGGCAAAATCTGTATTAATGTTATATGGAAACAAAGAATTTGCAGATAAACTTGTATCGAATGCTTATAATGAAGCAATAGCAAAATACGATTTAAAACGTGTAGTTAACCAGCATATGGAAATGTTTAATAAATTGATTCTGGGGGGGGTAATATGTAATATTCTATTTGCCAGTTATACCACTCTCCATCGTGAAGAAAGGAGGGTGGCTGCATGAAGATACTTCACATTGGCAACCTCAAAAGTGGTATAGATACTTATGTTCGCAATACTGTAGCTTTGGCAAATGACAAGTTTAAGTTCGTTATCGTTAATGGTGCGGATGATAACAGCGAGCCTTATATGAGGCATGGCAAGCAGGTTAAGACGTATAGCATAGATATGTATCGTGCTTTGAATCCTGTAAAGGATATGAAGGCGGTGATGCAGGCTATCAAAATCATCAAGAAGGAAAAACCAGACTTGGTGCATTGTCATAGTGCAAAGGGCGGCGTAATCGGAAGATTTGCTGCTTTCTTTACAGGGACAAAGGTTGTTTATACAGCTCATGCCTTCTCTTTCCTCTCTGCAGAATCTGCCAAGAAGAAGCAGATATTTCTTTTGTTGGAAAAGATTGCAAAGCTGAACTCTTATCTTCTGGCTTGTTCTGGCTCTGAAAGAGAATTGGGTGTTAAGGTGGTTGGTTTCGATGAAAAGAAGGCTTTTGCTTGGAATAATGCCGTGCCGGATAGTCTGCCATTGGTTTCTTCCGGCAAGATTGAGGCTACGGATTTGCCTGTGCCAAATGACGGGGAAAGATATATCACTTCCATCGGACGTCCTTCTTATCAGAAGAATCCTTTGTTCATGGTAGAAGTCGCTCATGGAATCCATCTTAAGCATCCTGATATAAAATTCTATCTGCTGGGTGTCGGCTTCTATTCTCCAATGTTGGAAGATATGAAGAAGCTCATTCATCAGTATGATATGGATGATACTTTCTATCTCTTACCTTGGCTAAGCCATGAGGAAACCTTGAAGTATGTGAAGGGCAGTATGCTTTACTTCATGACTTCTCTCTATGAGGGTCTCCCTATCTCTGTGATAGAAGCTATGTCTTTGAGTAAAGCTATCGTGGCAAGTGATGTGTTGGGTAACAAAGATTGTGTGAAAGATGGCTATAATGGTTATTTATTGCCATTGAAGGAAGAGGTCTTTGTAGAAAAGATGAATGAATTGATAGAGAATGATGAGAAGCGTAAAGAAATGGAGAAGAATTCCCGTTCTTACTTTGAGTCAGATTTCTTTATTGATAATCGCATCAAGGCATTGGAGGAAATTTATACAGAAGTTTATAACCGATAAATACATAAAATGAACTATATTATTACTGGCGGTACCGGCTTCATCGGTACCCATCTTACAAATTTGATTAAGGAGCGTTATCCTAACGCCCAAGTATATAACCTCGACATTGTTAAGCCTGGTACTCCTAATCCGGTAGTAAAGGATTACAAGCCAGCTTTGCGTGATGGTCAGAAGTTGCAGTCTACTTTCATCGAGTATGACATCCGCAAGCCTATCGAGAACTTGCCCTTTACTCCTACTGAGGATGATGTTATCTTCAACTTTGCTGCTGTTCATCGTACTCCAGGCCATGAGGATCATGAATATTTCGAAACGAATATTCGTGGTGCAGAGAATGTGGTGGCTTTTGCTGAGAAGTGGAATATCAAGAAGATTGTGTTTACTTCGAGTATTGCACCATACGGCGCTGCTGAGGAACTGAAGAAGGAGACGACCTTGCCTACTCCTAATACTGCATATGGTATCTCTAAGTTGGTAGCTGAGAAGATTCATGAGAAGTGGCAGAATGGTGATGCGGCTCACCGTCAGCTTACTATCGTTCGTCCTGGTGTGGTATTCGGAAAGGGTGAGAATGGTAATTTTACCAGATTGTATTGGGCTATCCGTGGTCATAAGTTTGCTTATCCAGGTAGAAAGGATACCATCAAGGCTTGCATCTATGTAAAGGAGTTGGTTCGCTTCATGCTTTATCGTCTGGAGCATCATGAGCATGGTGTGGAGTTGTACAACTGTTGCTTTGAGCCTGCTTATACCATTCAGCATATTGTTGAAGCTATGAAGAAGATAACAGGTTTAACTCAGTTTGTTCCTGATATTCCTAACTGGGTTATCATGCCTATGGCAAGAGTTGCCATGCTCCTTGGTTCGCCAATGGGTATCTGTCCTGCGAGAGTGAAGAAACTCCAAATTTCTACTAATATCTGTGGTGAGAAGTTGAAAAACTGCGGCTATCAGTTTAAGTGGAGCTTTGAGGAAGCGCTTGCTGACTGGTTCGAGGATAATGACAAGAAGTGGTTGAAATGACGTTTGCAATCTTAATATAAATTAAGATTAGCGTTTGTTCGCATATTCTTTCGATGATTTTCATTATCTTTGCAAGGAATTATACATATAACAATAATGAATGAACATATATCTCTTTGGGCTAAGCAAACAGGTGTTTTGCCAGTGAATCTGCTTCACTGTCAAAATGCAGGTGTACTTAAATACGCAATGTTGGATGGTGACATCAACAATTTCTGTCTTGACTATTCTGAAAATCAAGACATGGATGCTGATGCTTACAAGCAACAGGCTTGGTCATCAAACATGCGTAATTACATATGTGTGGCAGGAGATGATGTTATGTTGTATAGTGTGGGGGAAAACTCGCCTGAGCGTATTTCCAAAAGCCTTGTACTGAATAACATGGAGAAATTCTATCAGTACATTTCTCCAAAACAGGACGTGCTTACCGTTGAAGGTATTGTTCCCTTTGTTATGAAAGAATTTCGTGGCATCAGGAATTGGCTGCGTGAAGAGAATAGTGCAGAAAGTTCAATGACTGCACTGTTATACATGTTGGCTTCCATCAAGGATAGCGGCAGTATCGGTAATGATAACCTTGCATCCTTAGGACTGCCAACCAATACTTTTGATATAGTGGGCAATCTTCCTTCTATGGAAGAACATCTGCAACATCTGAGAGAAGGTATGAATGGCTTTCAGCCTGACGTATCTTTACTCCTACGTCATGCAGCCGGCCAACTTTTTGAAGAGGCAAACTATATTGCGAAATTCAATCCGCAGTTGAGCTTGTTTACTAATTATGACATCAAGTATGCCTATAATCCTCAGAAATTGGGAGCGTTCTATACACCAACCTATTTGGCACGTTCTATAGTCGAGAAGGTTATAAAAGAAAGTCATATTGAAGACAAGGAGGAAATATCCATCTTGGATCCTGCCTGTGGTTCTGGGGAGTTCTTGGTTGAAGCATTGCGCCAACTGAAGACCCTTGGATTTGCAGGCAAGGTGAAAGTTTACGGATGGGATGTGTCTTCCGTAGCTATCAATATTGCAAATTTCGTACTCCACTTTGAAAAGGAAGAGTGGAATAACAGTTTGGAATTGCATATTGAGGAACACGATTCTGTTGTACATGATTGGCCTAACGTGGACATCGTTTTCATGAACCCTCCGTATAGTTCCTGGGAACAGTTGAACGATGAACAGCGACAGTCCGTAAAGGAATTGATGCCAAAAGGAAAGCCAAATCTTTCCGGCGTATTCTATTTGAAAGCGGTAAATGCTTTGAAAGAGAATGGCATCATCGGCTGCGTCATGCCGACCTCTTTCTTGATAAATGACTCAACTAAGGAACTCAGAAAAGTTTCTAAAGAAAAGGTTATGCCTTTCTATATTGGTCGTTTGGGAAGTTTCGTTTTCCAAAGAGCATTTGTGGATGTATGTGTCATAATGGCAAAAGTTAGAGCTGATGCTGATGGAAGCATAACTATGTTGTGGACAGACAATAAAGGAAAACTTGTGCCTGATGCCTTACGGAAGTTGCGTATGATAGATTATGGTGCTGCTACTCCGTTGAACATGGAGAATGTAAGCATCTATCAGCAAGAAGCCAAAAGCGTATTGAACAATGACGTTTGGATGCCTCTGTCTTATAAAGAAATGCAGGTGAAAAAGACATTGGACGATTTGCTCGTTTGTGGTGTGATGGAATGTGTCAAGGATGTCTTTAGCGTAAAACAAGGCTGTCGTACTGGAAACAACAGCTTGTTCAAGATAAAGAAGCAAGAGCTTTTGGCAATGGAAGAGGCTGAAAGATCTTATTTTAGACCGTCAGTTGACAGTGACAGTTTACAAAACAATATTCTTCAAGAGAACTCATACGTGTTCTTCCCATACGATGAAAATGGACTGAACATTCTTAGTGAAGAAGAACTCAAAGATAAAGTTCCTACGTATTATCAGAAAATCATAGGTTCAAAAGAATCTCTGGGTTCTCGTGCTGGTGGTATCAAACAATGGTGGGCATTGACACGTCCACGTGAATGGCAATTTACCCTTGGGGTAAGGTTAGTTTCTGCTGAATTTGGAAATTCATCCAATTTCTCGATTGATGAGTCAGGACGATTTGTTGTAGAAAGAGGTTTGGCATGGCTACCCAAAGATTACCAAATGCCAAGGGACAATCTCTACGCATATCTTGCCATATTGTCATCAGAGTATTTCAACACCCTGTTGGCGATATATTCTAAACAATTGGCTGGCGGAAATTGGTTTAACTTGGAAAAGAAGTTTGTTGACCAAATTCCATTGCCAAGGTTCTCGGACAACGAGGACTACACATTACAGCTATTGATTGGATATGGCAAGAAAATAGCAAAAGGAGTTAGATTTGACTATTACAAATGTGAACACTTAGTAAGGGAACTCTATGGCTGCTAAACAAAATACACCAACTCTTGTTAGAGATGTTCTGCAAAAGCTAAAGGGGAGAATCGGACAACATGAGAATTTGAATATGGAAGAGGAATACGGAAGTAATTCTATTTCCTATACTCTTAGGGACTATAATGCCAGTTCCGCTACATTCCAAATGGTAGGCACTCATGAAAAATATGTTCCTATCGTAGCTATTCGAGAAGGCTTCAACTTGTACGCATCTATTGGTTATACAAACATGGGAAAAAAGAAAAAGCTTGTAGTGTCAAGTGTTTCTTTTCAGGTGTTTGACATGGATAGGTTGTTGTTTCGGGCAGAATGGACAGAAGAACCTAAAAAGGATATGCCGCATCCCCAACCTCATTGGCATTTTCACCCTTATTCACAAAGTGAAATAAAGGAATAAAAACAGCCTAAGAGATTTGAGGATACATTGCAAGGCGGTTTCCAGAACACTTTAGATGAGGAAGAGAAAAAGGAAAGGATAGACATTGCTGATATGCATCTGACAATGGACTATAATATCGCTTCTAATCCGTATGAAAAAAGTTGGGATGAAATAAGGATACAGGAATGGGCATACAAAACCATCGACACCCTCTTTGAAGAACTTGACTTTGTTATAAGCAAAGGTCATAAAGCATAAATTTATGAATAAGCAACTTTATATAGAAAGTATGCATAACAACCAGCATATTTGTTTACAATGGAAGCCATTCAGGATGAAAGATACAAATGCCCTTTGTGTATGCAATCTTTTTCTGATGATGAAGTTGTGAAAAACTTAACAGAGGAAGATGTGCCACAAGCATCTCTTGGTGGTAAAAGAATTGCTTTAACATGTAGATCTTGTAATAGTACGTGTGGACATTCTATAGATGTAAACTTACTGAATGCTATCGTCGGTTTTGAACAAAAAAGTTTTTTCCTTTGACAGACAGAAAGGTAAACTTGATTCATGAAGGGCGAAGATTAGGGGTTAACTTGCATATAGATGCTAATAGTCAACTATTTTTAGAGATAGATGCCAAACGGAATAATCCCAAGATTTGGGATGAATATCGAGAAAACATATTGAAAGAGAACGCTCTAATAGATTTGCAAGAAATACCTTTGAAAAGAGACGAAAGGCTTATATATGCTGCTTTATTGAAGAATGCGTATTTACTCTTGTTTGCAAAAACTGGATATACATTCTTAGCGGATTCGTATTATGATGATTTAAGAATGCAGATTAGAAATCCTAAACTATATTGAGTCAATGAAGGGTGTTGTGATTGTTCCTAATCATAAGAAGACAGGTATATCTGCGCAAACAAAGGATATAGTTACAAATGAATTCTGAACACTTATATATAATTGGTAACGGCTTTGATTGCTATCATGGGGCTAAATGTTCTTATAGTGACTTTAGGAAGTACTTATTGAGGCATAGGCCTGAGGTTTTGGCTACCTTCGATTTGTATTTTGGTCCGAAGTCGTTGTATAATAGCTTCGATAGTATTGATGACAGTTTGAAGTGTTTTGAGATTTCTACAGGTTGTACGTTTGACGGGAATTATCCGAAGACAACTTGGGCAGAAAAGAGCTTGTGGTATAGTTTTGAAGAATATTTGGCGGACTTGAATAGGGAGAAGGTTTTTGATATTCTTGATATTGTATTGCCTGACTGTGATGAGGATTCTGATGATTTCAGATATTGTGACTATTATTTAGGGCTTGATCAGATTTCTGATATGCTGCATACTTGTACTTTTGAGATGAGGTATCAGTTGCACAAATGGGTAAACACGTTGCAGTATGAGAAGGGTTTTAAAAAACGTCTGCTTGATATTGATAAGCATGCTTGTTTCTTGACGTTCAACTATACTGACTTTCTGGAATCTGTGTATGGTATTCCTAATGACCAAATAAATTATATTCATGGAAGTAGGCATGATAAATATGGTAGTTTGGTGATAGGGCATAGTGCTGATGATGAAGAAAATTTCGAGTTGTGGATTAAACGTAATGAACATCGTAGGAGGTATCGACCTAATCTTAAGGATGCAAAGGGACGTTATTTCGCAAATGACAAACTTGCGTATCTTGCTTATTTTTTAGAGGATGAATCTAAGGGCAATTGGAGATTGCCAATTAGATATTATGCTACTCAAGATGCAAAGGATAGGTTCGAACATTATTATGTAGCAAACAT
This sequence comes from uncultured Prevotella sp., assembly GCA_934254985.1. Classification (GTDB taxonomy): domain Bacteria; phylum Bacteroidota; class Bacteroidia; order Bacteroidales; family Bacteroidaceae; genus Prevotella. The sequence goes on along the minus strand of CAKQMS010000004.1, from coordinate 109,220 downwards.
GAAACCTACTAAACGTATCATTGAGGATAATAGCAGTTTCTTTGAATCTTTATCGATGATAAAGAAGATTACGGTGATTGGACATTCTCTCAGTAAGGTTGATATGCCGTATTTTGAGAAGGTGATTGATTCTGTGGGTGATAATGTGGTATGGAACTTTAGTTTTCATTCCGTGAATGATATAAAGAGGATTGATTCTTTTTGTAGGAGATTTTCGATTCCTACTGATAGACGAATAGATTTTGAATTATAGGAGCTGTGTTTCTCCGAGGCATCCATTCGCATTTATGCGACTTGATTTTATCTATGGTATGGATGCAATTTAGTATCAAAATGTTGATGCTTAAACCTGTTTCTTTAGTAGCTATTGCGAAAGAGAAATGTCAATGGTTATGATGGTAAGGGGTCTGCTCTTACCATCTTTTTACTATCTGAAATTTTCTGGAAGTGAAGGAATATTTCCTTATATAACTACAATGATTAATACGTCTATAATTTTTGATTTTCTGAAGTATTGCCTGGGGGCAAAGGGTGATATGAGCAAGGTGGTGGCTGGGATGGATTGGCGACTGCTGTATGAGTTCGCGTCTAAGCAGGCGATGCTGGGTGTTTGCTTTGATGGCATCGAACGTCTGGGGAAGGAGTATCCTGAGGTGTTGAGGCTGAATCCGATAGGGAGGGATGTGCTGATGGCGTGGATGGCTAAGGCGCAGCAGATTCGTAGGCTGAACATGAATGTGAATGGGGTGGCTGCTAAGCTTTATTCGATGTTGAAGGAGGATGGGCTTAGGTGTTGCATACTGAAAGGGCAGGGGAATGCTCTGATGTATGGGAATCCTTATTCGCGTAATCCTGGGGATGTGGATGTATGGGTGAATGCTAGTCGTGAGGTGATAATGGAGTATGGCAGAAGGAACTTTGATCTGGAGGATGATATTAGGTATCAGCATCTGGAGACAACGATGGATGGTGTGCCTGTAGAACTTCATTTCATGCCTTGTGTGATGAATAATCCTATATATAATGCGAGGTTGCAGAAGTGGTTTAGAAGGAATGCTGACTTGCAGTGCTCGAATGTGGTTGAATTGCCTGATGGAGCTGGCGAGATTGCTGTGCCTACTACGGCGTTTAACGTGGTTTATCAGCTTTGTCATCTGTATCACCACTTCTTTGATGAGGGGATAGGCATGAGGCAGATGGTGGACTACTACTATGTTTTAGTGAAGAGTGAAGAGGGAAGAGTGAAGAATTGTACTGCGACTGAAGGAAAGGCGAATGTTACTTCGTTGCAAAGGGAACTGAAGCATCTTGGTTTGTGGAAGTTTGCTGGGGCTGTGATGTATGTGTTGCATGTGGCATTGGGATTATCAGAGAAGAAGATGATAGCTCCGATGGATGAGAAGAGAGGGGAGTTATTGCTGGCGGAGATTCTTGAGGGCGGCAACTTTGGACGTCACTTCACCAAATATGGCGGGTTTACGCATCAGAGTATGGCGAAGAAGTATTTCTTGAAGATATGGAGGAATATGCATTTCGTGAGGTATTATCCTGCTGAGGCTCTGAGTGAGCCGATATTCAGGACGTGGCACTTCTTCTGGAGGAAGGGGCAGGGTAGTGTTTAGTGTTTATAAGGTTTATGTTTAAAAGACCATCTAAACATTAAACACTATCTATGAAATAATCCCCTATGTTTGTCGGATGATCCAAAAAGGGGATAAAAAAAGAAGCGGTTAAGAGTTGAAGAACTCTTAACCGCTTTTAAGTACCCAGAGCCGGGGTCGAACCGGCACGGGTTGCCCCACTGGTGTTTGAGACCAGCGCGTCTACCGATTCCGCCATCTGGGCTTAATTGCGAGTGCAAAGGTATATATTTTTTCTGAATAAACAAAGTTTTCAGCTAAAAAAATACAAAAGTCTTGGCTGTTTCGTGATAAATGTGTACTTTCGTATGCGAAATTAGGGACTTTATGGGCTCTAATTAGTGAATTTAAGGTTGATAATGACCTTATGCCACAGAAATGTGGGGTATTAAGATTGATGAGTGAAACTTGAAAAACTAAACTTAACCAACTATGGCTACAGAAAATAAGAATTATTATTGCGTGATACTTGCTGGTGGTAAGGGCAGAAGACTCTGGCCTTGCAGTCGTGAAAGCAAGCCAAAACAGTTTTTGGACTTCTTCGGTACTGGAAAAACTCAGTTGCAGCAGACGTATGAGAGGTTTCTCGATATAGTACCAAAGGAGAATATTTATGTTTCTACATATTTAAATTATCGGGACTTGGTGCGTGAGCAGCTGCCTGAGCTTAGTGAGGATCAGATTTTGGCTGAACCTATTTACCGTAATACGGCGCCTAGTTTGTCGTGGGCTAACCACAGAATATCTCTTCTTAATCCTAATGGTTGTTTGATAGCTACGCCTTCTGATCAGATTGTGTTTAATGAGGAGGCTTTCAAACGTAATGTGTTGGAGGGATTGAAGTTTGTTGAGGGTAACAAGAGATTGCTTACGATGGGTGTGAAGCCTACGCGTCCTGAGCCTGGTTATGGTTATATTCAGCTTGGCGATGGGGTGGAGGATAACTTCTATAAGGTGAAGTCGTTTACTGAGAAGCCTGACAGGGATTTCGCAAAGATGTTTATGGAGAGTGGCGAGTTTTATTGGAACACTGGACTGTTCTTGGGCAACGTGAACTATCTGCGTGAATGTTTCGTGAAGTTCTTGCCTCCGGTGTTGCGCAACTTCGATAAGACTGAGGATGTGAATAGTCTTGAGGCTGAGAGAAGGTATGTGATGGAGAATTTCCCTTCGTATCCTAACCTTTCTATTGATGAGGCTATATTGGAGAAGTCGGAGAATGTGTGTATGATGAAGTGCGACTTCGGTTGGGCTGATCTCGGCACATGGCATAGCATCTATGAGGCTATGCAGAAGAGTGAGGACGACAACGTGATCATTGACAGTGATGTGGTATTGGATGATGCCAAGGGTAATGTGGTGAAGTTGCCTAAGGGTAAGTTGGCTGTGATAAATGGTCTTGATGGCTATATCGTGGCTGAGGAGGACAACGTGCTGTTGATATGCAAGAAGGAGGACTCGTCGGCGCTGGTAAGGAAGTTCGTGAATGAAGTGCAAATAAAGAGAGGCGAAAAGTTCGTGTAAGGGAGACGAACACGAATTTTTAATGTTTAGTGTTTAATGTTTTGTGTTTAATGGTCTTTTAAACATAAACCGTTGCTTGAGTGAAGAATTGAAAATCGGCGGCCGTAGGGAAAGCCAACAGAAGCGTGAAGAACGAAGAGTGAAGGAGGAGGAAAAAGCGAGGAAAAAGTTTTTAAATGAAGGAAAGTTTGGCAGTATCAATTTAATTGCTTAACTTTGCCAAAGATTCATACGAGTATAACAGGAGACGGAATTCCGACATTGACGTGATGTCGGAATTCTCGTTTTTTTTACACCACTCGATGAGGATGAAAGGAGATAAGGAAGATTACACATTATTAATATATATATAACCTAAGTAAAAAACATTTTTAATTATGGCTTACATGTCACAAGAAGGCTACGACAAGCTCGTAGCAGAGCTACAGCAGCTCGAATCTGTGGAGCGCCCTAAGGCTTCTGCAGCTATAGCAGAGGCTCGCGACAAGGGTGACCTGAGTGAAAATGCAGAATATGATGCAGCCAGAGAGGCTCAGGCTCATCTCGAAGATAAAATCAACAAGATGAAACTCGCTATTGCGGAGGCTAAGATCGTTGACTTATCACGTCTGAGCACTGATGCTGTACAGATTATGTCGAAGGTGGAGATGACAAATCTCGCTAACCAGTCGAAGATGTCGTACACTATCGTGAGCGAGAGCGAGGCTAACCTCCGCGAAGGCAAAATTTCTATTCATACTCCTATCGCACAGGGATTGCTCAACAAAAAGGTGGGCGACGAGGTGGAGATAAAGATTCCTCGTGGTACCATAAAACTACGCATCGACAAGATTTCGATTGCGTAAACTATATAGTGGATTCTTAAAAGATATACTATTATGACTATTTTCTCAAAAATCGTGGCTGGCGAAATACCAAGCTACAAGTGTGCCGAGAATGAGAAGTTTTATGCTTTCCTCGACATCAGTCCTTTGGCTAAAGGACATACATTGGTGATTCCTAAGAAGGAGGTGGACTATATCTTCGATATGGAGGATGAGGACATCGCTGAGTTTCAGGTGTTCGCAAAGCGTGTGGCTAAGGCTATCAAGGCTGCTTTCCCTTGCAAGAAGGTGGCGCAGGTGGTGCTGGGCTTGGAGGTTCCGCATGCTCATATTCACCTCATTCCTATGCAGAGCGAGGCTGATGTTGACTTCCGTAAGGAGCATCTGCAGCTTGAGGCTGACGAAATGAAGGAAATAGCGGAGAAAATCCTTAAAGAATTTAAGTAAAAAACGAAGAGTCAGGCTTTGCGTGAGGCTGCGCACACGGATAGCACAGAGGACACGGAAGGAGCCTAACTCGGCTCTGTTGCTTGAGATAAGGGAACACGAATCTTTCAAATCGCGCGAATTGAAATATATTCGGTGGATTTGTGAGATTTGTGTTCTTTTTTTGTTGTTTAATGTGGATGTGGTGATTAGAATGTGGGGCGAGGATGCAAAAAAGTGGGAGAAAGTGATGGAGTTTGCAATCTTTTTGCTATATTTGCCAATATGAGTAAAGAAAAATCTGCTATAAGGGAACGGGCGCGGACTGGATATGACGAGCCGAAGCACTATAACGTCATTATATTTAATGATGATTTCACCACGATGGATTTTGTGGTGGAGGTGCTTATGAAGATATTCGGTAAGAGCTTTGAAGAGGCTAAAGCGCTGATGCTGAGTGTGCATAACGAGGGTAAGGCGGTGGCTGGAACTTACGGCTACGACCTCGCTATGTCGAAGGCTTCTGTGGCTACACACATGGCAAGAATGAATAAGTTTCCGTTAAAATTTGAAGTTGAAGAGGAATAACTGCTTATGGACAATATACCCAAGATGACTTTCCAAATGGATAGGGCTGATACGGGAGCTATAGAATTGGGCAAGAAGATGGGCAATATGTTTATTACACCCGAACATCTTCTATTGTCGCTTATAGACCAGGGATATCTTACTTTTCCATTGATGATGTGTGGTGGCGACGACTTTAAACTGAAGAAAGAGTTGGATAGTTATATCGGTGGCTTGGATAATAAGGCTATCGAAGAGTTTGCTTTGCCTTTTCGTTCTGTACAATATGTAAATATGCTCGATACTGCTTATCGTATGGCATTGTCGTGTGGCAAGGAGGAAGTGGCACGCCATCATGCTATCAGGGCGTTGCTCGATTTGCCGGAGTCGATGGCGGCTTATCTGCTACATAGTCAGATAGACGATGAGAATATGTTTATGTCGCTGATTCCTTCGGTAGAGAATAAGAGCGATGACGAGGAGGATGATGAAGGCATTGACGAGCCTTTTGATGTTGACGATATGGACGATTACGCTGTTGATGACGATGACGAGATGGCGCAACCTATGTCGTGGCGCAGTTTGGTGACGAATGTGAACGAGGAGGTGGGGAAGCATAATCCACTTATCGGTCGCACAGAAGAACTGGATCGCATAATGCAGATATTATGTAGGCGTGATAAGAACAATCCGATACTTATTGGTGAGCCTGGTGTGGGCAAAACGGCTATCGTATATGGCTTGGTGGAGCGAATGATGAAGGGCGAATGTCCGAAGAGGCTCTGCGGATGCAAGGTGTATATGATGGATATGGGCTCGATGATTGCAGGCACTCAATATCGTGGAGAGTTTGAAAAGAAACTGAAGTTGGTGTTGGAGGGTGCTCGCAAGGAGGGCAACACCATAATATATATAGATGAGATTCACTCGATAATGGGTGCCGGTAAAATCTCTGACGGTTCGCTGGATGCATCGAATATGCTGAAGCCTTATCTTGAGGGTGGCGACATAAGATTTATCGGTACTACCACTTACGAGGAATACAATAAGCATATGGCTGGCAGCGTGGGCATAACACGCAGATTTCAGCAGGTGGATATCGCAGAACCTTCGGTGGAGGACACGATAAAGATTATGCTGGGATTGAAGCAGGGCTACGAGAAATATCATGGTATTGTGATAAAGAATGATATCATTGATTATGCCGTGAGGGCTTGTGCGCAGCATATCCCTGACCGCAGGTTCCCTGACAAGGCAATAGATATCATTGATGAGGCTGGTGCTTATCTGGAGTTGCATCCTAAGAATAGGCAGGCGCAATATCTGGATAAGGCGATAGTGAACATGGTGATGTCGAAGTTATGCAAGATTGATGCTGAGGCTATGAAGACCGAGGACAACTCGCTGTTGGCAACGCTCAAGGCACGAATGCTTAGTAGGGTGTTTGGACAGGATGAGGCTGTAGGTCAGGTGGTAGAGGCTGTGCAGATGTCGAAGGCTGGGCTTATAGATAGCGACAAGCCATTGGCATCGTTGCTCTTTGTTGGTCCTACTGGTGTGGGCAAGACAGAGGTTGCACGCTCGTTGGCTGATGAACTTGGTGTGGAGCTTGTGCGTTTTGATATGAGTGAATATGCCGAGAAGCATGCCGTGGCAAAGCTCATCGGTTCGCCTGCAGGATATGTGGGATATGAGGATGGTGGACTATTGACGGATGCGATACGCAAAAAGCCAAACTGTGTGTTGCTGTTTGACGAGATAGAGAAGGCTCACTCGGATATCTACAATATCTTGTTGCAGGTGATGGACTATGCCAAACTCACCGACAACCGCGGTCGTCAGGCCGACTTCCATAATGTAGTCATCATAATGACCTCGAATGCTGGTGCGCAATATGCGTCGCAGGCAAGTGTCGGTTTCCTTGGTGGTGTGTCGAAGGGCGAGGCTATGATGAAGCAGGTGAAGAAATCGTTTAAGCCAGAGTTTATCAATCGTCTCTCGGCTACGGTGGTGTTCCACGATATGAGCCACGATATGGCAACACGCATATTGCACAAGAAGTTGGCGCAGTTGCAGCAGAAGTTGGCAGCCAAGAATGTTACTATCGACATAGAAGGCAAGGCTGAGGAGTGGCTGTTGGCAAAGGGATTCACCACGGAATATGGTGCAAGAGAGATGGACCGTGTGATAGCTCGCTATCTGAAGCCGCTACTTATGCACGAGATTTTGTTTGGTAGCCTAAAGAAGGGTGGTAATGCAAAAATAGTAATTAATGATAATAACGAATTAGAATTATGGAAAAAGAAGAATTAATGCGCCGAGCTATTGCGGTGAGCGAGAATAGTGTTCGTAATGGTGGTGGTCCTTTTGGCGCTGTCATCGCATCTAAGGATGGTGAGATTATTGCGGAGGCTTCTAACTCGGTGACTATCGACCACGATCCTACAGCGCATGCTGAGGTAAACTGCATTCGCAAGGCTACTGCTAAGTTGGGTACTTTCGACTTGGCTGGATATGATATCTATACTTCGTGTGAACCATGTCCTATGTGCTTGGGTGCTATCTACTGGGCGCATCTCGACAAAATCTATTATGCTAACGACCGTAAGGATGCTGCGGCAATAGGTTTTGATGATGACTTTATATACCAGGAGCTGGAACTGAAGAACGAAGATCGCCACAAGAAGATGGAACTCTTGTTGCCAGAAGAGGCTAAGAAGGCTTTCGAAATGTGGGCGCAGTCGACGGATAAAACGGAGTATTAAACATTCCACACTTTCTCGATGGCGAGAGGAATGTTCCAGGCTAAGAGCCATAGGGTGACAGCGAATAGCACTAAGCGGAGTGCTATTCGCTGTTTTCCTTTGTATGCGGACAACAGCGAAGCTATGGCTACAGGGAGGGCTAATGCCCAATGGGCTGTCATGATGTAGACTTCGGTGAGAGCGAAGCCAAGGATGATATGCATGGTCATGTCGACAGCAAACCATGAGAGTATCATAAGACAGAACTTATTCTTTCTGCCAATGATGATGCCACCTATGAACAATGCCACGATGATGGCTTCTATCAGATAGTTGTACCAATGGCGATAGGTTACTATCACAGGACGCGACTTGTTGGTGTCTTCTAACAAGTAGTCTTGGTGTAGTTGGAAAGATTCGCCAAAGAGGTTTTCGGTGATGGTGGCTATACGGTTGGTCTTGGTGTCTATCCATTGCAAGATAGTGTTGTCGGTATTATTGAACGACCGACGATTTTCCATCCATTTCTTATGTTCGTAGTATTGTTTTGCGAACTTGGCGTCATTCTTTAGCTTTTTCTCTATGTTGTGTTGCTGTACCAGATTGTCGGGCTTAGCCAGGTATTCGTATTGCAGGAAATATCCGCCTGCTATTATCATTAATGGCAGGATTGTGGTTAGCAATAGCGACTTCAGATGCCAGAAGTGGCGACCGTTTGTCCATAGTGCAGCGAGCCATGTCTTGGCAACGTTGGTGAGCGTTACTCCGCAAGTGATAGTAGCCAATAGGGCTGTGAGCCATGTTGGCATTAGGCTTTGGCGCTTCATGTATGTGCCAGCGATATAGGCGGTGAGGGTGATAAGGAATAGCGATATGGCGAAATGGTCGGGCACGAAGGTTGCCGTCATCACATGGCCTAAAGAGAAAAAGAAAAGGGTGCAGAGCATGGAGTCGAGCACACAGATGCCTATCACTTTGCGCATGATGCGATAGGTGAAGAGGAAAGAGTAGGTGCCCAAGAGACAATATAGGGCGGCTATGATATAGATGGCGCAGTTGACGCCTGTGAGGTCCATAAGCCACCCATTGATCAAGGCAAGAGGATAGAGCATGGCCGCAATAAGAGGATGGCGCGACAGGGTGTAGTATATCTTCCATCTGGATAGCGACAGATATACGAAGGAGTCGTAGCCCGAGACGATGAAATGGTCATAGAAGATGCTCCAGAAGCCTATGTTGCCACCACGAGTGAAGAGGTCGTGGTTGTAGCCAAGCATCATAATGTTGAGTAGAGCGAGGATTATAAACCCAATTATGAATACAGCAATCTCGTTTTTCCTTATTCTAAATATGTCCATGTGTTTATTCTTTGAATGCAAAGGTAATAAAATAATGTCAGCTATAGGGGGCTAAAATCAATAAAACATTAGTTGGAACTGGTTGGTATTGCCAAAAATGGTAAATAAGTAACGAATTTGTGTTAGTTTTGATATATGTTTGATAAAAAATGAGTAATTTTGCATCAGTAATTACGAATTATAATAAAAAATACATCGATATGAAAAAGTTTAGAATCTTTTCTCTGCTTGTGCTTATGATGACTTGCACAAGCTTGTTTGCACAGCTTCCTTCTGTAAAGTTGAAAACTCTCGACGGCAAGACTGTAGACACATCGACACTCAACAACGATGGCAAACCTTTCATTATCAGTTTCTTTGCTACATGGTGTAAGCCATGCAACCGTGAGCTCAAGGCTATCCACGAGCAGTATGAGGAGTGGCAGGAAGAGACAGGCGTTAAGGTGGTAGCTATTTCTATTGACCAAGCGCAGAATATTAATAAGGTTAAGCCTCTCGTAGATGGAGAAGAGTGGGAGTACGAAGTGTTGCTCGACCCTAACAGCGAATTCCGTCGTGCTATGGGCGTGCAGATGATTCCTCACGTATTCATCATCGGTGGTGATGGTAAGATTGTTGAGTCGCGCAGCGGATATACCGAGGGTGGCGAACAGCATCTTATCGAAAAGGTTAGAGAGTTGGTGAAGAAGTAAGCACTATCTACACCTTATTATATATATAAGACACATAAAAGGTTTCTATGAAATATTCTTTCTACGCTTCCTTGCTTGTTGCCATGATGTCGGTGGCTAATGCCAACGCACAGAGCAATGATGGCATCGCTATACACGGAAGCATACAGAGCGATATCTTGGTTCCACAAGAAGACAAGAAGCTCGGAACTGGCACATACAAGGATGATGTGCTGACAAATACTTATGCCGATATTAGCCTCGATAGCAAAAATGTAGAGGCTGGCGTGCGTTTCGAATACAACGAACATCCATTGCCAGGTTTTGAACCAGGATTCAAGGGATGGGGTGTGCCACATGTATATGCCAAGTTTAAGAGCAATAATGGTGTGGACTTGACAGTAGGTGATTTCTACGACCAGTTTGGTAGCGGACTCATCTTCCGTACCTACGAGGAGCGAAGTCTCGGTATCGACAACGCCATTCGTGGTGCACGCTTGAATGTTAGCGCATTGAAGGGTGTACAGTTTAAATTCCTTGGTGGTGTGCAGCGCCGCTACTGGGATTGGGATACCGACCAGATGCTTACAGGTACTGACCTTGAGATAAACCTCGACCAGTATATCAAGTCTTTGCGTGATAAGAACATCACTTGGATGATTGGTGGCTCGTATGTATATCTCGACTACGACCAGAATAAGGACAAGACAATCTTTGCAACAGGTTCTAACAACCGCTTGGAGTTGCCTATGTCGGTTCATGCTTTCGACTTGAGATCAAGTTTGCAGACTGGCAACTACAACTTCTTGGCTGAATATGCTTGGCGCACACAGGACCCTTCTGCCGACAATGGATATATCTATCGTCGCGGTAATGCGGTGTTGGTATCAGCTTCTTATTCTAACAGAGGTGTAAGCGCTTTGCTCCAGGCTAAGCGTAGCGAGGATATGGCATTCCGCTCTAACCGTTTTACTACCGGTACTTCGGCATTCCTCAACAATATGCCTGCTTTTGCTTATCAGCATACTTATGCTCTTGCAGCTCTTTATCCTTATGCCACACAGGCAGCTCCTGGCGAGTGGGCTTTCCAGGGCGAGTTTGGATATAACTTCAAGCGCCACACACTCCTTGGTGGTAAGTATGGTACAAAGCTTAAGCTCAACGTGAGCCATATCCGCGGATTGGACAAAGACCCTGTAGAACCATTGTATGGTACTACTCTTCGTGGTACTGAAGGCTATACCACAGGCTTCTTCAAGATGGGTGGACTATACTACCAGGATATCAATGTGCAGATGGAGAAGAAGATGAGCAAATCGTTTAAGCTCAACCTCATGTACATGAATCAGTATTACAACAAGACCGTCATCGAAGGTAAGGGTGGCGTGATTAAGTCGAATATCGGTGTTGCTGAGGGTAAGTATCAGATTAGCAAGAGATATACTCTGCGTGGAGAATTGCAGTATCTCTCTACAAGCGAAGACCAGGGCGACTGGGCTTATGGACTTGTTGAGCTTTCTGCACTTCCTTACTTGATGTTCACCGTGAGCGATATGTGGAATACTGGCGAGACAGACATCCATTATTATATGGCTTCTGTCACAGCTTCGTTTAAGGCTCACCGCCTAATGGTAGGCTATGGCAAGACACGTGCTGGATATAACTGTTCGGGTGGTGTGTGCCGTTATGTGCCTGCAAGCAAGGGTCTTAACGTTTCGTACAATTATACTTTCTAATATCAAGGTTGAGCAAATATTATGATACATACATTATTTAATATAAAGAAATCAATCCTCGGCATTGCTGCCGTGGCTTCTGTTCTTGCCTTCGGATTCACAGCTTGCGACGAGCTTGACGAAAACGAGCGCTTCGTAGAGATGCCTGCACAGGAGAGCAAGCGCAATGTGCTTGTTGAGGAGTTTACTGGTCAGAAGTGTACCAACTGTCCTGATGCTCACAAGGCTCTTGCTGCATTGTCGGAGCAGTATGGTAGCAACCTTATTGCTGTGGGTATTCATGCAGGTTCTTTCGCTATTGGAGAAGATGAAACTAATAAGTACTTCCCTGTAGGCTTGAAGCAGCCAGAAGGCGAAGAGTATGCAAACAAATGGGGAGACCTTGACGCATTAGGATACCCTTGTGCTGTATTCGATCGTAGAGGAAGTGTTGCTACTCTGACATCAGGAACATGGGATACTAACATCTATGAGGAGATTCAGCGCCCAACAAATCTTGATATCGACCTTGCTGCTCGTGTAAACGCAGCCAACGAGATTGATATTAACGTAGAACTGAAGCCTTATGCTGATATGAAGGGTAAGTTGCAGCTTTGGGTTGTTGAAGATGGCATCGTAGCATCGCAGATTGATCATGGCTCTTTGAAGAAGGACTATGTTCAAAATCATGTATATCGTGCTGCCGTGAATGGCACATGGGGCGAAGATGTGACTTTGATGCCACAGATAAACCAAAAAAAGACTGCTTCTATAGCAATTAAGGATAACTGGAATGCAGCCAACCTTCATATTGTAGCCTTTGTATACAACGACAAGGACGGAGTATTACAGGCACAGAAGGCTGAGGTTGTGAAATAATAAAAATATAAGAAGATGAAGAAACTTTTTTCGATTGTAGCTTTTTTGGCTCTCGCCATAACAGCTCACGCTCAGCTTTCGTTCGTTTGCGATGGTAAGGAGATAGCGCCGGGTGAAACTTTTACAACCTCTAAGTGTGATCCTTCAATGTTGGAAGACGGATGCTATGCTTTTTTCCCTGATGTTAGTATAAAGAGCACAGAGAATGCTAATGTTACGATTAAGGCAAGCTCTACAAAGCCATTCCAATTCTGCTATGGTGGAAGTTGCGCTGTTGGTAGTAGTTTCACAAGATCTCAAGATTTGGAGGCTAATAAGCCTATTAGCTTGCTGTTGGAGCCAGGTGGCTTTTACGAGAATACCGTAACCTTTAATTATGATATCTCAGCTTTTGTCACAGGCAAAGAGAGCACTACAAAGATTACTATGACTCTCGTTGTCACCAACGACAAGGAGGTGCTTGGCGTAAACAACATCGAGACAGACAACGAGAAAGTTTCTTTCGCTAATGGTGCATTGAACTATAGCTTCGCTACTGCAGCTCCACGTACCATCAGTCTCGCTACTGTTTCTGGTGCTGAGGTTGCTAAATGGAATGTGGCTTCTGCCAATGGCTCTCTCTCGCTATCTGCTCTAAAGCCTGGTCTCTACGTATATTCTGTTAGTGGCAGCAAGGCTAAGGGAAAGATTGTGGTGAAATAAGTGAAGAGTGAAGAACGAAGAGTGAAGAATTCAATAGCCATATAATTATTTGCACTCTTCATTCAGCTTAGGGAACACGAATCTCATGAATCGAATTGAAATATATTCGATGGATAGAGTGAGGTTCGTGTTCTTTTTTTATATGCTACATAAAAAAATACGCTGCGACTCACCACGAGCCACAGCGTAAAAGCCTATGTTTAACTAAAAATCCTTTTCAAATCAAACGGTAATCTCACGATTTCCGTTGTTTCCCGTTAAACAATCTATCAAATCTACCTTAAACCTAATAACTAAAAACCTAAATCTATTACTACTAACCTAAACAATCTATTAACCTTTTGACGATGCAAAGGTAGTTACTTTTTTGATTCCTACCAAGCATTTTGATAACAATATTCATGAGATATGCACTTTCTTGATGTATGTCAAACATGTGTGTTCGTACACAACTAATAAATGTTAAGTAATTATGCGCTTTTGCTTTCATTCTGTTAAAATACGTAATGCCGTTTCTTCCAATATGGGCAAGGATAGTGGCTTATATATATAATAGGTGTAGAGATTGTGGTAAAAGAGCTTTCTTTTTCATCTTTTCTCTTTGCTGTTTCGTACTTTTCGATTACTTTTGCATAAAGCATAAAACAAATGAAAGTACTTATTGTAAATACAAGCGAGAAGACTGGCGGTGCGGCTATCGCCGCAAACAGATTGACTGAAGCCTTGATTAACAACGGGGTTTCGGCTAAGATGCTCGTTATGGAAAAGGAGAGCGACAATATTTTTGTAGCTTCGATAGGTGGATGGCTTAAGAAAAGTTGGAACTTTGCTTTCGAACGCCTTGTGATTTGGGTTAACAACCTTTTTAGCCGTAATAATCTTTTTACAGTCTCGATAGCAAATACTGGTATTGATATCACTAAGTCGACAGAATTTCAAGAAGCGGATATCATACATTTGCATTGGATAAACCAAGGCTTCTTGTCGCTACGTGTGATAAAAAAGATACTGAAAAGCGGTAAACCTGTGGTGTGGACGATGCACGATATGTGGGAGCTAACGGCAATTTGTCATCACGCCTACGAGTGTGATAGGTATGAAACTGAATGCAGGGAGTGTCAGTTCTTGCGTTTCCCTGGTAAGAACGATCTTGCACATAGAGTATTCTCGAAGAAAATAAAGGTTATGGATGGTAAGGTGACTTACGTAGCTGTAAGCAAATGGCTTGCAGAAAGGGCTTTGAGGAGTAAGATGGTGGGAAAGAATGTTGTGAAGGTGATTCCCAACTCCATTTCGCTATCTCGTTTTCCGATAAAAGACAAGATAGAGGCTCGCGACCATTTCAATATTGGCGGCAATAAGAAAATTGTGGTATTTGGTGCTGCTCGCATAGATGCTCCAATAAAGGGTTTCGAATATCTAAAACAGGCTTTACGAATTATTGCAGAACGAAAGCCGGAGATGGCTACCGATATGTTGCTTATGGTGTTTGGCGGTTGCAAGGATGAAACGGTGTTAGAAGATATCGCTATACAGAGTGTTTGGCTTGGCAAGATAAATGGTGAATCAGAACTGGCAAAGCTATATTCTGCTGCAGATGTTGCCGTGTCGTCATCGCTATATGAGACTTTTGGGCAGACTCTTATTGAGGCACAGGCTTGTGGCTGTATGCCGGTATCGTTTGCTGGTAGTGGACAGCAGGATATCATAGAGCATAAGCATACAGGATATTTGGCGGAATATAAGTCGGCTGAAGACTTGGCAAATGGCATATTGTGGGCTTTTGATGCTGAGGTGAAACGTACGGAATTGCGCAAGAATGTGATGAAGAACTTCTCACAAAGTGTGGTTGCCAACCAGTATATAAAATTGTATAACGAGATTTCTGGTTTACAGGCATAGCATAAGGAGATGAAATAAAAGAGTTTGTAATTTTCTATTTATAAATGATAAAATTTTCGATAATAACTATAACCTATAATGCCGAGGAATGTTTGCAACGCACCTTGGATAGTGTGTGGGAGCAGACTTACCAGTATGTGGAGCATATCATCGTTGATGGTGCTTCGAAAGATGGTACGGTGAAGATGGCGCAAGAATATAAGCGCGAGAATGATGCCGACGAGGATTGTCTGCATGATGTTGTGGTGGTGTCGGAGCCTGATAAGGGACTTTATGATGCCATGAACAAAGGATTGAAGATGGCTACTGGCGACTATGTGCTGTTTCTGAATGCTGGAGATACGCTGCCTAATGCAGATACTCTGGAAGGTGTAGGAGGAGCCGTTGGCGATGGCGAGGCGATGCCTGGTGTGCTATATGGCGATACCGATATCGTGGATGCTGAGGGCAACTTTATCTGCCATCGTAGGCTTGCGGCACCAAAGAAGCTCACTTGGCGCTCGTTTATGCATGGTATGCTGGTGTGTCATCAGGCTTTCTATGCTCGTATCGACTTGGCAAAACAGACACCATATAACCTTGATTATCGCTTTAGTGCCGATGTTGATTGGTGTATAAGGATAATGCGCGAGGCTAAGCGTAGAGGGTTGCCAATGAGGAATGTAGGCTTCGTGGTGGCTAATTACCTTGATGGAGGCATGACAAATAAAAACCATAAGGCTTCGCTGAAAGAGAGATTCAAGGTTATGAGCAAGCATTATGGCTTGATACCAACGGTGATAATGCATCTGTGGTTTGTGATAAGACAGGCGATAAAGTGATTGGGATAAGATAAGAGATAGGGGGATAGAAGAGACAAAGCCCACCCAGAGGAAACTCTGGGTGGGCTTTGTTGTGAGAGGGAACGAGGGAAAGCGACGCAGCCGAGCTGCGACGAACGCAACCCAAGGGGGACTGGGCTGGCGCTTGGCTTAAATATAAAATGCGGCTATTCGTAATTGGGCATGCGATTATTCGTAATTGGGTATGCGATTGGTCGTAATTGGGCATGCGACTATTCGTAATTGGGTATGCGACTAGTCGCTTATTTCACGCTCCACTCGAAGATGCCGGCAGACTTATCGGCTGGCAATTCTACCTCGAGCTTGAGAGCTGTGGTTTTTACAGGCTTGAAGTTTACTGTGCAAGAACTACCCTTTTCGGTAGGATAGTTGTCGGCATCTGCAACAGGAGCCCATGAGCCATCGGCAGTCTTATAGTATACCTTCCAGCTCTTTGGCAATGAACAACCCCCCCCAAGGCTGGTCGTCAAACCAGTAGGTGGTGCAGCTCTTCACCTCTGCAGCCTCGTTGAAGGTGTATGATATCCATTCTGTAGAACCCTTCTTTGGCCACCAATGAGTGTAAGGAACCGAGCGGTCGTCGGCATTCATCGGTACCAAACGGTCGTTGAGGCTCTCTATGGCTGGCATCTTTGAAGAGGTCTCTATCTTGCTTGTAGAAGCCAATGTTGCTGGCAAAGCAGGTGTTGTTGCCTTCATATCCTGTGGCAACCATATCTTCATGTCGCCGCTACCGCGATGGCACCAAGCATAGTAAGGAATGAGGGTGAGGCGAACATCCTTGGTGGCAAGGCGACCATTTGTATCGAATGTGAGACATTGAGCATCGGTGGTGAGGGTCTTCATATTGATTTCCTTGTAAGCATGGAGCTTAGCCTTGCTGTCGGCAGGAATGAAGTTGTCGAGTGCCATGGTGCCGAGAGTGAACTTAGGTTCCTGGTTGAGGATAACGGTCTTGATATCAAACTTGTTGTCTGGCCATTCTGCGCAATATACCAATGGACCACGCTCTACTTCAACCATACCACGGTCGGCTTCCACATTGTTGTTAGCTCTAACGGTGCGAGCCTCCATGTCGAAGTGAACTTTCACTACGTCGCCCTTCTTCCATTTTCTTTCGATAGTGAAATAGCCATCCTCGGTGAGCTTGGCGTTGCCAACTCCCTTACCATTAACGGTGATGCTATAGCCCAATCTCTTGCCGTCGCTATAGCTGTAGAGGTTTGTTGGCACTACCTGTCCCTTAACCCATCCAGGAATACGGATCTTCATAGCGAATTTGCCTGCGCTATTCTTATCGATATTGATGCGGATGTCGCCATCGTAAGGATAGCCTGTGTTCTGAGTAAGAGCAACGGTCTTGCCTGCAACCTTGAGGTGAGAAGAGTTGCTGAGGAAGAGGTTTACGTAGAGACTTCTGTCCTTAACGGCGTATACATAGCCTGGCAATGAAGGGATGAAGCGGCAGATGTTGCTTGGGCAACATGCGCAACCAAACCAAGGCTGGCGCTGATGCTGACCGCGCGACTCCAATGGGTTAGGGTAGAAGAAACCACCGCCATCGAGCGATACGCCACTAATCAAACCATTGTAGAGGCTGCGCTCCAATACATCATAATATTTTGATTCGCCATGGAGCAAGAACTGACGATAGTTGACATATACATTACCTATGGCAGCGCAGGTCTCGCAATAAGCACTCATGTTAGGCAACTCATAGTTTTTGCCAAAGGCTTCGCCATGAGAGGTAGCTCCGATACCGCCTGTAATATATAGCTTCTTGGTGACGATGTTGTTCCAGATGTTGTCGATGGCATGGATATATGCAGAGTCGCCTGTGAGAGCTGCAACATCAGCCATACCAGCATACATATATGCGGCACGAACGGCATGGCCTACAGCCTCGTCTTGGTCAATTACAGGCTTATGGCTCTGAGAATATTGCTGCTTGATGGAAGTTTTGCCACGATAGTCGAGGAAGAACTTTGCCTCGTCGAGATATTTCTTGTTGCCTGTGACGAGATACAAGCGGCAAAGAGCCATCTCGGCAATCTGATGACCAGGAACAACGCAAGCCTGACCTGCCTTAGGACCAACTTCGCGAACCACGCAGTCGGCATATCTTATTGCGATATCCAAGAACTTGCGGCTGCCTGTGGCTTGATAGTGAGCTACGGCACCTTCTACCATATGACCGAGGTTGTAGAGCTCGTGGCTTAAGTTTTCTTCTTTCGACCATCGAGTTTTGCCCGACCAGCTATGAGGGTGCTCAGGGTTCATGGTGCGAGCTGTGTATAGATAGCCATCAGCCTCTTGTGCAGGAGCTATGATGTCGAGCACAGAGTCGATATACGCTTTTAGCTTTGCGTTAGGATAAGTTTGCAAGATGTAGCTTGCACCCTCGATAGTCTTGTAAGGGTCGGTGTCGTCGAACGAGAAAGGTTCTACTTTGTTTACGTTATAGTCTTTGCTTGGGTGTGCGGCGCGCTCAAAGTTTTTGTATCGTCCGCTTTCCTCGCATTTGCTGAAAGCCAAAGGAATGGTAACCTTGCGGCTTGCTTCAAGGCGCTGTCCCCAGAAGCTGTTTTCTACTACTTTCACCGATGTGAAAGGAACTGGAGTAATTGGATATCCGCCATTGCTCTTAACCTGTGCGTTAGCAGTAAAGGCGATGGTAGCGGCTACCATTGTCGATAATAGTTTCTTCATTTTAATTATTTGGTTTCTAATTAGGATAGTGCAAAGATATAAATATATTTGTATTTTTAGGGTATATAATAAACTAATATTGGATTATAATTGTTGTTTTTCCACTCTTTCTTAAAATATGAGCATTTTGCACCTTAAAATTGACTTATTTTTCTTACTTTTGCAATAACTCAATGATAATCTTATGAAACAAGAATTAGAAAACAGAATACAGCAGGCTGTAGACAACTTTATGCAGGGCTACGGCTGTAGTCAGAGTGTGGTGGCTGCATTTGCCGACCTCTATGGTTTGGATGATAACATGGCAAAGCGTATAGCTGCAGGCTTTGGCGGTGGCGTTGGCAGAATGAGGATGATGTGTGGTGCCGTATCGGGACTGGTGATATTGGCAGGTCTCGACTGTGGACAGACGGAAGGCAACGACCGTCAGGGTAAGTCGGCATGCTATAAGGTGGTGCAGGAGCTACTTGAGACATTCCGTCAGCGCAATGGCTCTATCATCTGTTCTGAGCTATTAGGCTTGGGAGGTGTGAAGCCACAGCCAATAACGCATATGCCAGATGAGCGCAATGCCGAATACTATAAGGTGCGCCCTTGTGCACGCAAAGTAGAAAGTGCGGCAAGAGTGTTTGCGGAGTATTTGGAGAAGAAATAAAAAAGCCTCACCCCCAGCCCCTCTCCAAAAGAGATGGGAGTAATTAGACTTGAAGTGAAGAACGAAGAATAGAGCTTCACTCTATAAAAGAAAAAAGAATAAATAGAAAGGGAATAACTAAAAAGAAGATAACTAAAAAAGGATAGCGGAAATATTTTGTTTCCGCTATCCTTTTTTCTATTATTGTAATTGATTCTTCACTCTTCGTTCTTCACTCTTCACTTTTCTATGAGGCATACAGCATAGGCGCTGATACCCTCTTCGCGACCCGTGAAGCCGAGATGTTCGGTGGTAGTGGCTTTGATGGATATCTGGTCGGTATCGCAACCGATGACTTCTGCAAGGCATGCCTTCATGGCTTCTACATGAGGGTTTATTTTTGGACGCTCTGCGCAGATGGTGGCATCGATATTGCCGAGGCGATAGCCCTTGGTGGCTAAGAGGTCGATGGTTTGGCGAAGGATGATTTTGGAATCCATGTCGAGGGTGTCGGCAGAGGTATCAGGGAAGTGATAGCCTATGTCGCGCATGTTGGCGGCACCAAGCAAGGCGTCGCAAATGGCATGTATCAATACATCAGCATCGCTATGGCCAAGCAAGCCCAGCGTGTGGTCTATCTTTATTCCGCCAAGCCATAACGCACGACCAGGCACAAGCTTATGGACATCGTAGCCCATTCCTACTCGGATATTCATTTGGTATTATTTTTTTTAAAAAGGGAAAGCGACGCAGCCGAGCTGCGACGAACGCAACCCAAGGGGATGGGCTGGCGCTTATTTAAATAAATCCTTTATTCCATCCATGTCGAAGCTGAGGGTGAAGCGGAGAGTTTGGTCAAGAGGGTTGCTCTTGGCAGTTGCTATCACATAACCAGCATCGAGAGAGAATACATTCATGCGGAAACCAGCACCCACGGTGAAGTATTTGCGGTTTCCCTTGTTCTCGCTCTCGTGGTGATAACCAGCGCGAAGAGAGAACTTGTCGTTGTATACATACTCTGCACCCACGCTCCATTGTATCTCTTGCAATTCCTCCTTGAAGCCGTTAGGGGCATCGCTGAAGCTCTTGAACATACCGCTGATAGAAGATACGTCGTAGTAATCTTTCTGCACACGCTCCTGATAGTCTTCTGTGCTCTCGCCATCTTCCTGCTTAGGATATGTAGGCACGAGGAGCTTGTTGGCATCAGCAGCTATGGTGAAGCGGTTGTATTCGTCGATAGGCACCATGAGCGATGCACCAAGACGAAGGTTGGTAGGGATAAACTCTGAGTCGTCGCTACCGCCGAAGGTAATCTTACTACCGATATTTGAAATGTTGAGACCTAAGCCAAGCTGACATTCGCGGCTACCGATGTTGAGATAGTTTTGATAGTACATCGAGAGGTCGGCAGCAAAGGCAGAACCTGGAGATGTATCTTCGGTGTAGTCGTAGGTGAGGTCGGAGTAAATCCATCGTACGCCTGCCGAGAGTGAGAAATGCTCGCTTAGCATGAGCGAATAAGCAACATCGAGCGACATCTCGTAAGGATTGATGGTCATATCGTTAGTGCCATCCTCAGAGCTGCTGGTGAACACTTCACCAAGAGAGAAATAGCGCAACGAACCAGAGATGGCACTATAGTCGCCTATGCGATAGTAGCCCACGAGGTAGGCGAGGTCGATATCAGATACCAACTGTCGCAACCATGGTGTATAGTTGAGTGCTACACCTGCGCGAGATATTGTGAAAGGATATTTCGCAGGGTTCCAGTATTGAGATACTACGTCAGGGTCGGTGGCAACACCCACGTCGCCCATACCTGCTGCACGAGCATCAGGGGCAATGGTTTGTGATGTTACCGAGGTGTTGATAGGGTTGAACATGTTTCGCTTATCCTGTGCCTTGGCAACAGAAGTAAGCATCACGAGTGCAACCGCGAGGATTATCTTTGATATTTTATTCATCTGCGTTGTTATATATATAATATGGTGTAAACAATATAATAACGTAAGAAGTGGGCTATTTATTGCTTATAACCACAAGTTTGTTGGCTTTTGATGCTTGGCTACTACCTTCGCACGCTACTCTCACACGATAAAGATACACACCCGTTTGCAGTTGCTGACCGCTGTCGGTGCATAGATTCCATGTAGAGGTATAGGCACCGTCGGTAGAAACTCCCGACTCATGGCGCGTCCATAGTAGGCGACCGCTGGCGTCGAATACATCGATGTCGACATCCATCGTTGTGCCCACGCGGTCGTGGTTGATGATGAATGTTGTTGAAGTTGAAGCAGGATTCTTGGTAACGCCTACATTGAAGAGCTTTGGAGTGAGACCACGCACAACATTGAAGTCGAGCGATACCGTCGATGAGTTGTTGAGAATATCCCAAGCACGGAACTTCAGAGTATGCTTGCCTGCTGATAGTTCTGGAATCTGATAATATGTGGTGCCCGAGGTGTAGGTGCCGAAGTCGTAGACGAAGTTATCGTTTAGCGTGTAGGTCTTTGCCATATCGCCATCTATGATGAGCTGCAAGTCGTGGCCAATGCCGTTGCCTGTAGAGTTTATGCCGTTGGCATCTGTTATCTGCGCTACGAAATATGGGGTAGAGTTTACGTTGCCACCATTTACGAACGAAGGCGAATTGAGATAGCAGAATATAGATGGTCCGATGGAATCGTTGTCGACGGTGGCAGTTCCGCCAACGATGAAGTTGGTGCAATATCCATGCGCCAACATCTGCTTGTCGCTGCTTACGGCATGGAAGTTCATTATACCAGCCTTGTCGCTATAGTTGATGTCCATAGGCACAGCAAACGAAAGATTGAATTTGCCATTCTTGATGCTGTCGGAACCATTAAACAAATACTTCGTATAGTCGTAGAACGTGAAGGCTGAGTCGGCAGCTGCAGAAGCATTCATATTGCATGTTATCAGCTCACGCGAGTCGCGAACGGTAGCAGAAACAAGTCCTGTGAAATCGTTGTTGCCTTCGATATGGCCGCTAATTGTTGCTATGCTACCAGCTTGGAGAGTAGCTTTCTTCTGCGTATCGTTTACAGAAATGCCGTTGATGGAGTCTACCACCACCTTTTGAGTAGGCAGATGTAGAGCCACGGCAGGGTCGCCAAGTAGCTGATATTGCAGTTTGTTGGCAGAGCGGTCTTCTGATGATGTTATGAGATACGACTTTGTGAGTCGTTGAGCTTCGCCGATGGTGATAGGTTTGCCATTGCTATCATAGGTGAGCACATATTTCATGAATGCGCGGTTGATGGCTTTGTTTTCAGGCACAAACACCGTGCGAGCAGTACCGAAGAAAGCCATGGCGCCACCATTCTCGTTGAGCACAGCCGCTTCGCCTATCGTAGGCTCCACGCCATCGTAAGGCATGATGTCGCAAGTGGCTGTTACCCATAGAGGGAGATTCTTATTGCTAAAAGCTTTGAAGTCTGTTAGTCGTAGCACATTCTCATGCGATACCTGGTCTGGACGACCGTGACCACCATAGTCGAAGATTAATGCGCCAGAAGACTGCAAGCGCTTGATGAGGTTGGTTACTGCAGGGTAGCCATGACCTGAGGCAGATGTCTCCTGAGGATAAGCATCCCACATAATCTTGCGAACCAAATATTCAGGGTGGGCAGAGATTGTGGCGTCGGCAACCTCGTTGACATCGTGCATGTGGATATTGGCGTCGCCATCATCGCCCATGAAAACTATGGTATTCTGCCAACTGCCAGCATTCTTGTTTTCTACATAGCCGATAGTCTTGTCGACCATAATCTTGGCTTCAGCCTCTGTAGTTACAGGAAAACGACCAACGGCAATGTCGGGACGGTCGGAAGTCAAGAGGTTTGCACCCTCGCCATCGTCGAGAAGACAATAGAAACCATCGTCGGCATAGCAAGTTGTTTCAGAGAATGAATTCTCGCTCTCAAAGACAAGCAGATAGTCGTCGGGCGACATGTTGCGACAGTCTTGAGTTAGCATGCGGTTGTCCCATACGCAGTCGCCAAACAATAGCAGATGACTTGGCATATCAGCCTCAGTCTCAGCACGATCGTAGAGCATCTTCATATATCGGCGATATGCGTTGGCGTCAGGAGTGCCGCTTGAGAATTCGTTGAAAAGTTCATCTGCAGGCACCACGTTTACTCGCATGCCATCGTGCTGACGATGGAAGTCGGCAAGACGGTTAGCTTGTTTCAGCAGTTTCTGTGATGTAGGTATTATTATCACCATGTCGGCAGCAGAGTCGGCATGATGGTTTTGGTTTGTTATGTTGTACACATACTCAGCATCAGGAAACGAACCATCGAGCGAAGGTGCAGGCGATGGTTTATCCCAAGCTGCAGAAACGAAGTCGAGGCGTACAGGCGGACTTCCGTTATTCCTTATTGTTATGGTATCTTTAGCCTGCTGCGAAGAGATGGTGTAAGTCTTCATAGCTTCGTTGCCAGCATAGTATTTTGCTGGCACAGAGATAGTGATAGTGCCAAGAGAAGCACCGTTGTGCAAAACCTCTACGCTACTCGAAGAGCCTGCCGAGACGTTGACTGAAAGTTGAGCAGATGTGGCATTAGCAGGTTTTGATAATACCACCTTTTGCGAGCTACCGCTACTTATAGCCTTAGAGTCATAGAGATTGCGACCACCATGATACCATGCGTAGCCGTCTACCTCGTATATGCTGTGGTAGTCGTTGTTAGAAGGATAGAAAGCAGAGATGAAAGCTGCAGAGTCGGCTTTTAGAGGTTCTTCTTCGCTGTTCGTAGTCTCTGTGATGAAATAATATCCGTAGTCGGAATAAGGATTACGGGTGCGGCGAGTGGCAGTAGGACTGCTCCATGATACAGGACCACGAGCATAGAAAAGTCGCGACTTGCCACGGTCGTAGGTTGCAACTTCTTTTAAGTCGTCGAGTTCTTTTAGGGTGTTGCCATCAAGGCGCTCAGCCTGAAGGTTTCCACCATAGCCATATACCTTTATTTTAGAAAGACTGCTGAAGCCTGCCTTTCTGATAAGAGATTCCGTGATCTGATATACACCTGAGGAAGGCACACGAATCTTTGCCCATTTGCCCGTTGCAAGTATAGAGTTTGCTGCATATCTCTCTGCAGCCGAGCTATTTTTAGCTAAGGAGTTATTGTCGGTTGTTAAGGCGTCATTGATATTAGCCATAGCGCCATAGCCCTTTGCTAATGTTTCGTTGCCCTTCGTAGCTGATGCCTTGGCCTTAGCTTCCACCTTTAGCATGAAACTCACCAATATCTGGTATTTGCCATCGCGCTTTACCAAAGGGCAGAAATAAGTTTCGAGCATCGCCTTCTTGCGACTTACGGCAATTTGCTGCTTCACAACAGGCATCTCAGGCAACGGCTCATTCGACAATCGCTCATAGTTGGCGATGTCGGTGCGAGTCATATCTATGAACTCAGGGTAGAGGATGCTGACGGTATATAGCGAGTCGTCGTAGTTGTCGTAGAGCGGTATGGCGTAGGTAAACTCAGGCAATACAGAGTCTACCTCCACCTGTGAAGAGGCGAGGTTGAAGAATCGTTGCGCATTAGCACCAAAGCACGATGCTAAGAGCAAGAGGAGTATGAAGATATGTTTTCTCAATATCATTTATTGGGCATTATTTGCAATTGAATTCCAACACTTTGCGGTCTTCGATATAGCCCTCCAGATGGTCGTCGATATTTACTGGTCCTACGCCTGCAGGTGTGCCAGTATATAGTATGTCGCCAGTTTTTAGAGTGAAATATTGGCTTATGTAGCTTATTATTTCGTCTACCTTGAAGAGCATATCGCTCGAACATCCTTCCTGCACAGTTTTGCCGTTGATGTCGAGGTGGAAGTGTAGAGCCTGGATATTGCGGAATTTATCCACGTCTACCCAGTCACCGAGAGCTGCCGAGCCATCGAAGCCTTTGCATATCTCCCAAGGCAATCCCTTTTCGCGTAGTTGCGTCTGCATTTCGCGAGCCGTGAAGTCGATACCTACAGTCACAGCATCATAATAGCGATGAGCAAAGCGAGTAGAAATATTCTTGCCGAGCTTGCATATACGCACCACGAGTTCCGTTTCATAGTCTATGCGTCCCATGTGGTCGGGTATGAAGAAAGGCTTATGGTCTTTCAGCATGGCAGAGTCGGCCTTAGTGAAAATCACAGGCTTCTCTGGTTTTAATAACGTATTATGTAGCTCTTTATTGTGTAGGGCATAGTTCATGCCGATAGCGAATATCTTCATTTTCTTATGGTTTTATTGATTTCTGCATGCAAAATTAGCAAAAACATTTGATACTATAGCGATTAAAGCCACTAAATGATAATAATTGAACCTCTGCAAGTCCTTTTATATTCTACGAATGAGAAAATGATGATACTTAATTTTCTACGAATGAGAAAGTGATGATACAAAAAATGGGCATGCCGTTGAAGCATGCCCATTGGGGTTTTTATTTTGCTTTGTAGTAAGATTACTCAGCAGCAAGAGTGAAGCGCTTGTAAGCAACGATCTTAAGGTCAGCGTTAACCTTCTTAAGATATTCACCTACAGTCTGCTTGTCGCCATCGCCAAACTGGAACTCCTGGTCTACGAGGCAGTTGTCCTTGAAGAACTTAGCCAAACGACCCTTAGCGATGTTCTGAATCATCTGCTCAGGCAAGTTAGCGAGCTTCTGCTCAGCAGTTGTCTTCTTGAGTTCGCGGATAGCGTCAGCGTCAGCCTCTGTGATGTTACCCTTGCGGATACCCTCTTCGAGGTGCTCCTCGCTCTCAGCGATGTAAGCGTTGTAGCCAGCCTTCTTGATAGCAGCAGCAACAGCCTTCTCAACCTGCTCTTCCTTAGTCTTCTGAACAGCAACCTTGTACTCCTCGTCCTTAACCTCCTGTGGTACAGAAGATTCGTCGAGAGCTACTGGCTTCATGGCAGCAACCTGCATGGCAACCTTGTGTGCAGCCTCTACAGCCTCAATATTGGTCTGAACCATTGTAGCGAGAGTGTGCTTGTTCATGTGGTCGTAGATCTCAATGTTTTCTCCCTCGAGGTAGTTGTAGCCGTCGATTTCCATCTTTTCGCCAGAGATACCTGAACGCTGCTGAACAGCAGATGCTGCGTCGTCGCCATTAGCGAGCTTCAAAGCCTTAACCTCGTCGAGGTTCTTAGCCTTAGCTGCTACGGCTGCATCGAGGATGCTCTGTGTCATGGCGATGAAGTCAGCGCCATTAGCTACGAAGTCAGTCTCACACTTTACAGCTACCATAGCTGCGAAGCCGTCAACCTTCTTTACGAGAACACAACCGTTAGAAGTCTCACGGTCAGAACGCTTTGCAGCGATGGCGAGGCCACGCTCACGAAGCAAATCCTTAGCCTTGTCGAAGTCACCTTCTGCCTCTACAAGGGCTTTCTTGACATCACCGAGTCCAGCACCAGTCATAGTGCGGAGCTTCTTGATGTCGTCCATTGTTGGTTTGTATGCCATAACTATGTTTAATTTCTTTTATGGGTGGTTCCATAGCTTTCACCATGGAACCATCCTTGTAAATGTAATCTATTTATAAATTACTCAGCAGCAGCCTCTTCCTTGCGAGCCTTGCGTGGAGCACGCTTCTTGCCCTCTGCAGCCTCTTCAGCCTGCTCAGCAGAAGCCTTCTCGTCAGCCTTCTCTACCTTGCGCTCCTCGAGACCCTCTGCGATAGCACCGCAAACAGCGTTGAGGATTGTCTCTACAGAATCCTTAGCATCGTCGTTAGCTGGGATGATGTAGTCGATATTCTTAGGATCAGAGTTGGTGTCAACGATACCAAATACAGGGATACCAAGACGGTTAGCCTCCTTAACAGCGATGTGCTCCTTCATTACGTCGATAACGAAGAGTGCTGAAGGAAGACGTGTAAGGTCTGCGATAGAACCAAGGTTCTTCTCGAGCTTAGCACGCTGACGGTTGATCTGAAGAATCTCACGCTTTGAGAGGTTAGAGAATGTACCGTCTGCCATGAGCTTATCAATGTTAGACATCTTCTTCACAGCCTTGCGGATTGTTGGAAAGTTGGTAAGCATACCACCTGGCCAACGCTCGATAACGTAAGGCATGTTAACAGAAGCAGCCTTCTCGGCTACGATGTCCTTGGCCTGTTTTTTAGTAGCGACGAACAAAACCTTCTTACCGCTCTTAGCGATAGCCTTCAAAGCCTCTGCAGCTTCGTCGATCTTTACTACGGTCTTGTTGAGGTCTATGATGTGAATACCGTTACGCTCCATGAAGATGTAAGGAGCCATTGCTGGATTCCACTTGCGACGGAGGTGACCAAAGTGGCAACCTGCCTGAAGTAATTGGTCAAAACTTGTTCTTGACATTGTTGTTTCTTTTTTAATGTTTACTTTCTTTTTTAATTCTTTGTGTTAGAATCAATTTGCGGGTAATCGTTGTTGCGAGTCGCGCAAATTTAGATACTAAACTGTTCAGCTTCTTATTAATATAAGAATATAAATAAGATTAACGCTTGCTGAACTGGAAGCGACGACGTGCCTTTGGCTGACCTGGCTTCTTACGCTCAACAGCACGGCTGTCGCGTGTAAGGAATCCTTCAGACTTCAAAGCCTTCTTGTCCTCTGCATTTACCTTTACGAGTGCGCGAGCAATAGCGAGGCGAAGAGCCTGGCTCTGACCTGTGAAACCGCCACCGTCAAGGTTAGCCTTAATATCATACTTCTCAGCTACCTCGAGCAAGCAAAGTGGCTGCTTAACCACGTACTGGAGGATTGCTGATGGGAAAAATTCTGTAAGATCTTTCTTGTTAATAGTGATCTTGCCGGTACCTTCTGTGAGGTATACACGAGCTACTGCGCTCTTGCGGCGACCGATTGCGTTTATAACTTCCATCTTTCCTTATTTTATTTATACTGGTTAATATCGATTGTAGTTGGCTTCTGAGCCTCGTGCTTGTGCTCTGTTCCCTCATAGATATAGAGGTTGTTAAGCAATGCGCGTCCGAGAGGACCCTTTGGAAGCATACCCTTTATAGCGTGGCGAATCATCTTGTCCACACCGCCCTCGCGCTTGCGAAGATCAGCTGGAGTGTTGAAACGCTGACCGCCAGGATAACCGGTATAACGTGTGTATACCTTGTCGGTTTCCTTCTTACCAGTAAATACCACCTTAGAGGCGTTGATAAGGATTACGTTGTCTCCACAGTCTACATGAGGAGTGAATGATGGCTTGTACTTGCCACGGAGGAGTTTTGCAACTTTTGAGCAAAGACGACCTACTACCTGGTCGTTACAGTCGATTACGACCCACTCCTTCTTAGCTGTTTCCTTGTTAACGGAAATAGTCTTGTAACTTAAAGTGTTCATCTTAAATTTTGATTTTACTACTAAAAAACGTTTATCAATTATTATATAAAAAGGTGTAGAGTAATTCTGCACCCTTTGCTCGGGCGATTCACTAACCACCATGCTCGGCCAAAAGCATGGCTATTAACACTCCCGAACTGGAGGCTCTAAGCGTGCCTCCGTAATAATCGGCGTGCAAAATTACACATTTCTTATGATATAGAGCGTATGCTGATATTTAGAGAATATAATATTTATAATTATTTAACTAAACTTACTTCACCTCCCATATATCGTTGGTCTCTAAAAGCTCTTCGAAGCAATGGTAAGGTTTCTGCTTGCTAACCTCTGCTATCTGGTCGTTCACGGCATCGTCGTAGGTAGGAGCTTCTACGTCGCGAATCACTCCAAGGGCTACAGGAAAACCATGCTCATTGTCCATCATAGCCAACTTCAGCTGTAGGGTGTCGTCTTCGGCATGGGCATCATGTACGAGGATGTCGTTGATGGTGACGCCATTTTCGCCTATTTTCACAACCTTAAGACCGAAACCTTCTTGCATCAGTCCATATTCGTTGTTTTCGCCAAACACCAATGGTTCGCCATGGCGCACGTAGATGGCATTCTTCTGTCGCTCCTCCTTCTTGTATATAGCGTCGTAGGCACCATTATTGAAGATTACGCAGTTTTGCAGAATCTCGCATACCGCAGCACCCTTGTGGTGGTAGGCAGCCTTGAGGATTTCTACAGTCTCAGGACCATCTGTAGCCACAGAGCGAGCAAAGAATCTTCCACGTGCTCCGAAGCATAGTTCGGCAGGGCGGAATGGATCTTCTACTGTGCCATAAGGACTTGATTTAGAGACGAAACCACGAGGCGAGGTAGGACTATACTGTCCCTTGGTGAGTCCGTAGATGCGGTTGTTGAGCAATATCATATTAATGTTGATATTGCGACGCATAGCATGGATGAAATGGTTGCCGCCAATGGCAAGACCGTCGCCATCGCCACTAATTTGCCATATCGTAAGGTTTGGATTTACCACCTTGGCTCCTGTAGCTATAGCTGCTGCACGGCCATGAATCGTCTGCATAGCATAGGTGTTGACATAATAAGGCAGGCGGCTCGAGCAGCCGATACCTGATATTACTGCCGTTTCGTATGGAGGAACTCCTATCTCTGCCATTGCCTTTTGAAAACTGGCAAGAAAGAAGTGGTCGCCACATCCTGGGCACCATCGTGGCTGACCTTTCTTGAAATCGTTTGCTGTATATTGCATGATTAGATGTTTAAAAGTTGGATTTTTAGTTTTTATAGCATCCTCTCGTCGAAGGTGCTGGTAGGTTTTAGCTCTTCTCTTACGAGTATCAGTTTTTCAAACTGCGATACCAATTCGTTGACCACGAATGGTTGTCCCTTCACCTGGTCGAACTGGTAAGGGGTGAAACCATTTATGCGAATGCGCAAGAGAGCTGCCAACTGGCCGAGGTTCTGCTCTGCCACTACCACCTTCTTGTATTTCATCAGCACTTCTGCAGTATTAGTAGGCAGAGGGTTGATATATTTGAATTGTGCCAAAGCCACCTTGTGACCCTTTTCACGTAGCACTTTCATTGTTGAAAGCAGATGACCATAGGTGCTGCCGAAACCTACTATCAGCAAGTCGGCATCGTCGGCATCGCCTTCCACCTTGAGGTCAGGAACCTCAATCTTTGCCACCTTTTCATATCTCAAGTGCGACATCTCGTTGTGGTTTTCAGGTTCTGTAGAAATGGCTCCTGTCTTGCCGTCTTTCTCCAGTCCGCCAAGGATATGTGTGTATCCTTCCTGACCAGGTATTGCCCAATAGCGCACCTTCGATTCTGGGTCGCGAACGTATGGTGTATACTTATATTTCTGTTCCTCAGTAGCATAGTGAGGTTTTATCTCGTCGAGCTCTGCCATCTTTGGCAATTTCCATGCAGCCGAACCATTTGCTATAAAGGCATCGGTGAGAAGGATTACTGGTGTAAGATGTTCGAGAGCCATCTTTGCTGCTTGGTATGCTGAATCGAAGCAGTCGGCAGGACTCGTGGCTGCAATAACAGGCATAGGGCTTTCACCATTTCTGCCGTATAGAGCCTGCAAGAGGTCGGTCTGCTCGCTCTTTGTAGGAAGACCTGTAGATGGACCGCCACGTTGCACATCGATAACCACGAGGGGCAACTCGTCGATAACGGCAAGGTTTATAGCCTCGCTCTTCAGGCATATACCAGGACCTGAGGTTGATGTAGTAGCCAACGCTCCCGCAAACGATGCTCCCACAGCACTTGCGCAAGCTGAAATCTCGTCTTCGCATTGCACCGTTGTCACACCACACGACTTGTGTTTTGCCAATTCGTGCAAGATGTCGGTAGCAGGAGTGATAGGGTAGGAGCCGAGATACAAGCGCAATCCTGCCTTTTCGGCAGCTGCTATAAGACCATAGGCTGTAGCCTTGTTGCCCGTGATGTCCATATATCGTCCAGGGTTCTTGGTCTTCGACTCTATGCGATATGTAGCAGGCACCGAGGCATGCACATTATGTCCATAGTCGTAGCCGGCATTCACCACCTTTATATTTAGCTCTGCCACCTGTGGCTTCTTGGCGAATTTCTCGTGTAGGAATGAAGATACCAACGACAGTTCGCGATTAAAGAGCCAGCATACCAAACCCAAAGCAAACATGTTGCGGCATTTCATTGCCACCTTTACGTCGTCGCATCCTGCCTCTGTGGCTACATCCTTCACCATAGTAGAGATAGGGCATGCCACTACGCGGTCGGGGTCGATGCCGAGTTCTTCAAGATAGTCGTCAGTTTGGAAGTCTGCCTTCTTGAGGTCTGTAGGACTGAAACTGTCGGTATCGATGATGATAGTGGCTTGTGGCTTAGCATATTTGTATTGTGTCTTCAGCGCAGCGGCATTCATAGCCACGAGCACATCGCATTGGTCGCCAGGAGTGTATACCTGGCCACTACCAATATGCACCTGATAGCCGCTGACTCCTGTGAGCGAACCATGCGGAGCACGGATGTCGGCAGGATAGTCAGGGAATGTTGAAATACCATTTCCCACGGTTGCTGAAACTGTGGAAAAGATGTTGCCGGCAAGTTGCATGCCGTCGCCAGAGTCGCCCGAGAATCGAACTACAACCTCAGCGAGGTCTTTAATTTCAATGTCGTCTGTCATGGTTAAAATTTTGAAAGCTTTCTTAGTTAAACAGTATAGGCTATATTTCTTGCATTTAGTATTTAAATGAGCTACCACCAAGGAATTCGCGCAGAAGGCTGGTTGGTGGAATGTCAGTATTTGGTATTGGTTTAATATACTTCAGGAATTTCAGCAGTCGGTAAGCCTCTGAATATTCAGGGCAGTTTTCCGGCACTTGCTCCAGCAAAGGTTCTGCCTGCTGTTTTATCACCGCCAGCTCAAAGAGCATAGCGCTATTAAACATCACGTCGGCATTCTCCTGGAATGGGAATATCCATTTATTCTCGCCTGCCCTCACGCTTGGCCATCTGCGTATCGTTTCGCGAGCATCCACGCCACGATATTTGTAGTCGCGTATGATGCGGCGCAATAGTCGGTTGTCGGTAGTAGGGATATAGTTGTGGTCGTCGAGCAAGATGGTGGTGAGTGCCGAAACATACACACGATACTTCAATTCCTCTGGTATCTGTGCCGTTAGCTCAGGGTTTAGCGCATGTATTCCCTCTACCACCAGCACATTGTTGTCTTCCATCTTTAGCTTGTTGCCACTCTTTACGCTCTTGCCCATTGGGAAGTCGTAGCGTGGCAATTCCACCTCTTCGCCATGGAACAGGGCGTTGAACTGCTCATTTATGAGCTTAAGGTTCAAGGCGTGTATGCTCTCGAAGTCGTAGTCGCCATTCTCGTCGCGTGGCGATTGCTCACGGTCTACGAAGTAGTCGTCCAGCGATATCTGTAATGGTCGCAGACCGTTGGCAATGAGCTGTATCGATAGTCGTTTGCACGTTGTAGTCTTTCCGCTTGATGATGGTCCAGCCAGCAATATCAGCTTTACTCCCTTTCGCTGTGCTATCTCGTCGGCTATGTGTGCAATCTTCTTCTCCTGTAGTGCCTCGCTGATGTTGATAAGGTCGATGGAGTGGTCGGTAGCCACAGCATTATTGAAGTCGCCCACGGTGCGTATCTCCAACACATCCTGCCAATGGTGGTGCTCTTTGAAAATCTCGAAGAGCTTATCTTGGCGTATCATCTCAGGCAGCTTGCTTGGGTCTGCCGTGGTAGGTATGCGGAGCAGCATGCCGTCATAGTATTTGTCAAGACCGTAGAGGTATATCTGCTTGGTATTTGTGAGCAACGAACCATAGTAGAAATCATAATAACCATCTATATCATAATAGGTGGTATATAGTCGACCTGTAGTCTGCAGCAGTTTCACCTTTGCAGTATCGCCAAGGTCGGAGAATAATTTTATAGCTTTTTCTGTAACTGATTCGTGGCGGCGTATAGGCATGGCGGCAGCAATAATCTCGTCCATGCGAGCCTTTACCTTAGCCACATCTTCTTCTGTCACGGGGCGACCGATGCGTAAATCGCAGTAATAGCCGTTGCTCACAGGAATATCAATAACCACATGCGACTCAGGCCATATATCTTTCACAGCCTTACACAGCACGAAGAATACCGAGCGTGTGTAGTTGCGCGAACCTGAGCCTGATGTCATATCGAGAAATTCCACATCCTTCTTGTGATACAAGCGATAATGCAGACCTTCTACCTTGTTATTGACTTTTGCACATACTGGTCCGTATGGCATCTTTAAGTTTATTTCATTTAAAACGTCAGAAAGTGTGCTTCCTATGTTGACATTTACAATTTTTTTGTTATTTTTGCAACGGATTTGTATTACTTGTTTCATAGCCATTACAATTTCTACGTGGTTAGTTAAAGGAAACATGGCTAAAAGCCTTTGTTTAATGGCAAAAATACATCTAAATAGCGACACGACAAAGAAACCATCTTAAAATAAAGTTAAAATATGTCGATTTGGATTTTTTTCAGACTTATCGGTGCTCTTGCCTTGCTGATGTTCGGTATGAAGTCGATGAGTGACAGTTTGCAGAAAATGGCGGGACCACAATTGCGCCATGTATTAGGAACCATGACAACCAATCGTGTGACGGGCATTCTCTCAGGAGCTCTCATCACGGCAGCAGTACAGTCGTCAACAGCCACCACGGTGATGACGGTCTCGTTTGTTAATGCCGGACTTCTCACCTTGGCTCAAGCCATTTCGGTGATTATGGGTGCAAATATTGGTACCACCCTCACCGCATGGATTATGAGTGCTGGTTTCTCTTTTAATATCACCGACTTTGTGTGGCCAGCGTTCTTCCTTGCTATACTCCTTATTTATAGTAAGAAGCGCAAGATAGTAGGCGACTTCATCTTTGGTATTTCGTTCATGTTCCTTGGTTTGGGCACTCTTCGCCAAACGGGTATTGACATGGATCTTGCCCACAATCAGCCTGTGCTCGACTTCTTCGCAAGTTTCGATCCTTACAGCTTCATCACCACCATCACCTTCCTTATCATTGGTAGTGTGCTTACCATGTGTGTGCAGAGTTCGGCTGCCGTTATGGCTATCACCATGATTCTCTGTTCTACGGGTGTGCTACCTATTTATCAGGGTATAGCCCTTGTGATGGGTGAAAATATCGGTACCACCGTAACCTCTAACATAGCAGCCCTCACAGCCAACACTCAGGCTCGAAGAGCGGCTCTTGCCCATATGTTCTTCAACGTCTTTGGCGTGTTGTGGATATTGGTGGTGTTCCGTCCGTTTATCGACCTTGTTTGTGGCTTCGTAGGCTATGATGCCGAGATGCACAAGGGCGACCCAGGCTTCATTGCCAATGCTGCTAAGCTCTCGTTTGTTTTGGCAGCTTTCCACACCTCTTTCAACCTTGCCAACACCTTCATCCTCGTGTGGTTTGTGCCACAGATAGAGAAGTTGGTATGCAAGGTTATTCGTCCAAAGAAGAATGCCGACGAAGACGACTTCCGTTTGCGTTTCATCCAGCAGGGTATCATCAAGACTCCTGAAATCTCGGTGCTCGAGGCTCAGAAAGAGATTCATTGTTTTGCTGAGCGCATACAGCGAATGTTTGAGATGGTTAGAGTGTTATTGGGCGAAACCAAGCAGGATCAGTTTGTGAAGCTCTTCACTCGCATAGAGAAGTATGAGGGCATCTCCGACTCTATGGAGATAGAGATTGCTAAATATCTCGATAATGTCAGCAATGCTCACCTTAGCGACGATACAAAGGCTAAGATTCGCGCTATGTTGCGCGAGATTTCTGAGCTCGAGAGTATCGGCGACAGCTGCTACAACATAGCACGCACCATCAATCGCCGTATCAAGGGCAAAGAAGACTTCACTCAGGAGCAGTATGAGCATATGCACCAGATGATGGAGCTCACCAATCAGGCGTTGTCGCAGATGATAACAACTCTCGTTGGTCATAAGTCTGACAACGATGTAAACCGTTCTTTCAATATCGAGAACGAAATCAACAACTATCGCAGCCAGTTGCGCAGCCAGAATATCAATGATGTCAACAACCATCTCTACACCTACGCTATCGGTACCATGTATATGGATATCATCCAGGAGTGCGAGAAGCTTGGCGACTATGTTGTCAACGTTGTTGAGGCTCGTATGGGCGTGCGCCAGCACGAAGCGTGACACACTCTAAAAGGGTGGGGATGTAATAGCATCCTCACCAATGATATAAAACAAAAATCAGCCACGAAAGCAAATGGTTAGCTTTCGTGGCTGATTTATTTTATTGTGACTGATTTATTTATTAATAAAGGATAGCTGATTATTCCCCTTCGCCCAATCGTTTCCAGATGTCGAGGAATGTGGCGTGGTCAACCTTCTTGCCATATCTCACTTTGATGTTGGCATCTGTCAGCAGGTCGTATGCCTGATCGCTTATATAGTCGGCATAAATCTCTGCCACTCCGCCTTCTGCCATCACCCTTGCTGCTGTTCGTCCCACAGCCTTATCGGCGAGTTTCGCTCCAAGCAGAAGCTCTGGTTCCTGTACTGCGATGTTGTATAGTTTGCGTAGACCCTGTCCGCCAAAACTGCGCTGGCGACCTTCGTGTAGTATGACAAGAGAATCTTGTCCGCTATGCAGGGTATCAATGAGATGTTGCATCATAATAAATTCGGATTTTAGTTGTTATACTCTTTTCTTCCAAGACCATGCACATTGGCGCAAAGCCTAATGCAATATTCTTGTCGCAAATATAACAAATAAAATCCGAATTCCTATATTGTTTGGCTGAAATATTTCAGCTAACCATTAAAATTCTTTTTTTAGAGGCTTTTGCCTACTACAATTTTCTTGCCACCTTGGATGTATATTCCCTTGCAAGGCTTGCTTACTCTAACGCCCTGCAGATTGTAGATGGCGCCATCTTCGTTGGCTTTCACTTCCTCAACACCTTCGATAGCTGTTGTCTGCTGCTTCAGGTATTTCACGTAGTCTGGCATATAGTAGCTTACGTGAGGAGGCTGGTTGTATGCTGTGTTCTGCCAAGCTACGCCCATACGGTATACGTGGTTGTGCATAAGGGTAGGCACACGATAGATGGTAGGGATGTTTGTGGTGAAGATGTTCAGAGTGCAACCGTCTGACGAATCCCAAAGGATAATCTCTTCGCGCCAGTCGCCAAGCAAGTCTGCCTGAAGGTTAGGTGTCTGCTTTGTGCTGTTGCATGACGAAGAATGTCCGTAGTCGTAGAGTGTGAACAGGCGCGACATGCCGCTACCGTTCCATTTATCAATCTTTGTGCCGTCGAGCAGAGCATCCTGCAATGAGCCATCCCAATAGCAACGGAAGTTGAGCGATGTGCTGCTTGTGCTTACTACTGACTTGTCGGCACCACGAAGGCTTCGGTCGTTAGAGCTTGCAAACTCCCATCCGCGATGCTTCTCTATGATGTCGGCAGCAATACCGCGACCGTTGT
Source organism: uncultured Prevotella sp. (assembly GCA_934254985.1). Taxonomy (GTDB): domain Bacteria; phylum Bacteroidota; class Bacteroidia; order Bacteroidales; family Bacteroidaceae; genus Prevotella. The sequence continues at coordinate 72,676 of CAKQMS010000004.1, read as the reverse complement.
CTGCCGAGCCTGTGCTGCTGCAGATGATTTCGCCTGTGGCTGCATCGTGGAGGTCCCATCCGTATTGCGACTCCTCGTGAACTGCAAACACCTCCATGCCTGGACGGTCTGGGTCGATGTCGCCCACATGGATAGCGTCGCCATGACCAAAGCCGGTAGAGTAGAGCAGAGTACCGTCGTTGTTCAATGCTGATGCACCGAATGTTATCTCGTCGCAACCATCGCCATCGTAGTCGCCTACGCTGAGGTTGTGGTTACCATTGCCGTAGCATGTGCGGCTGCCCGAAACCTTGCCTGTAGCAATAGGTGCATTGTATGTCTTGGTGTTGCCGTTGGCATCTGTCACCTTATATCTATTCTTCTCGTCCGAAGCGTGTAGCCATTTTGTCTTCAGCTCCTTGCCGTCGAAGTCTACTGCCCATGTATAAGAATATGTGTAATATCCTCTCAGCAATACTGCCGATGGGTTAGCGTCAGGACCATCGAGATAAGCCACAGCAGCCAGGTATCTTTCGCCACGGTTGCCATATTCCTTATCGTTCTTGCCTGAGCGGTCGTCCCAGTTCTTTGTCCATCCAGCCTCGCCGCCAATGCCGCCGTTGCGGTTAGGATTGTAGAATACTGTGTGGATAGCCTTACCAGTTTCGCCATTGAATACTGTTAGCCACTCCTGTCCGCCAGTCACCTTACCACTTGAGTTTCTCCAGTCTTTGGTGTTGTTTACAGCCTTGATTGTAGCATCTGTAGCAGCCTCGCTCACGTAGTTGCCTGCGCCATCCTTGCTTCCGGCAGCAGTCTTGCAGATTAGCTCTGCCTTTCCGTCGCCATCAAAGTCGTAAACCAAGAATTGTGTGTAGTGAGCACCAGCACGGATGTTCTTTCCGAGGTCGATGCGCCAAAGCTTGGTAGGAGTCTCTGAATCGAGGTTCAGCTTATATGCGTCGAGATACACATTTCCTGTATATCCTGATTGTGAGTTGTCGTGAGAGTTTGATGGGTCCCACTTCACGATAAGCTCATATTTGCCATCGCCATCCACATCGCCTACCGAGCAGTCGTTAGGCGAGTATGTATATTCTGCGCCACCTACGGTGCCACCGGCAGGACGGTCGAGAGTCTGACGACGGAATATGTTGCCCCATGATGATACAGGCTCTGTGCGGTCTACTTCTTCGCCATTAACCTTAGCCACGATAACATAGCTATTTGTTGTTGCTCCATTAGCGTCGGTGAAGTTAGTTACCGAGAGGTCGCGCTTGATGGTGCTACCATTTCTCACCACGTCAAACTTGGTCTGCAAGTTGTCGGTACCGAGGAAACGCCAGCTCAAGAACACTCCCTTGCCGCTCGAAGCAGGCAAAGCCACAGGTGCGCGGTCCAACTTCTCCATCTGCGATTCTGGAGTATAGTAAAGGTTGGTGTTGCGGTCGCCAGTAGGCTCTTCTTCTTTCACGTCGGCAGGGTTGTAGTCATACAAGCTGATAGTCCAAACCACCTGCTTGCCCTGTGGAGTAAAAGTGATGGTGCCTGTAGCAGCATCAGCAAAAGTGATGCTCTTTGTGGTGCTTACTGTATTGCCGTCGGCAGTCTTTTGTGGAAACACGTATTCTGTTTCTCCATATTCCTTGCCGTTGAGCTCTGCAATATAGCTGTCAGCATCGGCATAGTTGTCGTAGCCGACAATCTCTACATGCTTAATGCTCACGCCTGCAGGCAGAGTGATGGTATACTGCACGCCAGCAGAATATTTTATTCCGCCATTTGCTGATTGATAAGTCTTGCTTTCATCAGATGGCATAATAGAGAAGCCATTGTTGAAAGTCCAAGGACCAGTAGCCTTAGTAGCAGCTGTACACGTAGCCGCCGACAGTTCGTAGATAGTGTTGGCATTGGTGCATATCGCCACGCAAAGTACCAACAGAGTAAGTAGAAGTTTCTTCATTAGTTATAATGTTTATTGTGCTGCTTTTATGGCAGCGGGGTAGGAAAATATTTGTTTTCTTTATTTGTTTTAGTTTATTGTAGTATCGACTGCAAAGGTACTATATTTTTCTGAAAACCTTGTTGCCTTATACGTGAAAAATAATAAAATCCTTATCTTTCTCATTGAATATGAGAGAGATAAGGATATAATGAACAATTTTTCTGCCCTTTGGAGTTGACGTAGCTTAGTAAACATTAAACATTAAACATTAAACATTAAACAGCGGACACAAGAGGACATAAGCGGACAGCGATTTGCTACTATGCTGTAATTTTGCTGCGGATAATCAAGATGGCGCATGCGAGTAGTCAAGATGGCGCATGCGAGTAGTCGAAATGGCGCAAGCGACTATTCGAAATGCTCCACGCGAATAGTCGCGTGATAAGTGAAGAACGAAGAGGGAAGAGTGAAGAACGAAGAGTGAAGAACGAAGAGGTGGAAAATAAAAAAAGTAGAGTGAAGAATTAAAGGATAATTCAACACTCTACAAAATTAAAACTAAAGTAAGGTAAAACAGTATGCTAAAAACAAACTACTTAAAACTCAAGTATCAGCGCTTGGCGCTGGCTGAGCTTGATGTCGCTTCCGAGGTCAACCTTCTGACCTGTGATAACATCTGTAGCTGAGGTGGTAGAACCGATGATCTCGGCATAGCGCTCAACCTTGAGACTGTTGTCAGAGCGCTTACCGTTGAGGATTGTCATCACGGTCTTGCCTTTATACTGGCGAGCAATCACGTAGACACCATTATATGGTATAAACTGAGTCTGCTTGCCCTTGGTGATAACCTCGTTGCCCTGACGCCAATGGAGCAGGCGAGAGAGCCAGTTGAACATCTCGTTCTCGGCTTTGGTACGACCCTCGGCAGTAAACTTGTTTACTGTATCGCCAGGGAATCCGCCAGGGAAATCCTTGCGCACATTGCCGTCGGTAACGGTCTTGGTGCCGTTCATCAATATCTCTGTACCATAATAGAGCTGAGGTATGCGGTTGATGGTGAGCAGCAATGCCAACGCCTGACGAAGAGCTGTAGAATCCTTGCCATTGCCGAGGAAACGGTCGGTATCGTGGTTGTCGAGGAATGCCATTACGTGGGCAGGGTCTTCGTAGAGATAGTCGTAGACGAGGCTGTTGTAGATGCGGTTTAATCCGTTCCACCATTCGTCGGTCTCCTCGTGCTTAGCGGCATTTATGCGGTCGTAGAAGGCGAAGTCCATAACTGTTGGCAGATAGCTGTTTACTGTTGACAGTTTGCTATCCTTCTGCCATGCAGCGGTATAAGCAGGCTCGGTAACCCATGTTTCGCCCACGGTATTGAAGTTAGGATATTCCTCGCCCAGTTCCTTCATCCATTGTGCCATGGCAGCGCGGTCGGCATAAGGATAGGTGTCCATACGGATGCCGTCGATGCCTACGGTTTCTATCCACCACTTAGAGTTTTGGATGAGATATTTTATCACGTGCGGATTGCGCTGGTTCAGGTCAGGCATAGTAGGCACAAACCATCCGTCAACGGTTTCGCGCAAGTCTACCTTCGAAGCGTAAGGGTCTACAACCGGAGTAAGCTTATAGCTTGTTTGCAGATATTTGTCGCCCACTTTGGCTGCGCCATCCACGGTGTTTAGCGACTTTGTCTTAGCTTGGTTTTCAGGCAACAGCCATTCAGGAGTGTTAAACCAATCCTTTGTAGGCATATCAGCCACCCAAGGGTGTTCGAAGCCACTATGGTTGAAAATCATGTCCATCACGATTTTCAGTCCCTTCTGATGAGCCTCTGTGCATAGCTGGCGATATTCTTCGTTGCTACCGAAGCGAGGGTCTACGCGATAATAATCTGTTGTGGCATAGCCGTGGTATGTGCTGTTCTTGCCGTGGTCTGGCGAATTGTTCTCCAATACTGGAGTAAACCAAAGTGCAGTTACTCCCAACTCCTTGAAATAGTCGAGATGCTGGCGTATACCTTCGAGGTCGCCACCATGGCGCAAGGATGGTTCGTTGCGGTTGGTGGTATAGGCTCTCATCCCTTTCACCTGGTCGTTGGCAGTAGAGCCAGAGGCAAAGCGGTCTGGCATGAGCATATATAGCACATCGGCATTGGTGAAGCCTTGGCGGTCTGCACCTGCCATTTCGCGAGCCTTGAGCTCGTAGCTCACCTTCTTCTTCTGTTTGCCCTGTTGGAACTGTAGCGACATGGTGCCTGGCTGTGCGTCGGCAATATTCATGTATACGAGCAGATAGTTAGGGCTGTCGAGGCGTACGAGGCTATCGATTTTTACGCCTGGGTAGTCGGTAGTAACCTCAGCGCTCTTGATATCCTTGCCGTAAACCATAAGTTGCAGACTTGCGTCTTTCATTCCTACATACCAGTTTGTAGGCTCTATGCGGTCTATTTTCACAGCTGCATTCATTGTTAGCGTTGTGCCCAAGAGTAGGGCAGTTAGTATTTTCTTCATGATGATTTCTTATTTTACTATTATCAATGCCTCTTGTGGTGCCACTTCTACTGAGTTGCCTTCGATTGTTGTGATACCAGCGAGGTTAATTTGCTGATTTTGGCATACTGAGGTGTATGCGCCCTGTGGGATGCTCACCTTCTGTGCAGTCTTGTTGCCATTCATTATTACGATGATGTCTTGCCAGGCATCGCCATTGGCATGGTCTTTCAATCGGAATGCCACTACATTCTGTGGAGCATCGAGGAACTCCAAATGACGGCGTACCATGTCGGCATCTGCCATGCGGAAGGCAGGGTGGTTGCGACGAAGCTCTATCAGCGAGCGATAGTAGTCGAACACCTGAGGGTAGCGGTCTTTGTATGTCCAGTCGATGGCATTGATATAATCTGGCGACTTATAGCTGTTGTGCACACCCTTCTTGTCGCGCAACACCTCTTCGCCAGCATAGATGAAAGGCACACCCTGGGCGGTGAAGACGAAGGTCTGAGCCAGAAGGTCGAGACGTATAATCTCGTCGGTAGTGATGCCAGGGATGCTTGCTTTCAAGCGGTCTACGAGACACATATCGTCGTGGCAGCTTACATAAGCTATCATCTGTGCAGGCGAGTTTGTCCATGCAGCCTTAGAGTAGTTCACCTTGTTGAGGTCTATCTGAGGATGGTCGATGCAACCAGCGATACCAAACTTTATGCTCTCCTCGTTGTTGGCAATGGCGCCAAGGATGCCCGACTTATGGTCGTCGCTGAAAGGACCACGAATGCCATCGCGCATATCGTCGCAGAAAGCTCCTATGCGGTCAAGCTGCTTGACATTGGCTTTTGTAGCCAGTTTCTCTGTAGGATAAGCACATTGTCCTGCGCTCCATCCCTCACCATATATATATATGTTAGGGTCTACAGTGTCGAGAGCCTTGCGAATGAGGTTCATGGTTTCGATGTCGTGAACGCCCATGAGGTCGAAGCGGAAGCCATCGATGTGGTATTCCTTAGCCCAATATAGTGCCGACTCTATCATAAACTCTCTCATCAGCGGTTTCTCGCTTGCTGTCTCGTTGCCACAGCCCGAACCGTCTGAAGGTTTGCCGTCCTTAGTGGTACGATAATAGTAGCCTGGATAGGTGAGGGTGAAGTTGCTCTCGTTGATGTTGAAAGTGTGGTTGTAGACCACGTCGAGGATTACGCGGATGCCCGCCTTGTGCAACTCCTGCACCATCTGCTTAAACTCTTTTATGCGCACGCTTGGCTTGGTGGCGTCGGTAGAGTAGGAGCCCTCTGGCACATTATAGTTCAAAGGGTCGTAGCCCCAGTTGTATTGTGCCACATTAGGCTGCGACTCGTCGACAGAAGCAAAGTCGAACGATGGCAGAATGTGGATGGCATTCACGCCAAGGGTCTTCAGATAGTATATAGCCTTAGGCTCGGTGAGAGCAAGAAACTTGCCCTTGTTCTTCAAGCCCGAAGTTGGCGATATAGAGAAGTCGCGATGGTGGAGCTCGTAGATCACGAGGTCGGTAGGCGACTTTGTCAATGGTCGCTTGTCGGCATCCCATCCCTCAGGGTTTGTCTCTGCCATATCTATCACGGCAGCACGCTTGCCATTCACGCCCACAGCCTTAGCAAATACTCCAGGAGTCTCCTGCATAGTCTTCTTGGCTGTCTCTACTTGGAAGGTATAGAACTTACCCTTCAGGTCGCCCTTCACATTGGCAGTCCAAGTGTCTGTGGCGGTGCGTTTCATCTTCACCGTCTGCACCTTGTCGCCACCAGCGCCCTCATTATAGATATGTATCTTCACTCCCTTGGCTTTAGAGGGAGCATTGAGGCGAAATGCCGTAGCCTCCTTCGAGTATGTCATCTCGTTGAAAGTCAGCTGACCGTCGCCCTGCTTATTGGTAGCCTGCTGAGCATAAGCGCTGAGGCTTCCTGCCATAAGTGCCATTATCAGTAGTTTTTTCATATTGCTTACAATGCTTTAAGTGATATTGCGAAGCCACCACCACGTGCTTCTTTAATCTTCAAGACATCACCCTTCTTAACGGTCTTGTGGATGATTTGGTAAGATTTTGGATTGTTCTCGTAGTCGGCAGTCTTGCCATCCTGATAAATGGCGCAAGCATACTTCTTGCCCTTATCGAGGAAGTCGAGTTTTACTACAGATGTGCGAGCAGCATCAGTCTTACCACCTACAAACCAGTTGTCGCTCTTCTTATCCTTGCGAGCCACGGTGATATACTTAGCAGGCTCAGCCTCAAGGTATTTAGAGTCGCTCCAGTCGCAAGGCACATCGCGGATAAACTGGAAGGCATCGTCGTACTTCTCGTAATGCTCAGGAAGGTCGGCAGCCATCTGCAACGGACTGTACATCACGAGATAGAGCGAAAGCTGACCACAGAGAGTGGTGTGAACATAGCTTGGGTTGTTGCTCCACTCCGAAAGCTTGGTCTCGAAGATACCAGGAGTGTAGTCCATAGGACCACCCTGCAAACGGGTGAATGGCAACATCACGGTATGATAAGGTACAGAACCGCCAAACGCTTCATACTCAGTACCGCGAGCACTCTCGTTGCCAACAAGGTTAGGCCATGTGCGGCAGATACCTGTAGGGCGAGTAGCCTCGTGAGCATTCACCATGATATGATGCTTGGCAGCAGTCTCGATGACACGCTGATAGTGGTTGTTCATGAGCTGGCTGTAGTGATATTCACCACGTGGGATGATGTCGCCCACATAACCAGTCTTCACAGCATCGTAGCCATATTTGTTCATAAGGTTGAAAGCATCCTCCAAGTGGCGCTCGTAGTTGAGAGCTGCAGAAGAAGTCTCGTGGTGCATCATCAGCTTAACACCCTTAGAGTGAGCATATTCGTTGAGCATCTTGATATCGAAGTCAGGATATGGAGTAACGAAATCGAATACGTCGAGCTTCTGATGTCCGAACCAGTCTTCCCAACCTTCGTTCCATCCTTCTACCAATACCTCCTGCAAACCATTCTTTGCAGCAAAGTCGATATAGCGCTTCACCTCTTCGTTGGTAGCACCATGAGTGCCATTAGGCTTGCACTTGCTGTAGTCGGTTACGCCAAGGCGAACAGAAGGCAGGTCGTTGGTATAGCTCCACGACTTGGTGCCTACAATCATGTTCCACCATACGCCACAATACTTTGTAGGGTGAATCCAAGAGGTATCCTCAATCTTGCAAGGCTCGTTGAGGTTCAAAGTCAACTTGCACGACAGCATGTCGCGAGCATCGTCGCTCACAAGGACAGTACGCCAAGGAGTGTTGAAAGGAGTCTGGATGAATCCCTTACGGCCTACAGCGTCAGGAGTAAGCCACGACTCGAAGGTCAGAGTCTTCTCGTCGAGATTGAGGTGCATAGTAGGATAATCCAAGCAAGCAGCCTCGTGGATGTTGATGTATAGACCATCCTTAGTCTTCATCTGAAGCGAAGTCTGTACGCCTGTGTCAGAGAATACTGTGGTAGAAGAATTGCTCTTGTACGACTCACGGTTCTTGGCAATGATAGGGCGGATACCTGTGAGCGGAGTAATCTGATATTCATACTCCTGAGTGTCGTAGTCGCCAGGAATCCAGTAAGCAGTATGGTCGCCAGCCATGGCAAACTGTGTGTGCTCTTCCTGGATTACGAAATAGTTGAGGCTCTCCTGCTGTGGAAATTCATAACGCAATCCCATTCCATAGTCATACACGCGGAAGCGGATGGTGATGTTGCGCTTTGAAGCAGGCTGATTGAGGTTTACCTCCATCTCGTTGTAGTTGTTGCGGATGGTAGAGGTTTCGCCCCATACAGGAGTCCAAGTTTCGTCGAACGATGAAGTCTTGGTGTTGGTAACCTTGAAGCCGTCCATGAGGTCGGTTTCCTCCATACCCTTAGAGGCATGTTTGTCCTTAGCCAACTCCAATCCTAAGTGAGATGGCTTACATACAGTCTTGCCCTTATAGCTCATCTCGTAGGTAGGCTGTCCCTTTTCAGACAAAGAGAAAGTTACCGAGACGTTGCCATTAGGCGATGTCACGCTCTGAGCCAAAGCAAGCAGAGGCATGAAAAGTGCTGAAACGATGATATTAAACTTTTTCATATATATTTTAGCTATTAGTTGCTTATGGATTATATGGGGGCGTTTTTAAAGAAAAGAAGCTATGGCTGCCATGTTGCTGACATCCATAGCTTTCTTACATTATGTGGTTATTGTCTTCTTCCGCTTTCGTTGAGCATGCCTGAGATTTCGCCCGTAAACTCCTGGTCGGAGATAAGGTCTTCGATATTCAAATGCATGCGATAGCGCCAATAATGCTTAGGGTTGGCAGGGATGTTGATGCGCTCAGCATTTTGGTCGGCAAGGCGCAGACGTTCGCTTATAGCGAGCCAATCTTGTATGCTCAATACGCAGAGCATAGATGGCGATGCAAGATGACGATAGATGATGTCGCGAGCAAGCCATCCTGGCAATGGATGAGGAGCACCACCCGAGCGATAGAGCATGGTGTTGTAGTAGCTCTGAGTGCGCTCTATGTTCTCGTCCCACCATTGGCGAAGTGTAGGCATGTCGTGAGATGATATTGTGCATACCGAGCGGTATGGATTGCGCGAAAGATGTCCGAAGCGTACGGTAGGGTCCTTAGGCATCGACTGCAATTCGAGCGACAATATCTTTAGTTCGTCCATCACCCATGGCACACAGTCAGGCACCATGCCGAGGTCTTCGGCACATACCAGCATGCGTGTAGCCTGCACCAGCTTAGGCAACTTCTTCATAGCCTCGCGATACCAGAATTGGTTGTTGCGATGATAGTAGTAGTCGTTGTATAGGCGGTTGAACACAGCCTTGTCGCAATCGTAGAGAGCCTCGTAGGTGAAGTCGAGCTGTGCCGAGATGCGAGGATGGAACTTATTGGCATCCTTGCGGTCGCGAATGAACAGCACGTTGCTAACCAGGGCATACAAGCCGTCGCGCAAGTTGTTGTGAGCCTGCAAAGCCGCTTGGTCAGCCTTGCTGGCAACCATAGCCTCGTGCTCAGCCTCGAAAACAGCCTCTATCTTGCGCTGAGTGTCGTATTCTGGCTTTAGGTTGTATACATCGTCGTGAGCATGATTGAGATAGCGGCGTCTAACCTCCTCGGCACGCTCATGGAATATGCGGTCCAAAATCCAGTCGGTGATGAAAGGACGAGTGAAATGATCCTCTTGGAATCTTAGTCCGTAAGCCTCTATCTCCTCACGGCTCATAGCGAGCGAAGGCGAGAACTGTCCGAGCAGTCCGTGTACGGAGTCGATAGGAATATCCCAGATGCGGAAGAAACCAAGCACATGGTCGATGCGATAGGCATCAAAGAATTTCGACATGTTTTGGAATCTGCGTACCCACCATGCGCAGTCGTCTTTCAACATCTCATCCCAGTTGTAGGTAGGGAATCCCCAGTTCTGACCATTCACAGAGAAATCATCAGGTGGAGCACCCGCCTGGCTGTTGAGATTGAAGTATTTAGGCTCCATCCATACGTCGCAACCATATCTGTTTACGCCGATAGGAATATCGCCCTTCAGTATCACATGCTTAGAGCGTGCGTAGTCGTGGGCAGCCTTCATCTGTGAGCTCAATATGAACTGCACGAAATAGTAGAATGCCACCTCTTTATATAGTGCGGTACGAGGATTAGTGAGCTTTTCGCGGTCGTCCTCGTTCCATGTTTCGTTGCCTTCCCATTTTGTGAAGTCGGCTGTGCCATTCTTGTCGCGGAGCATGCAATAGTGACCGTAAGGCACAAGCCATGACTGAGATTCTTCGAAGAAAGCCTTATATTCAGCCGAAGCCATGATGCGCTTGCCCTCTTGCTCGAATATTATCTTAAGGTATTCTGTCTTGGCGTTGTTCACAGCCTCGTAGTCTATCTGCGAAAGAGCGTTGAGCTTTATGCGCAAAGCCTCATATTTCTTTGCCTCAGCCTTGTCGGCTATAGCTGGAAGTTGGTTGAGGTCAGCATACTGAGGATGAATGGCGAAGATAGAGATGCAGCTATAAGGATAGCTGTCGGTCCAAGTATGAGTGATTGTGGTATCGTTGATAGGCAATATCTGCAATACTCGCTGTCCGGTCTGCGAAACAAAGTCTACCATCTTCTTCAAGTCGCCGAAGTCGCCAATGCCAAAGCTACTCTTGGAGCGAAGCGAGAATACAGGCACGAGAGTTCCTGCCACCTTGGTGTTGCAGATAGGGAAGAAAGCCTGGTCGAGGTCGTAGATAGAGATGTCGCCATCGGTAAGGTGAGCCACCTCAACGGTACGGTTCATGCATGTTTCCCATATAGCGCCCTCTTTGTTGTTGGCGTCGATGGCAGCAAACTTAAACTCTATCTTGTTGCCACTCAGCGAGTCGGCATTGATGTCAACCACCCATTCGTTGTTGTTGTGCTCTGTCATCTTCAGTCCCTTGTCGATTGCCCAAGCACCCAGCACGTCGTCGGCACCTGTCACCACCAATCGTTGGTTGCTCTTGAGCTGTGGCGCTCTAACGACGAGTCTCACCACCTTGCTTGCCTGCGACTCTTTCAGAGTGGTAAGCGAGCGGCGGTTTATACAGTCGGTGAAAGCTGAGCTATAGAGGTATGAATCCTCAGGCAGAGCTATCCACTTGTCGTATATGTGATAAGTATTAGCCTTACGAGCGTTGAGCTCAAGGCGATGAGGTATTGTTGTCCACTCGTGGCGCTTTTCTGTGCCCGAGTTGTCTATGCTATAGAAATAGTCAATGCTGTCACATTCTTTTTGAGCATTCATCTGGTAGTTCCAATGATGACCGTCGATGGTGCCCATTCTGTATTGCGAAACAGAATCTTTATCATGGTTTTTGCCATGATGTATGATATTCAATACCAGTTCTTCACCGAAAATGGTATCATAGTTTATGTTGAAATTTAAGTTCATAGCAATAGTATAATTTTGTCGTTATTAGTTATTTTGGTCCAAAGTTAAATATTATAGTTTAATAATTTGCAGAAATATTTAAATTAGAGAAATATTATGTTATGCAATCGTTTGCATAAGAACCTATAAATGTATGCAAAGCGAGACGGTATTGGCAGAGAAGCCTACGGAATATTTGCCTTCTTCGCCCGTTATCAAGTCGCCAAGATAATATCCCAATATGGTGCCGCCTACGCCAATGGCTGCTCCTGCTGCCACATCCTCCCAATGGTGGCGGTTGCGTCTGATGCGGTCGGCAGCTGTCAAGGCAGCTACGCCATATCCCGCTATGCCTATCCACTTGGAGGTATGCTGATACTCCTTATATAATATGGTGGCACCAGCAAAGGCAAAAGTGGTGTGACCAGAAGGAAACGATTTGTTGTCGGTACCGTCAGGACGTTCACGGTTGACGGAATGCTTCAAAGCCCATGTTGTGCCTGCACTAATAGCAAAAGATGCTGCTGAGTTAACTACCAAGCGTTTCCACGACGAAGCGCTCTCCACGCCAGCAGCCTTCAAGGCGAAGGCTGCTGTGATGGGAACAAAGCGCAAGGCATCGTCGATGCCGTCGCCATGGTACCGTTTGTGGTTGGAATAAGCATCTTGCAAATCGCATTCTTGCGCCTTGCATTCTTGTGTATTCCAACCTAAAGTTGCGAATATCGCTAAGATGGTGAATATGTATCTTAGTGTATGTTGTCGCATCTATTTAGTTTTTATGGATTTATCTTATTTTTATGCTGCTTTTTTCTCCTTAATCATAGGCACATAGAGAGCACCGATAACCAAGAATACACCAGCCACAATCATCATGTCGCTCTGATGAGAACCAATGAGGCTCAAAATGACGCCACCACAGATGGCAGCCACAATCTGAGGAATACAGATTGTGCCGTTGAAGAGACCAAGGTATGTGCCCATGTGACCATAACCCTGCAGAGCATTGGTTACGAGGGTGAAAGGCATTGCCAACATAGCTGCCCAACCAGCACCAATCATCAAGAATGGGATAAACTGCAAATACTGGTTGTGCAAGAATGGAATCAAGGCAAAGCCAACACCTGCAATAAGCAAGCTGACGCTATATCCCAACTTTATGTTCTTAAACATAGCGAGCACTACTACCCAAAGCACACTACCTACAGCCTGAACAGCAAAGAGAATGCCCACCCAGTTGCCTGCAGCCTGAAATTCTGCCGACTTAGGGTCTGTGGTATACCATACAGTCTCTGCAATAGCGCCTGTAGAATAGTTCCAAAGATAAAGGAAGCCTGCCCAGCAGAAGAACTGCACCACGCCAACCTTCCAGAATGTAGAAGGAGCATTCTTTAAGAGAGTAATCCAGTCTGCCTTGCCCTCTTCTTTCTTTTCTACATCGCCTGTTAAGCCATTATATTCAGCATACTGCTGAGGATTCCACTCCTTCACCTTCACGGAGGTATAGATAACACAAAGTATGAGGATAGCAGCGCCTACATAGAACGACCAGATAACGGAGTCTGGCACCACGCCCTCTTCGGCTACATTCTTGATACCCAGGAAAGTAAAGAGGAATGGGAATACGTAGCCTGCTATAGAACCAGCATTGCAAAGGAAACTCTGTATAGAGTAGGCCTTAGCCTTCTGCTTTTCGTTTACCATGTCGCCAACAAGCATCTTGAAAGGCTGCATCGCCATATTGATACTGGTGTCGAGGAACATCAAGGCTATCAAGCCGAACAGCATCGCTCCGCTTACAGCCAAACCAAGAGAGCCTGCATTAGGCAACAAGCACATCACGAGTACTGCCACGGCAGCTCCGATAAAGAGGTAAGGAATGCGACGACCCCAACGGCACCATGTCTTGTCACTAAATGTGCCAACGATAGGCTGCACGAGGATTCCCATCAAAGGAGGAAGAATCCAAAAATAACTCAAGTTGTGAGGATCGGCACCCAAGGTGGCGAAAATACGCGAGATGTTCGCGCTTTGTAGGGCATAGGCTATCTGCACTCCGAAGAAACCGAAGCTAAGGTTCCATAAACCCCAGAAGTTCATGTCTGGTTTTTGTTTCATAATAGATATTGATTTTTTGTTATTTTACGTGGTAGATATATGTAATATATAATTAAGGTATAGACCTCAGAACTTATCTCGTTGTCCCCCTTATGATAAGTTTTGTTCTAACAATCCTTTTTTCTATTTGCTCACGAGGAATAGTACCCTCGATATGTCCGATGATGATGTTAGCAGCCTCTTCGCCAACTCGCTTTCCTCGTTGCTCCACGGTAGTGAGCATAGGTTCGCAAGCTATGGCACGTTCGCCATTGGTGAAACCGCAGATGGAAATATCCTCAGGCACACGGTAACCCATGCGCTTAACGGAATACAGAATGCCGATGGCAGTATCATCGTTCACGGCAAAGAAAGCATCTGGCACCTCATCTTGCTCCATCAACTCTGGCGTTATCACTTCGGCATCAGCCCTGTTGTCGCAGATGCGGAAAAAGCGATCGTCGGGCTTTAGTCCTCGTTTCAGCAAAGCATCCTTGTATCCATTATATCTATTTTTAGATATCTCCATGCTCATAGGCGAACCATAGAAGGCAATCTTTCGGCAACCAGTATCGATGAGATGGTTTACTGCCGTGAGAGCTCCCATGTAGTCGTCTACCACCACACGACTTGCATCAACGCCCGTAGATATGCGGTCGTAGAACACCAATGGTATGCCATGGTCCAAGAGTTTTTGGAAATGGTCAAAACGCAGAGTGTCCTTGGCTTGCGACACGATAACGCCACTCACCTTGTGGTCGTAGAACGATTCGCAAATCTTAACCTCTTGCGCATACATCTCATTGCTTTGCGCCATCATCACCGTATATCCACAAGCAGAAGCCTCTTCCTCGATACCGCTAAGCACCGTGGAGAAATAATAGTGGGGCAGGTTAGGGATAATCACGCCGATAGTCTTCAACGGTTTTCGTTTGCTGTTTCGCAAACTCTCGGCAATGAAGTTAGGCGAGTAATTATGTTCACGCGCGTATTCCTTTATTTTGTCTCTTTGCGCTTGGCTAATCCTTTGACTATCTTTCAGCGCACGCGACACCGTTGCCACCGACACATTGAGCGCCTTGGCAATGTCCTTCATTGTTATGGGAGTCAGTTCTTTCATCGTTAGTAAGTCCTTGTGTGCAAAATTACGCAAAACAAATATACCTTGTTGCCGCTGTTAAAAATATTTGAACTAAATATCGTGCAAACGATTGCACATTATAAATAACGAAAATGTTTATAAAAAAGTGCATCGTATCGTAATTAAACTTAATTTTGCAGCATGAAATATTGATTAAGCCGTGTAATATTGCTTTTTATCAATGTGATTTTTGTGCAAACTGCTTGTAAATGCTAAACGCTTATTGCAACAAATGCACACTCTTAAACCTAACCGCGATTTTATCAAACAACATCAATCGTTATAACTAAAAACTTAAGAAAATGAAGCAGGTAAAGATTACAATGCCTCGAAGGGCTCTCACACTTGCGTGTGGTCTTGCCCTTTCTGCGACAGCATTTGCCCAGCAAGTGGTTGTCAAAGGACATGTGAAGGATGCTACCGGTGAACCGATTATCGGTGCTGCTGTTCGTGTAAATGGACAGAGTGGTGGCGCTGTTACCGATCTTGATGGTAACTTCTCAATTAAAGCCGACAAGGGTGCAACCGTTACGGTTACCTACGTAGGCTACGAACAGGCTAAGGCTACTGTTGCCAACAACATGGTTATCACTCTTCAGGAAGACAACCAGTCGCTGAAGGAAGTTGTGGTAATCGGTTATGGTGTGGCTAAGAAGTCAGACTTGACAGGTTCTGTTACAGCAATGAAACCAGACTCTAAGAACAAGGGTGTGGTAGTAAATGCCCAAGACCTTATGCAAGGTAAGATGGCTGGTGTAAACGTAACTGGCGATAGCGGTGAACCTGGAGCAAGTACACAAATTCGTATTCGTGGTGGATCTTCACTTTCAGCTTCTAACGACCCGTTAATTGTTATCGATGGCGTTCCTATGGATAATAATAAGGTAAACGGAAGCGCAAACCTCCTTTCAACTATTAACCCACAGGATATTGAGTCGTTCAACATTTTGAAGGACGCTTCTGCTACCGCTATCTATGGTAGCCGTGGTTCTAATGGTGTTATCATTATCACTACAAAGAAAGGACGCAAGGGACAGAAACCTACTATCTCTTATGCAGGTAGCCTTACTGTAAGTAAAAAGAAGAAAACTCATGATATGATGGACGGCAACGAATACCGTGCATTTGTAAAGAGTATCTTCGGCGAGGATTCAGATCCTTATCGTGCTCTTGGTACAGCTAATACTGATTGGCAGGATCTTATCTACCAAACAGCTGTTAGCCACGACCATAATCTTACTGTAGCAGGTTCTGTAAAGGATGCGCTTCCTTATCGTGTTTCTGTAGGCTATACAGGTCAGCAGGGTATTTTGAAGACTTCTAAGTACGACCGTTATACAGCTTCTTTGAATCTTAATCCTTCGTTGCTCAACGATCACCTTACCATGAACCTCAATGCTAAGGGTATGTATTCAAAGAACCACAAGGCTAATGGCGATGCTATTGGTGCTGCTGTAAGCATGGACCCTACACAGGATCCTTACAAGTTTACATCTCCTTACCATATCGCAATGATTGGTGATCAGATGGAGCAGACATTGAAGAACTTCGGTGGTTTCTTCGAGTGGCCTACTTCAGCTTCTGCTCTTGGTGATGCAGCTTGGGGATGGACAAAGCACAAGGATTCTACTAAGAACCCATTGGCTTGCCTCTATGGTAGCGACGATGAGCAGACTACAAATTCATTCATCGGTAGTGCTGATATCGATTATAAGGTACATGGTTTTGAAGACTTGCGCCTCCATGCAACTCTCGGTCTTGAGATAGCAGAGGGTAAGGAGAAAAACAATGTTTACCAGTTCGATCCTGCTAATATGTATTATGGTGGTAATACAAACAATAAGAACTTCAAGAGAAATCAGCTTCTCACTCTCTACGCACAGTATTATAAGGATATCAACAAGAATCATCATGTTGATGTAATGGGTGGTTACGAGTGGCAGCGTTTCTTCTTCCGCTACAACAATAGCTGGAAGCAGTATTATCCACAGACAGCTGGCGACAACGCAGGTAAAGAGTTTAACAACCAGCCTGAGGTTGATAAGTTTGAGAATCACCTCGTATCATTCTTCGGTCGTGCCAACTATTCGTTCATGAACCGCTATTATCTCACCGCAACAGTACGTCGTGATGGTTCGCAGCGTTTCAAGGAGCATTGGGGAACATTCCCTTCATTCGCATTTGCTTATAAGATGAAGGAAGAAAAGTTGTTCCGCAACATGAATTGGCTCTCAGACCTTAAGCTCCGTCTTGGCTATGGTATAACTGGTCAGCAGGAAGGTGTAGATAACTACCTTTGGATTCCTCAGTATATGGTAGGTGGCCCTTATGGTTACTATCCTATGGCTGGTGATGGTAAGCTTTATACTCCTAACTACTTCAACAAAGACCTTAAGTGGGAAACTACAACTACTTACAACGTAGGTTTGGATTTCGGTGCTCTTGATCAGCGTATCACAGCAAGCGTAGATTGGTATTATCGTAAGACTAAAGACCTTATCAACAGCGCTCCTGTAGCAGGTCTTTCTGGTTTTGCTGATATGGGCAAGCAGAACATAGGTTCTTTGAAGAATACTGGTGTTGAAGTAACTCTCGGTTTCAAGCCTATCCAGACAAAGGATTGGTTCTGGTCTATCGACTATAACTTCACATATAATAAGAATGAGATTACTGACCTCACAGGTGTTTCTGAGGGCGGACTCCCTGTGCTCGCAGGTTCAAAAATCGACCAGAGTAACCAGGTTCTCGCTCACCAGAAGGGCTATGCCGCTAACTCATTCTATGTTTATCAGCAGGTTTACGACAAGGATGGCAGACCTATCGAGGGTTGCGTAGTTGACCGCAATGGTGATGGCAACATCACAGAGGCTGACCGCTATCTCTATAAGAACATAGCAGCTCCTGTTACAATGGGTCTTTCTTCTCGTCTTGAGTATAAGAATTGGGATTTCAGCTTCACTCTTCGTGCAAGCATTGGTAACTATGTTTACAACAACTTCGACCAGGCTATGCGTCTAACATCAGAGAACGCTATCTGGGCTCAGAACGCATATTTGCCAAACCGTCCTCTTAACACTCTATATTGGAAGTCTGACCATAACACTTCTAAGATTACAGATATGTTCGTACAGAATGCTTCTTTCTTGAAGTGTGATAACATCACTCTCGGTTATAGCTTCAACAACTTGTTTGTTAAGGGCTTTAGCGGACGTGTTTACGCAACAGCTTCTAATGTGTTCACTATTACCAAGTATGATGGACTCGATCCTGAGGTTGTAAGTGGTATCGACAATAATATCTACCCACGCCCATTCTCGTTCATCTTTGGTTTGAATCTCAACTTTTAATTAATTAAGGAGAAATTAATATGAAAACTTTCAATATAAAGATATGGGCTCTTGCAGCTATTTCTTTGGTCTTGACTGGCACATCTTGTACGAGTGACCTTGACAAGGAACCTATTAGCCCAAAGATTCATACCGCATACAGCAGCGATGGCTTATTTAATAAGTGCTATGCAAACTTCGCCATGGCAGGTAGCGGTTATGGTGACAATGGCGATTCTGGTTCCGACGTTAAGGGATATAGCGATGAAGGTATGACCAACTTGTATCGTTTGATGTGGAACGCCAACGAACTTACCACAGATGAGGCTATCTGCGGATGGGGTGACAATGGTCTCGACCAGTTGGTTGTTAACACCTACGATAACTCAAACCAGATGATGAAGGCTTACTTCTCACGTCTTACCATCGGTATTTCTACTTGCAATCAGTATATCGCTGTAGCAGGTCAAGAAGATGCAACAAAGACTGCTGAGGTTCGTTTCCTTCGTGCTTTGCAGTATTATATCCTTATGGATGCTTTCGGAAATGTTCCTTTCTCAGAGACTCTTTCTAAGCCTGTTCGCTACACTCGTGCCGAGATGTTTGACTGGTTGGTTAAGGAACTTACTGAGAATGTAGAACCTAATCTTGCTGATGCTCATGCTAAGACATCTGCTGACGCTGGATATGGTCGCGTAGATAAGGCTGCTGCATGGTTGCTTTTGGCACGTCTTTATCTTAATGCTGAAGTTTATACAGGTACTGCTCAGTGGGAAAATGCAAAGACTTGGGCAAACAAGGTTATTGCTTCCGACTATCAGTTGAATAAGACTGGTATTGGTAACTGGAGTGCTTACCAGATGCTCTTTATGGGTGATAATGGTGAGACTTCTGCTGCAAAGGAAGCTATCTTCCCTATCATTCAGAATTCTAAGGATATCCGTAGCTATGGTAACTCTTTGTTCCTTATGGCTTCTACATTCAACGATAAAATGCATGCAAATCCTGATGATGCTTCTGCAATTAATGGATGTGTTTCTGCTGCATGGGGTGGTAACCGTGCACGTATGGAGTTGGTAAGAAAGTTCTTCCCTGTTGGCGATGTTCCAAAGGCTAAATCTTATGAGATGCCAGCTTTGGCAAACGACAAGCGTGCTATCTTCTGGGGCTATTCAGATGATGAAGCAGACCCTGTAACTCTTGAAAATACAAAGATTTCAAACTTCAAGAATGGTTATGGTGTTTGTAAGTTCGTGAATTTCAAGACTGATGGCTCTTCAGCTTATAACCCTTCTTTCGCAGATGCTGACTGCTTCTTTATGCGTGCTGCTGAGGCTTACCTTATCGTTGGCGAAGCTGATGCTCGCTTGCATGGCAATCAGACAACAGCCGAAGGTACAAAGGCTATTAACGAGCTCCGCGCTCGTGCTAATGCAACTACACGTGGTGAGACTGGCTCATATTCTCTCGATGATATCTGTGACGAGTGGGCACGTGAGTTCTATTTCGAGGGTATCCGCCGTCCTACACTTATCCGCTTCGGACGCTATGGTGGTAACAACAACTACAATTGGTCTTGGAAGGGTAATGCTGAAACAGGTAAGAACTTCGACTCTCACCTCAATATCTTCCCAATTCCTGTAGGTGAGTTGAATGCTAATAGCAACCTCCAGCAGAATCCTGGTTATTAATTCTAAACAATCTATAGAAGAAGGCTTTGCCCGCTTCGGTGGGCAAGCCATTCTTCCTAATAACAATAAAAACGTAAAACAATATGAAAAATATATTGAAATCAACGTTGCTGGTGGCATTGGGCTTGAGTCTCTTTGCTTCATGCTCTGATGATAGGGATGACAACCCAACCGTGGTTTCTCCAACAGAGTTCCATCTTAACACACCAGCTTTGGCAGGTCAATATTTAGACTTGGAAAAGTCGAAGACTATCAACTTTACATGTTCACAGCCTGATTATGGTTTCCCTGCCAGTACACAATATACTCTTCAAGTGGCTTTCGATGAAAACATGACAGACTACAAGGAGATTGATCAGACTTTCAAGGGTGCTAAACTTGATGTTAGCTCTGAACTCTTGGCAAGTACACTTACAAACTATGCCTTAGAGCACGGAAAGACAGAAGCTGACTTCCCTATGGATATTCAGGTTTATGCACGTGCTCGTGCCGTGATGACTAATGTCTCTGGCGAACCTGTAGAGGGAACAGAAATTCTTTCTAACGTAGTGAAATTGAGCAATGTTCATTTGTTGTATTCACTTCCTCCTGTTAAAACTCCTGGTAAGCTCAATATTGTTGGTCAATTCTGTGACTGGGATTGGGGCAAGTCTCTTAAGATGGTTCCTGTATGGGGTACCGATAATGTATTCTGGCATCTTGTTTATATTGATGAAAGCGGTATTAAGATCAATGAGAATACTACCTGGGATAATAACGAAGTAGGCTTTGCTGGCATTACTGTAGGTGGCGACCTTGCTGGCGATATCGTTGATAATGGTGGCAACATCGCTTCAAGCAGACCAGGATGGTATCTTATGGTTGTTACTTGTGGTGTTAGTGGTCGCAACGTTACTTATAATGTCGACTTCTATAAGCCTGAGGTATGGCTCATTGGTCCATGTATTCAAGGTACTGATGCTAAAGACTTTGTCACACAATTTGAAGGCGCAATGTTCGAAGTTCCAACTACTGCTGATGGTTCTTTCGTTTCTCCTGCTATGATAGGTATTCCTGCTTCTGATCAGGGTGTTCGCGCTTACGTTCTTATCCCTGGACACGAATGGTGGCATACAGAGTTCATGGTATTTGATAAGCAGCTTAAATATCGTGGTACAGGTAGCGACCAAGACCGTGTAATGAACTCTGTTGGTCAGAAACTCTATATTAACTTCGGTACTGAAACAGGTGAATTGAAATAAAGTCATTTAGTTGTTGGCGGAAGCTTTCCGCTTCTGCCAACTTCTTGACACCTAATCAATAATTATTAAACATAGACAATATGAAATTCGTAAAATATTTGGCTATTGCCTTCGCAGGTGTTCTTATGGCATCTTGCGATGAAGACTTCAACGATTGGGCATCTCCTATAAAGAACCCAGAAGAAGTTGCCATCACCATACCTGGCTATACAGCCACAGCTGCTGAGGGAGCTGTTGTCGATATGGCTAATGCTCCAGCTACTGTCAAAGTGCTAACTCTTGCTGGTGATGCGCTACCTGAAGGTTTTACCCTTGAGAATATTCGCCTTAAGGCTACTCCTGAAGGTGTTGAGAATGCTCAAACATACGAGATCGACCTTGAAAACGATGGTACTGTAGAAACCGAAACTTTTAATACTCTAACACAAAAAGTTTTCGGTCTTCGTCCTTTACAACGTACTTTTAACTGTAAAGTTTTCGTTGACGCAGTTAAGGATGGACAGGCTGTACTTATCAACGCTGGTTCTATTCAGGTTAAGGTTACTCCTACTCCAATTTCTAAGCACTTCTATCTGATTGGTGATATCGCAGGTACATCATGGAGTCCTACAGAAACTTCAATGCCATTCAATCATAGTGATAAGGATGTTTACGACGACCCTGTATTTACCCTTACATTCCCTGTAAACGAGGGTGACAACTGGTTCGCATTCATCGATGATGTAACTGTTGAGAAGAACGATTGGTCTTATGTCTTCGCTTGCGCTGAGGGTAATGGTAAAAATGGCGAAACTGGTAAGATTTGCCGTCGTAATGCACTTGATAATGATGGTTCATTCAAGGTTACTGTAAATGGCGATGCTAAGTACGTTAAGATGACTATCAACCTTATGGAGGGAACCTACAAGATTGAGAAGGTAAACTTCGCACTCTACTACGAAATTGGTAATGAGTCTGGTTGGAAGACAACTAATGCTCTTTGCAGCCCTAAACTTGATGAAAACTATCAGGGTTACTATTGGTTGGATGGTGAGTTCAAGTTTAAACCACTGCCTGGTACTGGTTCAGATGATTGGGCTGGCGACTTGGAGTTTGCTGGTGACAACAAAGTTGAAGATATCCCTGGTGGTCCTAACTTCACAGCTCCAAAGGCAGGTTTCTATCAGATAAATCTTGACCTTAACACAAATACCTATAGCCTTGTTGCTATTAACAGCATTACTTGTGTAGGTAATCATAATGGTTGGAAGCAGGATGACGCTAACTGCCACATGACATACAATGCAGCAGCAGGTTGCTGGGAGCTCACTACTGATCTTACCAATGGTTTCAAGTTTGCTGTAAACGACGATTGGAAAATTAGTTGGGGTGGTGCAGATGGTAATTCTGAAGCATATGATAACCTGACTCAGTTCGATGGTAAGGATCTAAATGTTCCTAATGGCGATGGCAAGTACAAGATCCAGTTGTATCTCTCTTACGAGGGTGCAAACCGTGTAGTGCTTACCAAGCAATAAAACTATTTGAGAAAAAAACTCTTTTTTATCTCATAATCTATTTAGGCGGCTCTCGTATAGCGGGAGTCGCCTATTTTCTTTTTGTACTAACCCACAACATTTCCCCATAAACATTTGGTGGTTACGAGGAAAAGTCGTATTTTTGCAGAAGAAAAGCTGCACTCGGCAAATTGAAAGCAAACTTTCTTTGCGCTCGTTTGCCTTTCCTTTGCGGCGAATAAGTACAACATTTATATTTTTGTGAATATGAGAATAGGTGACAAAGTATTAATATCTCCAGACTTGACACATGCCAAAGACTGGACACAGGGCGAAGTGATTGAAGTTGAGAACAATCCTTTCGTAGGAATTGTCATCTCCGCAAAAACCGCAGATGGGAACATCTTCTTTGGATATAAAGACTTATTTGAACCAGCAAAGGAGGCAGTATGTACGCACTAGCATTTGATATGGTTATTTCTGATTTACAGAAATACTATGGTGAACCTTACAACAAAGCTTACTACGAAATAAAAGAGCTTCTAAAAAAGAATGGTTTCGAGTGGGTGCAAGGCAGTACATACATGACGATGAATGATGATTTGACTGCACTTGTAAAAACAGTTATGGAGCTTTCTAAAATAGAGTGGTTTAAGAAATCAGTCAGAGATCTAAGAGGATTCAAAGTTGAAAGTTGGTCGAACTTTACTGATTTGGTTAAAAACTCATAGAATAGGCGACTCTCCTCCAATCCGGGAGTCGCCTATTTTCGTTGTAACCTCGATTTATTTCCTTAAACATTTGAAGATTCAAAGAAATGTAGTATCTTTGCCCACAGATAACATTTAAAAGCATAACGACATGGATGTAGCTGTTAATAACATTACAACGACCATTACCATTCCGCAAGTAGATTTCAACTTGTTGAAGGAATTGGCAAAGAAGTTTGGATGGGTTATCCAAACAGAAAATAAAAGTGGTATCGAAGAGGCTTTGGATGACGTTAAATCAGGTAGAGTTTATCATGCAGAAAATGCTCATGATTTAATAAAACAATGCTTAGAATGAAATATTAACTCCACGTCATATCCTAGGTAAATAAATCTTCGCAATTTATAGTTTTCTGTATCTTGCCACTATGTTTACCATATTGTAGTCCATAAGTGGTTATGAGGGTAAGATGTACTTTCTGCTTATCACTTAAAGTATTGCTAAGTGCCTCTATTCTATGAAGAATCTTTTGCTCTTCTTCTTTGTCTATGCTATAAAGTGTACTGGCAAACTTCATTTCGCATAGATTTACTATATTATCATCTCTCATAATCAACATGTCTACTTGAGCTCCAGTCTTTGATTCTGTTCCCTTCTGGTTCCATGCAGAGATAGAAGTTCTTACCCCTTCAATGCCTAAAGCACGTTTTATCTGAATAATATGTTGCCAGCATACCTGCTCAAATGCTACTCCTCGCCATGCTTTCATAATGCCTGAAGTGCAGTTGTCATTCATAAATGAAGCTTCTCGCTGGTTATTCTTCACATATTTTATCCAGAAAAGACAGAAATTGTCTATTAACTTATAGTGTTCCAACATTCCTTTACCATATGGAGTGTAGCGTATAAGAAAATCACTCTCTATTAGAGATGCTAACATACTTGTTAAACCTCCACCAAAAGGAATTCCTGTAGCTTTTGATATCTCTTCACGCGTAAAACCATAGTTGCGTGTTGCCAGAAGACTTATTATCTTCTTGCAATCTTCGGCATTAGTGAATATCGCATTGAAAAGGCGATTGAACTCATCATGCAAGCGAGGCTTATTGCCAAAAAGTATCATATCAGTATTTTTCTCAAAACTATACCCTTTTCGGAAATAGCTTAGGTAGTATGGCATTCCACCAAATACCATATGTGCTTGAACTATGTCATATCGTGACATTTCAATGTTTTCATGTTCAAAGTATTCTTCACATTCTTTCAATGTGAATGGCGACAACTTTATTTCGCAAGTCAAACGACCATACAGACCACCTTTGTTGCGAGAAAGATTACTTAGTATCCACGATGTTGCACTTCCGCAAACAATAAGCATAATATTGTCATGTCCGCTACACCATCCGTTCCAAAAACTTTCAAATGCTGATAGGAAATTACTTCGTGGAGTATCCATCCAAGGTAATTCATCGATGAAGATAACCATTCTTTGTCCCTTGTCGAGCGATTGTAGAAGCTGTGTTAGCAGGAAAAAAGCCTCCATCCACGACTTCGGTTGCTTGAACC
Source organism: uncultured Prevotella sp. (assembly GCA_934254985.1). Taxonomy (GTDB): domain Bacteria; phylum Bacteroidota; class Bacteroidia; order Bacteroidales; family Bacteroidaceae; genus Prevotella. Next base: position 48,048 of record CAKQMS010000004.1, on the reverse strand, counting down.
CTTCAAGACCATGATTAAGTAGAGAGAAGTAGAAACTCTCTAATTGTGTCTTTAAACGGTTTTTTTCATCTTCTTGATCTACTGGCGAAACTCCTGTATGTTGAAATGTAAACCTATCCTTCAGAGCTTGTTTTATTAGAAACGTTTTGCCCACTCGCCTTCTGCCATATACGGCAACAAACTCTGAACGATCGCTATGATAGAGTCTTTCCAACTCTTCTATTTCTTGTTTTCTTCCTACTATCTTGCTCATATTCTTATTATATTTTGCCACAAAGATATGAAATTGATACCACTTGGCAAAATAAACTATATTATATTCTGCCAAATGCTTGTGTTTTTAACGTTAGTTGGCAGATTATAATAAAAAACGAGGATGGCGACGACTTGTTTGGAAGGTCGTTAAAACTTAATCCATGTTAGCTTCTTCCAAATAGTCTCGAACGAACCATGAAAATGATATTTCAGCCAGATGTTAGAGAATAGGCATTTTTGATATTATAAATTGGTTATTACTGTCTTTTTCTTCACCATTACGGCTATAGTCTTCATTTTAATATATTGTTCGCTCATAAATATGTAGCCATGGTAGCGACCTATGGCACCCCAAGAATTCTTGGCAATGATGTAGCGTTTGCCCTGCTTGTCGTGGGCAAGTCCAACGAGAGCCATGCAATGGTCGTCGGTGGTAGAGCGAAGTTCGAAAGCCTTTTGGCGCAAGGCTGCAGCGTTGGTGGTAGCGTCGTTGTTGTTGGCATTCTCGTTGTCGAGAGTAGCTATGCCACGCTCCATATCAAAGCCCTTTTCGCTGATGTCGCCCTCCCAGCATACAGGAATTCCTTGGCTTAGCGAGCGCACGATGTATGTCATCATGGTGTCTAAAGGCACGTTGAGAAATCTGTCGTGCATCATGTTGTCGGGAGTCTCCAATTCAAACTCCTCGCCATAAGGATGATGAGTGAAGCTCGTTATGGCTTGCCACTCCTCAGGCTGATAAATGCTGTGGGCAAACTCCTGTGGCGAATATTCTGCACCCAACATATATATATGGTATGGCAGATAGCCAATCTCGCGGTCCAGTAGGTCGTCGACATTAGCTTGCATTGTAGATATCGAAGAGCGTATGCGTCCAAGCTTTGCCATTTTGCGAGCTATAGCCATGTAGTTGGCAGGCTTGTCGGCATGGTATGAGTCGTAGGGCATCATGCCATATTGCTCCATTAGCTGTGGTGTCATCGTCATCATACCGCGCATAGATGGTGGACGCTGGCTGAAGTGAGTCTGCGTGGCTTTGTTGCTAAGCATCATACGTGCCAGGTAGTCGACAGATAGGTTTACCGAGTCGCCAATCATAAGGCGGTCGCTCTCTATGGTGGCAAGCATAGCGTATATCCAGCATAGCGTGCTGCGCCCCTGGTCTTTCACAGGAGTGGTTTTTATTCGGCTATCAATGATGAATTCTATATTAGGCTTGCTATCGTGGTTTTTGCTGTCGCAAGCCGATAACATGCAGACTATCAGAGGTAGTAAAATGCAAAATAACTTCTTCATGTGGCAAAATTACGAAAAATATGGCTAACTTTGCACCCATGAACGAGAAAACAACAGATTTTGAGATAATGGCACCCGTAGGCTCACGCGAGTCTCTTGCTGCCGCTATTAATTCCGGTGCCGATTCTGTATACTTCGGTATCGGACAATTAAACATGCGTTCGCACTCAGCAAACCATTTCACCATCGACGACCTTAAAGAGATTGCTGCCACTTGCAACGAGCATGGCATAAAGACATATCTCACCGTAAACACCATTATCTATGGTGAAGACCTTGAGGCTATGCGCGAGATTGTGGATGCTGCTGCCGAGGCTGGTATTTCGGCAGTGATAGCTTCTGATGTGGCTGTGATGACATATTGCCGACAGAAGGATGTTGAAGTGCACCTCTCTACTCAGCTCAACATCTCTAACATCGAGGCTTTGAAGTTTTATGCTCAGTTTGCCGATGTTGTGGTGTTGGCACGCGAGCTCAATATGGACCAGGTGGCTGAGATATATCGCCAGATATTGGAACAGGATGTTCGTGGTCCGAAGGGAGAATTGGTACGCATCGAAATGTTCTGCCATGGTGCTTTGTGTATGGCTATCAGCGGAAAGTGCTATATGAGTCTTCATAATGCTAATCGCAGCGCCAACCGTGGACAATGTGTACAGATATGCCGTCGCTCATATACCGTAACAGACAACGAGACTGGCAACCAGCTCGAGATAGACAACAAATATATCATGAGCCCTAAGGACTTGAAGACTATCCGCTTCATCGACAAGATGATGAAGGCTGGAGTTAGAGTGTTCAAGATAGAGGGACGTGCTCGTGGACCAGAATATGTGCATACCGTGGTGAGCTGCTATAAAGAGGCTATTGCAAGTGTTCTCGATGGCACCTTCACAGAAGAGAAGAAGGATGCTTGGGACGAGCGTTTGGCAACAGTCTTCAACCGTGGCTTCTGGGATGGATATTATCAGGGACAGACCATCGGCGAGTGGAATAAGAACTATGGTTCGTGTGCCACAGAGAAGAAGGTGCTTGTGGGCAAAGTGGTTAAATATTTCTCTAAGCTTGGTGTGGCAGAAGTTGCCGTTGAAGCTTCGGAGTTTGGTGTTGGCGATAAGCTCCTTGTTACAGGTAATGCAACTGGTGCACTATGGCTCACTGCCGACGAAATTCGCTACGACCTCAAGCCTGTAGAGCGTGCTTTGCAGCGTCAGCGTGTCTCAATACCTGTACCAGAGAAGGTAAGACCAAACGATAAACTATATAGAATAGATATTGTGAATCCAGAATAATAAGGAAAATGACAATCTACGAAATACAAGATGAAGTAATCGAGGAGTTTGCAGACTTCGACGATTGGATGGATAAATATCAGATGTTGATAGACCTTGGCAACGACCTCGGTACTCTCGACGAGAAATATAAGACAGAACAAAACCTCATTGACGGTTGCCAAAGCCGAGTGTGGTTGCAATGCGACTATGTGGATGGCAAATTGGTGTTTAGTGCCGAGAGCGATGCGCTGATAGTAAAGGGTATCATCGCTTTGCTCATTAGAGTTATCAGCGGTCATACACCAGATGAAATTCGCGATGCCGATTTCTATTTCATCGAGAAAATAGGTCTTAAGGATCATCTTTCGCCTACACGCTCAAATGGTCTGCTCGCTATGGTGAAGCAGATAAAGGCGTATGCTGTGGCATATTCGATGAAGAAATAAGGTAAATGGCATTGCCCTTTTTACCCTTTTACTTTTTTACCCTTTTACTCTTAAACGGTGCGTAAACTTAAAACCATAGAGATGAACCGCCTCTCGGTAGAAGAATTCCGCGAGGCTAAGAAGTTGCCATTGGTAGTGGTGTTAGACAATGTTCGCTCACTATACAATGTTGGCTCGGTATTCCGTTCGTGCGATGCTTTCAGAGTTGAGGCTGTGATGCTGTGTGGTATCACCGCCACTCCTCCAAATGCAGAAATCCACAAGACTGCCCTTGGTGGTGAAGACTCTGTGGAATGGCATTATTATGCTGATACTGCCGAGGCCGTGAAAGAACTTAAAGCCAAAGGCTATTTCGTATATTCCGTTGAGCAAGTGGAAGGCTCAACAAAACTTCAAGACCTTACGCTTCCTCCTGCGTCATGCCAGGAAGAGCCAGCGGGCTATGCTGTAGTTTTTGGTAATGAGGTTAAGGGCGTAGCCCAACCGGTAGTAGATATGAGCGATGGCTGTATCGAGATTCCACAATTTGGCACTAAGCATTCGCTTAATGTCTCTGTCACGGCAGGCATCATCGTTTGGGAATTTGCCAAGCGAGTGCTTGTTTAAGTGCTTCGATATAGCAGAAATGCTATCGCCAGTTTTTTTTGCCTACAAAATGCGGGAAACAACGCAAAAAAATGAAGCCTGCTTCGATGCCCAACGAAGCAGGCTTCATTGGCACTTGAAGCAAGCTTCATTTGCCATCGAAGCTATATTCATTTTTTACCCTAAAAATGTCAACATGTCAATCAATGAGAATGAATGGCGCCCAATATTGTGGATTGCGATAAGGATAAACCTTATTAGTTGGCTGCGTATTCGGATTTCTATGCAGTATGGTGGGTAAAGAACGTTGCACCTGAGTTATGGCATGTTGCTGAATGGCTTGCTGAGCTTGACGAAAGGCTGTATGGATTTCTTTGTGCTCTATACGCCAAGCGTGATAGAAATATTTCATGAAGAGGCGTGTAGATTTGTCGTTGACAGCCCATAAAGAGGCAATGATTGTGCCCGCTCCCGCTTTCTTTAATGCTCTGACCATACCGGCAGGTCCTTCATCACAGACAATCCCCTGTGCTGTTTGGCAAGCAGACAATGCAATGAATTTTACATTGGTTAAGTCTATGTCGCATAGTTCACGTGCCGAAAGCAATCCGTCTTCTTTACTCTCACTTACGCCCTCTATGTTGGCTCCAGTAAGAGCAATACCCGATGCCCACAGTGTGTTGTCTTGGCGTAATGAATCGCGAAGAAATACACATGGTGGATTGAGTGCAACCTCTAAACTATATCCATGTGTGGCAAGATGTATAACAGAATATTCGTTTAAAGCCTGTTTCAGTTCTTGTTCCCACATCACCCGATTGCAACCAGTACCCATAACATGTGCTATGGTATCAGCTTCAAGAATGGTTGCCGGAAGATTCTTGAATGACAGAGGTGTGCCACATATTCGTTTGGCTGTGGCGTAGGCGGTATGATTGATGGAAGATGAAAGAAATGATGCATAGGAGTTCTTTTGGTTGTAATCTAATCCTCCTACTACAAGCGCTTTGCCGTTTGCGGTTGATGATGAAGACAGAATTCGACTTGTTGATGAAACACGACGAATGTCCAGCTTTTGTATTGCAGGATATGGCAAGTACTCTATACCTAACATCTGAAAAATGCCTTCTGGTGCAAAGTATATACGCTTGATAGTGGATGGCAGCGCATGGCACAAAGGAGCCCAGATCATTGCGGCAAGTGTAGAGTCTGTGTAGATTGTGGAAGCATAGCGTGCTCCTTGGCATACGGCTTGTTGGAGGGTCTTGTTGCCGATATGATGGTTGTGAAGACTATTTTTTGTAGCTATTTCTACATATCTTGTTCCTGTTTTCGTGCAAATCATGGCTGCATAGACAGAATCTCCAGAAAGCATGTTCTGATAACAGATGAACTCTACGGCAGCCTCTTGTGGTTGCAGATGGTTTGTCACTTGTGTATGGTCATGTGATAATGCTGTTTCCAATAGATTGTTGTTTTCTGCAGTACGTTTTCCCATCAGAGCAATGTTTCTGCGAAAGAGAGCTACATCGTAGAGAAGTGGGGATGCAACATTGCCCAATGTGAATATTTCAGAAACTATCGGATTTTCTTTTAACCAAAAGTCAAGGCGTGCCTGCTCGGTCATCTTGCCGAAGTTAGTACGTACATAATCCTTCTCTGCAATGAAGAAATTCTTGTAGGTTTGGGCAGCTTCTTGCGTTTGTTTGGCCTTAAGAAGAATTTCTGCTTTTTTGCGTAGCGAAATTAAGTAGGTTGAATGGCGAGTGCCAATGCCTTGGGCTTTAGCTTGCCATTGTAGTACCTCGTTGATATGTTGCAGAGCCTGATCATATTTTCCAATTTCTGCTTCAACCAATGCCACGTTGGCAAGGGTAATGTAGTAATCATTGCCATGAAGTTGTGGCAGAGCTTCACGTAGGTCTTGCAAGGCATTGTCGTATTTGTTGAGGCTCCATAGTATGTATCCCCTGTTTTGTAGGAGTCGTGCACGTGTGTTGTCGTTTTTATCATGATGAGAGATAATGTCGTTGAGCATAACGAGAGCCTTGTTTCCTTGTCCTGTATAGGCATATGCAGTTGATAGGTTAGCCAGTCGCCTACAGTCTTGTTCTTGATTGTCAAACCTAATGTTCTCGAGAAGTGAGATGGTGCGTGCGTATTGTCCAGTCTGAATAAGCAGGTCAGACATATTGTAAGTTATGGCGGTTTTAACGTCCTTGTCAGTCAACTGGGCAATGGCACTCTCATAATCTGACAGAGCAAGGTCGTAGCGGTCAAGATGCTTGTAGCACGAGGCTCTATGTTGCAGACATTCTGTCTTGGCAGTATTGTCGGGAGTGGTGTTGATAGCTGCCGTATATAAATCGGCAGCTTCTTGCCATTTTTCTTCTTTAGCCTTTTGGTCGGCAATGCGCATCTGTTGTATCCACTGACCATGAATAGGGGTTAGCTGGATGAGGAAGAGGACGATGAAAAACAAGAATTTCTTCATGTGCAAAATGTTGTTTTTAGTTGAGTGCTATAGCAAATGATATGGGGCGTGGTGTCGGATTTTCTATGCGTATGGAGTAGGTGCCTTCTGCCGTACCCATATTCCAAGATACGTAGTTCATATTACCCTTTGCGTCAGGCTTGGCTGTGTATTGTTTACCAGACGACTTGTCTGTCACTGTAACGGTTATGTTTTCTCCATTTTGTGTAACGAGGAGCAATTCGCATCTGTCACAGCCTTCCCATTCGTAACAGAGTGTGCTCTTAGCGGCAATGGAACGATGGAAGACTAATAGGTCGCTGTCGTCGGTATTGCGCATTATAGCGATGTCGTCAAGGTCATTGGCGATGAAATTGTGCTTGATGAGTGAGTCTGCAAATTCTGTACAGAATAGAATCTTGGCTTTTCCTTCTGCTTGTGTTCCATCTTTGCATTTCGGTTCAATAGTTTCTATGCTGACCTTGTTGAAGTCTTCCTTAGCTTCATATAGAGCATATTTGTCTTTGTTCGCAATTCCATCGAGCATATTTTGGCATCCAGCCTTGTATTCAGCCATCTTGGGTGAACAATCTTGTGCTTTTGTAGGGAGTATGACGAATGAAACCATAAATGCGGTTATCAAAGTTTTTAGATGTATCATAATCTTTTTGTTTTATTTAATAGCATCGAGTAACATAAAAGGTGCCCAATAATAGGGCTGTGGATAGTCTTTGCGCACCTCGGCTACAGCCAGTTTGAATGCTTGCTGTTTGGTTTTGCCTTGTATCCAATAGCGGTAGAAAGCTGTCATCAGTTGTGCGGTAGACTTGTCGTTGACGCTCCACAGACTTACCAGCAATGACTGCACGCCAGCTTGTTTGAAACCTCTTGGCAACCCCATGACACCCTCGAAAGTGTAATCACCTAAAGCCGTTTCGCAGGCAGAAAGGGCGACTAATTGTGTGCCGTGTAGATTGAATTTTGACACCTCGTCGGCAGTGAGAATACCGTCGTTGGCTTCTTGCGGAGTCTTGGTGCCGTCCCAAGTGTCTTCTGCATCAGCAAGAGCCACACCTGCACGCATCATAGAATTGCTAGCTACTATATTGTGATGTTTGAAGAAGGGTACTTTTTGCGCTGTTATTTCATTTGAAATGAAGAATCCGTGAGTGGCGAGGTGGACCACATCAGGCTTTTTTGTTAACTGGCTACGTAGTGTTTCTTCTGTGGCTTCTGTGCGCACTTTTACGGTGAGTGGATAGCCTGTGAAGGTCTTTTCTATCTGCAATACTTCTGATTGTGTGAATGGGAGATATTTGAAGTGGTAGCGTTTGGAAGCACGTTCGCTGAAATCGTCGATAGCTGTTTCTTCGTCACCGCGTGCGTCGTTGATGTTACCTTGGTTCACCTGTTCCCTTTGTTTGTCAGAATAGTATATATCGCCCATGACAAGTATAGATTTTGGGTGATGTTCTTCTGTTTTGGTCAATAGTTGTGCCGTCGTTGTGAGAGGACAGAGATCGTAATGATCAGTGAGGTAACGTCCATCAGGGCAAGCAATGGCTGCAAAGGCAATGGTAGAGAGTAAACCCTGGGTGCCATAATACACCTTCTTGATACCATTTAACTCCGTTTCGAGTGGTTGCCAAAGCATGGCGTAGAGGTCGATAGCCTTGTCATTATAGAGTTTGCGAGCTATGGCAGTAGGAGTTTTGACACCTAAGGCTTTCAATTGGTTGAATAGAGTGTCTGCTACAACCAATGGTACAGCTTTTGGTTCTTTGCATGTTGGCGTAAGAATCAATGCCATCCAATATGGATATGCAAATGTGAACTCCACCGCAGCTTCACCGTTTTTTAACTGTTTGCATACTTGCTGCCATGTGGCATCAAGTGGTGTCTTATTACGATAAGGTGCAGATTGTTCTACAATCTCTCGCTCTAAGAGGTTGATGCGCTGTTGGTAGGAAGTGTTTAGTGCATATTTCTTGTTGATTTCATCTTGGGCGTCATTGAGTAAATCGTATTTTATTGCCTTTTGTTCTGAGCGTAAAGTGTTGAGAGAATCTACCAACGATATAAGATTCTTGTCATTAGACTTCATAATAGCCTCTCGTGTTTCCCTTTGTGAGCGCAGTTGTATGCCCGTGCGGTATAGTACAGCATTGTAGACTTCGGAAGCAATTTGCTGTTTGTCTTTCATTCCTGCAAGACAAGTTGAAAGCCATGCAGAAGGGTCGCCATAGCTCTCCATGAAAGCATTTTGCTCCTGCTCGGTGAGCATGGGGAAGTTGTGGCTCATGATGTCTTTCACAGCCTCATAGTGCTTGCGGGCATATGGTAGCATTTCTTCATAATCGTGCTGAGCCAAATAGAGGTTGCACATGAGATTGTAGATTGGCAGTTTGGAATTGGCTGTTGCATGAGCATCTTCCTCAAAAGGCTTGATGTCTTGCATGTACAGATTTTTTGCTTCGCTATATTGTTTGTTCTTCAAATAGAAATCAAAGAGTTTTATGCAAATATTATTATATACAATAGGGAAAACATCCTTGCATTGTTCTTTGTGCATAATCATATAGTTGAAGGCCTTTTCCTTGTCAGGTTTTAGGTATAGATAGTAGTTTTCAAATGCGTCAAGCATATTGAAATAATCGATTTGCTTATTGAATTGTGGCAGTTGGTCTTGCAGTTCGTTTAACTGGTCTTCAATTGAAGCAAGCATATCAAAATTATCATCGAAGTTCTTCCAAGATCTTGCCCATGCCATCCGTTGATCTTCAGACATCTGGTCTGTGTTGACCTGTTTTTTGATGTTAGTACCTTGAATATAGAAGCGGATTAATTCGCAATACAATTTTACACCATAAACAGACATGAATCTTGGTTCTTGTCCGTTTTGTTCTCCGATGCTTGCCGTCATTTTTGCGATGAGCATAAAGTATTTCATGAGGGTGTCAGTGTTGTCATTGTTTTTAGGCATCAGGTCATAGATCCCCCACAGAAAGTCAAGCATGTCTGTGGTATAATAGTTTAGGTTTTGTTGTTCGAACATTTCGAGATCTTCGTTCATCAGTTTGTAGGCAGTACTCATGTCGTCGAGACCATACATGTAGATGTTGTAGCGTTTAATCAACAGGTTGATGTATGTATTTGAGAATCCGGAGTCTTGCCAATGGCATATATCTATACCTTTATTGACCATGCTTAATGCTTCCTTAGTTCTACCCTTAGAGTAGAGCCAATCAGACGCAATACCATAATTTATCGGAATGAAATCGAGAGAGTCTGTATTGGTATCAAGTATCTTTCTTGCTTTTGCGTATATGTTTTCTTGTTCTTTTTCGGTTCCTTTAATGAATGTTAAGACGTTCAGTTTTGATAGTAAAAGATAGGCACGTCTTTGTGTCAATCCTTCGTCTTTCGACTCATCATAGGCTTGTTGGAAGAGTTTGGCGGCAAGTTCGAAATTGTTGGCTTGGTTTTCAAGGTTCGCATAATCTCCCAACACATTGGTATGATCGATGTTTGCCTTCTTCATTTGTTCAATGAGTGCAGGGTATTGCTTGCGTGCAGCCTCGCTGTCGTAAGAACCCAACAAGTTTAGTTCCATGGCCTTCTCCTGCAGATAGACGTAGGAAGAAGCTCCGTATCTCTGTTCCGTGTCTTCACATACATGCTTCTGAATATTGGTGCCTGTTTGCAAATCACGTGTTCCCATGTATACGTCAAGTGCCATGCGACGACCAAGCAAAATGGATACGAAGTCTTTGCTATGGTTCTTGGCGTAGTATTCCGCTATTGGTTCAACTTTTTCTTTGTAGACTTGTGGCATAATGTCCTTAAGAGAACTATAAAGCATATAGCGCTCATAGGCAGCCTTCATGTTGTTTTCTCCCCATGCTTTTGCCACAGCTTCGTCAAAGATCTGTGATGCCTCGTTGAAATCATTTGGGGCATAGATAGCTACAATCTCGCATATATGCAATGCCATTGTTGAATAGTATGGACATTCCTCACCTAAATATTGTTTGAATGAGTCTAATATGGAACGCCACATGAAAACATCTTTAATGTCCTTGCCTCGTGAGGCAAGCATGCTCCAATAGTTCAATTTTCGCAATATGGTTGATAGAGTGCCCTGACCATAGTATTGAGAGGAATAGTCGTAGAACACTTTGAGAACATTAATATTATCATCGCTGATGGTGTTGTAATTCTCTCTGGCACTCTCTGCACTTACGTAATATTCGATAACTTCAGGATGACCAGGCTTGAACAGTTTTAGATAAGTTTCTTCTGCGAGTCTGAAGTAATGTTCTGCATTATGCAGAATACCCGTGTTGGAATTGTGACTATAATAAGAATCAGACAAAAGTTCTACTTTATTAAAAGCCACTTCTGATTCGTAAATGGCAGAAAAGTAACTCTTCGCTGCACCTAAGTGTGTGTAAAGCCATGCACGCATACGACTTGGTGTCTTGTCGGCAAATGGATAGAGCTTAACAGCTTCCTGTTCAGTCTGCAATACCTCATCGTAAAGGTCGGGCGAATTTATGAATGTTTCAAGTTGAGAAACGTCAAACTTGAGTAATTGAAACAGACATACCAAAGCTTTGTTCTCTTTGTTGCTGTTCTTTTGCGCAGCTACTTTCTGTTCTCTGATGAGGTCATCCATCAAAGGATAGATGTTTTCTATGTTGCTGCGGCAATTCATCCATAAATATTTGCACCACCCAGTAGTGACGTTTTCTCTGCCCAATTGCTGTTCGGAATAGTGATACAGTGCTTTAAGGGCTTGAAGCGTGTGCACGAACTTATAGTCCTTGCCGTCGGTCTCTTCGAAGATGGCATAGGCTTCCACCTCAGGAATTTGTTTACCAACGGCATGAAGCAACATCATGGCTTCGGGTTCTTGCAGTTCATCCATAATTGCAAAAGCCGCTTCACGGAGCAACTGTGATTCATTGAGATTTTCTGCCTTGGGATAGTGTTCTTTCATCCATTGGCGGTGTTCCTCAATGTATTCGTATGCTGACTGTGCATGAAGCCACATGAAACTGCTTAAGAAAAGCAGAGTCAACAGCCATTTTTTGAAAAGGGATGTTTGTGTCATGAGTATATATTTTCTGTTGTTTATTATTCTGTGGCATCGAGTAATACAAATGGTGCCCAGTAGAAAGGTTCGGGATAATCTTTACGTACGTCGTTTACGGCATGCTTGAAAGCCTGCTGTTTGGTTTCTCCTTGCATCCAGTAACGGTAGAATGAAGACATCAAAAGAGATGTTGATTTATCATTAACACTCCACAAGCTCACCAAGAGCGATTTTACGCCTGCTTGCTTGAACCCTCGTGGCAGACCGAATACTCCCTCGAAGGAATAGTCGCCTAAAGCAGTCTCACATGCAGAGAGAGTCACAAGTTGTGTGCCGTTGAGATCCATTTGTGCCACTTCATTGGCAGTGAGGATTCCGTCGTTAGCTTCCTCGGGTTGTTGTACTCCTGTCCATGTGTCCTCTGCACCTGCAAGGGCGATACCTGCACGTTGCATGGAATTTTCTATCGCTTGCGAATAGTGTTTAAAGAAAGGTACTTCTCTTGCATCGTCGGCTTTTGCTATGAAGAATCCATGGGTGGCAAGGTGGAGCACGTCAGGCTTTTTAGCCAATTGTTTGCGCAGATTTTGCTCTGTCGCTTCTGTTCCCTCTTCAAGTGTCAATTGACGGTTTTTTATTATACTACTCAAGTCTTCTATCTCTTTCTTTGTGAAAGGCAGATATTTGAAATGATAGCGTTTGGCACCACGGTCGCTGAAGTCGTCTATGGAGACATCTTCCTCACCGCCACGTGCACCGTTGATGTCACCAGTAGCCACCTGTTGTCTCTGTTTGTCTGTATAGTAGATGTTGCCCATGGCCACAACAGACAGTGGAAGTTGCTCCTTCTGTTCCTTTACTATTTCTGCAGTGCTGGTCAATGGACAGAGGTCGTAACGGTCACTGAGGTATTTTCCGTCTGGGGTGCTGATGGCGGCAAAGGCAATGGAGTAGAGCATACCTTGAGTTGCATAATACACTTTGCTCACACCTTTGAGTTCTTTCTCAAGAGGTTGCCATAACATACCGTATAGATTGATGGAAGGATTGTTGTAGAGTTTGCGAGCTGTAGCAGCAGGTGACTTCGTGTTGAGACTGAGAATGGCGGCTTTTAGAGTGTCAATATTTGTAAGTGTGACAGGAGTAGGAGTCTCGCATCCATGTTTCACCACTAAAGCCATAATATCTTTCTCTGCAATAATAAACTCGATGGCAGCTTCCGATGGCTGAAGTCTGTCGCGCACTTGTGTCCATGAAATGTCTTTCTTTTCTTTTACTAAACATCGTGCAACTTGTTCAATAAGTTGTCGTTCAAGAATATTTAAGCGGTCTTGTTCTTTACCATGGTTAGAAGCCCAAGTCCATTTTTCAAATCTGCTGGAGACAAGAGGCTTAAAGTCGAATTTTTCAACTTTGAGTTGTGTACGCAATTTGTCTATTGAGTCTTTTAAGACAATGAGACTTTTGTCGCCTAATTGGTCAACGGCTTGTGATAAATAAATTTTTGATTTAAGTTGAATTCCTGTGCTGTAGAGTATAGCATCGTAAACGTATCCCGAAATTTCTTTCTTGTTAGGGTAGTATGCAAGGCATGTTGTAGGCCAATAAGCAGGATAACCATATATGGCAATCATGTTTTCTTGGTCTTTTTCTGTGAGTACAATGAAATTTTCGTCTAAAAGAAATTTAAGATTGTCGAAAAAGGCAAAACTGAACTTGCGCATGTTCTCATAGTCTTTCTTTGCTTGGAACAATGTTGCAAATCTGCTAGCGATGGTGAGCTTGTTGTCAAGTGTAAGATTCTTGTTGTCGACAGTGGTCTGTGATGCAAGAATGTATGCTTTTCCAGCATTGTCTAATTCTCCTCTTTCCCTACAGAAGTCTCCCATTCTGATAAGCACGGCGGCGTAAGATATTGGATCTTTGTCTTTCACAAGTTCCAAATGCTCCTTCATATAGATTGTGGCTTTGATAGGATTGTAGTTTACATATAGGTAGTATTCTTCAGCGGCATTTAGAAGAGTAATGTAACTGCTGTAAGTATTGTATTCTGGTATATTCTCTTTGAATTGTCTTAACACGTCGTCAATCTGTTCTAGAGATTTAACCAGTTCTCCTAAAGCTTCAAAAATACTGTTAGCTTGTACTTGCTTATCCTTGTTAAAAGTATCTTCTTTCTTTTTCGTGTCGCTAAAATGTTTGCAAAGAACAACTGCCTTGCTTAGAATGTATGATTCAAAGGGGAAATAGAATTTAGGCTCGAAATTATTTTTTTGTGCAATGTTCATGCCTATACTTCCAATCAAGCCGAAATAGCGCATCCAATTTGTAAAGTCGGAAAAGTTGTTACTGTAGAAATCGAACACGCCGCATAGATAGTTGAGCATGTGAATTGCATTCTTGTCTATATGGACCGTTTCAATTTTCGCCATGTCTTCATTCATAAGTTTATATGCTTTATAGCGATTGTTCATTCTGTCGTAATAAATGGAATATCGCATTAGTAGGAGTGACAGATGTTGTGGGTAGAATGAAAGTCCAATGGCTTCACATCTTGTGATGGCTTTGTCTAATATATTTAGTGATTCTTTGTATTTGCCTTGTTCATATAATGCAGTTGCTTGTTTGGCATATTTTTCTACATCCTTGTCTGTATGCTCATATTTTTCGTCTTGATTAGATTCCACCAAAGCCATCTTTTCTGCCGAAGTATTATCGGTAGAAAAGATGGCTTTGGTGGGGATACTTCCTGTCTTAGCTTGTGCAGTACCATTCATTATACACAGGAGTAACATAAAAAAATATTGTAGTTTTTTCATGCTTGTGTGTTTGTAGGGGTAATTGTCGGACTTATGGCTTTTGTGGGGCTGCGCCTTGTGCCCCTTGTTTGCCTGCCTGCTGTGCTTGTGCAGCCTTCATTGCTGCCATTTGTGCAGCTTGAGAACCTGCTCCTGCAGCAGAGGTCGTGGCTGTGTTTAGACCTAACTTGTCTATCAAGTCGCGAGTTATGATGCTAGCTGGTGCCTTGAGTGTAGTGATAACCCACGATTTCGACATTTCGTCCCAACGTTGGTTGGAAATTGTTTGCCAACTGGTTTCGAGGAATCCCTTCTGTGGTTTCAGACTCTTGCGATACTTACGGTCGGCTTTCCAGTTATTCTTGTAGTTTTCTGTAGCTTCGCAGGTTTCTTTTAGTGTTATATCTAATTTGTACTCACCTGTTCCCCAACTATTTCGGTAGTTGTCGTTCTCGTCTCGGTGTCCCATGAATGAGCGTGGAACGATGAAACTCTCGCCCAGTACTTTGTAGGCTGATGGCTGTCCTGCCTTGCGTACATAGTGTAGGAATCCCTTACTATCGAGAACGCTCTCGTCTACTGGAATATTGATGGCGAAGCGACCAAGCTCTTGATCTTTCTGCAGTTGTACAATCTCGTTCATCCATGATGACAACAAACGGATGTCCATGGAAAGTGTGAAGTTCTTGCGGTCTTTGAACGAGTAGGGAATGTCAAGGGTGGTGTTCGGCAGGTTGCTACGTGTGGGACTGATGATGAGCGTATCAAGCACCAGCTCAAACTTTGAGTGGTTGATGATGCGGTTTATTTTCGAACGGTCTATGTGGCATGAAATGTAGAACAGAGTATCTTGACCTTCCTTGCGTAGGCATCCGATGCCATCGAAAGTCATTCCCTTTGGATCCATAGCTCCATCGAAAGATGTTTCTTTGTAGAAATCGTTCATTTCCGAAACCGTGCTTATTTTTGTCTGATACACGTTTTCTTTCTTCACCATCTCTGTCCATTCCTGTTGGTGGCGTGTGTTACTCGTGAAGAGTGAACCGATGGCATTGACACCCATGTCAATAAATGATGATACATAGCCGGACGCAATGCCATTTGAGGCATTCTTGCTGGCGTTGTAGAGGTCTGCGAGATATCCGCGTGATTCTGCTTCAGAACTTTTTTGGGCAATCTCTTCTGCGAGGTCGTCGCTTGTGTAAATGAAGGTTGTGTATTCCACCTTCTGTGCTTGTGTGATGAAGCTTGTCAACAAAGCTATTAGGGAAAGAAACATTTTTTTCATATAACAGTGCTTTGCTAAATTGTTATTATGTAGTTTATAATTCACTTTATGCTTGCAAATATATATAAAAAAAGCAAAAAACTATAGAAAAACAAACTTTTTTTTAAAAAAAAAGATGAACTACTACTTATTCTCATAAGCTTAAAATATAAGAGAAGGATGTCGATCTTATTTCGGTTCATAACATTTGCTATTTTTCTTCTAAGTACGCCATACGTGCATCCTTGCCATTTAGATCATATTCTTAAAACATTGTCATCCCCAAACTTTCTCTGAGATGCGTTTTACAAGTTGCAACTTAGCCCATTGTTGCTCTACTGTGAGCTTGTTGCCTATGGCACAAGATGCGAAGCCACATTGAGGTGAGAGCGACAGACGCTCCAATGGTATGTACTTGGCTGCCTCATGGATGCGAGCTATAACCTCGTCTTCTTCTTCAAGCTCAGGACGCTTGGTAGTTATAAGTCCGAGCACAACATGCTTGTTTGGACTAACCTTTGCCAAAGGCTCAAAACCACCAGAGCGCTCGTCGTCGTATTCAAGATATAGCACATCTACATTCTCGCGTGCAAAAGCCCAGTCGGCAACAGAATCGTAGGCTCCACTATTGAACCATGTGGAATGATAGTTGCCACGGCAGATGTGGGTTGCAATAACCAAATCTTCAGGATGACCTTCTATTGCAAGGTTGTTGACTGTTAGCAGCTGTTCTTTCACATTATCAAGGTTGCTACCTAACTCCTTATATCGCTGTGAAGAAATGGAATCAGAAGCTCCCAATATTGCTCCCCATGAGCAATCATCAAGCTGGAGATAGCGACCGCCAACAGCATAGAACTGGCGAATGAAATCCCGGTAGACTGCTGCAATATCGTTTATCAAGTCGTTGATATTAGGATATATGGCTCTGGTGCCGAGGAAGTTTTTAGGAAGATTAAGCTGCTGGAATAGCTGTGCTGGAGCTGGAATGGTGAGCTTGGCAATATGCTTATCATCTTCATATTTCTTCAGCTTCTTGTAAGCTTCGATGAAAGGATGAGGCTGAGCTGTTAGCTTGCCCGTGAGATATACTCTGTCGAGGCGTGCAGTCTCGCCATTAAAGGCTATGTCGCCACCAGGCTCGTGGGTTACACCACCAAAGCCCCAAAAGAAATCAAGGTGCCAGAATGTGCGGTTGAACTCTCCATCGGTGATGAGGGTATAGCCTAATTCCTTCTGTTTCTCTACCAGTTGTGCTACATATTCGTCGCGATTGTTATCGTTGAGATTTGCGGGACGAAGGAAACTGCCTACGAAATCAGCTCGCTGTGGAACCTGAATGCCATTAATAGTCTTTGTCATAATTGTTGTTTGTTTTGTTGTTATCATTATTTCGTTTGCAAAGGTATGATAGAAGTTAGCTTCGACAAAGAATATTTGGTAAGTTAAGGAAAATATACTACTTTTGTGCTCGAAAACTTTATAATAACAGAATATTATTCGGCAATAAATGAAATTCTCGGAACTTGATAGTATAGATCGCAAGATATTGCACATCCTTCAAGAGGATAGCACGCTTACAGTAAAAGAACTTGCAATGAGGGTTAATCTCTCTACCTCGCCAACCTTCGACCGCCAAAAGCGGTTGGAGCGTGAAGGCTTTATCAAAGGCTATCATGCCATACTCGATGCTAAGAAGACGGACAATGGTATGACTGTGTTGTGTAATATGCGACTTAAGCGCCATTCGCAAATGCTGATGGACGATTTTATGGAGGCAATACAAGATATCGAAGAAATCACGGAATGCTATAATACGAGTGGTGAGTATGACTTTACGCTAAAAATACAAACTCGCGATATGGAGTCATACCAGGAGTTTATGCGCACCAAGCTTGGCAACATCGATAGCGTAGGCTATTTCCATAGCGTCTTCGTTATGAAAGAAGTGAAGAATACACATGGTGTGCCTGTAAAAATGGGGTAGAAGTTCTTGGCGCAGATATTAAACAGTAGACAACTTTTTTATGAAAGCATTTGGTTATGTAGACTATTCTTATTATATTTGCGTTGTAAAACATCTCTTGATATGAAGACAATAGAAGACTATATGGCTATACTACGTAAGTATCAGACTTCAAAGTCGGAAATTTACGGCATTATAAGAATCGGTATCTTTGGTTCTGTAGCACGAAATGAGCAGACTGAAGATAGCGATGTGGATGTTTGTGTAGAAATGAACAAGCCTGATTTATTTGCGTTGGTTCATATCAAGGAAGATCTGCAAGAGTTGTTTGGAAAGTCCGTTGATATTGTAAGACTTAGAAAAAACATGAACCCAATGCTTTTAAGTAGAATCCAAAGAGACGGAATTTATGCGTGATGATGAATTGCTTTATTATTCGCTTAAACGAATAGCCACTACCATAGAAAGAATTATCAAAAATTCAAAAGAGATTGATAATTCTGAATATTACTTGCTTTCTTCTGCAGGTATGGAACGTCTTGAAAGTACATGTATGCTAATTTTAGCCATTGGCGAAAGTGTTAAAGGCATTGATAAAATGACCAATAAGCAATTGTTGGTTAATTATCCTGAAGTTGATTGGAAGGGAGTTATGGGTATACGTGATATTATAGCTCATCACTATTTTGATTTAGATGAGAGTATTGTTTTTGATGTTGTAAAAAACAAACTTCCAGGATTATTGGCAACCATCAACAAGATAATAGATGACCTCTAGTTTTTTATGTTGTTGGTGTCTTCTTTCTACTTCGCTAGCGGCCAAGTGAGATATCTGTGGAGCAGATAGAAGTTGGAGGCAAGGAGGTATATTGCTAAGAGGGCAATGAGAATGTCGATGGCACGATAGCGGCGAGCAAGGTAGCCGATGGTGATAGGGATGACGAAAGCCCAATGGGCTGTCATAATCTGAACCTCGTTGGCTGCAAAGCCGCAGACGATATGCATGATAAGGGTGAAAGCAAATACAGCCATCATCATCCATAGCATGCGCTCACGACGACCAAACCAGATGCCGAAAGCAAAGAGCAAGCAATATACAACTTCTATAGCATAGCTGCCCCACCAAAGATAGCGCACGATGACTGGGCGACGCCACAATACATCGCCAAGGATATGCTTGCGATGGAATTGAATAGATTCGCCAAGCATATTCTCGTATACTATTTCCGTTCGTGGAGATTGTTGTTCCACCCATTTTGTAGTACTCTCAATTTGTCGTTGAAAACAAACCACACTACCTAATAATAATAAGGTAGGAATTACGTATGCCAAAGCCAACCGCTTTGGCATTATTGTTTTGCGACCATGGAATATCAAGTCGGCAATGAAAACCACTACGCCATTTGTTAGTGTGATGCCAACTGTGATGGTGTATAGTATGGCTTGTTGTATTGGTGTTGTTTCGAAAGATGCTAATATATATATGGTGAGCAGCAACATGAAGAGCGACAAGCAGAAATGGTCGGGCACGATGGCTGACACCATGATATAGGCAAAGGTGAAGAATAGCGAAGTTAGCAATGTGGCACTAAGATTAGTGGTACGGACATGCTCTGTAAGTATGCGATACATAAAGATGGCACTATAGAAGGCGCAGAAGAATAGTTGGAAGCCAACGATAAACTGCACGCAGTTGCAACCTGTGAGTTGCCATAGCCCTTGGTTTATTATGTACAGCGGCCACATCATCCATGCAAGGAGCGGATGACGCAGAATGTCGTAGCCCATCTGCCAATGCGTTACCACATCGTAGGCTGTAGGGTCGAAGCCTGCCATGTGGAAATTGGACAGAAACACGTTGCGAGCTCCCACGCTGTAGTCCATAAACTGATCGAAGAAACGTGAGATAAAGAAATAATGAATCACCAGCAATAGCACAGTTACTATTGCTGCTACAGGCCATTCTTCGCGACGTATAGCAAATACGCCCCTAAAACTTAGCCCTTTTGCTCTATTTAATTTTTCACTCTTCACTCTTCGTTCTTCACTTAACTTAAGTAAGTATGCATTAGTCCGATATTCCAACCATAGAGGAACATCATTACAGATATAAGCAACAGATGCAGCACCCAAACAAAGCGATAATTGATGATGCGCAACAGATATGCTATGGCAATAGGAATGATATACATCCAATGTGCCGACATGATATATGGTTCGTTGAGTCCGAAGCCAAAGCCTACGTGCAACACCATATCAAGCATGAAATATGAGAGGCAACTCCATAGGAACTGACTACCCAAGCCACATAGGATACCTAATATAAATAGGACTACGATGATACCCTCGACGATATAGTTGAGCGTCATGCCATACTCTACTATCATAGGACGTTTGCCATAGAGATCTTGCAAAAGATGGTCTTTATGAAGCTGTATGCCTTCGCCAAAAACATTCTCTACGAGCGATGCCCAGCGTGGAGTAGTGATATCTGTCCAACGAGAGAACTCACCATTAGATATCGGTGTGCCCTGTAGTTTTCGCTTCTGCTTCTTTGCTACAGGCTTTGCAGTCTCTGGAGTCTTACCCTGTGAACGAAGCATAGAGTCGCGTTGTGCTTGGGCAAAGTCGGCAACTTTCTTCTTCTCTGCCTCTTTCTTCTCCTTAGCCACCTTCTTGGCATACCATGAAGGGAATACAAAGACATGGTATTCCCAACGAGCAAAGCCCCAGATGAGAGCAGAAGGCAAGATAACAGCAAGCAACAAATAGCGCCATCTGAAGAACCCACCCTTGTTTACGAACAATGCCGAGAGGAATATCTTCAAGCCATTGTTGAGTGATGTGCCAGCGGTGAATAAGAAGTAGACCACCGTTTGCCATATCTTCATTGGTCGTCCGCTCTGCAAGCGTCTGCCTGTGACATAGAGCGAGAGCGTTAGGAAGAAGCTCGAGAATATAAAATGGTCGGGCACCATACCAGAGAGCATGATATATGCAAACGACTGATACAAGCCCACCAAGAGGTATGAACTAAGAACATCGATGCCTACGATGTCGCGGCAAATCTTGTAGACGAACATCGCTGCATAGAAAGCCGAGAATATCTGCAGGGCAGCAACGATGAATATGGCACAGTTGATACCTGTGATACCCATCAGCAGTTGGTTGAGCAGATAGGCAGGATACATAAAGAATGCCAGCAACGGATGGCGATAAACATTATAGCCTGCCGACCAGTCGCTAACAACACTTAGCGTGATAGGGTCGAAACCAGAGATGTGGAACTTGCCGATAAAGAGGTTCCAGTAGTTGCTCTGTATTGGTGTAAACACATTATAATAATGTGCTATTACCATAGCATTAATCGATACAAGCAATACTATAAGCAATAGGGCGAGAAGTCGTTCTTCACGCCTAATGCTAAATATGTTGTTGGTTCTTTCGTTCATTCTATCTATCATAGTCCGTTTGTTCTTTAGTTTATTCTTTCACTTATTTCTTAAGGAAATATCTCACTAATATGAAGTTTACCGGTACGCAGATGGCAAACACAGGCACCATAGCCCAGTCCTTAGGTATGCCCACGAAGAGCATTGCTGCGAGCACTACCGTCTGCATGGTATAGTTGACGAGGTGTGAGAATGCAAAGCCCAAGCCTCGGCGTGTGGTTGATTTCACCTTGAAGGTGTAGCGTGTGGATGCCACATAGTTGAAGGCGAAGCTCACAGCGTAGGCAATGGTATTGGCAAGGGTAGGGTGCATGATGCGGTTGAAAGCCAAATAGCACGCATATTGTATTATCGTTGCAACCACTCCCACAATGCCGAAGCGTACCACCTCACGCAACTTCTCATTGTCTGAAAGGTTTGTAAAACGATTCATCGGCATATTCCATCATTTGTTTGTCGCCCTGGCTGTCGCCATAGGCATATATATAATATTCTGCACGCTCTATGTCGTTGGCTTGCATATATTCTTTTATACGATTCACCTTTTCTTCGCCATAGCAGTTGTGACCCTCTATTATGCCTGTAATCTTTCCGTCTTTTACCTCTAAGTGGGTACCAGAAAGAGTTGGCATTGAGTTGAAAGCCTTGGCAAGCATTGGTGCCACCCAGTTTTCGGCACTTGCACTGACCACTATCACCTTGCCGCCTTGAGCTATGATATCATTGATTTCGGCTATAGCCTGCGGACGGATATCTGTGTGGTGAAGAGCAGCGAAGTTGTTGCACAACACATCGAAGGCTTCTGCAGACATGCCACCAAAGAAGTGGGCAAGAATGCGCTCTTTGCTGCGCCAGTTGGGATATAGATGAAGCTTCATCATCACCAGATACCAGATGTTTGCCAACAAACCCAATATCAAGCCTTTTGTGCCGTGCGCATAGCGTATAAGCTCTATCATAGAGTCTTTGGTGGTTAGCGTGCCATCAAAGTCGAAGCAATATAGTTTATGTTTCATGTCAGATATATTATTGCGAAGAATGATAATCCCCATACTGCCACTATAGCCTGCAACAGATGGTCGGTGAGCAATGCCTTAGTAGGGTCGCCACTCTTCTGGTCAACAACAGCAAGCTGAATATAGCGCAACAATCCTATGAGCACCAAGATGGTGGTGAGATAGAGATAGTTGGTATGGAAATGCTCCACCACCTCTGCCGAAACGGTATACATGATATAGCATACGAGCGTTACAGAGCCTGTGATGGTGATAGCCTCGTTGATGAAGGTGAGGTTGTAGCGAATGGTGTTTTTGCGTGGAGCCTCGCCTGTGGCATTCATGCGCAACACATCATCGCGACGCTTTGCAAACGATAGGAATAGCGTGAGCAAGAATGTCATGAGCACCAGCCAATGGCTTGCTATTGTCTCGGTGGCTGTGGCACCAGCCAATATTCTGAGTACAAAGCCAAAGGCTATGATGCAGACATCGATGATAGCATAATCCTTGAGCTTAGTGCAATATAGCAAATTCAATAGCCAGTAGCCAACGATGATGCACATGGTAGAAAGAGCGTTGATGGTGAGCAGCAGACAGGTGGCAAAGCCAGCTACCGCTAACAATAGCATCAGTATATAGGCTGTAGGTATGCTTATGGCACCCGAAGCTATAGGACGGTTGCATTTCTTTGGATGCTTTCTGTCGGCATCTACATCGATGATATCATTCAGACAGTATATCGATGAGGCAGTAAAGCTGAAGGCAAAGAATGTTATCACCGCAGCCATGATGTCTTCGGTACACAGCAGCGAACCACCAAAAAACATAGGGAAAAACACGAAGGTGTTCTTCAGCCATTGGTGAGGACGTATGAGCTTTATTATCTTTTTCATTTTTTACTTTTTACCCTTTTACTTTTTTACCGTTTCTATTCCCTTATGCAATAGCCATGCGAGCGGCATGGTGATGAGGGTTGTAAGAAGGAAAGTTGGCCAATATCCTATATGCATGCGCTCGATATAGCACAACACGAAGTGGCTATGTATCAAGTAGGCTTCGAGACTTACTGCTCCAACAAATCGGAATACCATATTTACTTTGTCTGGCAATCGGCGGAATACACGATTAAGGAGCATGATGGTTGTTATGGTGAATGGTATGTAGAGCATACGTTCAACAAACAAAGGAAAATGTCCGTGGCGTATCTGCTCAAGATACAGACATGTGCCGAAGGTTAGAATCCATATTGCTGCCAACATCCATACCGCTTGACCATCTATGGTATGGCGATTCTTGACCATAGAACCGAAGTTGATGCCAAGTAGGAATATTGGCACACGACTCCAGAATATCTCCAGATGACCTACTGTCTGGTGAATAGGTATCACCCATTGCACCATAACACACCAGATAACACTTATCAGCGGCAACCAGCGATACATAGGATGGCGCTGTATGAGCATCATATAGAATGGCGATATGGTATATAGCATCATGATGGCAGGGATATACCAAAACGTAAGCTCGTCGTGAAGCCAGAAGTCCCAGTTGATGGTGATATCGCCAATGAGGTCTATCCATGCCATGATGTCGCCACCATGAAAACGAGGAATATAATATAGCGAAGCCATGATGAGCCAAGCTGGATAGATGCGTACATAGCGGTTTTTGAAAAACCTTAGTAGCATATCCTTAGTAGCTATTCCCTTCTCCGTCATCTTTGTCCATGAATACCATAGTCCGATACCGCTAAGGAAAAGGAATATGTCTACGCCTACATTTCCCATGCGGCGTAGTCCGAACATAGGATCCCAACGGTCTAAGCCTACGTGGAACAAGATGATGAAAAGCATTGCTGCTCCCATCTGCTCACCGCGAAAACGGCTCATGTTATAGAGTTCGATATCTGGTATCTTCATGTTATTTTGCGATTTGTTTATTCAAAAGTTGTATGTTATGCAAACTTTATCTTTTTCATTATCTCTCTAAACAGCATGGCAACAAACAAACTTGCTATGATATACATCAGCAGTCCTGTCCACATGTCGCCTTGACGAGATATCGGAATGAATATCTTTCGTGTTATAGGGTGGCTGACAAACAATGCTGCACTTATGTCGCCCATCCATAGCATGGCAGCACCAAGATATGGTATGTTCTTTATAACCTTTGCCATTGCCAAGCATGCACCGATAACCACAATAGGAGCAAATGTCCAACCGATGAGGCTACAGCTAAAACCTACTACAAATAGCGAGAATGCCACGAGCCAGATGCACCATTGCCAAGTGCGATATTCCTCATTCTTTATTCTGGCAGTCTCGCAGTTTGCCATCAGCACTCCTAAACCAAATGGCAACATGCCACCCATGAAGTTGTAGCGATAGCTGTTGATGGCAGATCCCATAGGGTCGAGACAAAGCTGTATGCCTACGCATGCCACCATTAATGCAACTGTGAAGCCCCAATGCCTGCGATATATAAACAGGCGGTATACTATATACAGTTGGAGCATAAGTCCGAAGAACCAATAAGGTCCTGGCCATATCTGATGGTCAGGGTCAGGGAGTAGGTTGTTGACCATGAATAGCTGTGCCATTACTTTCGTTACATCGTAATGCCAACGACCTGGAGTTATGGCATCAACCATGATAAAGGCTGCAAAGCCTACTATCATCATTGAGAAGAGCTTCAGAAAATGCTTCTTTATAAATGCCCATACTCCTTCTTCTGCAGCTACCAACTTGCTACCATATTTCATCTCTAAGCCATAGGCGCTGAGAAATAGGAAGATAGGTACACCATAATGACCGAAAAACGATACCCAGTGCATAGGCAGTAGCTGGTCGGCATTCATAGTGACAGCCCAAAGCCAGTCTACATTCTTCTGATTGAAAGTATACTCGTTTTCCTTTACCACAGGACCAAGCCAGTGGCAGTAGTTATGCAAGAATATGCCCATTATGGCAAGTCCGCGCATTATGTTGCATTCTGCTCTCGAGAGCAATGGTGTATTCATAATTCTCCCAGTTTTTACTTTTTTACTCTTTTACCTTTTTACTCTTTTACTCTTTTACCTTTTTACTTTTCTCTGCTTCCTCTCTCAACTTATCATAGTCGGTATGTCCTTTCAAGAGTCGTGGTCGCATTTCGTTGTAGTTTGGACTCAAGATGTCATACTCTTCATGATAGTCGGGAGCGCTAATGCCTGCAAGGTGCATAAGCATATGAGCTACGGCATCGGTCATAAACCTCTTGTTCTTAGCAGCCTTTATCTCTTTTACCATCTGCGGATGGCGCTTGACATATAGAGGTGAGACGTATACCCAGAAAGGTATCTCAAACTCGTAGTGTGCCAAATCGTAGTCTATTGCCGACGAGTGGTTGCGACAGATAAAACCACGATTACCCTCATAGCATTCCTCACCATGGTCAGGCATATATATCACCACAGCATCGCGGCGCTGGTATAGTTTCACTATTTGGTCTACTATCGAGTCGTTGTAGAGGGTCGCGTTGTCATAGTCGCTAAGAATACGCTTCTGTTTGCCATTAAGGTCTGGACGCAAATCATCATAAGTGCTTACCCAGAAATGGCGTTGGTTAGAAGGGTATCTTTGGCGATAGCTTACATGCTGACCGAGCAAATGGAAGATGGTGAATTCATGTTCGCCAATCTCTGGTTTTATTCGCTTATAGTCTTTCAGCAATCCTGAATCGAGAGGTCGCAAGGTATCGTTGCGCGAATCAAACATCTGCTTACTCATCACAGGATTGTTGAGGAAGAAACCGCCACTAAAGTCGTATACTGCCTCTTTGGCTTGCGATAGGAACTGATTGGTGATAAACGTTACGTGATATCCAGCCTTGCGCATAAGCTCAGGGAACATAGGATAGTCGCACCATTCACCCTTCTGACCTACCACATGCATAGAGAAGATATTCTTGAAAACAAAGCTTGTGAGATTCCATGGCGATACCACATCAGTAAACTTTATCAGTCTGCCACGCTTCTCCAGCTTCCTCTGTCGTGGATTAGTATCTACGTCATAACCATAAAGACTCGAGTGGTGGCGACCATAGCTTTCGCCGATTATCAAAACGATACATGGCGAAGCATAGCTGCAACTATCTACCTTTGCCTTGTCGGCAGCAGCGATGAGAGTCGTTATCTGTTTTGCAGCCAACTGGTTGCTTCGTATGCTGAATGCCAAACGATATACTGGTAAATACATATTGCCATGCCCCGTCAGTGTGAGCAGATGCTCTATCTCGCCAACAGTCTTTGCTGTCATCAGCTTGTGACATCCTTGCTTATTGCTCCAACTCATTCCTATGGCAACGATAGCTAAAACCACAGTAATGATACCTGCTGCAGGCATCAGCTTAAACCATCGTGCTCTCCATCTATGCCATCTGCCAAGCATCAGCATTCGCCTGCGATAGCCAAAAAGCTTGTATATTCTTCGGCGCAATCCCCATGCCGTATGCAGAATTATAACTCCTACCACAAAGCCCACCGGACCTTGCAGTATCTCTGGAGTAAGATATGTGCGTAAGAATTCGCCTGCTTCACGACTGTCAGTCTCGCCAAGAAGCAATAGCATAGAAGGATTTATTGTAGAGCCAAACTTGCTAAAACAATAAACGTCGGCAATGGCAATACTATACAAAATGAAGTAGAGCGCCGCCTTTATCCATGGGCGTACCTTTCCTGGAATAAGAGAAAGTAGCACACAGGCTATATAGTCGTCGGCAAAAAGTTCTAACCACAGATTGCTATACAGCTCTGCGCCTTTGGTGTTAGGGAGTGTGCAAATGGCACACACAACACCTAATACATACATGAATATGAAGAAACCGAAGTTCCGGGCTATTGGAACCAGCGGTAATGTCATTATTTTCCTAATCTTCATTCGTGTTCTGTTTATTCGATGGTAATAACCATGCGGTATTTTGTGCAAAATTAATGTAAAAGACTGAAACTGCAAAGAAAACATGCTTTTTCTTTGATAATCCACTCATTTGCACTACCTTTTCATAAGGTAGGCTGCATTCGGCAATGTCAAAACAAAAACTCCGTGTTTTGTTTTGCCATTTCACTCATTTGCACTACCTTTTGATAAGGTAGGCTGCATTCGGCAATGTCAAAACAAAAACTCCGTATTTTGTTTTGCCATTTCGCTCATTTGCACTACCTTTGCATTACTAACAAAGAAAAGTAATATAAATAATATAATATGGGAAAGATTATACTTACTGGCGACCGTCCAACAGGTAAACTCCACCTTGGACACTATGTTGGTAGCCTTCGCCGTCGTGTGCAGCTTCAGAATGCTGGCGACTTCGATAAGATGTTTGTTTTTATGGCAGATGTACAGGCTCTTACCGACAATGCTGACAATCCAGAGAAGATTCGTCAGAACATCATCGAAGTAGCTCTCGACTATCTTGCTGCTGGTCTCGATCCTGAGAAGTGCACACTCTTCATCCAAAGTCAGATTCCTGAGCTCGCTGAGCTTACTACATATTTGATGAACCTTATCAGCGTTAGCCGTGTACAGCGCAACCCTACTGTAAAGACTGAGATTAAAATGCGTAACTTCGAGGCTAACATTCCTCTCGGTTTCTTCTGCTACCCTGTTTCACAGGCTGCCGACATCACTCTGTTTAAGGCTACTACTGTGCCTGCAGGCGAAGACCAGGAACCAATGATTGAGGTTACACGCGAACTCGTTCGCCGTTTCAACCAGACATACGCTCCTGTGCTCGTAGAGCCTGAGATTATGCTTCCTGAGAATGCTACAGCTCGTCGCTTGCCAGGAACAGATGGTAAGGAGAAGATGAGTAAGAGCCTTGGCAACTGTATCTATATCAGCGACTCTGAAAAGGAAGTTTGGAAAAAGGTGAAGAAGATGTCAAACGGCGAACCTCGTATGAGCATGGACGAACCTGGTCATCTTGAGGGAAATGCTGTGTTTACATATCTTGAGGCTTTCAGCACCGATGATGACTTCGCTAACTTCTGGCCTGAGTATCACAACCTCGATGAATTGAAGGAACATTATGTTCGTGGTGGTATAGGTGATGGCACTTGCAAGAAGTTCCTCAACACCATCCTCAACAATATGCTTGAGCCTATGCGCCAGCGTCGTGCAGAGTTTGAGAAGGATATCCCAGAAATCTACAACATCCTTCGCAAGGGTACTGCACAAGCTCGCGAAACAGCTGCAAAGACCATGGATGAAGTTCGTCATGCTATGCGCATCGACTATTTCGACGATCAGGAACTCATTCGTCAGCAGATCGAGAAGTTTAGCAAGTAAAAGAATTCTTTTTTATAGCACGTGAAACTATATATATTAGATTTCGACGGCACTATGGCTGATACCCAGAGCCTCATCGTAGCTACTATGCAGCAGACGATAGAGGCTCTGGGTCTTGCTTTTCGTAGCAAAGAGCAATGTGCTGCAATGATAGGTTTGCCACTTAAGCAAACCTTTACCAACCTTATCCCCATGACAAGCGAGATGGGAGATAAGTGTGCAGAAAAATATACCGAAATTTTTATTCGTAACAATACTAAGGATGCTGTGCCTTTGTTTCCAAATGTAGTGGAAACAATAAAAGAACTGAAGCATCGTGGTTGTATTATCACTATAGCAAGTAGCCGTTCTAAGGCTTCGCTATTAGAATATGTAAATCGCTTTGACCTCAACGATTATATTTCGAATATCGTTAGTGCAAACGATGTTGTTAATGCCAAACCGCATCCAGAGCCTGTATTGAAAACTCTTCAATATCTTAATATCGATGCTGCTGACGCCGTCGTTGTTGGCGATACATCATTCGATATCCTAATGGGAAAGCGTGCTGGATGCAAGGCTGTAGGTGTAAGCTATGGCAATGGAACCATAGTCGACCTACAAGAATCAGGTGCCGACTATGTTATTGATGATTTCAAAAAACTATTGGAAATATAATTTTGAGTAGGCAAGCATTAGCCTTACTTCATCACTTTCTTTCCACTATGCACATACACTCCATGCTGGGTAGGCTCGCTGATGCGCTGACCGCTGAGGGTATACCAATTGTTGTTGGCATGAAGAGGAGAGGAAGTGATGGCGTTGACAGCAGTGTTGCTGCCAACGAAATCCTTCATTCTGTCCATAGCCTTAGTGGCTTTGCCTGTGCGACTATCGAATAGTGGAGCATTATACCATCCGCTGAGCGATGTGTTCTTGGCATTATATTCCATCCACCACCAGAAAAGACCAGTTACCTTTTGATGCCTGTTGAGCATCTTTATCATATCCTTTGTAAAGGCAGCCTGACCATCGTCGCTATAAGAATAAGTCTTGGAATAGTCGATAGTTGAACCAGGAACTGCCCAAGCATATGGGTAGCCAGTCTCTACTATCATAATATCTTTGTCAGCGAATGTTGTTTCAGCCTTGGTGATAGCTGTTTCGAGAACAGAAAGATATCCGTGGAAATAAGGATAATAGCTCAAGCCAATGATATCGTAGTCTACCTTAGCCTTCTGCATCTCGTTGTAGAAGTTTGTCATTATATCAGGCTGAGCAACACGCTCTGTATGCAAGATAATCTTAGCTTCAGGACAAACTTCGCGACATGCTTTGATAGCCTTAGAGAGTAGGGTGGTGAAGCGTGCCCAATTGGCATTGCTTCCCATAAAACATTTTTTCAGCGATGCACTTGCCTGGTCGTGTTTACCCCATAGCATACCATAGCTAATCTCGTTGCCTGTTTGTATGAAGTCGGGAGTAGCACCCGCAGCAGCTAACTGCTGTAGTGCATTTTTGGTATAGTCGTAAATCTTCTGATATAGCTGCTCGTCAGTCAACGAAGCCCAGTCGGCAGGAGTCCATTGCTTTGCAGGGTCAGCCCATGTGTCAGAATAATGGAAGTCGAGCATCAACTTAAATCCAGCATCCTTTATTCTCTTTGCCAAAGGCTTGATATATTCTATATTTTGGCAAGTGTTGGCATCCTTGTCAGTGCCCGTATATTTACTTGGATCTACGAATAGGCGTAGACGCATAGCATTCATACCCTCTTGCTTGAAATATTCAAGAGGAGACGAGATACTATTACCCTTAGTATCAAAATATGACGCTTTAGCTTTTTCGTATTCAGGCAATAGTGATATGTCGCCACCAACGAATTTCTGTGCCGAAGCACTTGTTGCTACCAAAGATAAAGCAATAAGTAGATGTTTTAGCTTCATGGTTTTTAATTGTTAGGAGATTTATGTAAAATTATACGTTGCAAAAATACGTTTTTTCTCTCACACCCCCAAGCTTTTCTCCACTTTTTATCTTTTACCTTTTTACACTTTAACCTTTCTACAGCCATGCCACTACCGTAGGTGTGAGCAATGCAGTGAGTATGCCATTGAGTGTAAGACCCAAGCTGGCATAAGCACCAACAAACTCGTCGCGCTCCATAGCTACAGATGTACCTACAGCATGCGAAGCTGCACCCATAGACAAGCCTTTAGCCATAGGATTGTTGATATGACCTACCGACATAATCTTAAATCCTGCCACACCACCAATAAGTCCTGTTATTACCACGATGGCAGCAGTAAGCGATGGAATACCGCCAAGAGCCTGCGTTACCTCCATAGCAATAGGAGTAGTTACCGATTTACTTGCCAATGAAACCACTACAGCATGCGAAGCTCCGAGCAGTCGCGCTGTTATCACTACGCTCACTATGCCTACGATGCATCCCATCATCTGCGATGCCAGGATTGGTAAAAACTGCTTCTTTATCTGCGATAGCTGTAAATACAAAGGCACACCCAATGCCACAACTGCAGGCTTAAGCCAAAAGTCAATCATCTTTCCGCTCTCATAATATGTCTCGTATGGAATATCAAAAGTGGTGAGAAACAGTATTATCAATCCTATAGCTATCAATATAGGATTAAGAATTATAGAGCCTGTTTTGCGTTGCAACATCTTTGCCCCTTGGTAAATGCCAAAGGTCAATGCAAGCAGAAAATATTGGTTTGTTATTATATCCTTAATCATGGTTCTTGTGCCTTTCCTCTATTTTATCCTTAATCTTGTTAGTTATCTTCTTTTCGCCCTTAGCCACCACTTGGTGAGTGTGACCAGTAATGAGCAATACCAATGCTGTGCTCACTAATGTGGCTCCGATGATAGGAACCAATTCAGCCTTGATAAGGTTGAAATGCAACATCAGCGCAACGCCTGGTGGCACGAAGAAGAATCCGAGGTTGGCTATCAGAAAGTCAGTAAGTCCTCTTACCCATTCCAGTTTTATTACCTTTACCTTCAGTAGCAACGTAAGCAATAGCATACCGATGATACTCGAAGGCAGTTTCACTCCTGTGAGCGTTGTCACCAGCTCACCCAAAGCCATACATCCAAAGAGGATGAAACATTGTCTAACCATATTTTTCCTATTGTATTGTTATCCTACAACCAATCGTATTGTTCTTATTCGGGTGCAAAGGTAATAATATTATCTAATATAAAAAACATCCTCACCCCATTTTTATGAGGTGAGGACAATTCTTTATTGCATTGTTATAGACATCATTTCTGCTACAGCCTTGTGCCAAGAGCGTGTGGCATCAAGATGTTGTGCCTTTAGCTCATAGTAGGTGCGAAGGTCTGCGATATAAGCTGTGACGCTTATTGCACCTTCGTCGAGCGCTTTCTTCAGCAGTGGCATGTTGTTTGATGTGTTTACGGTCTGATAGTAGGCTTCTGCCACTTCGTGCAGACCAGCTTGGCGCTGATATAGCGACTGCAAGTTGTAATAGAACTGCAGTTTAGCATCTGCCACCTTAGCTTTTGCTGCCACCGCCCCGGCTTTAGCCTGTTTCACCTTATTTTTATTGCTCCATAGCGGAATAGTCATTCCTACAGAGAAGCCACTGAGATTCTCGTCGTTGATATATTCGCCTGTGAAGCCTGCGGTGAACTTAGGCATACCATCGGCACGAGTTATGGCAACTTGACGGTTTGCCACTTCTGCTTCCTGTCTTGCGTATGCCAATGCTGGACTCTTTGTTTCTGCCCCTGCATACCACGACTTGAAGTCGGAAGGGATAGAGACAACAGGGAAGTCGGCTGTGGTGAGCGATATTGCGTTGCCACCATTGAGACTTTGTAATGACAGCAAGGCGGCTTTGCGGTCGGTATCATTATTCTTTAGCGCCACTTTAGCAGCAGCAAGTTCCATCATGGTGGTGTTATATTCCACTTGTGTACCTTCGCCCTTGTCGAGACGTTGCTTCTGCAATTTAGCATTCTGCTCAGCATATTCCAGTCGTGTGGCAAGGTTGTTGTGCATGGCATTATAATATATAATGTCTATACACAGCTGTCGCGCATTGAGCAATATCTCTTGGCGATCTACTTTGTATTGGTAGTCAGCCATAGCGTCTTGCTCTTTAGCCATGCGTCGCTTAGCACCTGTAAGGGTTGCCATATCGAAGCTCTGCGATACTTCGATGTTTTTTCTGTTGCCCACAGAGCGTGGTGAGCCCCATAGATATGCGAAGTCTACTTCAGGGTCGTCGAGGGTGAGACCGGTGTGGTTGCCAATTTTTGTTGCCTCAGTGGCTTTGCGTAAGGCAGATAGAGTGGGGTTGTTGTCTTCTATCTGCTGCAGTATGCCGTCGATGCAACCCTGAGCGCGCAACTCTAAGTTTGCGCATAGGGCTGATAATATGATTAATATTCGATACATATATTTTTTGATTTATGGATTAATGGAGGAAGCGGGGAACGGAGCGGGGAAGGGAAGTCGTAAAAACGACTTCCAACAAGGACGAAGGGGATGATAGCTTCGCTTTGCTTAATTCTTTGCTTTCTTAATGCTTCGCTTCGCTCTTCATTTTGATTCTTCACTCTTCACTCTTCGTTCTTCACTTAATAAGTGCATTATTGGCACTACGAATGCGTTGAGCAATGTAGAGGTGAAGAGACCGCCGAGGATAACCTTTGCCATAGGGCTTTGTATCTCGTTGCCTGGAAGGTCGCCACCAAGGGCGAGAGGTATCAAGGCAAGAGCTGAGGTCAGAGCCGTCATGAGGATAGGGTTGAGACGGTCGGTAGAGCCACGCATCACACAATCTATGGTGCTGATACCATGAGCCTTTAGGTCGTTGTATCTGCTCACCAGGAGCATACCATTACGTGTGGCGATGCCGAAGAGAGATATGAAGCCTATGATGGCAGGAATGCTTAGCATACCATTAGATAGCCATACCGCAAACACACCACCGATAAGTGCCAAAGGCAGATTGAGCAATATCACCAACGACTCGCGAAGGTTGCGGAACTGATTGAATAGCAACAGGAAGATGATGATGATAGAGATTATCGATGTGATAAGCAAGGTCTGCGATGCCGACTTCTCGCTCTCAAACTGTCCACCATATTCTATATGATAGCCCTCCGGTAGCTGTATGCTGCTATCTATCTTCTTCTGTATGTCATCCACTACACCCACCAAGTCGCGACCAGAAACATTTGCCGAGACAACAAGCTTGCGAGCTACATTCTCGCGGTTGATGGTGTTAGGACCAGTAGCCGATTTCACGTCAGCAACATAGCACAGTGGTATCATCTGTCCGTCGGCATTTATCAGCATATTGCGAATCTCGTCGATAGATGCATGCTGGTTGTCGTCGACTTTTAACATAAGGTCGAACGATTTGTTGCCTTCGTAAACTGTCGACACCGCTTCGCCAGCCAGCAATGTGCTTACCATTTCGCCAAAGTCAGCCATGGTTATGCCGTAGCGTGCCAGCATATCTCGCTTCGGAATTATCTGTAGCTGCGGACGCTCCACCTGCTGTTCTACGTTGAGGTCGGCAATACCTTCGATGCCAGAAATCTCTTCCTTTATCTTGTTACCGATATCATACATGCGATTGAGGTTGTCGCCAAACACCTTGATAGCGATATTGGCGCGAGTACCCGATAGCATAGCATCAATACGGTGGGTGATAGGAGCGCCAACTTCAACATTTATGCCTGGTATGGCTTCGAGCTTATGGCGCACATCTGCCAACACCTCATCCTTGCTGCGGTCGGTAAGAGTGAATGGAGCTTCTATCTCAGTATCGTTAACTCCTAAGGCATGCTCATCGAGTTCTGCACGTCCGGTCTTTCTGCCCACGGTATTTATTTCTGGTATCGAGAGCAACTGTTGTTCCACCTTATTACCTATGCGGTCGGATTCAGCGAGAGATATGCCGGGCAATGTGCTTACATTGATGGTAAACGAACCCTCGTTGAATGGAGGAAGGAAGTTGCGACCCAACGAAGCGAATACTATCAATGCCACTACAAACAAAGAGGCTGCCGAACCCAATACCACTTTGCGGTGATTGATAGCCCATTCCAAAGCCTTTGTATAATGACCCTTAAGCCATTCTGCCACCTTTGGCTCACGCATCTGCCCCTTGCCGCTACCGAGAAGATAGCTACACAATACAGGGGTGAGGGTTAGGGCAACGAGTGTGGATGCACAAAGAGCTGTGATAAAGGCTATACCTAATGGTACGAGCAGTCTGCCCTCCATGCCTGTAAGGAAGAAAAGAGGAATGAAGCTCACGATGATAATCAATGTGGAATTGAGAATAGGCAAGCGAACCTCCTTGGAAGCTTCGAAAACGATGTTTATCAGTGGCTGTCGTTTGTCTTCAGGCTTCATTCGGTTTTCGCGCAGTCGTTTATATACATTCTCTACATCCACAATGGCATCATCGACAAGCGAACCTATCGCTATAGCCATACCGCCAAGGCTCATGGTGTTGATGGTGAGACCCATAAAATGGAGCACCAATATCGACATCACCAACGACAGAGGTATGGTGACGAGAGAAATCAATGTGGTGCGCACATTCATAAGGAATATAAACAACACTATCACCACAAAGAAGCCACCTTCATAGAGCGACTCCTTGACATTGTCGATACTGCTATTGATGAAACGCTCCTGACGATATACGTCGGTGCTGAGTTTCACGTCGGCAGGTAGCGACTTCTGCACATCGTTGAGTGCAAGGTCAATCTTGCTTGATAGGTCTATGGTGCTGGTGCTTGGCTGTTTTGTCACAGTCATCATCACGCATTGTTTGCCATTTAGCGATGCCGTACCCATGTTAGGAGCATGGTTGCCAACCTTTACCGTCGCTATATCGCCAATGGTGATAGCGGTGTTGCCCGAACCTTTCACCAATGCTTTCTTTAGCGCCTCTATATTATTTGTGGCGCTTACGCCACGCACAATATATTCGTTACCATATTCATATAGCACACCACCCGAAGTGTTGCGGTTCATATCTTGCATTGCTGCATTCACATCGTTGAGTGCTACACCATAATGCTTCATGCGCAATGGGTCGAGCAATATCTGGTATTCCTTCACATCGCCACCCAATACCGACACCTGAGCCACACCACCTGTGGCAAGCAATCGTGGACGAATGGTCCAGTCGGCAAGTGTACGCAGGTCGCGAAGAGAAGTGGTATCAGAGGTTACTGCCACAAACATCAGCTCACCAAGTATCGACGACTGTGGACCGAGAGTTGGTGCCCCCACAGTCTTTGGCAGTTGGTCTTTTATGGCTGTTATCTTTTCTGATACTATCTGGCGTGCACGATAAATATCAGTACCCCAATTGAATTCCACCCAAACGATAGAAAAACCTGTTGTCGACGATGAACGCACACGACGCACATCGGTGGCTCCATTTACCGCTGTTTCTACAGGAAAGGTGACGAGTTGTTCAACCTCTTCTGGTGCCATACCATTAGCCTCGGTCATCACTACCACCGTAGGGGCATTGAGATCGGGGAATACGTCTACATCCATGTGTTTGGCTGTGTAGATGCCAACTATCATGAGCAATACCGCAGATATGAGTATCACCAGACGGTTGTGGAGCGAAAAACTAATTATCTTGTTCAACATATCGCCCTATGTTTAGTGGTTGTGGGTATGTCCAGGAATAGCTTTCGAAGCAGAAGCCAACTTCACGGTATATGCCCCATGGCTCACCACCTTTTCGCCTGCCTTAAGTCCGCTCACTATCTCTATACGCTTTCCGTTAGATGCTCCTGTAGATACTTCGCGCTTCATATATGCATCATGTTCTATCTGTACATATACAAACTTTGCTCCCTGCTCTTCGGTCAGCGCCTCCACAGGTACAGAGATGATGTTGGCTTGCTCCTTAGAGAGCAACCACACCTCAGCATAGGCGCCAGATATGATGTCGCCGATGTTGTCGAATTCGAAGTTTACAGGTACAAACGAAGAACCTGCAGCAACGCTTCTGCCATACGAGAGCAAGCGGCCATGCATATTGTCGAGACTATATACTCTGTCGCTACCTGCCATGCGGAAGTTGGCGCTACCGATGGTTGCCAATGATTGAGCTTGATGGCAAGGAACGTCGGCACGCAACTGCAGCTTGCGGCTATTAGTAACAATTGCTATAGGCTGACCTACGGCAACATATTCGCCTTGAGCTACCAAGAGAGTCTTGATATATCCACTCATAGGTGACGATACTGATATGCCTGCTGCTGTAGAGTTCCTTGCTTGCGCCTCGTATGCCACACGGGCTGTCTCGTATTGCATCTTTATCTGTCCAAACTCCTTTTGCGATATTATTTTGTCGCCAACGAGAGCTTTAGCACGCTCATATTCGCTTTTTGCAACTTCGTATGCAGCCTTGGCTTTAGCCATTGGGTCGCCATCTTGTATGTTCTTAGCAGATACAGACGCAATGGTCTGACCAGCCTTTACGGCAGTACCTTCAGTTATCGAAGCATTAGCATACTTCACAATACCGTTAGATGTGGCAGCGATAGTTTGCTCATCACCTTGGCTTGCAACAATTTGTCCGCTTACCAATATAGCAGCTCTGAATGGTGCTGCAGCTACAGTTTCAATGGTTATGCCTGCCTCTTTAGCTTGTTTCTCGTTAATTACTATTTCTCCTTCGTGTTCATGCTTGTGTTCATGTTCGCCTTCAGCATGTTCTTCACCTTCTTTGTGGTCGTCATGATTATGACTGCCGCAGCTTGCAAATGCAAACGCAGCAATCATCATGAGCAACATATAAAGTTTGTTCATGATTAAAATAATAAATGATTTTACTGTTTTTACTTTTAAGGCTTTTACCTTTTAAAGGTCTTTTTTACTTTTTTACCTTTTTACCTTTCAAAGGTCTTTTTACCTTTAAAAAGCAGGAGGTGCACGGAGGCTTCTATAGCTATATAAACCAATAGATTTATAAAATGAAGTCTTCTTAGTTTCGGCTTTACAAGTGCTGATAGCCATGTCGCCGAAGACAAGACTACCTATGATATTTACAAATAAAAGTACGTGCTTAACAGCAATATTACTGTCAGTAGAATGATGTTGGGATATGAAGAAATCGCTCTCTGCAACACAGGTTGTATTGTCGCCATGATGATGAGAATGAGCTTCGTTGGCGCAATGGTCGTGGTTGCAATATTCTATAGTGGTGCATATCTCCCCATCGTGATGATGGTGAGGTATTGCTGGCAACAATAGTAATAGTATTACTACTGGCAACACAAGCATCGCTATTAGGTTTCTGTTCTTCATATTAAAATTATGCTGCAAAATTACTAATAATAAGCGACATATAGATGTTGTGTTATATATTGTTAACTCTTTCATATGTCGCCGTTTATAGTAAATCGCATACCTTTGCGTATGATTTTAGTTATTTTTGATTATGGAGCAAAACAAATACGAGCAACTGCTACTTCTGCATGACATAAAACCAACGGCAAACCGCATCATCATTGTCCGAGCTTTAGATAGTGCTGGCAAGCCTGTGTCTATGAAAGAGCTGGAATACAGCATATTGTCGTTGGATAAGTCGTCGATATTTCGCACTCTTGTAGTCTTCAAACAGCATCATTTGGTGCATGTGATAGAAGATGG
Source organism: uncultured Prevotella sp. (assembly GCA_934254985.1). Lineage (GTDB taxonomy): Bacteria > Bacteroidota > Bacteroidia > Bacteroidales > Bacteroidaceae > Prevotella. The sequence continues at coordinate 10,135 of CAKQMS010000004.1, read as the reverse complement.
AGAGGGTGGAGTGAAATACGAACTATGCCATAGTCACGACGAGGATGTCGATGACGACGAGCATATGCATTTCTATTGCGAGCACTGTCATTCTATGATTTGTCTTCACGATATGCCATTGCCATGTGTGGAGTTGCCCTCCGACTTCGAACTCCATAGCATGAACTTCATTATTCGTGGCATCTGTCCTGAATGCAGAAAGAAGAAAGGCTGATACTATCTAACCTTCAATGCTCTCATCGCATTCAGTACTGCCAATACCGTTACGCCTACATCGGCAAACACTGCCATCCACATGGTGCCAAGTCCTACTGTGGCAAGGAGTAAGATAGCTACCTTTACGCCTATAGCAAACCATACATTCTGATGAGCTATGCTGATAGTGCGACGAGCTATGCTTATGGCTGTTGCCACCTTGCTTGGTTTATCATCCATCAACACCACGTCGGCAGCTTCTATTGCGGCATCGCTACCAAAAGCGCCCATAGCGATACCTACGTCTGCACGCTTCAATACAGGTGCATCGTTGATACCGTCGCCAACAAAGGCGAGAGTGCTACCTGCAGGCTTCTCGTTTATTAAACGCTCCATGTGAGAAACCTTATCTGTTGGCAACAGCTCTGTATGATATTCATCGATATGCAGTTGTTGGGCTACATGTTCTCCCACTTCCTTTCTGTCGCCAGTTAACATCACAGTTTTGCCAACTCCAAGAGCCTTTAGTTGTGAGATAGCCTCTTTGCTATCTTCTTTTATCTTGTCGTTGATAATGATATGACCAGCGTAGATGCCGTCAATAGCAATATGGATAATTGTTCCCACCTTGTGGCAGTTGTGCCATTTTGCTCCTATGCTATCCATCATCTTTGTGTTGCCCACACAAACTGTGTGGTTGCCCACCTTTGCTCTTATGCCTTGTCCTGCAATCTCTTCTACTTCTGTTATCTCGCAACCATCGGTAGCCTCGTTAGGGAAAGCATCTCTTAGTGCAGCACCTATAGGATGGGTTGTGAAATGCTCCACGTGGGCAGCCATATGTAGCAATTCATGGGCATCATAGTTTTCTGGATGTATTGCTTCTACCTCGAATTGTCCATGAGTAAGGGTGCCTGTCTTATCGAATACAACTGTAGAGAGGTTGGCAAGGGCATCCATATAGTTGCTACCTTTTATTAATATACCATTGCGTGAAGCTCCGCCTATACCACCAAAGAATGTCAATGGTACGCTGATGACAAGTGCGCAAGGACAAGAAACGACGAGGAATATCAATGCGCGGTTGAGCCAAAGAGGGAAGCTTTCGGCATAGCCTGCAGCAGAGAAAATAGGTGGCACGAAAGCCAATGCCACAGCCAAGAATACTACAATAGGTGTATATACATGGGCGAAGCGTGTGATGAAAGATTCGCTCTTCGACTTGTTTTCATTAGCATTCTCTACGAGATTGATAATCTTAGATACAGTGCTCTCTCCGAAAGTCTTAGTGGTCTGCACCTTGATAACTCCCGATATATTGATACATCCCGATATCACCTCGTTGCCCTCGGTAATCTGTCGTGGCATACTCTCGCCTGTTATCGCAATGGTGTTTAGAGCCGATTGACCTTCAATCACATTACCGTCCAAAGGCACTTTCTCGCCTGGTCTGATAACGATAGTTTCGCCTATCGCTACCTCCTCTGGAGATACCTGCATAGTATTACCATTGCGCTCTACGTTGGCTACATCAGGCTTTATCTCCATCAAATGCGATATGCTGTCTCTGCTTCTTCCTTCGGCATAGCCTTCGAATAGTTCACCTATCTGGAAGAACAACATCACGAAGACAGCCTCCATAAACTCATTGTCGCTACCAGGCAGAAAACCTATGGCAAGAGCACCGATAGTGGCTACCGACATCAAGAAGTCTTCGTTAAACATGTCGCCTTTCATTATTCCTTCTGCAGCCTCCTTCAGTGTGTCGTGACCAACAAGAATATATGGAACAAGGTAAATAAGCAACAACTGCCATGTTGCAAGATGCATAGAATGCTCTATCAGCGCTGCACCGACAAGCAATAATATTGTTGTGCCAATAAGCACTACCTTACTTTTTAATCCATCGTGCTCATGGCTATGACTATGTTCATGACTATGACCATGATTGTGGTCATGCTTATGGTTGCATCCGCAACCACTTTGTGTATTACAACAATTTCCCATATCTTTGCTTTATTGTTATTTCTGTGTGCAAAGGTATGGGAAATGTTATGCAACTTGGTTGCAAAGTCTATTTGCTATATCGAAACAATCATTTCTTATAGCCTTTCAGTCTTAGTATAGTCTGAACATTCTATCCATCAACTGCCATTTCTCATCTGATGTAGCATCTTTGGCGCAGCCTTGGAATTCAGAAACAAAAGCTTCCCATTCAGCTTGGCGAGGTAGGGTGGCGAGTTTTGCCATAGCAGTATTCCAGTCAAAGTCTATAGCTGTATCTACTATCATCACAAGGTGGGTGCCTGCTATATAGATTTCCATTTCGAGGATTCCTACTTGGCGTATTCCCTCGATAACTTCTTTCCACACATGCTCTTCGTCGTGAACTTCACGATATTTTGCTATTAGCTCCTGGTTGTCTCTAAGTTCAAGACATTGGCAGTAGCGTTTTGTTGGAATACCATATTCTTTGCTACGATATCCCGTATGCTTCGTTTCTTGTGTCATGATGATATATTTGTTTGTTAGTATGACTTAAACCTTCTCCCCCTTACCACTGCTGATAGTCTACAATCTTGTTGTCATTCCATTTATTGCTATCGTCATTTTGAGTTTGAGGAATGGCTGTTGCTTCTTCTGCTTGCTTACTCCTATTATAATAAGTAGCAACGATGATGCCAGCCATGATTAGACAGTAGATGGCGAGGATGATTGTTGCTATTATATAGCGTGACGAACTGAAGGAATGGCTGCGCAGATCGTTGATGCTTTGTGGACGAAGGTTTGTGTCGCGTGTGGTGCATAGTGCAGCCATCTTTTTTAGTTTGTTGCTATTGGTAACGTTAGCAATATCATTGATTACGCAGCCCAAAGAATAGATGTCGGCTCTTGCTTCCGACTTTGCTCCTGGCAATAGCTGCTCGGGAGCTATGTAGCCTGAAGTTCCTGCTGGAGTTTTGAGAACATAGAAGGAGTCGCTATCGGAGAGTCCAAAGTCGATAATCTTCACATTCTGCCCATTGTGTGTCACCATGATGTTTGATGGTTTCAGGTCGCGGTGAATAATCTGCTTGTTGTGCATATATTCCAATGCATCCATAAGCTGACCAACGATCTTTTCTGCCAACGATGGTGTTATTTGCTGTCTGTCGATAAGTGTCTGCAGGTTGTCGCCATCTACATATTCCATTACGATAGTAGTACCAAGCCTGTCTACCTGTTCCAACTCTATAGTGTGACAGATGTTGGGATGCTCGAGTTGCAATCCTATTTCAAACTCCTTGCTCAGCGCCTGCTGGTATACAGGAGTATACAGAAAGTCCTTCTTCAGGCATTTCAGCATGAAGCGCTTCCCATATTTTGTGGCTGTGAAAAGTCTGGCATGACCAGATTCCGAGACATAGAACTCCTTAAGATTCTTATACTCGTTGTTTCCAAGCATAGGGTCGGCATCTGTCATCTCTTTGATGTTTATTGTAAATCCAGATGTCGGACGCGTATTTGTTGTTTCTGTTGCTGAGTCGTTGTTATTCATGTTTACTACTATAAATCGCCGTTTGATTCAACTTTGATAATTGTGAGTCCTCCGTTTCTTCCTGCTACGAATGGTGATGTACGTTCACCATTGCGCTCTATGTATGGCAAATATAGTGGCTGTTCTTTGATAAAACATCCTGTAGTGAAGCGGTCGCCAGCTATGAGCTTGCTGTTTTCGGCTTCTTCTATTTCGTAGATGCTATCACCAAGATACCTTAGCTTAAGTAAGCGGTTAGGGCTCCAACCAATAGAAATCTTTGCTCCTTCGTGTAGCTCGTTGCTCACAAGCTGAGGCGATTTGAAATACGATGAGTTGTATTTCACACTTGTCTTCAGCCATTTCACATATTCCATATAGTTTTTATGACCAAGATATTCAGAAAGCACATCCAGGGTGTTGATACGTGGCTTATGGCTATCGCCAACATAGCCATATAGTCGCTTTAGTGTTGATGACGACACTGTTTTACCTGTTGCCTTCTCAAGATGCAAAGTAAATCCTTCAAAATCGGTTGTGGTTGCCAATAGCTTACCATATTTTTGTTCTACGAGTGATTTTAGCTCTTCTATTTCTGGATTTGTCATAGTATTTGGTTTTATTGTTCTACGATATGTTGAAATTGTCCCCAGTTGCTGTTGTATCTATACATAGTCTTCTTGCCTTTTGGAACATGGAGAATGCAAGTCTTTAGGAAGTCCTCGCCACTTGTAGCAAAAGCCTTCGAATTGCATACTGGTGGGGTAGGAGCATCTATGTATATATCTGTTAGTGGACAGTTGTCGAAGACGTAGTCTGAAATCAGTTCTGTCTTTGTTCCCATCCTTACTATTTTCAGCTGTTTGCATCCTTGGAATGTTCCTGTAGGTATGCTCTTCAACTTATCTGGCAAGCTAACTTCCTTTATCTTGCTATTCATGAAAGCTCCTTGTCCAATCTTTGTTAGTGCATCGGGAAGAATAAAATTCTCTATGTTGCATTCCTTGAAAGCATAGTCGCCAATGCTGTTTACTGTTGCAGGCAAAGTATAGTCACCCTTCTTTCCTAACGGAAACCATACTATGCTGGTTGCATCAGCATTTAGTAGCACGCCATCAACGCTCGAATAGTGAGTATTTGCTTTTGATACGCTAATAGTCTCTAAAGCTGTGCATCCACTCGAAGGTAGCAACATGCTGATATTTGCTGGTATTTCTATATTTCGTAGTGAAGTGCAACCCTCAAAGGCATCCTTCTCTATGCCTGTTACATCGGTAGGAAGAGTTATCTTGCTGAGATGTGGACAATATGCAAACATACCTTGGCTAACCACGTTGGTTTCGGTATGGCGATTATATGGTCCGAATGGTGAACCTCCTTCTATAAAGTGTGCTTCTGCCAAATTTAGTTCGCTTAGTTTGCCTTGGGTAGCAGTATTTTCTGTATCTACACCTGCCATCTTGCGTAGCAAAACTATATCGTCGCCATTTAAACATCCTGCTATCGTCAGCTTCGTGTAGTTGTTTATGCCATCGCCAATGATAGAGCTCAACACTCCTGCCTCAAGTAGCTTTATAGCATCTGTCGTAGTGAAATATATTGGTTTGCTCACTGTCTCGCCAGGTCTGTTTGTTGCGTATGTCCAAAACTGATAGTTTGTATATGGCTTCAATGCGTTTATACAAATCTGCAGATTGTGGCTTCCTGGGGTATATTCTTCCAGTATTATCTTTCGCTTTTCGTCATCGTTATCATCGGCTTTAGCATAATAGCATCCTGTTTCTATTACATCTTCGCCACCGTCTGATGTTATGTCGTAACCCAAGATTACGCTCGTTGGTCCGTAGCTCAACACCTCAGGGTTTGATACCGATGGTTTCTCGTTTGGCATGGTGGTGAATGATAGTGGCTCACTATTCAGCGTCACTCTGCCATTGTTGGCTTGTAACATATAATAATAGGTGGTGCCAGCAGTCAGACCATCTATGCCGTATAACACCTCGTTGCCTGTTGCTTTTACCACGGGAGTCTCATTTGTCATATCCGCAGATGTGCCATAGCGAAACGATAGCGAAGGCATAGCTGTATTTCCCTCCAGGCTGATATCTCCATGGAGAGTAGCAGAATTGCGCATAATGTCTGTTGCAGGTAGTGTGAGTAGATGAGGCTCAAAGCTACTTGGCTTATCCTCATTGCTACATGCTGTAAGCAGGCATATCGCACATAATAAAAATATGATGGGATTTGAGGTATATAATTTCATGTCAGCAGTCTCCTTTCTCATATTTTAATTCCTATTCCTACACATGCCTGCCATTGTTTGGCGGCAATGGTGATGGCAGAAACAGAAAAGCTTATTTTGCCTATCGAAGCAAGCAAACCAATTTCGCCTGCCACACCCTCCTTGCTCAATCCTTCGTTGCGTAGATATCCGCCACCTTCGCTTTCGCTAAGTTGCCATGCTGTAGCATATTTGCCATAGCCAACACCTTCGAAAAGGCAGATGCCACGATAGATGTTGTGTATAGCTCCTGCAGTAATAGAGTAGTTGGTGTGGCGGGTGTTACCCGAATAGTATGGGCGAATAGTTTCGCCTTCCAGGTCTCCATCTTTATTGCAAGAGCCTATGGTGTTGCCCAAGCTTTTCATGTTGCTACTATAATGGAGAAAGAAGCCGTTTCGGCGCATCATAGCAAAGAATACACCATACGATGGACCCTCCTTGTGCATAGCAACTGTGGCAAGGGTGTGGAACTTTAATGGCACCCTTGGGCGCATACGCTCTATGGTTATAGTGTCGGTCTTTATGGTCTCTATAGTGTCGTGAAACTCTGTTATCTGAGGCTTCGGCAGGTTGAGGCGCAACTCATAGCTCATGTGGCTCTCCAATGGTTTGTCAAACCTATAGTCGCGTAGCACACCCCATTCCGGATGCTTCAATGTTAGCATCCTACTGCCTTTAGGTATATATAGCCATATCTCGCCAACTTCATCCTTGCGCTTCACTATTCCCAATGGAGTAGAGAAGGCAAAGTCGGTCGGTGCTATTACCTTTACCAATGCGCAGGCATCATCATTCAGGTCGTATACCACATTGATGAAAGCGCTAACATCATTAGGTAGCTGTCGGAAGCTTTCTACAGAAAACTCCTGAGCCATAAGCTTTACTGGAAATATAAATCCTATTAGTAGTATGAGGTGTATCAGATGTTTCATATTTATTCAAGATTAAAATCCTGGATGTTTATAATATCGTTGGTGTCGTGTATGGCTTCTGCAGGTTGCCATGTGCGAACATGGATTAGAGGCATAGTCTTATCCCTAAAGTCCCAAAGCAAAAACAGATAGCCGTCGTCGCTATATCTGTCGCTCTTATATTGTTGACGTAGCGTAACGCCATATATGCCGTCCATAGTAGGGTGGCGCATTATGCGGAAGTCGGAAAACCTCACATCAACATTCTTGTTCATATCAAACACCTTCGATAGTCGCAACAGGTAGTTACGCTTTGAATGTATAGCGTATGTCACACGGCTACCTCCTGCTTGGCATTTACCATTGTCGACAGCAGGCTTCACCATGTTGCCAACTATGATGAGTGCTTTGTCGCTAAACACTTGGCGCAGGAAAGGAATATCCTTGGTTGTGTATGCGGTGCGGAAATGTTCGCAATAGTTGAGTATCATCTTGCGGTTCTTGGTATCCTCAACGCTTAGCTTACCTGCTAACACCTTTGCCGCCTCTTTATAGAAAGGGTTGTCTTTAGCAATCTTCTGTAGCGATACTGTAGGTATTGATTGCGCCCCCTTGCCATTTGATACAGACGCTTTCTGATAGGCATTATTTCCGCTATTTGCCTCATTGCTTGCTTGAGCTATTGTTGCTGCTGTCTGCATATCCTTAGGCAATATGCTGTCGGCAGCAGTAGTGGTAAAGGTAACAATACCGTCACGATCTATGAATCCTTCGCGACGAGTGGCGAGTTCACGGAAGCGTAGCTGACCATTGCGATAGCGAGTATCTAACATGCAGTTGCGCAATGGAATAGTGAAGATCTCGTTGCCGTTGGCATCTTCAACGACATAACGCTTGCCAGTAGCGCCATTGTTTAGCTCTACCAGTTCGAGTCCCTCGTTTAGTCCGTATCTTGTCTTATTGGTATTCGTTATGTCGGCAGCAGAAGGCAGCAGCCATAGAACTGCTGCCCATATTGTGAGTAGGAGCGAGAGAAATGTTAATATCGTTATTGTTTTCTTCATCTATTATTGTCTGTTTTCCATTTATAACTGAAAGCGTTGGTATAGATGTATTCGTCAGCCAACTTACGTCTGTTTTCATACGTTAGCTCGTTATAGTTGATTGTATTTTTAAGCCCCCGCTTTGGCATACGTACTTTTATTTTATGTAAGAGAATTTATATTCTGTTTGCAAAGATATGAAAAATATAATTACCACACAAGTTCATTTTAGTTCATTTAAATGAAATATTACAGTCAAAGTCTTGTAAAGTCGAATATTTTGTTTAATTTTGCAAATACTAATTCTTTATCAAGAAAGACTATTAACACACTTAATATTTAGCTCCTAAAAGGATGGAAATAGAAAAGGAAGTTATATTATCGATGTCAAGAGGAGATAAAAAGGCTTACGAAACAATGTTTCGAAGGTTTTATCCCAAGGTACATCGTTTTGTAGCTATGCTATTGAAAAATGAGGATGATGCTGACGATGTCTGCCAACTCATTTTCCTTAAGGTGTGGCACAAACGAGAGAAATTTGCCGATATCAAAGACTTCGACTCCTACCTTTTTATATTAGCTAAATATACTGTCATCAACTACATATCCTCGAAACATATCATACCTATAGATATAGACAGCTTATCAGAAAGTTTCTCTAATTCAAGTTCGCCACTTGACGATGTGGTGGCAAAAGATACCCAACTGCTTATAGATATGGTGGTAGAGAATATGCCGCAACAGCGACAGATGATTTATCGAATGAGCCGTGAGCAACATCTAAAGAACGATGAGATAGCTCAACGCCTGGGATTGCAGAAGAAAACGGTAGAGAATCATCTAAATTTGGCTCTTAAAGAAATTAAAAAAGCCGTCTATCTGATGATTTTGTTACCTTGGCATTGGGTGTAACGCCATTGTAACATGTCTTATATTTAAAAGAGAGTTTTATTATGGGTACAAAGATAAGGGATATAATTGATTATTATGCAGACCACGATGTGTCTGACGAAATAAAAGAAAGAGTGTTGGAGAGGGTGTCTGGCACACAAGATGACAAAGAGGTAAATGATGCTTTGAGTTCTTTGTGGAATCAGGCTGAATCTGCTTGTATGAGCGAAGATGCCATTTCGGCAGCTTATAAGCGCCTGTTAGAGGCTGACGGTGCAGAGGAAGAAACAAAAGCAAAGCAACTTCATATCTTCCATTTCGCAAGATTTGCCGCTATTATCATACCGCTGGTTATGCTGATTGCTTTCGGAAAGATGTATATAGATATGAGTAACGACCTCGATGATATGAAATTGATATCGATGGTTCAAAAGCATACTACCAACGACGAAACCCAGCTTATTGCTATGTCGGATGGTACTAAGGTAAAGCTTAGTCAGAGTTCGGTGCTTCTCTATCCTTCTTCTTTCAAGGGAGCTAAAGAGCGAAAGGTTTTCCTCTCGGGTGAGGCGTTCTTTGATATCAAGCATGATGACAATAAACCATTCCATGTCAGTACTGCTCATTTTGAGATTACAGACTTGGGAACTTCTTTTGCAGTATCTTCGTATACCAATGCCGACGAGGTGTCTACAACTCTTAAAACAGGAAAGATAGAGCTTCGCATTATAGGACAAAAAGACAAAGTGTATAGTATGAGTCCTAACGACCAACTGGTATATAATGTAAAGACAAAGGCGGTGAAGATTCAACGCGTGGCTGCTGATAACGATGGATTAAGTTGGCGCAATAAGGAGATTGACCTTAATGATGTAACGTTGGCTGAGGCTGCAAATATCATGGGTAGCACCTACGGCGTTAAGTTCAACTTCGTCTCTAAGCGTTATCAGAATACTAAGGTTACCATTCATTTCAACCGTGGCGAAACATTGAAAGGCGCTATGTCTGTGATTAAGAATTTGGTTCCTGAATTAGAATATGAAATAAAAGGCGATGAGGTAATCGTGAAATAATACTTGTCATTGATGCACCTTCAAGAGTTCAGAATACAAAGTCTGTGCTTTTGAAGGTGCTTTTGTTTTAAAGAGATGTTGTATTGTATCAAAGTAGTATCTTTGATAGTGAATGATAATGAATAACAATATAAACGAGAAATATCGGCGCACCCGACAAACCCTGTGGAGGGCTGTGCAGATGCTAACCCAAAAACTGAGTTGCCAAACGATACATGATT